>CAVPYZ010000001.1:0-554392 GCA_963710165.1 uncultured Alphaproteobacteria bacterium
ATAAATGTTTCCGCGACGGTGGTATCAATTGTGTCTATACCTGTTTTTATTTTTTGTCTGCCAAGAGCTGCTGCTTCGGATATGGCAGCTGGCGCACCGGTTTTATCCAAAGCAGATTTGGCACCGTCCGTGGCGTCGCGCACTTTGCCACGCACCACCATCCAGAAATGTGTGCGTGATTTATCTTTTATAATCTTATCCAGACCTTCTGTGTCGATTGATGTGGGATCAAATTCAGGGGCGCACATCTTTTTAACATTTTCAATGACTGTATCGCCGTCTTTTTTATTCAAATATCCTTCTTCTACCAAATATTTATAGTGACGTGTAAAGGCTTCTGACTGTTCTTCTGACAATGTACCATCTTCCATAGATTGCATCAGATCAGTCATAGTGTGACGTTTACCGTCAATCGTCATCTCTGTTTCACGCTTAGCTAGTACGGCGAGTTTACCGGGCGACTGTTCGCTGCCGATATATTTGCGTAATACATCAACACGTGCTTGTTGTAGGTCTCTCGCCTCTTTTGCTTTTAGACGCGGTGCCTGGATATGGGTATCTGCTGCTTCGATAGCATTTTTCAATTGCTCATGTGTGAAAGATAAGTTCTGACCGATCATGTGATCACGCAAAGCTTTTTTTGTTACAGGCGCAATTCCGGTTTTATCATCAGTCGCGGAACGTGCGGCATTCACAATTTCAACCAAAGTGGTAAGATTTTCGTTACTTGCAATTTGCTCTGGTGTAAGAGTCGAAATAACTTTATCCAGATCAGATTCAGATTTATCAATGATGCCTTTCTTAGCCATCTTTGCAATTGTATCAGCGACAGAGCGTTGTTCGATTTCAATACTTTTTCCAAGATCGCTTCTGACGGCATGTGATTGACGAAGGTACTTGGTATTACCTCTGGCTTGCAAAAATTCCTGTTCAATGTCTTTTATGCGAGCGAGGTTGCCACCACCTGTTATGCGCGCTTTTATTTTGTCTAATCGGCTATAACCTCTTTCAAGAATATCATCGGCCTTGCTGAAATTTCCGGCTTTGATTGCTCTCTCATAAGCTTTGATTTTTTTACCCGCAAAAAGCCTCTGGTTATCACTTAACCCCATCATAGACGTCGGGTTATCCAGATTGGCGCAAATCTCTTTATATTTGTCTATTCGACGATCTAGTGCGACATCTTTAAATTTATTGATGCGCATTTTTCTGACTTCGGTATCGGGTCCCGTTTTAATACCAATATCATTTCGGCGTTTATTGGCCTCAATCGCAACACCCATTAAATGTCCGGAAGCTTTTCCGGTATAATCATGTGATCTATATTCACGCTCTGCATCTAATAAAAGACGGTTATTATTCTGTACAGCCTTATTAAGATCGTCAACTTTCGATTCCCAAAAAGCATGTTTCAAACTGATATGCGAGGGAACTTGTATATTACTGATCTCTTCAGCCGAGAAAAAGCGTGAGGAGTCTACGCCTATATTTTCTTCATTACTTCTAGCAAAAATTCGTTGCGTCTCAGCTATTTCTTCGGACGAGAAGACGCGTGGGGAATGTGCAACCTCATATATTTTAGAGCCTTTGCCGAAAATGTGTTGAGTTTCGGTAATTTCTTCAGGCGAAAAAAAACGAGATGATGTTTCAGTTTTATCCATAGTTAACTCTTATTATTCTCAATAATTTATAACAAATTCTGGTTTCGAGATGCAAGAATTAAAATTCGGTCAGGCTGTGGTGTTCGGGACATTTTTCTAGCCATGTGCGGGCATAGCTGCAAAAAGGTTGAATCTTCAGATTTTCGGATTGGGCATAACTCACGATTTCTGCCATAAACCTGCTGGCGACACCTT
Source organism: uncultured Alphaproteobacteria bacterium (assembly GCA_963710165.1). Classification (GTDB taxonomy): domain Bacteria; phylum Pseudomonadota; class Alphaproteobacteria; order Micavibrionales; family Micavibrionaceae; genus JACKIP01. The sequence continues at coordinate 1,857 of CAVPYZ010000001.1, forward strand.
TTCCGCGCAGGTCTTGCGGTACGAAAACCTGTCTTAGAATAATCACATTATCAGTTGTTTTGTATTTTCCTAGCGCGGTGCCGTTTGGGAGGTGATATTCAAACTGGTTTTCTTCTATGTTATTTGTGAATCGAGCGTTGTCGGTCATGGCTATCCTGCTTCCTGATAGGCGCTGTGATCTTGGATCAGGACTTCGCGCTTACCGGTTTTTGTGGCTTGGGAGACAACGCCTTGGCGCTCCATTTCCTCGATAATACGTGCAGCGCGGTTATAGCCGATTTGTAAATGGCGTTGGATAAAACTGGTGGAGGCCTTACCTTCGCGGGCAATGATGGCGACGGCTTCATCATACAGCTCGTCTACTTTATCACCGTCATCATCGCCAAACATGGCGCCCATGACTTCGCTGTCACTATAATCGCCGCCAGTGGTCACTTCGGTGACATATTGCGGTTCGCCTTGTTGTTTCAGGAACGTGACAACGCTTTCCACATCATCATCGGATACAAATGGCCCGTGAACACGGCTGATGCGTCCGCCGCCCGCCATGTATAGCATATCACCCATTCCCAAAAGCTGCTCTGCGCCGCCTTCACCAAGGATTGTGCGCGAGTCGATTTTGGAGGTGACAGAAAACGAAATACGGGTCGGGAAGTTTGCTTTAATAACACCTGTAATCACGTCAACGGAGGGACGCTGCGTCGCCATAATAAGGTGGATGCCCGCCGCACGTGCCATTTGCGCCAAGCGCTGGATCGCGTTTTCAACGTCCTTACCCGCGACCAACATTAAATCGGCAAATTCATCAACAATTACGACAATATAAGGTAGTTCTATCAGGTCGAGGGGCTGTTCCTCATAAACCGGTTTACCCGTATCGGCGTCAAAGCCTGTTTGAACTTTACGCATTAAGATTTCACCCTTTTTGCGCGCTTCATTGATACGGTCATTATAGCCGTTGATATTACGAACCCCCAGTTTTGACATGGCACGATAGCGATCTTCCATCTCTGCGACTGTCCATTTCAGGGACACAACAGCTTTGCCCGGCTCGGTTACGACAGGGGAAAGCAAATGCGGAATATCATCATACACAGACAGTTCCAGCATTTTCGGATCAATCATGATAAAGCGACACTTTTCAGGCGGCAGGCGATAAAGTAGCGACAAAATCATTGTATTGACCGCGACGGATTTACCCGAACCCGTCGTACCCGCAACCAGTAAGTGCGGCATTTTCGCCAGATCACCAATAATGGGGTTACCGCCAATATCCTTACCAAGAATAAGGGGGAGGGCGGCTTTGCTTTTCTGTACGCTTGAATCTTCCAATAATTCACGCATGAAAACGGTTTGACGACGGTCATTCGGCATTTCAATACCAATCACGTTTCGTCCCGGTACAACGGCGCAACGCACAGATACCGCTGCCATAGACCGTGCAATATCATCCGCCAAGGAAATAACACGTGCCGACTTTGTTCCCGGGGCGGGTTCCAGTTCATAAAGCGTGACAACGGGGCCAGGATGAATAGCTGTGATATCACCTTGTATGTTAAAGTCCGCAAGGACGTTCTGTAATTCTTCCGCATTTTGGCGCAAGGTTTCTTTATCGAACAGGGCGTGCGTATCCTGAACGGGAACATCTTGTAAAAGATGAATGTCGGGCAGCTCCCAGTCCTCATCTTGTGATAGGCGTAATTTATTTTGGGCGGGAGCTTTTTTGGTTGCGGGTTGCGACACGTTAATGTGCGGCTCAATGGCCTGTTTTGGCGGGGTGGCCTCCACTTGTTTTGAAACAGGCTGCGCGGCTGGCGCGATTGGTTTAACTGTTTCTGTTATCTTTGCAGCCTTGATCATGCGTTTATCAGGATCATTGTAATAGCGCACCCACAACATAAAACGCTCAATAGAGTTTTTTGTTTTCAAAAGGATAGAGCGGGCGTACGTGCCTGTACGTCTAAGGATATGTAGTGCCTCTTGAAGATTTAATGTCGCCGCAAAAAAAGCGGATCCCATGAATATAAACGCCGATAATGCCCAGATCAGCGAATATGGCAGGGCGCCAAGCATATTTTTGGATAATGACACACCGACAGGACCACCAGACCAAGGATATAGCCAATTGGACGGCGCAGGAATGATTGATAACAAAATACTTAAACTGAACACAGCCAGACCAAAACCGATAATACGCAGTGAAAAGGGTCTGAGCGGGCGGCGTTTTAATAATAGCACTCCCCACAGAATCGGAAAAAACGCGAACAGGTGAGCGGCAAAACCAAAAGACTGGATAAGAGAATCAGATAAATGCGCCCCGTACGTGCCCATTATATTCTGCGTGGTTATATTATTTGTTGCGACATTATAGGAATTATCCCCGACATGATATGTGGCAAGGGAGAGCAGCGTAAATAAACCGCCCACCATAAAAACACCGGCAGTAATATCCATAATGCGTCGCGCCACAAACGCTTGCGCGAATTCGGGTAAGAATCTAAGCAGGATCGGTGTTTGAATTTTTTGCGGCTTTTTACGGCGTGTGGTGGGTCTGGATGTCATGAATTTGATATAAGAATTGATGTTTAATTAATTATACTATGTCCGGCGGCAAAATGAAAACCAAACAATGATATGTAATATATGGAACGGCGATGATTGCAATAAAATTTGTCAGATGTGATTTTGGCTTTGCAATTGTGTCCTTCATCGGGTAATGATCTTTAGATGAGTGTTGAACAGCCCGAACCAGAACAAACACAACGATCCGTTTTTGATCCTGCATTGGATCAGGTGGATCGCATAGGTCGTGCGACAATGCGTTTTTTAAGCGCGGCAGGACGTCTGTTTGAATTTATGGCCCTGTCTATTTTGCACGTTTTCACACCGCCCTATTTCGGGAAAAACATTTTAACCCAGATGATTAATATCGGGTATTACTCCCTGCCTGTTGTGGGGTTGACCGCTCTGTTTACGGGGATGGTGCTGGCATTACAATCCTATACCGGATTTACACGTTTTAATGCCGAAAGCGCGATTGCGGGTGTGGTTGTCTTGTCCATGACGCGTGAGCTTGCACCTGTTTTGGCGGGTTTGATGGTGGCGGGGCGCGTGGGCGCGTCAATCGCCGCAGAAATTGGTACAATGCGCGTAACTGAACAAATCGACGCCCTGACAACCTTATCGGTTAATCCGTATAAGTATTTGATTGCCCCGCGTATTCTGGCGGGAACCTTAATGTTACCGATTCTTGTTTTTGTCGGGGATATTATCGGTGTATTTGGCGGGTATGTGGTGGCGGTATATTCGCTGGGCTTCTCGCCTGCATCCTATCTGACCCAGACATGGGATGTGGTTGAAAATATGGATGTGATTTCGGGTTTGATTAAAGCCTCTGTCTTTGGGCTGATTGTCTCGCTGATGGGATGTTATCACGGATATAATTCAGGACGCGGCGCACAGGGCGTGGGCGCGGCAACCACAAATGCGGTTGTGTCGGCATCGATTCTTATTCTGGTTTTGAATTATACCCTGACGCAGATTTTCTTCTCCTAATCACACTTTTCATATTTGTCCTTGCCTTGAATGAAATAATATTTTATTTCAGAAGTTCAATATTTTTTAAAATAAAAGGGAAAGAGTATGAACTTCAAAACATCATTATTGGCCTTGCCATTGGTTTGTCTGCTTGGTGCATGTCAAACAACGGGTACAACAACTGCGTCCATTCCAAATGGTTTATTACCATCTGATTCTCAAATGACGTGTGCGCAAATGGAAAACGAATTTGTCCAGCTTGACCAGATTATTACAGCTGCGGGCGGTGTAAATTCTAATAACGAACTTGCCTCTGTAGGGGCACAAACAGTGCAGGATCTGGCAAATGCTTCCGGCAATTATCAAACTACGGGCTGGATTAACAGCGTCACAAATCTTGCAGGCAATTTGACCAATATGAATGCGCAAGGTCAACAACAGCAGGCACAAGCGGCGCTAAATCGTCGTACACAGCTATTAACATTGGCACAAACTAAAGGTTGTATGTAAATATTCTTGTATGAATATAAATCAAAAGCGGCTTTCGGGTCGCTTTTTTTATGTAACCATTCCTACGTTTAAGAGTTATAATAAAATATGGATGAAGAAAATAAAATTAGCTCCGGTTTAAGTCTGACCTATCAAACGATAAAAGAATGGAGTGTTGATTTTTACGAATTACTGCCAAATTTGATCGTTGGTTTTGTCGTTTTAATTTTCTTTATTACAATCTCACATATTATCAAACGGACAATCCAAGGTTATTTCACAGGTCGTGAACGTATCGATTTGGGAAATATTCTGGCCGGATTCGGGTTTTGGGGATTTTTGTCATTTGGAATTTTGGTGTCTATCACCGTAATTACGCCCTCTGTTCAACCTGCTGATTTATTGGCAAGCCTTGGAATCGGGTCATTGGCTGTTGGTTTTGCGTTTAAGGATATTTTGCAAAACTGGCTAGCGGGTCTGTTGATATTATTACGCTTGCCGTTTCGTCGTGGTGACCAAATCCGCGTGGGCGACGCCGAGGGAACGGTTCGGCGTATTGAGCCACGTGCTACAATCATCCGTACCTATGACGGGCGCGATATTGTTATTCCGAATACTATGATTTATACGGATAAGGTCACCGTCCATACCTCTCAGCCGACCAGACGTACAGGCATCGATATTACGGTGGGGTATGATTACAGCATTCGTAAAATCACACAAATTATTCAAAGCGCGCTTGCGCCGATTGAAGAAATTCTAGACGACCCCGAACCGCAGGTTTTGTGTTGGGATTTGGGGTCAACCTCCCTCGGTATTCGCATTCGCTGGTGGATTGAATCCGAACGCTCCAACGAGACTATCTCCCGCGCCCGCGCTGTTCAGGCGATAAAGGAAGCATTTGAAGCTAATGATATTGACCCGACTGATCCGCAGCTGGTCTATTACCAAGACGTTGAAAAAGGCAAATCGGAAGAAGGCGGAAAAAATAATTCCGTTGAGACTGATTCGTCAACATTGGTGGAGGGGCCACCACCACCTGTCTTTGAAATGTCGGAAAACGATCCTGAGACTTTTGATCCAAAACTGGATGAAAAAAGTCAGACAATGCTAGCGGATAAATAATAGAAAAGCTTATTTATAATCAAAAATAAGCTTTTCTAACAGACGTACACCCACGCCCGTACCGCCTTTCGGCCCCAGATCAAACTCGCTTTTACCGTAGGAACCGCCGACCATGGCTGTGCCCGCAATATCAATATGCGCCCATGTGCGGTTTTCATCAACGAACGCTTCTATAAAGGCAGCGGCTGTACATGCTCCGCCCCACCGTCCGTTTTTCGCCAAATTACGGACATCGCCAATATCGCTTTCAACGTTTTTGCGATAGAAATCATCCAACGGCATACGCCAGACTTTTTCGCCTGTGGCAGTGCCTGCCTTATCAATCTTATTCCAGAAATCATCATCATTTACAAACACACCTGAAAATTCGGAGGCCAGCGCCACGATAATCGCACCGGTCAGGGTTGCCATATCCGCCACAAAAGACGGATCGTATTTTTCCTGTATGTAGGTAATGCAATCGGCAAGAACCAGACGCCCCTCGGCATCGGTATTTAAAACCTCGACGTGTTTACCGCTATAGCTTTTGATAATATCGCCCGGTCTGTAGGCATTGGATGACGGCATATTTTCTGCTAAACCGACAATTGCCACCACATCCTTTTTTGATTTTTGCGCGGCAAGCGCTTTCATTGTGCCGACCACGGCGGCTGATCCGCCCATATCCAGCTTCATTTCATCCATGCCTGCACCGGGTTTAAGGGAAATACCGCCCGTATCAAAGGTTACACCTTTACCGACCAGACCCAGCGGCTTATTCATTTTCTTACCAGAGCCGTTCCACGACATAATCACCATACAGGGTTTGCGTGCAGAGCCCTGACCTACGGCGCAAATACCGCCCGCACCGATGGAATGTAGTTTATCATAGTCGAATATCTCCACATTGACGCCAAGTGGGGAGAGTTCTTTCTTGATAATATCGGCGTAGCTTTCGGGATAGAGAACATTTGGCGCTTCATTCACCAGATCACGCGCGAGAAATACACCTTGCGCCACAGCCTCCAGACGTTGATAAGCTTTTTTGGCATCAGCGGCGTTTTCACCGCTTACAGTCACAGTCAGTTTTGATGGCTGTTTATCGGTTTCTTTTTTGGGACGATACTTATCGAATTTATAAGAACGCAGTTCAGTGCCATGCGCGATATGTGCGGCGTGATCAGCGTTTTGATCGCCTGTCATAATTACAGCAGTTGCGACTTTCAGACTTTCCAAAGACGTCAGGATTTTACCGCCTGCATTTTCCAGATCGATAGGTTCCAGTTTATTCTGATCGCCAAGACCGATAATAACGGCATATTTCGCGGTATCGTTTTTCGGCAGGGCAAGGGTTAAAACCTGTTTGGCTTTTCCTTCGAATGACGCGCTGTCTTTAATGGCATCTGCGATATAACCGTTAATCGTTTGATCAAGCTGTTTGAAAGCGGCGGGAAGTTTTTTGTTTTTGTCCGTCAGGCCGATAACGGCATCAACAGATTTGGGGGCATCTTTTGCGAATTTCAATGTAAATGTCATGACATAAATTCTAATCTGATTACACGCCAAGGCAAGGGCAAAGTTTATATCAGCGCTATAATCTAGCCAATTTTTGCAAATGCCACGCGTGCGGCAAGGGCGATAAAGGCAATACCCGTGGCACGGTCTATCCATATAGAGACAGAGGCGAGTTTGCGACGGATAGTTTTATGAGTCAGGGCAACCGCCACAATACTAAACCAGCAAAACGCGGTAAGAGAACATACTGTGCCGTACCACAGCTGAATTGCCAAAGGTGTATTCGGCTCTAAAACCTGTGTAAACAGCGCAAGGAAGAACAATGTAGCTTTGGGATTCAGGGCGTTTGTCACAAAACCTTGTGAGAAGGATTTGAAAAAGGATTTATCGGAGTTTTTGGCCTCCCCGCTGTGAATTTCCCATCCTTTTGATTTTAAGGCTTTATAGCCAAGCCATAATAAATACGCCGCACCAGCATATTTTATAAGTGTAAATAAAATGTCAGATTGTGCAATTATCAACGCAATGCCCAACATGGAATAAGCCACATGGATATAAATCGCCAGCGCAATGCCAAGCGCGGTTTGAATACCGGAGGCGCGCCCTGCCCCAAGGGAGTTGCGCAAAACAATCAGCAAATCCGGCCCCGGTGAAATTGCCGCGATCAGCACGAGTGAAAAAATAATCAGAGAGCCTGTAAAAATATCCATTTGGAAACAATAGCTTAAAAAATTTCATCACGTCAAAACATAAAAATAGGAAAATATTCTTATTTTGTTCTTGACTTGTTCTTTTAAATATGAGAATAATAAGAACATAAACGGAACAGTTGCGTCAAATGTAAATGTTCTTATCTAAGCCGACACTCAATCAAAAGGTTATCATATATGCGTTCAAGAGAGAAAAACTACGGGATCCGTCCTGTGAATGAAGCACCTTACGAATTATTCGAAAATGCGGAAAGCGCATGGTTCTGGTTCTTGGCGGCACAAAAGGCACGCGCAGACGGCGCACGTTTTACGGCGGGCCTTGCCAAGGTGCAACGCCCTTGTGAGCCGATTGACATTTTAAAATCCGTCGACACGCTCTATCGCCGCCGCCGTTTGCTGATGGATCATATACAGGTTTTACGTCATTACGGATTAAGAATGTGCCCGCCCGATCGTCGGCGCCCGAAAGAGGCGCGTGCCTACAGATTATGGCAGGAGGCGTTGGACAGAATTGAGATCGCGCTGGTTGAAAAGGGCATCGTTGCCAAACGTCCACCACGCGATTCGAACTGGTTCGATAGTGTGCATATTTATGAAGCAGCCGAATAAAACAATAGAAAACAAATTTTAAGAGAAGAGAGATTACAGACATGAACACACAAAATACCCTAGAAAAGGATAATATTATGACACAAAATGAAACAAACACAGACCAACAAAAAATGTGGATCGTATTTAGTGGTGAAACCGAAATAAGATGGATTAAATGGCTGTTTAAAAAGGGATATCGCCATTGTTACGCTGTGATTAATGACGGATCAAAATGGGTCACATGCGACCCGTTGGCACATAAAACAGAATTATCCGTTCATCATCAAATTCCCGCCGATTTCGATTTGCCGAAATGGCTGGGGGATCGCGGATTAAAGGTTATGCCTGTCCCCTCTGTCTCTTTCAAAAATAAAGCTTTGCCACCTGCTTTCTTCACGTGTGTGGAGGCTGTAAAACGCCTGATCGGTGTGCGTAAATTCTTTGTCTTTACGCCCTATCAGCTATTCCGCCATTTGGAGCAGGATAGGAAAATTAAAGTTTAAATAACAATCAGTCATTGCGAAAAAACCAAAGGTTTCACGTGGCAATCTATTCACTAGGTTGCGTCATTGTGGGCACAATGATGTTTAAAAATAAAGGATATAATCCATGGGATCATTAACATCGCGGCCAAAGGTGCCGCAAACCATTCAGCCGCAAGTCGTGTATGTACCTGCGACGCCGCCGTCAACACCTGTCAATGTCACGTCCAGCTCGGGCGGGGGATTTATTTCATCGCCGGTTCCGACGACGCCTACTACGGATAATAGTATAGATACGGGAAATGAAACGCCGAACGTTGCGAATAATAGTGATACCGAAGTGCGTATTACAAACTTGCTCAGACGTAATCGCGGCCTATCGGGCACAATTCAGACAGGTTTTCGCGGCCTGCTCGGGTCGAATGATCTGGTACCACAACGCAAAACGCTGTTGGGTGAATAGAGATCGTGATCGTCATTGCGAATATAACAACGCAATTCAAGATAATTTAGAGAGAATATTACATGGAATATGAACAGAATGAGCCGGATGTCATCGACATCCTGAACAGGCATGCGCGCGCCAAAGACAGGCGTGAAAACTGGCTGCCAACATGGCAGGATTGTTATGATCACGCCCTTCCGCAACGGGGAAATTTTTACGGTTCCTATCAAAGCGGCTGCGTACGGACAGAGCAAATTTACGATGCCACCGCCATGGACGCCGCCGATCAGCTAGCCGCCAGTATGCTAGGGAATTTAACCCCGCCATGGACTCAGTGGTTTGGGCTGAAACCCGGTTCTGCCTTATCAGACGGGGAAGCAGCGGCGCTGGCGCCTGTTCTTGAAAAAGCGGGAAAAGCCCTGCATGCGCATTTTGACCGCAGTAATTTCGCGGTGGAGGTTCATCAGTGTTTTCTGGATTTGATCGTCGGCGGAACAGCGTCCTTGTTTTTTGAAGAGACCGAAGCAGGACAGATTTCCGCCTTTCGTTTTACCGCTACCCCGCTTGCAAATATTGCGTTGGAGGAGGGAGAGAGCGGACTTCTGGATGGCACATTTCGTGAGCTTTCTTTGACAGCCGCACAAATAGACGCGCGCTATCCCTTTGCCGATATACCTGAGAAAATCAGAACGGCAGGGCGCAAAGACCCGCAAGCCACATTTTCAGTCCTGGAATCCATTCTGCCTCTCGAAGGTGGAACAATTCTGTATCATGCGATTTTAAATGAAGAAGGACTGAATGAAGAACTTTTGAATTTGAAATTGGCTGTCTCCCCCGTTATCAATTTTCGCTGGCAAAAATCACCGGGTGAGATTTACGGACGCTCCCCCGTGATGAAAGCGCTCCCCGATATTAAAACCGCCAATAAGGTTGTGGAGCTGATCCTCAAAAACGCGTCGATTTCTGTGACGGGTATTTGGCAAGCCGATGATGATGGTGTTCTGAATCCATCAAATATCGAACTGAAACCCGGAACAATTATTCCAAAGGCTGTGGGGTCAAAAGGTTTGTCCCCCTTGAAATGCCGGGACGATTTGACGTATCGCAACTGGTTCTGGAAGATTTGCGGGCGCGGATCAGACACGCCTTACTGGCGGATAAGCTAGCACCTGTAAATTCTCCGCGTATGACAGCCACAGAAGTTCTGGAACGCTCCGCAGAAATGGCGTTGTTATTGGGCGCAACCTATGGACGATTACAATCGGAATTTCTGACGCCCCTGATCCAGCGTGCCTATAGTATCTTACGCCGCCGCGGTGAAGTGCCCGATATTATGATTGACGGGCGCAGCGTGATGATTGATTACCGATCCCCCCTTGCAAGAGCGCAATCACAGGGAAATGTGCAAAACACCCTCAGTTGGATTAACAGCGCGCTTGCCATGGGGGGCGACGCGGCCAATAGCGTTGATTTAGGCGCTGCCGCCAGATTTCTGGGCGAGGCATTGGGCGTCCCCGGTAATTTAATTAGACACCCCGAAGCGCTCGCCGAATTTTCGCAACAACAACCCCCCTTAACACCCGCATCTGACTCAATAGGAGAAAAAACATGAATGACACATTATTAGAACAACAGACTATGTCCCCATCAACACCAGAAAAACAAGATCAGGTGCCAGAACAAACGCCGCCGCCTGTCATGAATATTCCGAAGAAATTTATCGACTCGGCGACGGGCGAAGTGCGCGTCGAAAGCTTGCTAAAATCGTATCTGGAGCTTGAAAAGAAACTATCAACACGTCCATCCGGCGCACCGCAAAGCGTTGAGGATTATTGCATCGACTGTGAACACGGATTATTTGAGCCGGATGCAGAGATTAATCATCGTCTGCATAATAAAGGCTTTTCCAAAGAACAAGCCCAAGAAGTTTATGATATTGCCGCCGAGAAAATGGTACCGATGATCATGGATATTGCCGCAGAATATCAGGCAGAGCGGGAACTTGACCGCTTAAAAGATCATTTCGGCGGTGAGGAAAAATGGCGCGAGGTGTCCAGCCAGCTACTCTCTTTCGGTCAAAAAAACCTGCCGCCCGAAGTTTTAAAGGGCATGGCCAGTTCGTATGAAGGCGTGATGGCGCTCTATAAAATGATGAATGGCGGCGCGAAAGATAAAACACCGTCCCCGCGTGCCGAAGCCAAACCGGCCGTATCGGAAAACGAACTTTACTCCATGATGCGTCAACCCGGTTACTGGCGCGATAAAGACCCGTCGATGATTGAAAAAGTCACAAAGGGCTTCCACAATTTATATGGGTCGAAATAATATAAATATTGTCATCCTGTCACATTGATGGGGATGACAATTTTATAGTTAGGCTTGGCTGTCGGCGAATTCGCGCGTGGTAATATCGTCAATAACCTGTTGGAAATTATGACGGTTTGTATCATCCATTCCATCAAATTCAACCGCAATACGCTGGTTTAGTTTACGAATGATATGCGCTTTATTTGTGACGGGGATAATACGATCCTGAATATGAAACTTCATTGTAATATCCAGATTGTCATTTTCTGCAAAAAGACGCTCATCCACGAAAATTAGCGCGCCGCCTTTTGACCAGTTCATAACCGGAAAGGTTTTACCATCAATTTCGGCAACGCATTGATCACACTCCCGACGCTCATATTTGCGTTTTTGAGAAGTATCATCAAAATCAGAATCTGTTTGACCAAGTAGTTTCATAAGCATCGGAGCCCCGTTCACATATTATTTTATTATCGTTAAACTGGTCTCTATTACCCCAATAGATATAGTTTAACCTACATTTATATCTAGTAAACAAAAAATATGGCAATTTTATGGTAATTGCAAATTTTTAAAGAAATTTCAGGCATTCGGTAAACAAAATTTTTGCCCGAACGCCCTCTTCGTCCGCGCCGCGTTATACGTGCCAACCCGGACACATTCCATCTTCAACATTTTAACATATAAGAGGTATCAATATGTCAACGACTATCGATCAGGCCTTTATCAAGCATTTTGAACGCGAAGTGCACGAGGCCTACCAAAGACAAGGATCTAAATTACGCAATACAGTGCGTACAATCAATAATATTAACGGCGCTGAGGCCGTGTTTCAAAAGGTTGGAACCGGCACAGCCTCAACCAAGGCAACCCACGGCATGGTACCGATTATGAATCTGGATCACAGTAATGTGTCCGTCGTTCTGGAAGATTACTATGCCGGTGATTGGGTGGATCGTCTGGACGAGCTGAAGCTGAATATTGATGAGCGTCAGGTTATTGCCACGGCGGGTGCCAATGCACTGGGTCGTAAAACAGACGAGATGATTATAGGCGCGCTGGGCGCGGCAGATGATCATGTGATTGCCGATGGTAATGTGGGCTTGACGCTGGATAAAGCCTTGGAAGCATTTGAAACATTCGGCGAAAATGACGTGCCGGATGACGGCGGACGCTTTGCAGTTATCGGCTGGAAACAATGGTCGGAATTGTTACAAATCGATGAATTCTCCAATGCGGATTATATCGGCGCCGAGCAATTACCGTTCAGTTCGATTACGCAGGCAAAAATGTGGCTAGGCACAGTCTGGATACCGCATAGCGGATTGCCAGTTGACGGGAATGACGTGCGTTCTTGCTATTTCTATCACAAGACAGCCATTGGCCATGCCAGCGGGTCGGATGTAGAAACCGACATCACATGGCACGGTGACCGCGCTTCCTACTTCGTCAATAACATGATGAGCCAGGGATCTGCCCTGATCGATGAGGCGGGTATTGTCACAATCAATTGTGATGAAACACCCGATTAATTTCTAACGTCATTGCGAGGAGGCAAAGCCGACGTAGCAATCCAGAAATATAGAATGGATTGCCGCACTTCCTTTGGTCGCTCGCAATGACATTTTCTTAAAACCCAATATAATGGAGAAACCCCATGACCTTCAAAACCTCGGACCTTAGCGTCCTGGCCTATGCGAATAATTTTACGCTGTGGCATTACAAAACAGAAGATAGCGACATTACAACATCATCATATTTCGATCAGGCCGGCGATATGCTGCGTGAAGGCGACCTGATGATTGCGAATATCGATACAGATGGCACACCGTCCACGACCTTTTATATCGTGACAGATAATAGCGGCGGTAACATAACCCTCGCAGCTTATAGCTGATCATACTTAAAATGTGTTATTGCGGGCGACCTACGAGAGCGTGGCAGTCTATATTCTGGATTGCTTCGTTGGCTTTGTCTTATCGCAATGACGTTTTATTATAAAATATCAGCTATTCTTTGCCCTGTGTGAGAGTTCTTCTCGTCTCCTCATCTCCCTCCCTCCTTATGGGGCAAGATTTGTATCGATCATAATGGGGACGGCATATATGGCTGTCCCCATTTTTTTTAATCTTAAATAGAGAAATAATATGCCAATAAATAATATCACCCTTTGCTCTCGTGCGTTGGTGCGGATTGGTGCGGTGCCGATGACGTCATTTAGCGACGGCACAGCCGAATCCGAAATTGCCGCAACATTATATGAAAGCGTCAAAGATGCGCTTCTCTCTGCCTATGGATGGAGCTTTGCCACAGCGCAAGTTGCGCTGACACAATTATCATCTGATCCTGCGGCGGATTATGCCTATGCATTCGGGTTGCCGAATGACTTCTTACGCGCTTTGTCTGCAGGGTCGAGTACGAAAAGCCGCGGCGCGAACTTCCGCATTGTTAGTGGTGGTTTACATACCAATGTTTCTGCGGTTACGCTGAACTACATCGCCGCCATAGATGAAAGCGCCTTTCCGCCGTATTTTGCACAGGCTTTGTTGCGCGTTTGGCGGCAGAATTTTGTATTCCTGTCACGGAAAATACATCACGCGCCGAAGCGCTTTTCAATTTGGCAGAGCGCGAATATGAACAAGCCAGACAAATCGACGCCCAACAAGACAGCCCCAGCAGGATAGAGAATTTCCCATTGACGGATGTGCGGCGATAATTTATCTAATAATTATGGAAGATGACATATTATCAAAAGCTAAAGTAGATTTTCGTGAAGCTCTCGGGTTAGAAAGTGATCAAGAAGGTCTATAGCAATATATCAGATCGCAGAAGATTTATCTTATGCTGCGTCTTCATCTAAAAAACGAGCTGAAGAAGCAGAGTTAAATTTTAGAGAGAGTATTGGCAAAGTAAATGGAGAAGAATTAGAGCATGCGGATATCTACGGCTCAGAAAGCTACACTTCTGAACCAGCGAGAGAGATGCGCCAGTCTATAGCAGAAAAACCGAACATTGTAGAAATGGAAGCCATTGCAAGCTTTATATACTCAACTCAATAAAAAAACCCGCCTAATCAGGCGGGCTTTTTTTTACAATGAATAAGATGATACGGAATTAATCATCCAGATCAATATCGTCTTCATCTGTTAAAACACCCGTTGCCGCACCTGCTGCACCGCCCAGAATTGCGCCACCGCCAATGCTGCCGCCTGTTGCTGCTGCACCTGCTGCACCAACGCCTGCACCAACAGCTGCGCCGGAAAGACCGCGTTCGCTATTTGATGTACCACATGCGCTTAGCGGTAAGCCCATTAGAGCAACCATCGGTAAAATCATAAATCTATTTTTCATTTTGAATCTCCTTTCTTGCATCATTAAAGGGACTCATACGCAGAAAAAACATAATCGTTCCAAAGACATAGGAAAAAAAATGACACGAGTTAGAGATATTAAAACTACTTTCACGGCGGGCGCGGTCAGCCGTGACTTGCTGGGACGGGGCGATTTGAACGCTTATCAGAACGGCGCATTGGAGCTGCAAAACCTGTTTATCTTCCCCACGGGCGGGGTCACACGCCGTGCGGGGTTACGCTACGTTGATACAGTACCAAGCACGGGGCGTCTGATCGCGTTTGAATTTAATACAGAACAAGCGTACTTACTGGTATTATCAGATCAACAGATTGATATTTACTTTGAGGGCAATGCCGAAACAACCCTGAACGCTCCATGGGCGGCGGCAGATACCGATCAGGTAGTGTGGACGCAATCGGCCGATACATTGCTTTTAACGCATCCCGATTATCCGCCGCAGACATTAGCGCGTACGCTCACTGGCTGGTCATTACAGCAATGGGATTATTTCGAGGAAAATAATATACTCTCCCAACCCTATTATAAATTCGAAGCTAGCGGGGTCAGTTTAACACCTTCGGCGACCACTGGTACCATCACATTAACGGCATCTTCTGGCGTGTTTAATGAATTACAGGAAGGAACGCGCCTGCGGATAGCAGGGAAGGAAGTAGAGGTGATAGACATCGCCTCCCCCACGGTTGCAAGCGTAAATACGTTAGAAGACTTACCAAATACAGATACAACCATCGACTGGCAAGAACAGGCCTTTAGCGCCTATCGCGGGTATCCTGTATCCGTGGCGTTTCATCAAGATAGGCTGGTGATTGGCGGGTCACGCGATTTGCCAAACCGCCTGTGGTTTTCAAAAAGCGGGGATCTGTTCAATTTTAATCTAGGCGAGGGGCTGGATGATGAATCAATAGAATTTGCGATTTTGTCTGATCAGGTCAATGCCATTCGCGGCCTGTTCTCCGGGCGTCATTTACAGGTTTTTACCTCTGGCGCGGAATGGATGGTGACGGGCGACCCGCTCACCCCGACATCGGTACAGTTAAACCGCCAAACACGTGTGGGGTCGGTTACGGGGCGCTATATTCCGCCCGTCAATGTCGATGGTGCCACGCTGTTTGTGGCGCGGAACAGACAGGAAATCAGAGAATTTCTTTATACCGATCTGGAACAGGCCTATCAGGCAACCGATCTGGCTTTACTCTCACGCCATATTATCAAACGCCCGATTGATCAGGATTTTGACCAGACACGGCGTTTGCTCTTTTTAGTGCGAGAGGATGGACAGTTTGCGACCCTGACTGTTTATCGCGCCGAACAAGTTGCGGCGTGGACGCTGCATAATACTGACGGGCAAGTGAAATCGGTCGCGGTGGTGGGACAGAGTGTTTACCTGCTGATCAATCGCAACGGAACCTACATGATTGAAGAATTTGACGATACGCTCTTTCTCGACTCCGCGCTAAGCGGTGAAAATGAAATTGCGACGCAAATCTGGTCCGGTCTGACCCATCTGGAAGGGCGCACGGTTTCAATACGTGCGGACGAGTCACAGCATACACCACTCGTGGTCAATAACGGGTCAGTGACCCTGCAAAACCCGGCAAAAAAAGTGCAAATCGGTTTGCCCTATACACATAAAGTTTTACCGCTACCGCCTAGCTCGGTTGGCGCAGGAGGCGGCGGACGCACAGTGCGCCTGGTCGAGGCAATTTACGGTGTGGAAAATACCAGAGCCCTGCGTCTGGATGTGGGGCGCGGCTATAATGATGCCATTCTTCATCAATTCGGCAGTAACGTTCTGGATGATCCGCCCCCGATTATCAGTGGGAATGTGCGGGTGCGGGCGTTTGGCTGGCAACCGGACGGTGAAAAACCCCTCTGGCAGATTGAACAAGATGCACCACAGCCCTTTACATTACTCAGCGTGACGACGGAACTTAAAGTGAATGATTAAAGCAATGACAAACCTTTGAAAGGATAAATACATGGGAGCATTAACTTCAGCAACCAGCCTGATCGGCGGGGTTACATCAACCCTGAATACAATAGATAACTTCGTTGATACGATTCAGGATTTTGGCGGGCAGGACAATCGCCGCGCCGCGTCCGATCAGCGTGCACAACAAAATCTGGCACTCCAGCAATTACAACAACAGCAAGCTTTGGAGCAACAGCAATCTAGAGAAGACGCCGCCCTGCGTTTGCAAGAGCAAAAAATCGAAACTCAAAACGCCGAAGAACGCCGTCAACGCGCCCTGCGAAGTGTTGTGGCCAAACAGCGTGCAACGTTTGGAGGACGAGGCATAAGCACAGGCAGCGGCTCCGCCGAGGCAGTATTGTTGGGTTTATTCGATGAAAGTGAAGAAGAACTGGAACAACGCACACGCCGCAATCAACTAACCACCACGGCGTTATCGCAAGGGTTATCACAACAAAATAGTTTAAATATTTTACAGGCAACGCAATTACGTGAGCGACAGAATTTGGCCCGCGCGATTAATTTTTAAACTTTACGTCATTGCGGGGAGGCATTGCCGCCGACATAACATTTTTTAGAAAATACATAAAATATGACAGAACACATCAAAATACCGGACGTTGTGCCGCTGATAACCTATGTCTGTAACGGCACACAAGCTCAATTCAGCTTTCCGTTTCCGATTTTTGCGAGTGCGGATTTGGTTGTAAAGTTTGACGGCGCAACGCAGGTGAGCGGGTTTATAATATCGGACGCAGGACAAACCAACGGCGGAACGATTTTATTCGATGCGCCGCCCGTGATGGATACGATTTTAACGCTAGAGCGTCTTGTGCCGATTGAGCGGATGACCGATTTTCTGGAAGGTGGTGATTTTAGCGCCAGTGCGATAAATACCGAGCTGGATTATCTGATCGCGGCTCTCCAACAAATCGAGCGACAAAATGACACGGCTTTACGGTTTAATGACACGGAAACGCTGGTGCAGAAAACGCTGCCCTCCCGTTTGAATCGTAGAAATAAAGGACTGGGCTTTGACGGTAATGGTAACCCCGTTGCCCTTGATTTGAATAGCGCAAGCATGGGCGCAAATTTCACCGCAACCGGTACAGGCGCAGGCAACAGAGATATTCAGGACAAACTTGGCGATCTGATCTCGATTAAGGATTTTGGCGCGGTCGGGGACGGCTTTACGAATGACACGATTGCGATACAAAACGCCATCGCCGCGCATGATGCGGTGTTTATCCCAAATGGTGTGTATTTGATCAACGCAACGATCCAAATTGACGCGAATAAGACCCTGATTGGGGCAGGACAGAAAAGTATTTTGCGCGGAAACTCAAGTAATTTCAACTTGATAGAAGTGACCGGTGACTATATCACGCTAAGTGCATTTCGATTAGAGCAAGGTAATATCGGGCTAAAATTATCTGGTAAAAACCGCCCCTGCGTGCAAAATTCCGTGACAGATATTACAATCTGGCAGGCACAAATTGCGGTGCAATTGGACGGCTCCGGCATGACAGATGCGCACCAGCCATGTTACTGGAATAACTTTGACCGCGTACTGGCGGCGCAACCATTCCTGCATGGCTTTCATCTGATGCGGAGCGACGGCGGGGACACCGCCAATGCCAATAAATTCCATGCCTGCCGTGCCTATTCTTTGGACGCAACCACCAGCGGCGCGGGATTTTATGTCGAAGAAGGCAGCTTTAATAACTCCTTTCTGGATTGCGAGGCGAATGTAAACGGTGCCACGGCGCAGGCGTGTTTTCACATCGGGGCGGGGTCGAATAAAACATTACTGATTAACCCTTACGCGGAATCGAATAATCAGGTGCCGAATATTCGTCTGGATGATGGTTCAATTGAAACGGCGATTTACAATTTGCTTTCCGCGTCGGACGGCGCGTCGATTTTTGATCTGTCGGGCGGGGAATATACCGCCTATAACGCAGGCTTCCCGTATAAAAACAGATTTCAGCGAACGCAGGCGATAGATTTAACAACAACACTTCAACGCTATGATACCGAATATATTGATGCCAGCGGCAGTGTAACATTGGATACGTCACATTCGGTTCATCTGGTGTCATCATTTGGCGGGGCACTGGATGTGAACTTACCAAATGCCGCGGACGCAGTTGGTGTGGAGATGAGCGTAAAGAAAATCGATTCCTCCGCCAATCTGGTCACAGTTAAAGAGGCCAATGGTAATGGTCCGGACGGACGAACCTATTATCTGGGGGCGGAAAATGATTTTGTCACCATGCTGTCGAATGGTGCGGAATGGTTTGTGACCTCCTCCAACCGTGCGCCCGGAAATACACGTTTTTATGACGGGGCGGGGCTGTATGACATTGATATGGCGGTGGATACGTATCTGCTTTCCAGCTTTGGCGGTGCGTTGGAAGCGCGCCTTCCCCCCGCCAATGCCCCCGAAGCCATCGGGCGCACAATCACGATTAAAAAAACAGATGTTTCAGGGAACACCATCACCATATCCGAACAAGGGGGCAGTGGGCCGGACGGATTTAACCAACCGCTGAATAGCCAATATAACGCCCTGACCATTGTATCGGACGGCGGGGCATGGTGGATTTTGAACAGGTTTTAAAACAGGATGACCATGGATATTACCGATAATATGAAGCAGCAAGTCTCGAAATTTCTGCCCGATGCGCTTGAAAAAGCAATGGCGTCTTACAGCGATTTTTTGAAGCAGGAAAAAAGCGCGAATGATGAAGCATCGAAAAATTTTGAACATCATCACAAGGCGTGCAAGGCGGGAATGGCGCATATTGAATTATTGATGAAGTTGGCAGACAAATGCGGTCTGCCCGATGCAAGGGTGGCGAGTTATTCCGATCAGTTAAGAATGCAAGAAGTGATGGAAATCGCAAAAGAAGATTGTTTCAACGACAGGGAAAAGTATAAAGACGATGATTGATTTTGAATTATTTGCGGCGATGTGGAACTGCTTGCAAAATCAATCAACGCCGCATGTGCATTTTCGTATTATCCGCTGGCTTGAACAGCAAAAAAGTCTGGGGCAAAGACGATTGCTATTAATGGCATTCCGCGCCTGTGGCAAGTCAACCCTGATCGGTTTATATGTTGTATGGCGGTTGTTGCGAGAGCCGAATGAGCGGATTTTGGTAATTTCCGCCGATGAAATGCTGGCGGGGAAGATGGTGCGGAATATCAAACGTATAATTGAAAGCCACCCCATGACCCTGCATTTAAAACCGCCAAAGGTAGATCAATGGGGCATTGACCGTTTTACAGTCATGCGCGAAAAGGAATTGCGTGACCCGTCCGTTCTGGCAAAAGGATTGCACGGCAACATGACGGGGTGTCGCGCCGATATTATTATCTGTGACGATGTGGAGGTGCCCAATACCTGTGACACATCTGAAAAGCGGCGTGATTTACGGGAAAAACTGGCGGAAACGGACTTTATTCTGATGCCGGAGGGAACGCTGATCTATGTTGGAACGCCGCATACCTATCATTCCATTTACAGTAAAAAAGTTGCCGCCGATCACGAGGACGGAGTGCCGTTTTTAAGTTTGTATGAGCGCTTTACATTGCCCTTGCTTAATCAAAAGGGGCTGAGCGTTTGGCCGGAACGCTATACAAAGTCGAAGGTTAAGGAACTGGCGATTGCGACGGGACCAAATAAATTTGCCAGCCAAATGCTGTTACAGCCGGTCAATATTGCCAATGGGCGTCTGGATAGTTCTCTGTTGGAAATGTATGAGGGCGAGATTGCCTATGTGAAAGAATTAAACCGTTTAGAAATTAACAATGTCAAAATGGCCTCTGCCGCGGCGTGGTGGGACCCTGCATTCGGATCTTTAAAAGGCGATCGCAGCGTTCTGGCAATATGTTATCAGGATGCTGACTCCCATTATTGGCTCCAACATATCGAGGTTATTCAAACACAAGCAGGTGATGCACAAGATATTGCCACACAACAATGCAGCCGCGTTGCAACTTTGTTGAAAAAATACAGAATGCCGAGCGTCTCTATCGAGATTAACGGTATTGGAAAATTCCTGCCTGGTATCTTACGTCGTGAATTATCAAAGTTGAATGTTCCGTGCAGCGTTTTGGAAGTTACATCACGCAGACCAAAAGACATTCGTATTTTGGAGGCGTTTGATGTGGTATTGGCGGCGCGTCATTTGCACGTTCATAAGGCTGTGATGGAAACACCTTTTGCCACAGAACTGTCCGAATGGCGCCCCGGTATAAGCGGCGGGCATGATGATTGTCTGGACGCGGTGGCGGGGGCGCTGTCACTGCAACCCGTGCGAATTGGCGCGTCACCGTCGCGTCACCGTCAGGTCTGGACAGGTCGCGGTCGCACATCGCAGGCAGATACGGATTTCAGGATTTGAACATTCCGATCCGTCATTGCGCGCGCGATGACAGAGAATATTTTAGGAAGAGAAAAACATGAAAGACTTTTTAATCACATATTGGCCGTTTATCGGCTTTTTTCTGGTGCATGGTATCGGGTTTATCTGGGGGTTTTCCGGATTGACCGGACGGGTGCGTGAAATGGAAAAACAATTGCAACATCATAATAACGTGCATGAGCGGCTAGCACGGCTGGAGGCGAATTCGGCGTCAACTGCCGAAAGTGTGCGCCGCATTGAAGCACATTTACTACGGGTGAAATCATGAAAATAGCCATCATCGAAGATAATGACGCCGATGCGAAAATTCTGGGTGCGTTACTAAAAGATTTTCTGGATGAGCCGTATCAGCTGTTTGAAAATCTAGCTGATATCCAAAACCCTGTAACAGGTTTCGATATTATATTTTGCGACTTGAACCTGCCCAAAAGTTGGGGGGAGCGCACCGTGCGTCGTGCAAAATATTTGTTCCCAAACAGCTATATCGTGGTGATGACGGGGCTGGGCGGGCATTATCTGACGGGGCGCATTTCGAAAAATATTCTGTCATGGGGCGCAGATGAGGTGATTTCAAAAGAAATACTCAGTCCCTCTCTATTGGAATTTATTTTCCAGACAAAAACTTAATTTAAGGATTCTAACATGAAATATCTAACACCTGAACCACCTCTTGAAACAGGAGGGGATGCAGACGCTATGGGGCATCTGCTCTACCGCGAAATGGAAATTGAAACACTGGCACGTACCCTGTGGGGGGAAGCACGTGGGGAGGGAGCGACCGGGATGCTGGCGGTGGCATGCGTTATTTTAAACCGTGTGCGTATCGCGGAACGTAAAGGCAAATTTTGGTGGGGGAATAGTATTATTCAGGTATGCCAAAAACCGTATCAGTTTTCCTGTTGGAATAAGTCTGACCCGAATTTCAAAAAGTTATTACAAATTTCAGAAGATAATCCGTATTACGCCACAGCCTTGCGTATTGCCAGACGTGCTATTCATGCACAGATGGATGATATAACCAACTGCGCAGATCACTATCATGCGGCAGGTATATCGCCGTTTTGGACAAAGAATCAAAAGCCGGTCACGGTGATTGGTCGCCATATTTTTTATCGCTTAGAAAAATAACACGACTGTCATTGTCAGCGTAGCGTGGCAATCCCGAAATATTCAAAATTGATGAATTTCTTCGTCGATGATGCTTCCTCACAATGACAGATAAACAGAAAGAAAATAAATGTCAGCATTACTTGCTCAAATTGGTGTACCCGTTTTAATCAGTGTTTTTTCCGAGGTGTTATCGGGGTCCAATAATCCGCTTGCCAAGGGTGCAGGACGGGCGCTTGAGGATTTGAATGACGCGCTAAAACGCGGCGAGGTTGATCAGGAAGAATTGTCGGAATTGAACCGCCATACCGAAAATCTGGCACGTTTGATGTCAGAAGATTATCGCACACAAATTGCAGAGATAAATCAATCCCTACGCGCCGAAGTGGCATCAAATGACCCGTATGTGCGCCGGATGCGACCGACATTTGGCTATCTGATGGCGATTACGTGGGCGGCGCAAATGCTGGCTTTGGCATGGGTTATACTGGATGATCCATCAAATGCGTCGCTGGTGATGGAGGGTTTCGAGTCCCTCGGCCTGATCTGGACGGTCGGACTCTCGGTGCTAGGAATTTATGTCTATAAGCGTAGTGAGGATAAAAAGACCCTGTCCGGGATGAGTCGTCAAAGCGTCACACAGGGTCATGACCTGAAAACGACATATATTGAGTCTCTGCCTAATGTTGTGTCCGCAAAACCGCCACAGGGTCGTATTTGATATGTCATTGCCGCGTTTCGCTCACAATGACGATGAATGATTAAAATCGGCGCAGGCTTTTTTGTTTTGCCGTGACGTATTCTCGCCACACCATAAACAGACCGGATGAGGTAATAACGACCAAACCGATAACGGTGTAATATTGCGGGACTTCTGAAAAGAGCAAAAATCCGAATAATACCCCCCAGATAATCTGCGTATATTGAAAGCAGGCCGGAATTGCAGCGATAGGCGCATTGGAAAAAGCATTGGATACCAACAGCACAGCAAAAAACAGTGTCACGCCATAGGTCAGCCAAATCCAATATTCATCTGGCGGTGGTATAGGTAAAGCAATGTCCTGATAAAAAATAATCGCAAGGTTGGCGACAAGAATACCTATTTGGGCATAAAGCGGGAATAGCGGGGCGTATTCCCCCGGCCCCATCTTGCGAATGACCAGATAGCTGATCGACAAACCGATCACCATTAAAAAGCCGTATGTTATGCCTGTGGTCGAGATGTTTTCAATATTCCCGAGTTGACCCGATACGGAAATCATCACACCGCTAAATCCGCCAATAATCGCAAGCCAGCGGAATAGACCGACCTGTTCCTTGAAAAAGAACGCCGTACCAACAGTCACCAAAAAAGGAATCAGAAACGCAATGCTGTAAAATTCCGCCATATTGAGCAAGCGTAATGCCTCAATCAAAAAATAAACGGCAATGATCAACGTGAATGACCGAAAGATATGAAGTTTAATACTTTTACGCGGTTTGAAGGCAGTAAGTGATCGTTTATGGATCAAGATATATCCGATTGCGATCAAAGTTGCCAATCCGCTGGCATAGACCTGAATAACGTACGTACTATATCCGTTAATACCTAAATACTTCACGCATACATCTGCAATGCTGAATAGCATAAATCCGATGACGGACATAATAATGCTCAAAAACGTCTGTTTGTTTTCAGTATAAAGCGACATATCAAATGATAATTTCTTCCAGAATTTTGTTCAGCCTTTGTCGTCCTGCCTGTGTCAAAGACAGACGATCTGGCGTGAGAGAGATATACCCCGCACTTATCAATTCGACTACCTTTTTTTCATTCAGAACTTTTTTCCAGTCATGTGCGCTTTCCTGCGCCAGTTTTTCAAATGTCACGCCACGCTCCGTTCGCAGCCCCATCAACAGGCACTCTATAACACGGTCTGTTTTTGAGACCTGTTCAAAAGCATGATAGCCATGTCCTGATGTTTTCACACGCTCTTGCCAGATTTGCGGCGCGCGGTGGGTGCGTGTGGCGAATTTTTCATCGTTAATGGTAAGTCGCCCATGTGCGCCAGGACCGATACCCGCATAATCCTCATACCCCCAATAGGTCAGATTATGACGCGATTCTTCCCCGGCTTTGGCATAGTTGGAAATTTCATACTGTTTGTAACCATGATCTTTTGTGACGGAAGCCGTCAATTCATATAATTCCCCGCCCAGATCATCATCCGGTATTGAAAATTCTTTGCGCTTATACATGGTTTCAAAGGCAGTACCCGGCTCAATGGTCAGCTGATAGAGCGATAAATGCCCCGCCTTTGCCATGCCAAGCGCTTCGTTTAATTCTTTTTCCCACGCGGCAACGCTTTGCTGTGGTCGGGCGTAAATCAAATCGAAACTGACACGGTCAAATGTGCGATAGGCAATGTCTAGTGCCGCTTTGGCATCGCGCACGCTATGTTGTCGCCCTAAAAATTTCAAATCTTTATCATCCAAAGCTTGAACCCCCACTGAAACGCGGTTGATACCCGCTTGGTAAAAGGCAGAAAATTTTTCCTGCTCGATAGAAGTGGGGTTGGCTTCCAGTGTTATTTCAGGCGCATTCGAAAGACGCCAGTTTTTTTGAATTTCGTCCAGAACAAATTCAACAGTTTGCGGCTGCATCAATGACGGCGTACCGCCGCCAAAATAGATGGATGTAACAACATGATCAGGTGTTTTTTCAGCGATATATTTCATTTCAAGCGCATAGCATTCCCGCCAAAGATTATGATCAACATGATTGGTCACATGCGAATTAAAATCACAATAGGGACATTTTGACAGGCAATAGGGCCAATGAACATATATTCCGAACATAGGGGTTATATACCGCTGATTATACGTAAAGACCATTTGTTTGTTGAAAATGTTGGAAGGAGTGTGATAAACCGACATCTATAAATAGAGAGTGTATCATATGAGTAGTTTACGTTTGGCATTAGACCTATGCCGTGAAGTTTCCGATAAATTAGATCGTTGTCGGTCAATACACCCCAGAGACGGGTATGGACGCATTGGCATGGAGTAATGCAGAGACAAATTCCCACACAGTGCTAGCAGAAGAATTTGTTAAGCTGGAAACGCGCCCCGTTCAAGATATGGCTGGTAATATTACGGGTATGAAAAAGGGCTCTGTTCGTCATGATGTAAAGGGCGTTATGATCGGGTCGCATTTGGACGCGGTCACAAATGGCGGGCGTTATGATGGCAGGGCAGGCGTACTGGTCGGACTTGCTGTTTTGAAAATGTTACATGAAGAAAACAGGCGTTTGTCACATGATGTTATGGTGCAAGTTTTTCGCGGCGAAGAAAGCTCACGCTTTGGAAAAGCATTATTGGGATCATCTATGGCAACCGGGCAATTTTCGGTAGGAGATTTTGATAGAACATCTTTTACAGATGACGAGCCTGTTACGTTGGATCAGGCCATGAAACTACAAGGTCTAAACACATCTGCACTCAAACAAAAAGTAGAAGAAAATGAGCCGTTATTACCTCTTGATCATATTGGTTGGTATATTGAACCACACATAGAACAAGCAGGATCATTAGCCGATGCAGGTGCTTCTGTGGGGTTAGCAACAGGAATTTTTGGGAATATGCGCGCCGATGTCAGATTACTGGGGCAGGCAGGGCATACAGGATCAACACCGACACATCTTCGCCGTGATGCCAATTACGGTATGATGGATGTTGCAAGTATATTTAAAGATGTTGCAGAAAAAGCGCGTCATAAATTTGGCGCAGATATTCGTGATACAATTCCTGTATATGAAGTCTTAAATGCGGCAAACACAACCATTCCAAGTGATGTAAAGGCACGTTTTGAGGTTCGATCATTAGAATTTGCAGCGCTTACATACATAAGCAGTTTATTAGAGCAAAGTGTTACAGATGCCGCGGAGAAAAGAGGGTTGATTATTCATGAAGCTGATACCAGATTTAACCCGATCACAATGCCAACGCCTCATTTATCAACAAGTCATATAGATCAGCTCGAAAAGTATGCTTCAAAATCAGGTATCGTAACCATGCAAATGCCGTCCGGTGCAAGTCATGATGTGCAACGTATGCATGAGGTTGGAATAGATCTCGTCTTTATTATTTATTGCACATGGTGCGGAAAGTTCCGCAGACCCTCGTGGTGGTTATAGTCATATTCCGCATGAAGATATGGTAGTAAAAAAAGGTGCTGATCCGTATGAGTTAGGTGGATCGTTTTCCGATGCTGTGCAGCTTGTTTATGACGCGGTTGTAAACTATGACGCGCCTTTAAAAGCCGATAATTCACCAGAGCCTGAGTTTATGAATTAAAGATCAATATTGTGCAAAAATTGCTGCACCGCTTCGGCGCGGTGGGAAATTTTGTGCTTCTCTTCTTTTTCCATTTCGGCAAATGTGACATCATAACCATTGGGCAAGAACATCGGGTCATAACCAAATCCTTTTTGTCCGCGCGGTGGCCAGATTAAAGTGCCGTCACTGCGTCCTTCAAAAAATAAATGTGTGCCATCGGGTTTTGCAAGCGCCAGAACAGCAATAAAATAGGCACTCCGATTTCATATCTTGCCCTAATTCATCATGAATGCGCTGCATTGCCATGGGAAAATTCTTTTCTGTACGCCCTTCTTTTTGTGCCCAACGCGCCGAGAAAATACCCGGATCACCGTTCAAGGCGTTCACGCACAACCCGCTATCATCTGCCAAAGCAGGAATACCTGTTGCTTCCATCGCCGCCTTGGCTTTAATCAGGGCATTGGCGTGAAAGGTATCGCCGTCTTCCACGGGTTCTTCCAAATCAAAATCTATCGCGGATACGACCTCTATATCTTTTGGAGACAGTATTTGTTTGAACTCTTCAATTTTTCCGTGGTTATGTGTGGCAATCAGTAATTTTTTCATTTATCTACTTTCGAATCTCTTTATACTAAGGTTCTATCATATAAAACAGAATATAGAAAACGGAGAACCATTATGGCCGGCAGCGTCAACAAAGTTATTTTAGTCGGAAATCTGGGCGCAGACCCGGAGATCAGAACAACCCAGCAAGGCAGTAAGATTGCCAACCTGTCCATCGCCACCAGTGAGAGCTGGAAAGACCGTAATAGCGGAGAGCGTAAGGAAAATACCCAATGGCACCGCGTTGTTATTTTTACAGAACCGCTGGCCAATCTGTGTGAGCAATATTTGAAGAAGGGTTCAAAAGTTTATCTTGAAGGCCAGCTTGAAACACGTAAGTGGCAGGATAATAACGGACATGATAAATATTCAACAGAAGTTGTCCTGCGCCCTTATAAAGGAGAGCTGACATTTCTTGACAGTCGCAATGACAATTCAGGCGGCGGATATCAAAGCAATAATAATTCAAACCAGAACTTTGGTGGTGGTCAGCCACAACAACAGGCCGCAGCCTCAAATAATGCCGCCCCTGCCCCCATGGATGATTTTGAAGACGAAATCCCGTTTTAAACATAGACGGCTTTTCGATAAATCTGATGATATCAAGGCCCAGTTCGTGATAAGATAAGGATATGAGGCATGGAAATACTCAATCATTTCTTATATTCTTACTTATACTATTCTTAACTGCCCCCGCCGGGGCGCAAGATACTATTATCTCAGCGCGCGACGCTGCTAAAATTAAATCCATAGAGGTGGGATCTATTCATTTAGAGATGACGCTTCAGCAGATCGCTTATGAAATGCGCGAAAATAACTATAGCAACATCTGTAGTATGAATAGCTGTCAGTTTTCAAAAAACGCAGGTCTCGAAAATTTAAAAATTGGTTTTTCACGCAACGTTACAAAAGAGCAGCGACCGGATTTTATCCAATACCATACAAAGAGTATGTTGAATGTCTGCAAAGAAGCCTTATCCCGTATATGCCTTAGGGGACTTAGCAATGACCCCTGTAAAACACATGATAAAACAACCATTCTACGCGTTAAATCTGTTGAGCCAGATGATGATGGTTGGGTATATCGACTAAACATTCTTCTCGACACAGACATCAGGAAGTGTGAAATAAACGCTGCGCACTCTCAAAAACAATAATCGCCTGCTTATTTGTATGAATATTATATCCCACCCATCGCCTAATTATAATGACCGTAAAGGGTATTTAATGCCCGCATATATTATTCTTCATTATACAGGTATGTCGTCGGAGAAAGCGGCACTTGATAGGTTATGTAGTAAAGATTCAGGGGTCAGTGCGCATTACACTATTGGAGAGGATGGTCAGGTTTACCAACATGTTGCGACCGAAAAGCGGGCATGGCATGCGGGAAAGTCATTTTGGCGAGGGATGACAGATATGAATTCTGCCTCAATCGGCATTGAAATCGTTAATCCCGGTCATGAACATGGCTATCGTCCGTTTCAGGGAAAACAGATCGAGTCTCTCTTGTCACTTTTGAATCAATCTCGTCGCCGATTATTCTATCGCTGCGCAGAATATTATCGCACATTCCGATATAGCCCCTTCACGAAAAGAAGACCCGGGAGAGTTGTTTCCATGGGCGCTATTGGCAGAAAAAGGGTACGGTCTTTGGCCACAACCGACAGAAGAAGACTTTGAAGCGTCTTTAAACTGGACGCTGGATGATTATGTTTCAAATGCACGTATATACGGGTATGATCCGGCTTGCGGGTATGAATATGTTTTACGCGCGTTTGAGCGTCACTTTGTGCCTGAGTTGATTTTGGGAACGTCTCAAGATGAAAAGTTGGCGCATGCACGTTTGGCTTGTCTTTTGCGCCTTTATAATGCTACATCTTGAAACTGATTTCGGAAGGCTGGATGGCTGCTTGTTTGTTATTTATGTAGCAGATGAGAGGAAAGTCCGGGCATCATGGAAACAAGGCGCCGGGGAAATCCCGGACGGGGTAACCCGCTGAACAGGACCACAGAAAACAGGTAGCCGATATTTTCGGTGATAGTGAAAAGGTGCGGTAAGAGCGCACCGCGTTTTTGGTAACAGAGACGGCATGGCAACCTCCGCCTGATGCAAAATCAAATAGGGACGGCGCATAATGTGTTTCCACATTGTCGTCCGGGTCGATTGCTTGACACCTTTGGTAACGAAGGATGCAGATGAATAGCCGTCCTCGACAAAACCCGGCTTACAGGCCTTCCGAACTTTTCTTTTTATAACGTTAAAGATAAAATTTTTTATATCCGTAATTTTGCTTTATTAGTAACGATGCTTCGTGATAAAACCTGATCTATGGACGGTCTTGGCAATAATACAACCACAACATTGGAACAGAACATTACAACAGAAAATGCACCCGCTGATTTCTTTGAATTATTGAAGCCGCGCGTGATGAGTTTGGTCATATTTACAGGTTTTGTTGGTATGTGGATCGCACCAGGCTTTGCAGACTTACATCCTTTGATTATCGCGACAGCGCTTTTGAGTTTGGCTGTGGGCGCAGGCGCAGCAGGTGCTGTCAATATGTGGTTTGATCGTGATATTGACGCCGTTATGACACGTACGGCCGCCAGGCCTGTTCCTTCCGGACGCGTACAGCCCGAAGATGCATTGGCTTTTGCAATTATCCTATCGGTTTTTTCCGTGATGTTAATGGGGCTAGCCGTTAATTGGACGGCAGCGGGTATACTTGCTTTTGCAAATCTGTTTTATGGTGTTTTTTACACGATGTACCTAAAACGCTCTACGCCGCAGAATATTGTTATTGGCGGCGCCGCAGGTGCATTCCCGCCCATGATCGGCTGGGCATCTGTAACAGGCTCTGTCGGGTGGGAAGCTTTGGTGCTTTTTGCTATTATCTTTTTATGGACGCCGCCACATTTTTGGGCTCTCTCTCTTTTTGCTGGAAAAGACTATAAAAAGGCTGGTATTCCGATGATGAATCTTGTCAAAGGTATTAAATACACAAAAATCCAAATGCTTATATATGCTATTCTACTATTGCCTGTATCTGTTCTGCCGATGTTTATAAATGGTTTCAGCTTTTATTATGGTGTAATCGCATCTGCATTAAGTCTATTTTTTATCTATACAGCGATAAAGGTTTTGCGCTCTGATGACTTAAAATATGCCAGATTAATGTTTGGATATTCGGTTTTTTATCTTTTTGCTATCTTCCTCTCAATGATTTTTATGTCTTAATTTCAAGGAAAAGTTGATCTTATTCGCGAAAAGTAAGATAATACTTATATGAGCTTAAAAAATTACACATTATTGGCAATTCTTTGTTTACTTTCTATGGGTGGAAATCATGCATATGCACAAGCCAAAGAGAAAGTTATACCGGAATCAACACCTACACACATTGTTGGGTTTACGTTTCATAAGTTAGCGGACACAACGCCAAACTATAGTAAATGGGCCGAAGTATATTTAAAAGGCAAGCTTAATGGTTTTGGAGAAGAAGGTAAAAAAGAGCGGATCAAACGCATAAAGTCCAGTTTTCGCTCTACTTTCAACAATTTTAATTTAGAAAATCATGAAGAGGTCATTATAAAGTTTCCTGCGCGTATGGAAATCATTCCTTTCGAGGGACGCTATTTAATGAGTATTTCTGTTGGAGCAGGTCTGGATTTCATCATAAAAGAAACACCTGAGCGACTTATCAACCTTGTTGTACCAGATATAAGTGAGAAGTTAAAAACGGTTATTTCAAAAAAAGATTATGCTAATATAAGAAAATCTTCGGGGCTTAATTTTGAAAAACCTCAAAATTTAATACTTATCTTAAAACTGAGACCGGTTAGCGTTGACAACGAAAAACCCGTAAGTATAGAAGGTAAAGAATACTGGTTGATGTTAATGAAATTTGAAACATATGAATTATGGAGTGATAGAAGGGATGTACATTATTGGGATTACATAACCGAAGAAGACAAACAAAAGAAATTAGATGACCTAAGATCTCTTTATAAAGAAGAAGATGAAAATGTTGCAAATCCAGAGCAAATTATTGAACCATTTGAATTTTAAGATGATAAAGCAAAAAAAAGTTTTTTCTTGGTTTTTGACAGCAATAGTTCTCTTTAGTGTGATCTATAGCAGTACGGCATATGCAAATGAGAAAAGTTCTAGTTCAACAAAACAAATCACCTACATTTTTCAAAAACTGATTGGCTTAGAGCCGGATTATGATTTTTGGACGGATGAATATACGAAAAAGAATATTGATCGTTATGGTGAGATAGGCAAGAGAGATTACCTTATTGAAACAAGGTATAAACTTGTAAAAGAGTTTGAGGAGACAGTACCCGAAAATGAGACAATCATAATTTTTGCAAAAGCATGGATGGAACCAATATCTTTAAAAGATAAGAATGATACAAAGCGTTATTTAAATATTTATTTTGATGAAAGCCCGCCCTTTTTTTCAAAACGCATTCCTGGATATTACGTAAACATTGTTGTACCCAAACTTGAAAATAATTTGCATTTAAACTTATCAATAGATGAATTTGATCAAATGACGCAACGGTTATATGCAGCAAGAATGAAAAAAAGAATCTGGTGTATTTGAAGCTTTTTTTAAAACCGGTAGCTGCTGATACGGAACGGCCGATACTTTGGAATAATAAAGAGCACGTTCTCCTTTTAACACAATTGGAGAAATACGAAATTTGGAATGACTTGAAAAGAGTCAAGCTATGGCCTCTTCCCCAAACGGAAGAGGAGCTTCGGGCTATTGAAGACCAGAAAAATAAAGCCAATTTTTTCGATAAATATCAATAGGGCTCAGACATAACCCTTTACCTTCTGCGCACTCTTTTGTAAAAAAGACTATGACAGATATACCTTCTTCCCACGAACATATTCTTATCCTCGATTTTGGCTCGCAAGTGACGCAGCTTATTGCACGTCGCGTACGCGAAAGCGGTGTTTACTGCGAAATCTGGCCTTTTAATCCGGCAGATATTCAAAAGATCAAAACGTTTAATCCCAAAGGAATTATTTTATCAGGCGGACCTTGCAGTGTGACAGATGACAGACGCGCCTGCCCCGCCGCAAGAGATTTATGATCTGAATATTCCACTTTTCGGTATTTGTTATGGCCAGCAAATTATGGCACATCAACTTGGCGGCGAAGGTTACATGTTCGGATAATAAAGAATTCGGCCGTGCCTTTGTTGATATTCAAATCAGATTCTGCATTTTTAGGAAAAGGCTGGGAAAAGAGCTCACATCAACAAGTCTGGATGAGCCACGGTGATAAAGTGACCAAGATACCGGAGGGGTTCGAGGTACTGGCAAAATCAGATGGTGCACCTTATGCGATTATTGCCGATGAAAAACGTCATTTCTATGCTGTTCAATTCCATCCCGAAGTTGTACATACGCCGCACGGGAAAATGCTGTTTAAACATTTTGTAATTGATATTTGCGGCTGTAAAGGTGATTGGACGATGGCGGCATTTAAGGACGAAGCGATTGCCAAAATTCGCGAACAAGTCGGCACGTCAAAAGTGATATGCGGGCTGTCTGGCGGGGTCGATAGCTCCGTCACGGCCGTCTTGCTACATGAAGCGATTGGCGATCAGTTGACCTGTATTTATGTTGATACAGGTCTTATGCGCGCGGGCGAGAGCGATCAGGTTGTGACCTTGTTTCGGGAGCATTACAATATTCCGCTGATCCATGAAGATGTAAGCGATCTGTTTCTTGGTGAATTAGAGGGGGTCAGCGACCCCGAGAGAAAAGCGCAAAATTATTGGCAAGTTATTCATTGATGTGTTTGATAAACGCGCAAAAGAAGTCGGCGATGCAGAATTTCTGGCACAGGGCACGTTCTACCCCGATGTGATCGAAAGCGTCAGCTTTACAGGCGGGCCAAGCGTCACGATCAAATCACACCATAATGTGGGCGGCTTGCCGGAACGTATGAATCTGAAACTGGTTGAGCCATTGCGCGAACTATTTAAGGACGAGGTTCGTGAACTGGGTATAGAACTGGGCATGCATGAAGATTTTGTCAAACGTCACCCCTTTCCGGGGCCGGGGCTTGCGATCCGCATTCCGGGCGATATTACGCAGGAAAAACTGGATATTCTGCGTAAGGCCGACACTGTTTATCTGGAAGAAATACGCAATGCGGGCTTATATGACGCCATCTGGCAAGCCTTTGCCGTTCTTCTGCCTGTGAAAACGGTTGGTGTGATGGGTGATGGCCGTACGTATGACTATGTTTGCGCCCTGCGCGCCGTGACCAGCACCGATGGCATGACCGCAGATTACTACCACTTCGACCATGAATTTTTGGGACGTACAGCCACCAGAATCATCAACGAAGTCCGCGGAATTAATCGCGTGGTCTATGACATTACCAGTAAGCCGCCTGGTACGATTGAATGGGAATAATTTGTTTTTTAAATTTATAAAGATACTTTCTGTTACTGCATTAGCTTTAATTTTTTTGACAGTATTTATAGGAATAGGAGTGATTTATTATTCTGTATACCAAGATGAAAAAGCTTGGAAAAAAAGCATACGCACTTTAATACCCGATAAAATAAAGACTGAAAGAGTAATAACTAGTGATTTTGAATATGCTTTACCAGGTGGGATGTGTGTAGGCTTATCTTTTAAGCTTTCTAAAAAAACAATAGAACAGATAAATCAAGAAGGCCTTTCTTTTTTTGAAGATCTGACGCCATCTGAACAAGTTACATCTGGAAGTAAAATTGATTATTGGAAACCTTGGCAGCAAACGCCAGCTTTGAAAAATGATCAAAAACATATTTCGTTGCCAATAGGGTGTCTTGAAAATTTTGAAATTTTTTTAAAAAGTAATGACGATAATATTTTCTCAGATACTCAAAAATATTACACTTATAATAAACATCGTGGTCAGTCGATCTTGTGGATATATCCAGAGTTACAAATTATAGTATATAGCAATTACTATAATTAAATCGTTCTAAAAAATGCAACTGGAATTATAAAAATAAATATTTTACGATATTCAAGCACTTCTAACTTATAAAAGCTAATGTAATTTATACTTTTTATTACTTATCTGGTACAAGCAAAGTTAATGCTTCCGGCTCTATTTTAAATTTGATAGGAGTGGTTAGCTCGAAAGGTTCGGCGTCTAGGCTGATGAGTTCTTTGGACTTTGCGCTTTTGAGGGTGACTGTTTTACACTCCCATTCCTGTATGGTCGGGTCCTTATGCCAGCCGCCGATGCCGAAACGCAGAAGAAGGCGCAGTTTTTCAAAGAAACTTTTTGGCATCGCCGAATAAATACCAAGTTTTCCTGCATTCAAAACGGGGCGGAAAAAGGGTCGTTCGGATATAAGACTTCTCATTATCCTGAGGGTTATAAACATTATTCGAAATGATGAGAGAGGTCGTTTTATGGCGCACTGTGCGGTGATCTATTTCCAAGTCATATGTGATGGCTTTGCTGAAATCAAATTCCTGTAAGACGTAATAGAACAAATTTGTCAGCATGACCGGTTTGGGATCTTGGCGCATTTCTTCGCGTACGTTTACGCTCTTCGGCATCACACCAAGGGTGGCACCACATAGAAAAATTTTGTCATTCGCCATACCGACATCAACCTTTTGCGCGTGAAACCCGTTCATGTACGCGCCCAAGGATTTTTCAATAGATTGCAGCGGAATGTTTAAATCACGCGCCATTAAATTCATCGTACCCAGCGGTAAAATACCAAAAGGAATACCTGTATTCATCAAAATATTGGCGCATCCGCAAACGGTTCCATCGCCGCCACCGATCAAAATGGATTGTTTTTCATCGGCGGATTTTAAGCGCTCAAAAATCTCTTCTATATTCAGAACGTACAGATTTTCAATCGGATAATCTTTTGCCGATAATTGTCTCACGTAATGCCTCTTCACCCAAATCAAGCATATAGCCAGAGTTTTTATTGATGTAGATATCGAATTTTTTCGGGGTCATATAACATTCACTCTGTTTGTTTCACTATAAACGCTTTAAAATGATAAACGTTACTAAAATATATAAATAAGGTTCAAAATGCTTTTCGCTCTCCTCAAAGCCGCCATTTCCGGAATTATAATCGCCGTTGTGAGCGAGACAGCCAAACGTAGCGCGGCATTTGGGGCGCTGATTGCGTCATTGCCGTTGGTGTCTGTCCTCTCAATGATCTGGTTATGGCAGGAAACAAAAGATAGTGAGCGTCTGGCAAACCACGCGGAGGCAACATTTTGGTTTGTATTGCCCTCTATGCCAATGTTTTTGGTTTTACCCGCACTATTAAGGCACGGCGTTGGTTTTTATCCGGCATTGGGATTGTCTTGTTTATTAACAGTTGTTCTGTATTTTATGATGATTTTTGTGTTGAGAAAATTCGGTATTCAGCTTTGATTTTCAGGACGCATATTTAAAGGGCGCTTCATAAAGTCAAAGAAGTACTGATGCTCCTCCTCGGTCATATCTACGTTCACCTCCGCTAGATAGCTTCGCTCGGAAATGTGGGGTAGATAAGCCGTCAGATCATCATCTTTTTCTTGCGTGGCAAGCAGGATGGTGTCTTCATAGCTTAATTTTGCAGGAGAAATCTGGCTGAGAATATCTGCGCGTTGTTTTAAAGGGTTCGCATCGTCATTCACAGCAATTTGATCAGAAAAACGGCGGTTGAACCGATGAGAAGAATTTTTACGACGATCTCCTGCCTGATTTTGCTCCAGAAATTTTATTAATATTATCGACCATAATCCTCTAATACTTGTCAGCATCAAATAGTTCCCACATGAACTTTACAAATTTCGTAAATTATATAACGTTTGACCATATGATTGATTTATATTGCGAACGTACAGGGCCGGAAATATGGTCAGAGCCACTAAATGCGCTTAGTAACGGGGCTTTTATTCTTGCGGCTGTTTTAATATTTTACCAAGCCAGTCAGCGCGATGTCTTGACCAAAGACGTCCTACTTCTCACAGGGCTAATCTTTGCTATAGGGATAGGCAGCGGGTTATTTCATTTATTTGCCACACAGATCACTTTATTGGCTGATGTTTTGCCAATATTGTTATTTCAGATTTCTTTTTTAATTATATATAGCCATGTAATTATGAAGGCGCGTCTGAGAAAAGTTTTTACGCTTTTATCATTATTTATCCTTCTTACTGTTATCTCGGGAATGATCCCCAGAGATATTCTGAACGGAAGTGCGGGTTACTTTCCTGCCTTAATATTTGTGCTCGGCTTTGGCGTGTATCACTTTAAAACGTACCAGACGGGTCGATATTTATTACTGTATGCGACTGGTTTATTCGTTATGTCTTTGACGATGCGCACGGTTGATAGCTATATGTGCGATAGCATTCCTGTGGGAACACATTTCTTATGGCATATTTTCAATGCAGGCGTACTTTATTTGTGTACGTACGTCATCATACTTAATAAGCCAAGCGTTAAGCGCCTTCAAAGCTGATTTTAACGCCGCGCTTTTTGAAATAAGATTGCATCATCTTACGACCCGAGCGATTATTTTGTGCAAGGCGCGAGGTATCGAATGAAACATCCTTGACGCCCTCGGCTTGCATAGAGGATTTCAGATTTTTGATATGTAGGTCAATATCCTCATTATCATTTTGCATTGATGTGTAAATAGCTTCTTTCGCGGTGTTTAAATCCATATTCATCTCTCTAAAGTTATTATGATGCTATAACCGAACCGCTATAAAAATACCACCCTAAACCAATCAGGAAAAGGGCATTTCCGTACAGACC
The DNA here is from genome assembly GCA_963710165.1 of uncultured Alphaproteobacteria bacterium. Taxonomy (GTDB): domain Bacteria; phylum Pseudomonadota; class Alphaproteobacteria; order Micavibrionales; family Micavibrionaceae; genus JACKIP01. Next base: position 38,665 of record CAVPYZ010000001.1, read on the forward strand.
ATGTTCAATTGTGACAAGGGCAAGCGATTTAGTACGTGCGTACGTCATGGCAAAGATCAGACCGCCTAGCAGACTAAGAGTTGGGGCAACAGGGTTAATATAGAGGATATGGGCATAGGCAAAGATAATGGCACTGGCAAGTATGAGCCCCTTTCCTGTTCCGAAAAAGACGTGGTAGCGCGCAAAAAAGAACGTACAGAAAACAAGTTCTTGAGGAAACGCCGATAAAACAGGATAAGCGGTCAGCAAGACAGGAATGAATGCGGGATTACAATTCATAAGCCCGAATAGTCTATCCGGATCATATATGAAAAGAAAAACGAACATACCCAGGGCGGCAAACGCAAACCGGATCAACATCGGTTTCATATTATCCCACGTTACGGCGTCCCATTTCCAGAGTTGCCGCCATGACCTGTCATCTGTCAGCTTTAAAACAATAAAAGCGTATAATGCGGCGCCATATAAAAAGCGGAACATCAGCGGCGCCCATGTGTAATAAATAATAATACCGGGAATAAGGATGCACAGAATAAAGAATTCTAGTGCGATGTATCCTTTATTTTGTAGGAGGTGTGATAGGGCTTGTTTCACTCTCTTGCTCTTTCATAATGCTTTCTGTCATAGGGGAAGACGTACGTACAGGCGTCATAATGTACGTGCCTTGATCCTCCGCAGCGACCGATTGGCTGCTACTCATACGATATAAGGCGAATGTGAACATTGCAAAGCTGATCACAGCGATTGTGGCATAAAAGGAATTATAATCTATGACATCCATTAATGTTGAAACCAGAAGCGGGCTTATGGATGCCCCGACACCGTTAATCAAAACCATCGTTGCGCTGGCACTCATAATTTGTTCTTTTTCCAGATGGTCATTTGTATGTGCCAAAGCAAGAGAATAAATAGACAAAGACAGCCCGCCAAGAAAAAATATCATGACGTACGTACTGATAAAACTTTCAGTCGGCATGACGTACGCAATAGATGATAAGACACCAATAAATAACATCACTGCCGTCAAAACACGGCGTCTATCAAAACGGTCGGACAGCCAGCCAATCGGCATTTGAGAGCAGACGCCCCCAAGAATTAAAATGATCATATAAATCGATGTTTGGGAAACGTCATATCCTATCTTGGTCGTGAAAACGGGGCCCATACTGAAAAAGATACTGGCAATCATGCCAGAAACGCACATTCCGGTCACGCCCAAGGGTGATAATCTGTATAATTCCCTTAAGGCAATTTTTTTCGGCACCGTTATAAAAGGCGCCGGCCGTTTGCTGAGTGAAATGGGCAAAAGCGCAAGAGACACCAGAACCGAAGTCATAACAAAAAGCTCTATTTCAGAGGGAGGTGCTAAGTTCATAAGAAACTGCCCGCAAATCATCCCGACATAACACAGCACCATATAGGTCGCCATGACCTTACCCCGTGATTTGTTATCGGACGCGTCATTCAGCCAGCTTTCGATGACGATATACAATCCCGCATAGCTAAAACCTGTAAAAAGACGAATAATCGCCCAGAACCAAGGATCAACAAACAGCCCGTGCATTAAAACAGTCGTCGAAGCAAGAGAGGCCAAGGCGGCAAAAACACGGATGTGCCCCACATTTTGAATTAGTTGCGGGCTAAGGCGGGAGCCGATCAGAAAGCCGAAATAATAAAAGGACATGATGAGCCCCGTTGTAAAGGAATCAAAGTTTTCGATAGAGGCACGTACCCCCAGAAGCGTTCCTTGCAAACCGTTACCGACCATGATCATGGTTAACCCGAAAAAGAGCGGCCAGTTGGAAATTACAGGTTTATTCATGAGCTTAAGATCTTAATAAATTTTCATATGTTATAATGCCCTTTCAGATCATATCTGATGCGGAAAAGCAATAAAATAAAACAGGGATAAAAAGAAAGTTTATGGACACGCAAACGCAAATGCTTTTGGATGCCGTGAATGCGCATTTCAGAGCCTATTTTGAAAGCGCACAACAACGATTTCCGAATGCGCTAGAAATGCTGAGCCGCGACGAAAACATCGCGTCATTGCGTGAAATATCAAACATAAAACCCGACTTATTAAGCGCTATTCGAAATGTGAAATCTGCGGACGTTTCAGAATTATTTGCAAGCTGCGATATAGAAGCGCTGGATTACAAATACAAAAGACTATATGACCGCCATTTACTCTATAAAGATGTGCCGGAAAAATTATTGGTTCAAAGAGAAAACTTGAGACGTACAGGTTATGTCATAATGGGACATGCACAGGATGCCAGACGATATGAGCGTCACGGATTTCAAGGCTATGTCGCACGTGCGCTGTTGGGAGATATGGCACTTCACAGATCGGCAAGTTATATCGCGCATATTGAAAATGTATTTGAGAATGCACGTAAAATGAGTAAAATTCAGGCACGTACACTTGGGTTAAAGACACCTTACGAAGCCAATCTAGCGGATTTCACCCCCGGTATTCGACAAGACCAGTATGAGACTTTATTAAATACATTATTGAAAGATGCCGTAACGGCGCGTACGCATGTTTTGAAAATACAGAAAAAAGAGGCTATTCCACTACCGTCATTTTCATTGGCACAAGGACAACATCTAGTTGATTTAATATGTGATCTGTTGCCAATTAAAAATGACGAATATCGAACATATCTGCTGGAAGGTATTCCTTCGATGTGTATGGGCAATATTGCAACTATTAAATTTTCTGAAAACCCCCTCGTACTAGCCGAGACAATATTTCATGAACGGATCGGACACCTAGCGTACAGGTATCATGCAGATCAGGTAGGGGGTATTAGCGGATTTCATATGGATGAAGCACGTGCCCTGTCATTAGAGCGATTTTTTCTGAGGGAGGAGGGGGTATTTAAGCAAATCCTCCCTCTATTCGAAAAAGCGTATGGACAGGTACATGCTTCTTTTACAGTGGATAATTTGTTGAAGCTCACTCACATCGTACAAAGTATTCTCTCGGAGCGTACCTCTTCGGATGATTTGACGTATATTATTCAGGAAGTCATACGCGGTAAGGCGGAAATGTTGGTTATAAATGATAATTTACGTGTAAAAGACATGCCAGAGTATTTGGCAGAACAAACAGAGCAGGCATTGGGCCTGTCAGGATTAAACGGCTATCATATTATGAGAGAGACTTTTCAATGGCCATTATGTATGCAAGGCCATTTGGCATCTTACCCGCAAGGAATGGTTATGGCTGCGCAATTACATGCGGCAGCTAAAAAAACATTAAACAAGGATATGATTGATTTAAGTGAGGGCGAAAACGCCGCTTACTTTAAATTTATGAAGCAAAATGTGGATGCGTACGGCTCTATAGTTTCAGCTAAAGACATAGTAGAAAAGGCGACAGGGCAAGATTATCTGGACATGACGAGCATAAAAGAATATTTACAACAAAAGAAGGACGGGAATATTTCATCCCGTCCTTCTTAAATAATGTTTAGTGATTAACCGTTAACAGCGGCCGCTACTTCTGCGGCAAAATCGGCTTCTTCTTTTTCAATGCCTTCACCAAGCTGGTAACGAACAAAGCCTGTTAGCTCTATTGGCGCACCAACTTCTGCTTCTGCATCTTTAAGAACTTTGCTTATTTTACGCTCATTATCCATGACGTATGTCTGATCAAGAAGACAAATCTCGCCGTAGAATTTATTAACGCGTCCAGTCAGCATTTTCTCGATAATCTCTTCCGGCTTGCCTTCGGCCTTTGCAGCTTCACGAATAACATTTTTTTCGCGTTCCAGTTCGGTTGGATCAACTTCATCACGGTTCAGATATTTCGGGAAAGCCGCCGCAACGTGCATTGCAATCTGTTTGCCCAGTTCCTGAAGCTTTGCTTCATCGCCAGTTGATTCAAGAGCAACCAAAACGCCGATTTTACCTTTATTTGGTGTGATTGCGCCGTGCATATAACCACTGACCACGCCATTAGAAACGGTCAATTTCTCTGCGCGACGGAATGTCATATTCTCACCAATTTTGGCGATCATTTCAGTTAGCTCACCCTTGATCTTTGCGCCGCTTTCGCTGTTGGTATCTGCGTAGGCTTCCGGTGCAGTGTCATTTTTCATGATGCGCTCTGTCAATTCACCAACGTAGTTTTGGAAAATGTCATTGCGGGCAACGAAATCTGTTTCTGCGTTAACTTCGACGGCAACACCTGTTGTGCCTTCGGTCATGATTGAAACAAGACCTTCTGCCGCTGTACGTGATGATTTTTTATCCGCTTTTGCCATACCTTTTTGACGAAGGTAATCAACGGCGGCTTCCATATCACCATCAACTTCTGTTAGCGCTCTTTTCGCATCCATCATGCCTGCGCCTGTCTTCTCACGAAGGTCTTTGACCATGCTTGCTGTAATTTGTGTCATAATTTTCTCTCCTTGTTTATTTGATAACAAAAATGTCATTCTGGGGAGGCTGAGATAAAATCATTACTGATTAAATATCGCGCAGCCATTCAGGATGACATTAATGGCTTACCTAAGCTTGTGCTGTTTTCTTTGGGGCAACAACATCTGCAACTTTATCGGAAGATTGCTCTACTTCTTTATTTGCAACTTCGTCTAGTCCGGCTTTTTCATCCTGTTTTGCCGCAGCGGCAGTTTTTGGTGCGGCCTGATCATCAGGAAGCGCAACATTCAATTCAGGATTTAAACCGGCATCTGCACCAGATGAATTCAACTCTTTTGACATACCGTCAAGAACAGCTGCAACAGCCAGATCACAATAAAGTTCAATCGCGCGTATCGCATCGTCATTACCGGGAATCGGGAAATCAATTCCGGCAGGATCAGAATTCGTATCAAGAACAGCAAAAACAGGAATACCCAGTTTGTTGGACTCTTTAATCGCGATATCTTCCTTATTTGTATCAATAATGAAAACCGCGTCCGGCTTGCCGCCCATTTCGCGAATACCACCGATAGAAAGCTCAAGCTTGTCACGCTCACGCGTCATCATCAGTGTTTCTTTTTTGTCAGGCCGGTATGTTCTCTTGAAAGTAACTCGTCCAGTTCTTTCAGGCGTTTGATTGAGCCAGAAATTGTATTCCAGTTTGTCATCATACCGCCAAGCCAACGATAATTCACGTAATATTGACCGCAACGCTGTGCCGCGTTTTTAATCTTGTCCTGTGCCTGACGTTTTGTGCCGACAAACAGAACACGACCGCCCTTGGCTGCGATATCACGCAAGCCATTTAATGCTGTATCCAGCATAGGAACAGTTTGTTGTAAATCGATAATGTGAACATTATTACGAACCCCGAATATGAAGGGTTTCATTTTTGGATTCCAGCGACGTGTGTGGTGTCCGAAGTGAATACCAGCTTCCAGCAGCTGGCGCATTGTAAATTCTGCAGCCATTTTAATCTCCTTTGTTAGTGCGTCTATAGAGCTGAACCAGTTAAGGCACAAAGTATTTGCTCTATATGTGAATTTAGTTATCTGGGTTATAAGCGATAGAGCCTATCAAACGCAAGTAAAAAAATTGTAAAAAGCGCACTTTAATGTGCATTGCAACATGATTTCTTAGGAATTTTGACGTATCCTGAATATATGACTGATATACCCCTATGGCGCAAAAATTATCCCCAAGGCATTGATTGGGGCACCGACATTCCGTGCCATCCTGTGCATCTATTGCTTGAGAACACAGCAAAAGCCTATCCTGACAGCCCTGCTTTTGATTTTCTGGGGAAGAAATATGATTGGCAAACACTGCATCAAATGGCATGTAATCTGGCAGTTGATTTGCAGGCGCTGGGTGCCAAAAAAGGAATGACAATAGGTATATTCCTGCCCAATACACCTAGTTATCTAATCAGCTATTACGCTATTGCGATGACAGGTGCGACCATTGTTAATTATAACCCGCTATATCCTGTGAAAGAATTGTCCTATCAAATTGAAGATAGTGAAACGGATATGTTGATTACTGCCGATTTATCGCTGCTTTATGATAAGGCGATTGATTGCCTGCGTAATACGCGTTTGAATACATTAATAGTGGGGAAATTCGCAAAAGTTCTTCCGTTCCCGAAAAACCTTCTTTTTCCGTTGGTGAAATCAAAAGATCTATCCAAAGTTACCTATAATGATCGAGTTCTGTCTTATGATGAGATGATCGCGACGAGCGGTACATTAAAGCCAGTCAAAATTGACCCAGTCGAAGATGTTGCTTTGCTGCAATATACAGGCGGCACAACGGGGCAGCCAAAAGGCGCGATGCTGACGCATCAAAATATTGTCGCAAATACGGAGCAGGGCTCTCTCTGGTGTAAAGGGTTCAAGCCGGGACAAGAGCAAATGCTGGGTGTTTTGCCGTTTTTCCATGTTTTCGCCATGACAGCCGTGATGAATTTATCCATCAGGAACGCGCTTGAAATTATTGCGTTACCACGTTTTGAATTAGAAGATACAATTAAGCTAATTGATAAGAAAAAGCCTGATTACATGATGGCGGTTCCGGCGATTTTTAACGCGATTAATAATTTTGAAGGGATAGAGAATTACGATTTGAAATCGTTGAAATTCTGTATTTCCGGAGGCGCACCTTTACCGATGGAGGTTAAACGCAAATTTGAAGATAAGACGGGATGCACGGTTGTGGAAGGATACGGCCTGACAGAATCTTCGCCGATTACGCATGTAAATCCGTTGTATGAGGAAAACCGTATTGGCGCCATCGGGATGGTTATGCCGGGGACATCCATTAAACTGATTGATCCTGAAACAGGGGATGATGTCACGGAAAAACGCGAACGCGGTGAATTATGTATTAAAGGCCCGCAAGTGATGAAAGGTTATTGGAACAAACCCGAAGCCAATGAGAAAACATTGAAAGACGGCTGGCTTTATACCGGTGACATCGCAACGATTGATGATGATGGCTATACCTTTATCGTTGACCGTCTGAAAGACATGATTATTACTAACGGGTATAACGTATATCCCCGCAACGTCGAAGAAGCGATATACCAACACCCCAGCGTGGAAGAATGCATTGTTGCGGGGTTGCCGCATGCGGAACGTGGTGAAATTGTCAAAGCATGGATTAAGTGTAAAGACGGGCGAGAGTTAAGTACCGAAGATTTAAAGGCGTTCCTGAAAGACCATCTCTCCCCTATGGAGATTCCAAAATTGTACGAATTTCGTACAGAACCACTTCCCAAAACCATGATCGGCAAATTAAGCCGTAAAGACGTTAAGGCTCAAGAGGAGGAGTAGCTATACTGTTTCCCGAATTTGGATCATGAGATGCTTGGGCATTTAAAAGATCAAGATCATCTTTTCTTTCAAACATCCAGTCATGCCCCTTATGCTGACATGAGATAGAGGCGACGTGCGCGGCAAGCGATAATGCTCCTTTAAAATCACCGCCATTCAAAATAATAAAATTGGCAAAAGCGCCGTGAAACACATCCCCTGCACCAAGTGTGTCAACAGCCTCAATCGCGGGGACATCTACCTGAAAATTTTGATTATTCTCTATACCAATAACGGATTGATGACCCCGTGTAATCGCAACATGGCTCACGCCCATTTGGTGATAAAGAAAATTGAGCGCATCTTCGGGGGAATAACAGCCCGGTGGTCTAAATTTTTCGCTGGCTATGACATAGTCGACATCGGGTAGAATATCTTCATAATACTCATTCCATTTATCGACATCAACCACGATAGGAATATGGCGCATACGGGCATATTCGATCAATTGCGCTGTTTGTTGTTGATAATATAAATCAAGCATTAACACATTGGGCGGGTTAATATCATCTTGATTTATAGTTATTGGTTCATAATGATCGTCTTTTGAACATGTCCATAGGGTGCGATAGGCCGCACCGTTTTGCAAGTCTTTGGAAAGCGCAATCGCGGAATAGGGAAGTTCAAAGTCTTTTGTAGCAGAATCAATATATGTAATGCCATGGCGAGAAAAATCATCTAACACTTGCGAACGAAAGGGACTGGAAGATCCGATTGAAACCACGCATTGCGCTTGCCCTTGTAATGCGGCAAATGTAAAAGCGGCATTCACCGAATTTCCGCCAGTTTGAAAATATGACGCTGCGGCACGTTCTTTTTGATCTTCGGCAGGAAAAGGTTTATCGCCAAAATCAAATACAACATCCATCGCCATGGCTGTTCCGAAAAGCCCTTTTATCATACACACCCTGTTCTAAATCATTTTATTTTTTGAGTTATGTATCACAAGAAACATAAAAGATCAATTTTATTTACATAAATAAAATAACTAATTTAAGCACGTAATTGACCGCCTGTTTTCTGTTGAACAGTATTAATAATTTTCTGGCTTAAACCTTCAATCTCTGAATCCGTCAATGTTCGTTCAAAGGGTTGGAATGTTACACTGAAAGCAACAGACTTCTTACCGCTCTCAACGCCTTTTCCTTGGTACACATCAAAAATATTCACGTTACTAATCATTTGTTTTTCAGAAGATTTTGCGGCGCGGATAATATGATCAACCTCGACCCCCTCATCCAGAATAAAGGCAAAATCACGCTTCACAGGTTGGAATTGGGATAATTTCAATAGCGGTTTTGTCGCGCTTTCCTTGCGTCGTGGCGCCGGAATGTTTTCCAGCATAACTTCTGCACCGATAACGGGGACGTCAATATCCAGCTCTTGTAAGACCAATGGATGAATTTCCCCGAAAACTACCAAAACGTTTTTACCCAGACGTAGGCTGGCAGAGCGTCCGGGATGGAAATAATCCGGGGCATCGCGCGTAACCTGTAATGTTTCCGGTGCACCGCTAGCTTGTAAAACCATCTGTACGTCCGCTTTGATTTGTGTCAGGTCAACTGAGGCGTGCGCTTCATCACTGCTCCAATGTTTATCATTTTTTTTACCTGTACGTATGAAAGCACATGACGATACTTCTCCCTCAGGTTTGGGTGATGAAAAAACCGGACCAATTTCAAAAAGAGATGTATTCTCGAACCCTTTATTTCCATTATCACGCGCCGCCGTGATCAGGTTGGAAAGAATTGACGGACGCATTTGATCAAGATCACTGCTGATCGGGTTAGAAAGCGTTAAGGGCGCGTTTGAATTGTCGTTACTTCCGAATAAATCAGCCAGATGTTTCGGCATAAATGACCAGGTTACACATTCATTATATCCTCTTGATATTAAGGACGTACGTGCCTGACGGGCAAGTGTACGTGCGCGCGGTTCATCAGGGGTTTTAAACTCATTACCTTTTACACTCAAAGCGGTAATTTTATCTAATCCGTGTATACGAATAATTTCTTCCACCAGACATTCAGGATGAAAAATATCCACACGCCACGAGGGCACAGCTGCGCGTAGGGAGGTTTCTTCTGTTTTAACATCAAATCCTAAAGACATTAATATATCTGATTGTTTTTCACTTTGTACGTCTATCCCTATCAATTTCTCAACTTTATTTAAAGGGAGAGAGATTTCTGTATGTGTTATTGGCGCGTGTCCGGTTTCGACAAGTTCACTGATATCTCCGCCGCATAGTTCTTTGATGAGCGCGCAGGCAATATCAAGTCCGTCTTTTGTAAAGGCCGGATCAACACCGCGTTCAAAGCGGTAGCGTGCATCACTACTCACCTGTAAATCACGCCCTGTACGTGCAATACGTACGGGGTCAAAATAGGCGGATTCCACAAACACATTGACTGTATCATCTTCAACACCCGTTGACGTTCCGCCGACAATCCCCCCTAGACTGAGCAAACCGCTTTGATCGGTTATGGCGGTCATATTGTTTTGTAAAGTATAGGATTTATCATTCAGAGCATCGAATGACTCCCCTTCTTTCGAAAGACGTACGGTAATGTCGCCCTTTAATTTGTCAGCATCATACACATGTAAAGGACGATTATAGCCAATTGTCATTAAATTAGTGATATCAACAAGTGTTGAAATCGGGCGCAAGCCGATAGCTTTCAGTTTTTGTTGTAACCAGGCAGGAGAGGGGCCGTTTTTAACACCTTTGATCATGCGTCCCGTAAAATGCGGGCAGGCATTCTTGGCCTCTTCAGGTAAATCAAAGTGTACGTTAACGGGAGATTTAAAGGTAGCATCAATTGCAGGAACCTCTATTGGCTTTAATTTACCAATTCCCGCCGCCGCCAAATCACGCGCTATACCGTAAATGCCCGCACAATCAGCGCGATTAGGGGTTAGCCCGATTTCAATTGCCACATCATTCATATTATAAAGATCGGCGAACGGAAGACCAATCGCCGTATCCTCAGGGAGCTCGATAATACCATCATGTTCGTCTGAAAGCCCCATTTCACGTTCGGACACCAGCATACCGTTTGATTCCTGTCCGCGAATTTTTCCCTTTTGTAGTAAAAGATCAGTGCCGGGCACATATGATCCGGCGGGCGCAAAAATGGCTTTCATACCCGTTTTTGCATTTGGCGCGCCGCAAACCACTTGAACCATGCCGTCGCCTGTATGAACCTGACACACCTTCAAACGGTCTGCATCGGGATGCTTTTCGGCAGAAACGACATGAGCCGATTTGAAAGGGGCGAATTTTGCGGCTGGATCTTCTATATTTTCGACTTCCAGCCCGATATCGTCAGGGTTGTCGCAATCTGGTCGAGGGACGCATTTGTATTTAAATATTCTTTAAGCCAGTTTAATGTAAATTTCATGGTTCTTTTTTAATGATAAAGTCGTGACACGTCATCATTTTTTTGTAACATTCGGCAAAACAATGCGAATAAACGATATGCCGATCAAAATTTGTCTCTTTTTAACCCTAATTTTTGTGTCTTATGACGCGTATGCCGATAAGCAACCAAGGGGATATGTTTTTGCCGAGCTATTTACCAGTCAAAGCTGTTCTTCCTGCCCTGCGGCAGACAAGGTTCTGCAAAGCCTGTCAAAGAATGATAATGTCATCACATTAAGCTGTCATGTAACATATTGGGATCATTTGCAATGGAAGGATACTTTGTCAAAAGGCTTTTGTACGCGTCGTCAAAAGGAGTTATCGTTCAAACTGACTAAATCACAACGCGTTTATACACCGCAATTGGTCGTGAATGGTAGAAAAGAGCTGATTGGTAGTGATAAAGTAAAGGTAATAGAAACAATATCAAGGCAGGCAAAGCAACCGCTTCACCCTTTAATTATTAATAGAGGGCCAGAAAACAGAATTATCATTGATTTTCCGCGCATAAAAACACAAACATACGAATTAAGATTGTTCGGGTATTACAACCAGCATGTGCAAAATATTGGTGCAGGTGAAAATAAAGGACGAACGATCACATATACCAATTCTGTTATGGCAATGACGTATTTGGGGCTATGGAAGGGACATAAGAACGTAGAGACGTACGTTATTTCAAGAAATGCATTGAGCGGAGATGGTATTGTTGTGATTGCCCAAAATTTACAAACAGGGGAAATTGGTGCCGTGGGCAGGTTAGAATTTTAGATCAACGACAACAGGGACGTGATCACTCGGTTTTTCAGCGCTACGGTAATCTTTCAAAATATTAAAGCCATCCAGATGCTCTTTAAGAGGCTGCGTTGCCCATATGTGATCAAGACGACGACCACGATTATTTTTTGTCCAGTTGGGGCTGCGATATGACCACCATGTGTACGCTTTTTCTTCCAGAGAGATAAATTTTTCGCGTACGTCTATCCAATTTATACTGTCACGCATCGCTTGAAGGCGCGTTGTTTCGGCAGGGGTGTGAGATATGACTTTCAACAGTTGTTTATGCGACCAGACATCATTTTCAAACGGTGCGATATTAAAATCACCAACAGCGACCAAGCGCGACGTTTCATCATAGCGATCTGAAAACCAGTCCGTCATTTCATCAACAAAATCTCAGTTTGTGTTTGAATTTGGGATTGTTTTCAATATCAGGCTGGTCGCCGCCAGATCCGCCTGAGGGAATGTACAGATTATGACATTCAAATGCGTCAAATGTGACGCTGATATGGCGGCAGTCATCTTGGCCGCACCGCGTATGTTTTTGCGGGTTAGAAAAAGGAATTTTAGACAGTATCGCCTGACCGTTATAGCTTTTTTGCCCCCATATATGAATATGCTCAAACCCTAAGGCTCTTAGAGCGTCCGCAGGAAAATGCTCATCAGGGCACTTTGTTTCTTGCAGACAGATAACATCAGGGGATTGATCCGCTATCAATTGTTGTAATAGCGGCAATCTCAAGCGAACGGAGTTAATATTCCAGGTAAGCAGGCGCACGATTTGAGTAATACCGAATTAAAACGGCATTTGCGCGTTGGCGGGAAGGCCCATTTCTTTCATCATTTCCTGCGTACGTTCCGCAAGCAATGTATCTGCATTCTTCTTGGCATCATTTAAAGCCGCCTTTAGCAAGTCTTCCAACATTTCTTTTTCTTCGACTTTTAATAGGGAATCATCAATGTTTATTTTGCGTATATCGCCCTTACATGTGGCAACAACATTGACCATACCGCCACCGGCACTGCCTTCTGTCTCTGTTTCGCCAAGCTCTTCTTGCAATGCCTGCATCTTTGTCTGCATTGTTTGCGCTTGTTGCATGATTTGTTGAATGTCCATTTATGAGTCCTTTTCTTGTCTTTCGTATATACGTGTTATTTCAGCTTCGGGGAAAATCTGCAAGACTTCTTTGAGAAGAGGATCTTGCTTAGCGGTATTGATCTCGGCCGTGATAGAGCTTTGTCTTTTGTGTCGCAAGCGTATCCTCCCCCGTTGCATCAGAGAGAATAATCAGCCAGCGTTTTCCGGTCAAGGCTCTTAGGCTTTGCGTTAATTCCTGTGGCAAGGTTTTTGGGGCATTGCTATCCATGGAAAATTCAATCTGGATGTCTTCAAAACGAACGAGACGTACATATTGAATGATTTGCGACGCCAGCTGAAACTTCCCGTTCTGTTCCAGTAATGCAACAATATCTTCCAGCTTTTGCGGCGACAACATAGGCGCAGCCTTTGCCACGGCTTTCATCATCGTATCGCCATGATTGTTATGAGATATTTGTTGGGCGGCGGGCGCGGGGTCGTGCGCGTCTACCTGTTGAATTACTTTCATCTCGCCGGATATATTATTCTGGTTTTCTAATTTCAGCTTTTTGATCAGTTCAGCCGGATCAGGCAGGTCGGAAGTATAGCAAAGACGTATGACAAGCATTTCTAACGCTGTTTGCTGTTTTGGGGCTTGCGCTATTTCTGATGTTCCTTTGAGAAGGATTTGCCACGCGCGTGCCAAAGAGGGCATTGATAAGTCGCCCGCCATTTTTTCAAGGTCGGCAGCAGTTTCGTTTGAAATATCGCTTAAAGTCTCATCACGACCAACGGCACGAATACGTGTCATGGCATGAATTTGCGCAAGTAGATCCTCCAGTATGACGCTGGCTTGCGACCCGCTTTTATAAAGCTCATCGGTAATGGTCAGCGCTTCCTTTACATCGCCCTCAAAAATCTTCTTGAGCAGATCGGTTGTTCTGGATTGGTCGGCAAGCCCCAGCATTTCACGCACCTGAACTGATGTGACTGCGCCATCGCTCATCGCTATGGCTTGATCAAGCAGAGATAAGCCGTCGCGAACCGAGCCATCAGCGGCGCGTGCAATCATGGTAAGGGCGTCATCTTCGGCCTCAACCTTCTCAAGGCCTGCGATTTTCTTGTAATGATCAAACAGTGTCGGCTGATCTATACGGCGTAGATCAAAACGCTGACACCGTGATAAAATCGTAATCGGAACTTTGCGGATTTCAGTTGTTGCGAAAATAAATACAACGTGCGGCGGTGGCTCTTCCAATGTTTTGAGCAGAGCATTAAAGGCTTGTTTCGGATAACATATGCACTTCATCGATAATATAGACTTTATAGCGCGCTTCGCTGGGGGCATAACGTACACCGTCAATAATCTCGCGAATATCGTCAATACCAGTGCGACTGGCGGCGTCCATTTCCAATACATCGGGATGACGATCTTCTGTAATTGCCTGACAAAGCTTGCAATCTTCTGTTGGTCCAGCGGTCGGGCCGTCTTTATAATTCAGCGCCTTTGCAATTAAGCGCGCTGTCGATGTTTTGCCCACGCCACGAATACCGGTCAACATATACGCCTGCGCAATACGGTTGGACTGAATGGCATTGGTCAATGTCTGAACCATTGCATCCTGCCCGATTAGCTCGGAAAATGATTGTGAACGATATTTACGCGCCAAAACGCGATAGGGCTGTTGCTTTTCTTCTGACATACACAGAATTTAATGCGATTCCTTGACAAAGTCTATCAGATTAAAAAGTCAGTAGAGAATTGAGAGGCAATATTTTACGGGGAGTAATATCATTGTTTTATAGAAACAAGATAAGGTGGAAAGCCGAACGCGACCCGATGAAATTCGTTGCGGCTGCTGCCTTTCGGCCCTGACCGGGTTGGCGAACACTTCGCCCGCGCCGACTTTCCGATTGTTGTTATATAGGCTTACATTTCTTTTTGCAAGGCTTCCATTACTGCGACGTGCTCTGCTTCTATTTCTGGCAATTTTTGCGCTTGTTCCATTTCAGCCTGCGCAGAATTTAAAGCGATGAGTTCAGAAAGTGAAGGATGCTCAAAAGCACCCTCTATACCTAGTGCATCGCCAAAGTCTTTAGTTGGTTGTGTATTTGATCCTCTTTTGAAAAATGGCATTATATCTCCCTTATTTATCTAACTTATTGATTACTTACATTAATTATCATTATTTTTTGAAAATGAATAAGATTTTTTGTTGTGCGCTGCATCTTATTTAATAATTTTATTCAACTGAACATTTTAACAGAATTTGCTAATAAACTGGACAATGCCGTTATTTCTGGATTAGTGTTTAAAAAAACAAGAAGAATTCTTTATGCTTAATCCCTCCGCTCATTCATGTAATGAGGTCGAAGCCCACCCTGTTGAAGACCAGCCTTTAAAAGCCAAAGATGTCATGAAGCATTGTCATTCCTATAAAGGGGCGGATGTGGCACGCAGTGTTATACAGCTAACACTAACGCTGACATTATTCGCCGGGGTTTGTATTGCCATGTTTTTTGCGCTGAAAGTATCGTTAATCCTGACGGGACTTTTTGCACTAATCGGCGGTGGTCTTTTGACGCGTATCTTTATCCTTCAGCATGATTGCGGGCACAGATCTTTTTTCAAATCCAAGCGTATGAATGACTGGACAGGTCGCGCCTTAAGCCTTCTCACAGCAACTCCGTATGATTTTTGGCGCCGGTCCCATAACGTACATCACGCGGTTTCCGGTGATTTAACGCGGCGCGGTTTGGGGGGGATTGATACGATTACCACACGCGAATACCTTGCTTTGCCGAAAGACAAACAATTTAAATACAGGCTATATCGCAACCCCTTTTTGATGTTGGTCATTGGCACACCGTTTTACATGATTTTGGCGCAACGTTTTCCCTTCAACCAATCACTGAATTTTTACGAGGGGTATAAGACATTGCCCTTTTCTTCCATCTGGAAAAGCGTTTTCATGACAGATATTGCCTTATTGGTGTTTTACGGCGGCTTGTCTCTTCTATTTGGGTTTTATAACGTTTTGGCGATTATGCTGCCGATACTGATTGTGGCGTCATGGATAGGCGGATGGCTGTTTTATATTCAACACCAGTTTGAAGATTCTTATTGGGAAGAGCATGAAAACTGGAATATTCAGGAGGCGGCCTTAACGGGCAGTTCCTATTACGAACTTCCTAAAATACTCCAATGGTTCAGCGGGAATATCGGGTTTCATCATATCCATCATCTGTGCAATCAAATCCCGAACTATAAACTGCAGGAATGTATGGACGCCAAACCGGAATTGAAAGAGATCAACCGCCTCACCTTACGTCAAAGCCTAGATTGTTTGAGATTACGCCTTTGGGATGAAAAAACATCGAAAATGGTCGGGTTTGATGTTTTGAAAGCACAAAAAGCATAAATGATTTCATCTTGCAAAATATATGCACTTCTTTTATAAATAATTCCTGCGCGCAAATCGCATATTAAGCGGGTGTAGTTCAATGGTAGAACGGCAGCCTTCCAAGCTGCATACGGGGGTTCGATTCCCCTCACCCGCTCCATATTTTAAAAATATCTATTATTTTTCAATGATTTAAAATCACATCACAGTTGTTTCAAACTAAAGTGAGATACAAACTGTGATACTTTTTCAAAAAACTTCCCCGAAATATTTGATTTCACGAAATGGAATATTCTATTTTCAATTACGTCTTCCGAAAGACCACGATAAGAGGAGAAAATACAAAAGTGGGCTAGTACGAAGATCTTTAAAAACCACAGACATTAAGAAGGCGAAGAAACTGGCTTTGCTTTTATGGGCACAAATTACGATGAAAGATATAGATGTAAATGATCAAATAGAAGCGGAAACCAAGAGACTTGGGGCATTGTTTACCAGAGGCAAAGAACTGATTGAAATATACGATCGCATAGACCCATTAGATTATGATGGATAGGAAGATTATTACATCCTAAATTTTCAATACCTGTTCCATCATATGGAATCACCGTCCTTTTAATGTTGAATATGATGCAGACGATATTAAATCGGCTTTCTTAGAGCTAAACGATGATGAAAGTACTTCATACGTACAAACGTGGGATGAGGCGGTCAGCTTAACGCTTACCTTTTGGTCATTTTTTAATAAGTTGAACAAATCCTGTTTGACTTTATCCACATCTTTGATCCCTTCTACGCTAAACTTTTCATTCTTTTCAGATATACCTAAAAATATTTCTCCACCATCGGTATTCGCAAATGCGCTATATGTTTCCCACATGCTGGTAGGAATTGCGCCATTTCCATTCTTTCCAGTAGCCTTTTTGCATTCAACTTCGCAGGTTTCTTTCAAAGCTTGAATATCTTCTATGGTAAGTTTGTTCATAATTATAAAATTCTCCAATACAGCTTTTACAAAAAGTTATATGATCGTTCTTAACTAAGATAGTTTGTTATTTTAAATCATACCCAAACATAGTTTTTCTGTTTAATGTACTCTTCACCACCATACCGATATCCCGTCATTTTACCACTTTTAGCTACACTGTAATCAACACAAGCAACTTTATCTGATAGTGGTTTTGGTGTCCCTGTCAGCCAATAATGCCCAACAAAAATCACCTTGTCTTCTAAATCCATCTGATCGGGTTTTGCCGCTTGGTTCAGAATTTGTATTTGGGCTTCATCTAATTCGGCACCGCCAAATTCAAGTTGATCATATAAGGGACTTGCAAGATCTGCCCACCATTTTAAACGTGAGCTTTTACGTTCATGACCGTCTTTATCTTTGAACGAAATTCCTTCAGGCAATACAAACTCAGGTCCTTTTAACAATATCTCTATCGCTTGATGATGCGGATGCTTTCTATCCTTATAATTCAAAATGGCTTGATCAGTTAATCGGTTATATTCGGTCAAACCATCATCTAAATCACGGATGCTATCTGAATGCCAACATGCATGAACAACACCAAAATGATCAAAGTCCAGATAGACAGGGAGCGTTTTAAACTATTCAATAGCATCATAGTATTCATCAGTTCCAAAGGAAAATTCTTTTAGGAATGCCGCGTGTTGACGATTATTCTTGTCTGAATGCTTCCGTACGTGTCCCTTATCTTTTTGTGTAATATATCAGATGGCATTAAATGCATGATTGCCCATGACGCTTATATTAATGATAAGTATGGACACCGTAAGATTCCATTGGAAAAATATTTTCAAAAAACTTTCTGCAAATTCTAAGACACTAGCCGTTTCAAAGGCATTACGCCTTAAATTGATCAAGCCATATTCTGTTGTGAGCACAGAAAAATAAATTTATTGATCCCAGTTACAATATAATTTCTGAAAAATTTTACATTTTCTAAATTTTCAGACATTCTTGAAGAAAAAACCTTGGGAGGGGTTCATGGGCGATCAAACAAAATCTTCGAAAACGGATTGGGGAAATTTGGAGGCATACCTCAGCGGCGATTGTGCTGCGGATTTGTCTGCTCAATCTCCGCCAAAAATTATTACAGAAGGTATGTTTCATTTCACCGAAGAGCTGATTGATCAAGAGGGAGAGTCGATTGAGCCGGAAGTATCAGAAGACACATTTATTGATTGGCTTGAGAGTTCTGAAACCTCACGGTGCCAATGTATCCTACTCTACTCAGAAAGTGCCGTATTTATTGGCCGTTTATGCCGCTGTGCCCGAATGGCTAGGCTGTGATGAAGCTTTTATGGAAGAGGCGTACGGCTATACTCCTAAAGCTCTTGCGCAGGCTTTTTCAGCGCAGAAAGGCCCCGACTCCCCCGAGATCAGCCATATTCTGGATGGTCTTATCACACAGGCAAAGGTGGTTCTGGACTCACATGAAGCCGAACCGCAACATAGCGGGCAGCGAAATTGGTGGGAAGAGCCCCCGGCTTTCGAAGGATGAAAAGCCGTATTTTAGATATCTAGCGTGTTTATCTTTCGTATAGCGGTTTATTCGGTATCTTCTTGAATAAATCGAGAAAAAATACCAAAAACACATTGACTCAGACGCTAAACTTTATTAAATCAACACCACTTGCGTCTTTATGCGAAGGCATGAGTGCATATTGTATTTTATATAATTGTGCAAATCATGCCCTGATGTTTTGGCATAGGGGCCAAGGAATGCCAAGTAACTGAATAAAAGAAAGGGTTTTTATAATGGCAAAGCAAAAGTTCGAACGTAACAAGCCACACGTCAATGTCGGCACAATCGGCCACGTTGACCATGGTAAGACAACACTAACAGCTGCAATCACAAAGTATTTTGGTGATTTTAAGGCGTATGACCAGATTGATGGTGCACCTGAAGAAAAAGCACGTGGTATCACAATTTCAACGGCGCACGTGGAATATGAAACAGACAACCGTCACTACGCACACGTTGACTGTCCTGGACACGCTGACTATGTGAAAAACATGATCACTGGTGCGGCGCAAATGGACGGCGCGATTTTGGTTGTAAACGCAGCAGACGGCCCAATGCCACAAACACGTGAGCACATCTTGCTTGCGCGTCAGGTTGGTGTTCCGGCTCTGGTTGTTTTCATGAATAAAGTTGACCAGGTTGATGATGAAGAGCTTCTTGAACTCGTTGAAATGGAAATTCGTGAACTTCTATCTTCATATGACTTCCCTGGCGATGATATTCCAATTATCTCCGGTTCAGCACTTGGCTGCAATGGAAGGTCGTGATCCTGAGATTGGCGAAGAGAAGATCAAAGCGCTTATGGCAGCTGTTGATGAAGCTATTCCTACACCGGATCGTCCTGTCGACCGTCCGTTCCTAATGCCTGTGGAAGATGTGTTCTCAATTTCCGGTCGTGGTACAGTTTGTACCGGTCGTATCGAACAGGGCGTTGTTAACGTTGGTGACGAACTTGAAATCGTTGGTATTAAAGATACTGTCAAAACAACATGTACAGGTGTTGAAATGTTCCGTAAGCTTCTTGATCGAGGAGAAGCAGGCGACAACATTGGTGCGCTTCTTCGTGGTACGAAACGTGAAGATGTTGAACGTGGTCAGGTTCTATGTAAGCCTGGTTCAATCAACCCGCATACAGAGTTTGAAGCAGAGGCCTATATCTTGTCTAAAGATGAAGGTGGTCGTCATACACCATTTTTCACAAACTACCGTCCACAGTTTTACTTCCGTACAACTGACGTGACAGGTAACGTGAAACTTCCTGAAGGTACAGAAATGGTTATGCCTGGTGATAACGTGAAAATGAACGTCGAATTGATCGCACCGATTGCGATGGATGAAGGTCTTCGTTTTGCGATCCGTGAAGGTGGTCGTACAGTTGGTGCCGGTGTTGTTTCTAAAATCAACAAATAAGCACAACTTATAATTTTGAAAAAGCCCGCATTTGTTGCGGGCTTTTTTTTACATATGTTTTTATTGCATATAAGAGATGACTGTAATTTTCTGTTATTTTTTGAACAATTAGCATAGAGTTTTTAAAAATAGAGGAGAATATAATGTCTGGATTTGCATTTACTGATATTGGTGCCACAGTAGTAGGGTCTACAAACGCAACACGTGATCGTGCGACAACAAATAAAGCATCTATACTGGCTGCTTTTGATAAAAGCCGCGTGACACCTGAAATAATGGATGAAGCTGTAAAAACTGGTGTGGATGGTGCTGATATTATGAAAGCGGCTATGGAGCAAAATCCGCTGACTGAAATTGCATATCGCATTAGATCGGCACAAATAGCGGATGAAGCAGGCGAGCCCCTCGCATATAAACACATACAGCTAGCGCATGCAGAAGAATTGACTTCAGACCTTATGGAGAGTGCTGCTTATGTACAGGAATTACATAGAGAGGAATGGCAGGCGGCGGCTGATAATAATTCAACACCAGAGTTATAATAACCGATTTTTATTTTTAGAAATTAAGCCTGCTTTCACAGAGGAGGCTTTTTTTATGTCCAGAGGTCATATAGAGTATAAGTATGACGACGGATATAACTTCCTCAGCTTCATCAGGAAGCCAGACGATTGATCTATCAATTGATAAAAGCGCCGATAAGGCGCCTGAAGCAGTACCGACTGTAAATGGTCCGGCAGTTGATGATATATTGGAAGCTGTACAAAATCCGGAAACGTTGCAGAAAATTTTACTGAAAACAAATGATTTTGCCGCGCAACTTTTCACCCTAAACGTCCTGACGGAAATTGCTATTATCGGACTGTCTCTTGTTTTGGGCTGGCTGATTAGAAAAGCATTCCGCCCAAAGTTAGAACAGATTATTTCTAACTTAAGTGTTCCTTACGCAATGAAACATATTCTGCGTAATATCAGTAAATTAACGCTACATATCACCGCGCTTTTTATTATTTTAATATCTGCCTTTGTGGTCCTTTCGATTATGCAGGATTGGGATACGCGCGTTTTGACCGCAATGTCAAAATTGTTAAGCGCTTGGATTTTCATCCGTATGGTTGCGCAAATAATATTTAACGGATTTTTGCGTAACATTATCGCGCTTTTTGCATGGACGATTGCGGCCTTGAGTATCATTGGTGGGCTAGAAGTGTTTATGTCGACGCTTGACAGTATCGGGGTGACCTTTGGTGACACGCGCATTACACTTCTTGCCGCTATAAAAGCAGGCGTTATGTTGACGCTGTTATTAGCATTAGCGCATTTTATCAGTAAAGTGAGCGAGCAGAGATTACGTGCCTCAAGCAACCTAACGCCCTCTGCACAAGTTTTAATCGGTAAAATTGTTAAAATTGCGCTCATCGGTTTTGCGCTTATATTTGGCATAACCCTTTCCGGTATAGACTTATCCGCTTTTGCCATCTTTGGTGGTGCTTTGGGTGTCGGTATTGGTTTTGGTTTGCAAAAAGTGATATCAAACCTGTTCTCTGGTATTTTGCTTCTTGCGGATCGTTCGATTAAACCGGGTGATATTATTGAAATGCCAGATGGTGTATTCGGATGGATTGGGCAATTAAACGCGCGTTATGTTTCAATTGTTACGCGTGATAATAAGGAATATCTGGTTCCTAATGAAGATTTTATTACGCAACCCGTTATTAACTGGTCATTTTCAAACCGGTTGATCCGCGTCGAAACAAAGTTTGGCGTTCACTATAATTCTGATCCGCATCAGGTGAAGTCTTTGGTGGAGGATATTGTTAAAACAGTCGATCGTGTCAAGGAAGACCCGCCGCCTGTCTGTCATTTGGTTGAATTTGGCGATAGCTCACTCAATTTTGTTTTGAGATACTGGATTGATGACGCCGAAAAAGGTGTAACGAATACAAAGGGCGCTGTCATGTTAGCTCTATGGGATATTCTGAAAGAAAATAATATTGAAATACCCTACCCACATCGTGAAGTCTTCATGCATGAGGGCAAGTAAATCTATTTTTCGTAAGCTTCGAGAACATCATTATGCGTGAATCCTGCCATTTGCGGACGGCCTGCAGCTAAAGCTTCCGTTCGTGATATAGCATCTTCAGGTTGTGCTTCAAATTCCCTCATATAATCGACATCAAATTTTTCATGATCTTCATCCTGTTTGGATACAGAAGCAAAGCGTACACTTACAACTTCGTCTTCATTTATTTTAATGCGCTCTCGGCTGCCGTCTTGATAAATAATAGTTTCCAAAAGCGTTTGTGGCGTACCTGCTATTGTTATTTCGCCACGATCAGTTTTGTAAACAATATGATCATCACTTCGACTAATAACTTCTGCTTTGGCTAGAAGATTTGAATGTTCTATATTTTCTCTTGTCATTTAACTTTTTATATGTATGTATTTGAATATTGTTATTTAAATATCTAATAAAGGACAGCCTTCTTTAAGATCAATAGGCTCAAAGAGGGCTTGTGTTGTTGTATCCATATCAGGGTGCGTACCGCGATTTAAAGCAGAAACAGAATTTGCGTCAGGATTCATAAGCGTACTTGCCGGCATGTGCAGGGCACTTATGTAAGCTCCTAAATATGCTCCTACACTCATAGTATGTACAATGTTACTTTCTTTAAGCGCTTTTCCGCGACCACTGCTTGCAGTATGGGCTATAGCGTCGGTTGTAAGAAGTAAATCCATTTCACTTTCATTAATACGATCTATTGACGCTGTAATAGGCTCGTCTTTCATAATCCCTTTTTCAATATCTTTCTTCTTGGGGCTAAAATGTCCTTTGGAAACATATCCTATAACAGCCTTGGCACCGGCTTTCTTTAAATCACGCGCTGTCGTGCACAGGGTTGTCATTGTGTCGCCAATGTCTTCGAATATGATCGCGACTTTACCTTCAACGTCTCCGGTCAAGCCTAGGCCTTGAGAACTTTTTTCCCCTGTACGTGGATTTCTTCGATTGAAGGCTTGTGCCCAATCATCCTTTTCATTGCTATAGTCCCATCCCAGTACGGATTCAACGCAATTCCTGAATTCTGGTGTAATTCGTTTTGTGCTACCTGCGTCTGCATGTACAGGATATAAATCTTCTAATTTCAAGACACCTTGATTTACAAGATGCTTTAACTGTATAGCGATTGGAAAGGCCATGTTGACGTTTGTGACGGATGTAACGTTTCCACCTCTAAACACATCACTCGCATCCAGATTATGTGGATCAACAAGTACCACTTCATTACAATGCGGTCTTAATGCATCAGCCAGAACGTGAAACATTGGTATGCCGCGGCTATCGACTTTTTTATCTGCGCGTTCTTCAAAAGGATTAAGCAAAAGGGCGGTTACACTGTTTGCTCCGCCTGCCTTCGCATTGGCAACCATTGATAAACCCTGTACAAAATTTGTTTGCGGATTGCCTGTCGCATTGGGGACACATATAACATCATGACCGCGCATATTGTCGGTAATCTGTAACTCCATGCCTCCGTCATTATGAATTCTGCGCTTAATCCGCATTGTACGTGCATCAGTTGCGCGTGCCATTTGTTCCGACAATGCCGTTGTATCCGCGCCGTGCATAATTAATTTAGGAGTATACATAAGTGTCTTTCAGCTATGTCTTATTTGAATAATACATAACTATTAGATCTTAAAAAATCAAGTTATTTCTATAATCTGGTCGTCTGGATAGAGGGCTGACTTTGATTGGAAATAGGGGCTGTTTGATAGGCGAGGATAGCGCGGTCTATATCAACGGTGTTTTGTGTTTCCGAATGGTAATACTTTGAATTTTGCGCATAGGATTTGGGCGTTTCTGACCGTGTTAAATTCAGGGCGTGGTCGGTTATATCGCGGCCTGTATCATGTTTAACAAGCATATTGATCATAGAGGTTGCCGCCCCGATTGGCCCACCATAAAGTGCGCCGCCAATAACCTGTCCGGGACCGCGAATATCATCGCCCGAAATATTTCTATAAAGTGAACCTAGAATAGGAATGTGGTGAAGCGGGTTAATCATGTCGATCAGATCACCAAAACCAAACGGTTTTTCTGCACCAGACTCGGCAGGGTTATTTTCGGCATTAAGGGATAGTTGAAAAGACGATGTATTTGCAGAAGTGCTTTCATTTAAGGCATCCGCAAAGCGCTGTTCTGTCTGCTGCTTAGCGGTGGAGGCCTTTTCCCATACAGGAACCGATCCGCCCATGCGATCATGTGACGCCATTTTTAAAACGGCGCTATCCTGCTTGGGATCGAGCGTATTTCCAAATGACAAAATTTCTTTAAGCATGTCTAAAATCCTTGGTTTTCATGATCGTATTTGCAATCTGTGTGCCAAATGCTTTCATTCAGGGTGAAAAGGGAGTATTTTATCAAGGATGAAATATATCTACCTGATCTTTCTTGGCTTACTTATCAATGTATCTGTTCTGGCGCAGGGTGAAGAGCGAGAAGTCCATATACTGCAAATTGACGGCGCCATTGCCCCCGCCTACACCGATTATATGAAGCGCGGTATTGATAAAGCAACTGTGGCAAACGCGGAATTAATTGTTATTGAGCTGAATACACCTGGTGGTTTGCTGACCAGTACGCGTCAAATGGTATCAAAGATCATGACGTCAGAGGTGCCGGTCGCGGTGTATGTAACGCCCACGGGTGCGCACGCGGCCAGCGCCGGAACGTTTATATTAATGGCGGCACATATTGCCGCGATGGATCAGGGAACAAATGTAGGCGCGGCAACGCCCGTACAGATGCGCGCCGGTATGGATAGTTTAGATGGTTTGCCGACAAAACAACCATCTGATGATATGCAAATCGAAGATATCATTCGCCAAATGGACGACCCCAATGCTGAAAATCTTCAACGAAAAGCTATGGAAGATACAACGGCCTTTATAAGAAGCATCGCAGAAATGCGCGGACGCAATGCGGAATGGGCAGAAAAAGCAGTAACGGATGCAGAAAGTATCACGGCAAAAGAAGCTTTAGAAAAAAATGTCATTGATATCGTTGCGCCCAGTCGCGATGACCTTATAAAACAAATTAATGGACGCACAGTAAAAATGAAAGACGGGCGGGAACGTACGCTGAATACGGAAAATGTACGTATCATTGAAACATCTCCTGATTTGATGACACGCTTCCTTGCCTTAATAAGTGATCCCAATGTTGCTGCCATTTTGATGATGATTGGTATCTATGGTTTGGTGCTTGAATTTTATGCCCCGGGAACAATGGTGTCGGGAACAATCGGGGCCATTTGTCTGTTACTGGCGTTTTATGCGTTCAGTATTCTGCCCGTAACTGGATTGGGCGCGATGTTAATTGTCAGCGGGCTTGTCTTTATGTTTGCGGAAATCTTTATTCCGTCATTCGGTGTCTTGGGAATAGCTGGTATAATTGCCCTGACAATCGGGTTTGCCATTATGTTCGATGACTCTCAAATGCTGGGAATGGGGCTTGAGTGGCAAATTATTATGGGGATCATTGTTTCGGCAGCTATCTTTATGGGGATTGGATTTTTGCTATTTGTAAAATCAGTGATTAACAAGGAACTTAAAACTGGACCAGAATCGATGATTGGACAACAGGCAAAAGTCATGGATTGGGACGGTCATAGCGGACACGTCTTTACAAACGGAGAGCGCTGGCAGGCATTTTCGCCTGAGGTAGAAGATACTTTTTCAAAAGATGATATTGTTTTAATTAGCGCGGTAAACGGATTGAAACTGAAAGTACGTGCGACGAGGGATTAAGCACTTTCTTTCTGTAAGGCCCATTGAACAACTTGTTCCGGCGTTTCCATTTTACAATTCAAAACAAGCTGTTTGGTTTTGCGCGGATAAATACCTTCACCCAGATAGATGGAATTTTCAAGAGACAGCTTTGCGCCATCATGATTAAATCGCCAGCCCGCACCGCTAGGTAATAATAGCAATGCTTCCTCACCATCACGGATAAGCGAAACAAGTACGCGCGGATGTAAATGGAAACGTACAGTCACATCAACTGGACGTGTAAGTGTACCTGTTTTGGTTGTAAGTTCCTCTTCACCGCGTATATCATTGCCGGTTACGTCCATAAAATAACGTCGTTTATGAATAATACCATTCACGGGAATGTAGCCGTCATGTTTAATCGTAAGAAGCTGACCACTTGTCAGTTCTTCACGCTGTACGTCTACTTTTTTAGGTCTTCGTCCGATATGACCGTTTGATCGAATCTCACAAACATTACGATGGTCAATACTCAGCATATTATGTGCCGCACTACCGCGAAGCATTTCTGACCAGTTCATATCGGTTGGATGCGTACCGCAGGAAACAAACACACGTTCACGACCAATAGATAATTCAAAAGCAGAGGGGCTGCTATGTGATGCGTCATCATACGGCCAGTTAGGCGTGTTACCACAATCAACCATCATTAGTGTACGTCCCGCTGAAAGGCGTTCATATCCTGTATCAGGCAGGGATTTTGGAATACGTCCTTTTGCGCCTGATTGTAAGATAAGACGTTCAAGTACGTTTTTTGTTCCTTCTTGCGCGCCGTTAAAGACGGCAAAAGATTTATCATTATAACGAAAAAACCTGAGCGCAGGTAAGCCGCGATCAAGCGCATACTGTATTGCTTTTGGAAGCGGATAATCCGCCCCGACAATTGCCGCACGTACATCATTTAAAATTGTAATAACAGATAAGAGCGTATCGGGATTACGCGAGATATGACCACCATCTTGCAAAATTTGCGTTTCAGCTTCATATGATATGGCTTCAAGCCCGTAATCAAGCCAGCGTTCGCCCCCCGGTATGGCGAGTCCGGCGTAAATTAAGCCTTGTAAGGATTCAAAAGACTTAATGCCTGTATTTTGGGTCGGCATAACACGGTAGAGGTGGCGCGCCTGTCGTGTGATCGAGTCAAGAACATCATGCTGAAACGCTTCATCCGCGCTCTCACCATAAAAATCATAAAGTGATAGCCAGAGGCTGATACGTCGTCCCAATCTGTCCGACTGCCATGTTACTTCATTCCAGTAAGAATACTTTTTTATCCATTCGGACATGTACGCGCGTACGGCGAAACGAGCTTCGTCCCCGCCAAGTGCACGTAAATCACGTATCCATTCAAATTTATGCAGATAATCATTCCAGCCTTCATGCAAATCTGTGCATTTCCAAAAATCACCATCTGCACGCAATTCCTCGCTATGCAATTCGAAATGCCCTTGCGTTAATTTTTTACCTGTTTCGGCATTGCCGTTCCATTGATCAATCGGCTTGAATAAAATACCGGCGGGTGGGTCGGCGCGTAAACTCCAATTATACAGATAACTGCTATATGCCATCCGTCCGGCACATTCGCGTATATGCTGAATAAGGGAAAGGGTCACACCTGTCCTCCTTTAAGATTTTTGATGTTTTGAGCATATGCATCCGGCCCGCCTTTAAAGCTGGCTGTTCCTGCAACCAGAACATTTGCACCTGCGTCACGAACAAGTTGTGAGGTTTCCGGTGTTATGCCGCCGTCAACTTCCAGATCAATCTGACGTCCGCTTTGATCGATCATGCGGCGTGTTTGTGCAATTTTATCAGTCAAATTAATAAAGCTTTGCCCGCCAAAACCGGGATTAACCGTCATAATCAAGATAAGATCAACCAAATCCATAACATGTTCCAGCGCGGATACAGGCGTGGCAGGATTCAGCGCAATACCGGCCTTTTTGCCAAATGATTTTATCAGTTGTAAAGAACGGTGCGGGTGCGGGCTTGCCTCACTATGAATGGTAATAATATCGCATCCGGCATCAGCAAAATCTTTAATATAGGGATCACACGGCGCAATCATTAAATGTGCATCGAAAATTTTATCGCTGTGTGGGCGCATTGCTTTAATAACAGCCGCGCCATAAGAAATATTCGGAACAAAATGACCGTCCATAACATCCAGATGAAACCAGTCTGCGCCTGCTGCGTCCATGGCCTTAATTTCAGCCTCCAAATTGGAAAAGTCAGCTGATAAAACAGAGGGCGCGATAAGTATATTTTGTGTCATGAATTATAATCTAGGATGAAAATGAAGCAGTTTAAAGTATTATTATAGCCGACTTTTCTATCTAAGAATATGACTAATCTAGCGATATTTTTTACTTTTTTTGTAATCTGGATATGAAAAAACCGTCAATGCCGCCTAAATCTTCTAAAAGATACGGAAACAAACGTACATCCCCCTGATCATTTAGGAATGATTTATAACCCGCAATCTCGTTTTCTTGAATAGGGAGGCGCTTAAAATCAGGATGATTATTCAAAAACGTATCGACCTGATCTTCACCTTCTGATTTCAGAACAGAACAGGTGCAATAAAATATAAATCCACCAGATTTTACGAATGAGGCCGCATGATCAAGAATTTGTTTTTGTGTACGGATGAGGGCGTCAATATCTTGCTGGGATT
Organism: uncultured Alphaproteobacteria bacterium; assembly: GCA_963710165.1. Lineage (GTDB taxonomy): Bacteria > Pseudomonadota > Alphaproteobacteria > Micavibrionales > Micavibrionaceae > JACKIP01. The sequence continues at coordinate 67,135 of CAVPYZ010000001.1, forward strand.
TAAGATGTAAAATATCGGGGTGACGCCTAATCACACCTGTGGCAGTACAAGGCGCATCCAATAAAACTATATCTGCTGGTTCCTGCGGCGACCATGACGCGGCATCGGTGGTAATTGTTTCCACTTTATCGTGAAGCGACAATCGTTGCATATTTTCATGTAGACGAACCAGTCTTTTTGCGGAGCGATCAAGCGCAATAACATTCGCACCCTTTGCCGCCAATTGTGCAGTTTTCCCGCCCGGTGCGGCGCAAATGTCATATATATGCTTATCCGTAATATCGCCCATAATTTGTACGGGAAGGGAGGCCGCGGCATCTTGCACCCACCAATGCCCGTCATCATATCCGGACAGGGTTGGAACAGCCGTATTATTTTTTAAACGCACTGTATCAAATAAAATATGCTGCGCATCAAGTTCGGTAATCCAGTGTTCTAACATGCCGGGGTTTTTGATAGATATATCAATAGGCGCTTCTTCAAGTAATGACGTGCTAATTTTTGCGGCGTGGGATAAACCCCAGTCCTTAATGAGTGGTTTTAAAAGCCATTCGGGAATGTTGAGGCGTAGAGGATCCTGCTTGGATAATAAAATATCTTTCTCTCTCAGAAAACGTCTGAGCATTGCATTCACAAAGTTTTTTGCGCGTGACATATTTTTGACATCGCACAAATCGACTGTTGTATTAACTGCCGCATGATCAGGTACATTCATATACAGAATTTGTATTAGACCTATGCGCAATATATGCTGTAGCATCGGCTGCTTTTGTGCGCTGGATTTGGTTTGTAATTTGGCAATAATATCATCGCATTGACCTAAATTTCGCAAGGTGGTTGCAACCAGCATATGCGTGAAGCCACGATCCTGTTTTGTCAGACTTTTGAAACTTTTGTCATGCTCCAGCAGTAAATCAAAAGATTGCTTTTTATCCAGAATTTGCTGCAGCAAAGTAAGGGCGCTTAAACGTGCCGATAAAGGATCGGATAGATCATTATTCATTATGTTCGCCTGTAATCACAAATTCAAGCGTGTGGGCGTGATCGATCATGTTGGAGTAGAGACGTCGTGCCAATTCTGGGTCTAGGCCTCTATCTATAGCTAGAGTTGCAACGCGGTCTAAAACTTCTTCCATACGTTTGGGTTGCACTGTTGAAATATTATGCGCGGCTTTGGCCTCCCCGACTTGATGCACCACCTTAAATCGCTCGGCGATCAGTGTGATAATCTGTTCATCCAGATCATCTATTTCTTGGCGAAAAGGTTTCAGAATTTCTTTGGCATTGATTTCAGTCATGTTCTTCACATATCATTTATTATGAGCAATAAAAAGACATCCGACCCGAAAGATGTGAAAAAAACGTCTGAAGCCGATAAAGACCAGCAAAAAAAGCCCAAAGAAATTGGCGGGTTTGAAAATAAGGCGGAGCCAACCCGTTACGGGGACTGGGAAACCAACGGACGCTGTTCCGACTTCTAGGAACACGCTTTTTTAAGTATATTGGAAATATGATTCGCGAAATAGTATTTGATACAGAAACAACTGGTTTCGATCCGGATGAGGGTGACCGCATCATCGAAATTGGTGCGATTGAGATGATCAATCATTTGCCAACGGGTAAAAACTACCATGTTTATCTGAACCCAGAGCGTGATGTTCCCGCTGAGGCTGTTGCGGTGCATGGTATTACGCGTGAAATGCTGATTGGCAAACCGCTTTTTTCGCAAGAATTTACAAATTTCCTAGATTTTATCGGAAGTGATAGCAAGCTAGTGGCACATAATGCGTCCTTTGACATGAAATTCATCAATCATGAACTAAAACGCGTTGGTCATCCCGGTATCAAAAATGACCGTGTTATTGACAGTCTGGACATTGCGCGACGTAAATTTCCGGGGTCGCCAGCAAATTTGGATGCCCTATGCCGCCGCTTTGATATTGATTTATCGGCGCGTGAACAGCATGGCGCGCTACTTGATGCAGAATTGCTTGGGATGGTCTGGCTAGAACTTAATGGGGGTCGTCAGCATGGCTTTCAGATAGAAGATGACGAGAAAAACAATGCATCCGGTATGTCAGGCAAAATCAAACGTACATTTCGTGAGGCACGCACATTTAAAATCAGTGATCAGGAACTTTCCGCACATACCCAAATGCTAGGAAAGCTGAAAGATCCTTTATGGAGTAAAGTGAAAGTAAGCTGATTTAAGCAGCTTTACCGTTCTTCTTCGGAGTGATTTCGCCGCTCGTTTCAAGATCCTTGGCAAAACGATCCATATACATAGCTTGAAAATCAACAGGATTTAGCAGAAGAGGCGGATAGCCACCTTGTGCGGTCACATCGCCCAAAATCTGGCGTGCAAATGGGAACATCATGCGCGGCACTTCGATAAATAGCATGGGGTGATGTTGCTTTTCAGGTAATCCGGCAAGCGCAACTAAGGCACCATATTGAATTTCTGCCAGAAAATACGTTTTGTCTTCTTTTTTAGCGGTCGCGGATAAGATCAATGTAACTTCGTACAAATCTTTCATATCGCCTTCTTCAATTTCACGCGCGCTAATATTAATATTCACATCCATTTCCGGACCAGCTTGACCGCTTTTCAGCGATTGAGGGGCATTCGGGTTTTCGAATGAAATATCTTTCAGGTACTGCGCGTGGATGACAACGGGCGCTGCTTTTGCATCTACAATGTCATTATCTTTAGTCATATCGGTCATTTTTATTCCTTTTTTGCTTATTTAGCAGACCTGAACTTTAAATGAAATACTCTTATTGTAAAATAATCTTGTTCTTTACCTTGTATTCTTTGGGAATACTTTTATCTTAAGGACTGTTTGAAACTTTCAATATGATGCAAAAGCGTGATATTGTAGGTGCTTATTTAAATCAAAGGTAATTATGACAGACATACCAGCAGATATAGTGATTTACGCCCTTGTTGCCGCGGGACTAATTTTTTGGTTGCGCAGCGTGCTGGGCACAAAACATGGCGATGAGCCACAACGCCCCAATCCGTTTGTCACAAATGATGATAATAAAGAGGCTGCGCCCAAAAATGCCAATGCGGCGACAGATGAGGCAGAAGTTAATTTTGGTCGTGAAAATCCGCATGATCCATTTGATGATGAGGTTATAACACCGTCATTAGCCGTGCGCGAGACATTAAAGGATATCGGACGTAAAGACCGCAATTTTAACCCCGTCACATTTTTGAAAAATGCAGAAGAAGCCTTCGTCATGATTGTCGAGGCATTTGCGGAAGGTGATAAAGACTTTCTTAAGCCACTTTTGTCTGAAAGCGTTTATGACAGCTTTAAGGCAGAAATCGATAGCCGAGCCGAGAGAGGTGAGCGCGTGGTTACAGATATTCATGCCATTCGTAAAGCAGAGATTACCGGCGCCAAGATAGATGGTAAAATGGGCTATGTTTCTGTCTCCATCGCGGCAGAGGAAACATATTTATTAAAAGACGAGAATGAAAAAATTCTTGCAGGTAATCCGAACCGCGCAACGGAGATGAACGATATTTGGGTCTTTGGTCGTAATTTAAAATCCAAGAATCCTGTCTGGCAATTGTTCGAGACGCATGACGGTGCACCGGAAGATCACAAAACGCCCATTCCCGAAACTGCCTGAACGTGAAATATTTTCCTATTCTAAGCTTGCTGGTATTGGCTTTGGCGGCGTGTTCAACGACTACGCCGAAACGTGATATTTCTAAAACACCACAACTTCAAAAAACGTCTTTTGACCAGCTACCAAACTGGTACGGCGACAATTTGACACATGCTTTTGGTGCATTTTTAACCTCTTGCGAAAAGCTGATCAAAATTCCGTCTTCAAGAGCGTTTCGCCCAGCTGGAACTTATGGCGATTTCAAGCAACCTTGTGATGCTGCTGCGTCTCTACAGGGAGTAAATACAACGGCACTACACAGATTTTTCGAAGACTATTTTTATGCTTATCAGGTTAGTGAAGAAGAGACAGATAAGCGTCGGGGGTTGTTCACGGGATATTACGAAGCATCATTAAACGGATCTTTGCGACGCTATGGTCCTTATCAATATCCGTTATATGCTTTGCCTGATGATTTGGTTATGGCGGATTTGAACGGGGATGGAACAAAAACGACATCTCAAAGCAAAAACGGCAGGCTATCTCGCTATCCTGATCGTGCTGAAATAGATCGCTTTGGACTGAAAAATGCGGAAGTGATTGCGTGGGTAGATGACCCAATTGACGCGTTTTTCCTTCATATACAAGGATCCGGCGTGGTTAATCTGGATAATAATCGTAAAATGCGTGTGGGATATGCTGGTAAGAACGGCCACGGTTACTTTGCGATTGGACGGGCGCTCATTGACCGTGGTGAATTGACCAAAGAAAAAGTCTCGCTACAAACTATACGTGCATGGTTGAAAGATCATCCAGACCAAGCACAGGACATTATGAACTTAAATCCGTCCTATGTTTTCTTTAGAAAGCTTGATACGAGCGGCCCTGTCGGTGCGCAAAATGTGGTTTTGACACCGCAGCGGTCTTTGGCATTTGACCGAACGCTTTATGATTACGGCATGCCTGTATGGTTAGTGGTTCAGCACCCGACAATCAAAAATACGTCCATTGCCCAGTTGATGGTCGCCCAAGATACGGGCGGCGCAATTCGCGGTGTGGTTAGAGGTGATTTTTTCTGGGGATACGGCGCCATGGCCGAAGAATATGCAGGGCAAATGAAGTCACAAGGGTCATATTGGTTCCTGCTTCCCAAAACAATTTCAATAAAATAGCTTAAAAAACTAGGATTAAACAGAAAAATCCGCTAGGATTTTGTATCTTTTTAAAAAGATTGCTAAACTAGAGTACTGACAATTTTTGAAAGACGTGCATGCGTTATTTTTTAACTATTTTTTGTGTTTTCTTACTTTCAGTTGCTTCATTTAATGGTGGGGCACAGGAAGCTGAGAATCATGATGGAAATGATCATCATCATGATGCCGAAGATTACACAACAAATAAAGTATATTTGGAATATGCACTTAGCCCCAAAGGTAATATCAATGATCTTGTTTATAAAGAATTTGATCAGGAATTGCGGGATATCAATGACGGAGATATTTATTATCCGCCGCTGGGTGTTTACTTCGTTGATTTAAATGAAGATGGTGTTACAGAATATATTATACGCTTTATGGATGATTATATGACATGTAACAATATTGGCTGTCACCATGCAATCATCGCAGTTAAGGACAAGGAAATCAGACGATTGGGATATTTTGAATATTCAGAGATCGATATTTCACAAGAAAAAACAGATGGTGTAAAGAATTTGGTATTATATGACAATGCTCTAAATGATTTTTCCGGGCAAGTTCTGATCTGGAATGACGCAAAGCAAATTTATATGAAGAATGAGATGGTAAATGATTAATCGTATTCTTATTTGTCAAACGTATTACTTGATTTTGCTATTTTTAGTTGCGATATCATCATTTCTATTAACCTTCGTTATATCCACTTCAACATCTTATGCACAAGTAATCCCACCACATGTATCCGGCGCGCAAACAGATTGTTTCCGCTTTCGTGGATCACACCCGGTAACTGGTCGCCCAAGACAGCATACTGGACACGATTACGGAACAGCATCAGGTACGGTTATAGCTGTGCCACCCGGCTACACAAACCATAGTGGTCTTTTAAGTCAGCCAAGCGGGGCAGGTAATTACGTAACATTTACGTATCCCAATGGCGTTCAAACAACATATATGCATTTGCAAGACGTCGGTTTTAATGCATCTGCAGGCACGATAACAACCGGCGCAACAGGCGGTGTGACAGGTCCTCATTTACATTATAGAATACGTATTGACGGTGTTGCTGTTGACCCAGAGGAAGCAGTCGGTCTTGATTTGAGTGATCCTGCTATTCGACAATGTTTGAAAGATGATGCAGCATACAGATTAACAGAAACAACTTGTCAACCGAGGGGAACATGTGGAAGTGGCGGGACGCCACCTGATCTGCCTGCAACGCTTACACCTCCGTCTACATCTGGACCTGCCGGAAATCATTATGCGCCTTCTGGATCACGTCCCGAGATTGTGCCACCAACTTACACGCCACCATCATTATCTGGCGGCCCTGAAAACGGTGTCGGGCCCCCTCCCGGCGGCCCTGTTTTATGGGACGCAACAGAAATTATGATGGGCGCGGTATCAGAGAATGCCTGTGATCCTGAAGTCTACGTTGTTATGCGTGGACGTGCGGCTATGGAAGCACAAGAAGACATTGTTGCAAGTGAAATGGTAATTCATCGTCCGGATAGTGTCATGGAATATACATGTCTTGATGAATTTATAGGATTTACAGCAGAACGCGCCGATACTTTTTTTAGTGGAAGAAATACTTGGTCTAGCTCAGGTTCAAGAGGGAACATCGCGCTTTCTAATGGAACGAATGTGGGAATAAATGTATTTTTAGATCCTACCTCTTTAGATCAGATCCTGGAAGAAACTGTTGTGGCATCTATTTTTAATTATGTTAGCCAACAATTTCCACTTACCTTTTTGGGTGATACATCAGGTGGACTTGATGGAACAGTATCGCCAACAATAGGTGGAGCAACTTATACTTGTTCTGCCATGAATAATGTGTGGCAAATTGCTAAGTGTGAGAATTTTGCTGATCCTCGTTTCTTTACGGGGCCAGGACCTTTTTATACTTATAATGAAATGATCCCCAATACGAATGATCCGCGGACACAATATAGTGCTTGTAATGATACAGGCTTATATGATGTAGATATAGAAGTGATGACTAATGCAGGGCTCGCATATCATGGGTCTGTCCCCGCAACGCTACCAGGAATAGACATTAATGACTACGTAAATCCTAGTGAAGTATGTACTGGTTTGGCTCCTATCAGTACAGGCGTAAATGTTGTTAATATTATTAACTTTGGTCAAGCAGGTGAAATAATACAAGAATATGAAGAACACTTTTGCGCCAATCCAAGTTGTTATTACGACCCATTTATTGATAGCGATGGAGATGGCGTACCTGACAGTACAGCATGTGTAAAATAAACGTCTATAAAAGAAAAAAGTGACAGGTGAGTGCGAAATGATTAGAATGGATACAATGATGAAAAAATTAGGCATACTTACGTTAGCATTACTTCTAGGGGTTTGTTCCTTAGGTAATCATAGCGCCATAGCGCAAACTAACGCCGAACTAACAACAGCAATAGCTGGCGGCGCGGGTGATATTCGTAATTTTTTTAATACATATTCTGGTAATGGAAGCGGATTAGCCGGATTGGATCCATCATTAGTGCAGAGTGCGTTAGATTCTTCAGTAGGTGGGATTGAAAATATTACAACACAACTCAATGACGGTGAATTAGAAAGCTTTCTGAGTGAATTGGGTGACATTGGAACAATAGAATCAGCAGACCTTGCTGGTGGTCTTCTTTATGGAATTTCATCTTTAGATCCTACACAAGGAAGTACTTTAACTTCTGCTCTTGGATTTGACTTCTTTGATGATTTAGAAAATTTGATTCCAGGAATTACTGATTTACTTAATACTGAGCTCAGTAGTATACTGGGTTTAGCTGGTGATTTAAGTAGCTTGATTAGTACAATTAGTAGTCTGTTTGGCGGTGGTGGTGCAGGTGGAATCTTGGGTACATTACTAGCAGGTGGTGGCACTGGAACTATAGGATCACTTTTGGGTGGTGGTGGCAGTAGCTCAGCTTTACCTACGGCAAGTCCAATGTCTCCAACTTGTGATACTGATATAATGATTGCCATGGAAACCAGAGCATGGCTAGAAGCGCAACGTGAAATTACGCAAAATCAAAATCTAATCGCTAAACCTGACAGTGTTATGGAATACACCTGTTTTGACAGTTTCTTGAACGTTTTAGCGGAGCAGGCTGAGAATATGTTTAGTGAAAATACAAGTGTATGGAGCGGAGGGTCTGTTGGCCTTATAACAAATAACGATATGGATAATGCTTTAAACCAGCTTATTGGCTCGTCAATGAATGCTTATATTACTAATAATTTCTATCATAGCTTTTTGGGAAGCCGTGGCAGTGATGATTACACACCATCTACAATTAGTGGCGCAGCATATACGTGTGACCGTATGAATGCAGTATGGATGAATGCCAAATGTTTAAACTTCGCAACGTTTCCTGAAGATGGTTTCTTAACATTCGATCAACATGCCTCTATAGATCCACGTCGATTTCCTTTAGATGCAAGTGGTAATCCACAATCATGTGCGGGTGATCCTAAATGGAGTCCGTATATTGACGCAGCCATCACATCACCGGTCTGGAAAGCAACATTCGATACAGCTGTCGACACAGCCTATACAACAGCCGCATCATATACTGAAGCCGGACCTAGCGCTTGCTCCAATTCAAGAACAATACGTACAGGTTTGGTTATATATGATAGAGGTCAAAAATACGCTGACGCAGTTTGTATAAATCCGGGTTGTTATTATGTTCCGGTCACTATGCCAGCTGGCGGCACAGCTACTCCTCCGGTTGGTACATGCTCACCTTACTAATTTAGAGGTCTAAGTCCGATTAGATTATAAACATCTTCGGGCTTTTTTCCTTGTTCCCTATATTCCTTCAATGTTTTTGAATGATCACGTTTTGCAAAACGGTTTCCTTTATCATCGGTAATAATTTGATGATGCGAATAAATTGGTTTTCTAAAGCCGAAGATTTCCTGTAATACACATTGTATATGAGTAGCGAATTGTAAATCCTTACCACGCGTTATATGAGTTATTTCTTGCAATGCGTCATCCACCACAACGCTCAAATGGTAAGTGGTATTGATGTCTTTTCTTGATAAAACAATGTCTCCTAGTATTTCAGGTTTTGCATATATAATTTGTCCGTTATTATCTTCCCAAAAGAGATGTTCAGGGTTAATCACATCAAGTGCTTTTTCAAGATCAAGCCTTAAAGCGTAAGGTCGGGAATCAATATTAACATCAGCATCTTTACAAATTTGCGGATATAAAGGACCTTCTGGGCCATGAGGCGCATATCCTGACCTCTCGATTTCTTCTTTGATATCTTTTCGGCTACATATACAGGGATAAAGTAATTGTTTTTTAAGGAGTATATTTAAATAATGCTCATAATCTGTGTAATGACGTGACTGGATACGTACAGGATGCGCCCATCTCAAGCCTAACCATTCCAGATCTTCAAAAATTTGATCTATATACTCTGCTTTACACCTTAAGGGATCAATGTCTTCTATACGAAGTATAAATTCGCCACCTCGCTCCATTGCGTAGTTGTAAGAATAAATAGCTGAATAAGCATGCCCCAAATGCAATAAACCAGTTGGGGAGGGTGCAAAACGTGTGCGAACAGAATTTTGTATCATTACTTCAGCGTAACAATTTCTTCGGCAGAGGTAGGGTGAATGCCTATTGTATTGTCGAAATCTTTTTTCGTTGCCCCCATATTAATTGCAATGGCAATTCCTTGAAGCATTTCTGCTGCGTCAAGCCCTACAATATGACATCCAATTATTTTTTCACTTTGATCCAAATCAACAATTAATTTCAAAAAAGTTTTCTCTTCATTTTCACTTAATGTATGTATGAGTGGTCGAAAAGTTGATCTATAAACCTGATAATTATATTTCTCTTCCTTCGCTTGTTCTTCACTTAAGCCTATTGTACCGATTTCGGGTTTGGAAAAGATGGCTGTTGGAACAAGATTTAGATTTGTAACTTTTGTTTGTTCTGTGCCAAATAAATTATCGGCAAGCATATGTCCTTCTGCGATTGCATAAGGCGTCAAATTCCAAGAATTAGAAACATCGCCAACCGCATATATGTTAGACACCGAGCTTTGCCAATCAGACGTAATTTTTATTTGCCCGTTTGGTAGCGTAATAACATCCGTATTTTGCAGATTTAATGCCTTTGTTTCGGGTTGGCGTCCAATGGCACTGACGACAAGATCACATTCTATAAGCTCTTCATTAGTTGTATGAACTTGATAAGAGGCTCCGTCATTTGTGACATATTCTATATTCGTGTTAAATTGAAGATCAATTCCTTGTTTTGTATATTCTTCTTTTAAAAACAAGCTCACTTCTTTGTCGAAACTGCTCATCCATAAATCTTTATAATAAAGTAATGTGACCTTTGCACCTAGTCCGTGAAATATATGTGCAAATTCAACGGCAATATATCCGCCGCCTTGAATCACAACGCGTTTCGGGAAGTTGTCCAAATAAAATAAATCATCCGAAACCACGGCGTATTCCGCGCCGGGAAAGTGAGGAGCTTTTGGCTTACCACCTACTGCAATAAGGATTTTATCGGCTGTAATAATTTCGTCGTTAATCTCTAGTGTATTATTATCAATAAACGTGGCACAACCGCGAAACAATTCGACTCCGGCATTCGCAAGCAAGCTTTGATAAATATTATTTAAACGCTCAATCTCACTATTTTTTCGCTCAACTAGTTTTTGCCAGTTAAAAGATGCTTGAACGTTTTCCCAACCAAAACCTTTCATATCTTCAAGATGTTGTCCGTAATTAGCAGCGTAGGAGAATAGTTTTTTAGGTACGCATCCGACATTAACGCACGTACCCCCCAAATGTGATTTTTCTGCCAACCCAACCTTTACGCCATGTTGTGCTGCTATACGCGCGGAGCGTACACCGCCAGAACCACCACCTATTACAAAATAGTCAAAATGAGCCATTACTTATTGTCTTTCCATCTTTTATGCAGCCATAACCATTGTTCTGGTCGTTCTCTTATCCAGCTTTCAAGAAGGATATGGGTATTATGGATGATTTCTTCAACCGTTTTATTTTGAACATCTAAAGGCTTATAACACGTCATTGAAAAATTGATATCATGCAGACGTTGTATACGAAGAGGTATAATAATTGCGTTATACTTTTTTGCCAGATCTATGAAAGCTGTACCTGTCATAGCAGGATGGTCAAAAAATTTAGTTTCCATACCTGTATTCAGTTTTTGATCGATCAATAGCCCCAGCGTACCTTTTTGACGCATACACTTAATCATATCGCGCATACCTTTATCTGATTTTGTTGTAAAAGACATGAGCGGGCTAACACATCTTGCTTTATCTAATAAATAGGCAGAAAAGGGATTATTGGGGCGGCGATAAACTAACAAGCCGGGAATGTTTAATTGAAGCGCAAGCGTCGGTGCAATCAATTCCCAATTTGCCAAATGACCAGAAATAAATATAACCGGCCGACCACTTTGTATTGCTTCTTTTATGAAATCTTCATTTTCAATACGTACGTATGAGGAACAAATATTCTTGATATGCGCGTATTCGGCAATAACACGTCCCAGATTACCCCACATTTTGTTTACAATATCTTGATGATGATCAAGATATTCGGGCATGGCTAATTGTAAATGTTTTAAAGGTTTTCTTGACGCGGATAATTTTGGTCCAAGTGTACGTCCTATCCATCCTCCTAAATTGGAAGCCACTCGCGCAGGTAGTAACCAGAATAAAGCGTATAAAATATATAAAATAATAGCTTCAAAAAAATAGCGTATTTTTTTCATTTCGCCCTCGTAATAATAGAACGCAACACATCAATAATCCTTTGATGATCATCCCATATAAGTTCAATAGGCAGAACATCTGTAATTTCTACAAGCTTAGAAAAAGACATAAGACGTACGTAATCTTTTTCTGTGGTAATAAGCCGTACGTTATCATTTTTAGCTTGTTTATAAAGTTGATCAATATCAGATTGTTTGAAAACATAATGATCGGGGTAAGTTTTGAAATCTATCAACTTTATGTCGACATCTTTCAGTGTACGTTTAAATTTATCGGGGTGGGCTATACCGCAAAAAGCGATATATTTATGATGTCTAAAATCATCGTTTTTTATAATAGCCCTAACGTCTGCTTTTAAATAGGGTGTAGGCTGAATAACGTTTTTCACGCCGTACGTGTCTTGATTAAGTATAATAACTATATCTGTACGTTTCAGACCTTGATCAATGGGTTCGCGTAATGGTCCGGCAGGAATCAGGTTCTTATTACCAAATCCGGATGTCCCATCAATCACTAAAAAGTTGAAATCTTTATATAGTGTTTGATTTTGAAACCCGTCATCCATAATGATCAGATCGTAATTATGTTTTTCTGCCAATTTCGCGCCTGAACTTCGATCTTTTGAGACGATAACGGGTGCATAACGTGACATTAATTTTGGTTCATCCCCGACATCTTCAAATGTATCTGTACTTTCAACGAGATGTACGTCTTTTGTACCGCCATATCCACGGCTTAGTATGCAAGGATTTGAGCATATATTTTCAGATAATACGATGTTTAGTAAACTGATAACTACAGGTGTTTTGCCGCTGCCCCCAACGGTAAGGTTGCCGACACAAATAACAGGCATATTCGCCTTGTAAGGCGTTTGTTGGTTCGTATGGTTTTGGCTGATAGAAGAATATAATTTTGCAATAGGAGAGAGAGCTTTTGATAAAGCGCCTTGTTTTTTATACCAAAATGCGGGTGTATTAAACATCATGTCTGTTTTCGCTTATCTTGGAAAGATGTGGTATAATCGTTTGCCAAACGTTTTGAAAAATATCGTTATATTGATCACAATAGTTTCGAGCGTTCTGTCGTGCTTTTCCAAGTTTTTCAGGATCACTTAAAAATGTATGTAATTTATCTTGAAATATTGCTTCAGTTTTGAGAGGCGTACAGGCATTATGCGTGTACATATCGTCATATATTTCTTGTAGATTTTGAACGTTGGGACCATGAAGAACGGCGCATCCCAATTGTGCCGCTTCGATAGGGTTATGCCCGCCGCCGCCATCATCGCTGAAGGAGCGCCCAATAACAGCGATGGGACATAGACGATAAAATAACCCCAATTCCCCTAAAGTATCGGCCAAATAGATATCTATACGTTCATCAGGCAGAGCCTTGTTGTGTGAGCGTTGAAGGATATTTATATCTTTCAACTGAATACTTTGATAAATTTCATTGCCTCTCCCCGGATGGCGGGGAATAATAATTGTTAGTAAATCCGGAAAAGTATTTTTGAGGTTTTGATGAAGACGTACGGCCAGCTTTTCTTCAGAGCCATGTGTACTGGCATACACCCAACAAGGCCTTGTGCCGATATTATTCTTTAAAGTTTCTAAAGAGGATTTATCATAGGGAAGTTCACTTGCGCTGTATTTTATATTACCTACGGCTTTTACCTGTGATGCCCCCAGTGATGTAAAGAGGGCCGCATCTTTCTCTGTCTGACACAAAATAAAGGAAAAGGTTGAAAGAATTTTTTTTGATGTTTGTGAAAAACGTCGCCAATTTTTATAAGATGTTTCTGAAAGCCGCGCATTAATTAAAAATGCAGGAATAGTTCTTTCCTGAATTGCCAAAAGTGTATTAGGCCATAGCTCAAACTCAAGCCATAATACCAGTTGCGGTTGCCAATGGGAGAGAAAGGTTTCTATCCAGTCCGGATGATCGAGCGGCGCAAACTGGTGAAAAGCGTTTCCCGAAAGCCTTTTCTCCAAAAGAGTTGCAGAGGTTAATGTGCCACTTGTAATTAATATGTGGTGGTCAGGATAATCTTTTGCGATTTGATCAATTATTATAAGAGCGGATTGCGCTTCACCGACACTGGCCGCATGAATCCATATCAGCGTGCCGTCTGGCCTTTGTTTTGTAATGATTGCTTTTTTCTCTATCCAACGGCTTGGATGCTCTTTTCCCTTTGCAAGACGTCTTTTCAAAAGGGCATTTAAAACAATATCCGACCGTTTTGTGATAGATTTATAGAGAGATAGAAACATTTTCTACTTTATAACAGGGTTTTAAGATTTTTTCGCTAAAATAATAAAATACAAATGTAAGTTAGAGGAGATGGCGTGCGGCCATATAAAAATATGAAGAGAGAAGATAGAGACAAAGTCATTAAAGAGATGTTGGACACGGTAAGGACAATCAGGCAAAACCTTGATCCCAAAGTATTGCAAAAAGCATCGGGTGCGCTTCAGACGCCAAAACAGGAAAATGGTGAGATTAAGATTGATCGTCAGAAGAATGTTGCGTTTGTGACAAGGTTTTTAAACAGCCCGGAAGGAGCACATTTGAAGGGCAAGATCATACCTTGAATTCTATCTTTCGGATGTTATATTTCATCATATGAAAGAAAAAAATCTCATTATTCTACTTTCCGCCGTACTTATATTATGCGGAGGTATCATGCTTTATCTGGTCTCTAATAATACGTCATCAGTCGCAACATCAGGGAAAATCGCCTCTCAAACAGTTAAAACAGCATCTTCTGTTGGTGGTCCATTTGAAATGGTAGATGAAAACGGTGATCTGGTTACGGAAGCTAAATTTGATGGACAATATAAGCTGATGTTTTTCGGATTCACGCATTGTCCCGGTATTTGTCCGGCGGAATTGACAAAAATATCGACTGTATTGGATATTCTGGAAGAAAATAATCAGGCGAAAGATATCGCGCCAATTTTTGTTTCTGTTGATCCTGCGCGCGACACGCCAGAGGTTATAAAAGAATATATTGCCGTTTATGACAGTCGTCTTATCGGGTTGACCGGATCGCAGGAACAGGTTGATGCGATGAAAGATAATTATAAAGTACATGGCAGCAAAATCGAGATGGACATGATGGGGCCGGATGAATATATGATGGATCACTCAACCTTTACATATCTTATGTCACCTGAAAATGAACTTTTACTTGTGTTTGATGTGCAAGACAAACCTCAGGAGATAGCGAGTGAGATTAAATCTGTGTTGTGATTACTGCATTGCAATATAAGGGACTTTAGGGCTTTTTTAACAAATCAGGTATTATATATAGGAAAAATATTCTCAAAATGTGGAGACGTTCCTATGATTACCTCTAAAATAATTCTTGAAAGACCATCGAAAAACTTTTTTTCCAAATTCTTACTCTCATCTTTAGTAGCAACATCGATTTATTCCATACCTGCGCAAACAGATGCAGCTGCTTTTTACATTCAAGAACAATCTGTGTCTGCTTTGGGGACAGCATCTGCCGGATCCGCCGTGTTAGCGGAAGATGCAAGCACAATCTTTTTTAATCCTGCCGGTATGACGGAGCTTTCCGGTCCACAAATTATGGTTGGTGCGCATATTCTTCGTCCCAGTGCGGATGCAACTGATTTAGGGTCTACAGTGACAAATGGCGGGGGAACTGTTTCAACCGGTAATAATGACGGTGGTGATCCGTTTGATATTGAAGCAATTCCGAATGCCTATTTTGCTTATCCTGTTTTGCCAAATAATAATTTATGGTTGGGAATTGGTATCAGCGCACCTTTTGGGCTGGCAAATGATTACGGTACAAATTGGCTGGGGCGTTACGACTCGATTGAGTCAGAGCTAAAAACAATCGATATCGCGCCAAGTATCGCTTATGCACCATATGACTGGCTTTCTATAGGTGGCGGTGTAAATGTTCAATATGCGGATGCAAAACTGATTTCTGCGATACCGTCGCCCAGCGGCGCTGTTGGAACAGCCTCCCCCTCAACAGATGGTATTCAGGATTTATCGGGAGATGCTGTCACAGCCGGATTTAACGTTGGTATATTGCTGAAACCAATCGAAGGCACAAAGTTTGGTGCACATTACCGCAGCGCCATTTCGCATGAGTTGGAAGGGCGTGTCGTTGTCAATACACCGACAGATGTTCTGGGTGGTATCAGAAGTGAACAAGGCGGTAATGTTGGTTTGGATTTACCCGATGTCGCAACAGTTTCCGCGTCGCATATGCTGACAGATAGACTGGAAGTTCTGGGGAGTGTCAGCTGGATTGGTTGGAGCAATTTTGACACTATTCCTGTGGAGTTGGAAAATGGTACGAGTTCAGTCAGAACGTTAAATTATGAGAATACAAATGCGTTTTCAGTTGGTGCCAGATACCAGTTAAATAACAAATGGTTATTAAGGGCGGGATATCAATTTGATGAAACACCAACCAATGACGAATTTCGCACAACATCTATCCCTGATGGTGACAGACAATGGTTTGCTGCTGGTGCGTCGTATGATTATAACGACAAATGGACATTTGATGTTGCCGGTGTTTACGTAGATGTGTCCGAAGAAGAAGTCAATTTGACCGAAGCCGGAGCATTCGGTGGTTCTACCACAACAAATGTGAAAACTGACGGTAATGTTGGTATTATCTCTCTTGCGGCAACATATAAATTTTAGAATTATATAGAGGATTTTTTAAAAGCCCCTATATGGGGGGGCTTTTTTATTCAAATCCAAATTGCTGTCGTGCCCATGTCATTTGTCGTTTTGCATATTGGCGTGTTTCGATTTTTGATTTTTCAATAGCTTCCTCAATCGGCACGTCCCCCTTTAAATAATTGCGCAGGGGTCGGAAACCGTGAGCTTTTACGATTAGATTTTCTTCCGACACTTCGTTACGATCAATACGGTTCGATAATTGCTGCACCTCTTCTATAACATTATTATCTAACATAGCGTCAAATCTGCTATGTATTCTCTTTATTAATTCATCTCTGGGACGTGTAATTAATTGTAGATCAAAAGATAAATTAGCTGGAGGCACGCTTTTATTATCTTTTTGCCATTGCTGCAAACTTTTTCCTGTATGCTGTAAAACTTCCCATGCCCTGACGACGCGCCTTGAATTATTTCTATCTAATGTCATAGCGTCACTTTGATTGTGACAATCCAAATCTGCTAAAAGAGCAGATAGCCCTTTTATCTTTAAAATATGTTCCGCCTCATCTCTGACACTCGCAGGAATATTGGGTATGTCAGATAATCCGTTCATAAGAATTTTTAAATAAAACCCTGTACCTCCAACCAGTATAGGGAGTTGATTGTTTTTGATAGCCACCTTAATTTCATTCAAAGCGGCGTCACGCCATTTGGTCACAATAATATCTTCTGATCCGTCAACATATCCGTATAATTTATGTTCTGCTTGCGCTATTTCATCTTTATTGGGCTGGGCTGATAATATGGGTAAATCCTTATAACATTGCATGGCATCTGCATTGATAATAACTCCGTTATGTTGCGCAGCAATTTTTAAAGCGGCAGATGTTTTGCCGCTGGCTGTTGGGCCGTATAAAACCGTTACGCTATGTTTCATTTAAAAATTCTATCATTTCAATCTGTCTCAATGAAGTCTTTATGCTATAAATCATAATGGCATTTACAGATATAAATAAGGGCAAAATTATCGAACTATTCCCCAAAGGCGTGCGACCTTATTTATATCTCATGCGTCTTGATCGTCCGATTGGTTGGTGGTTACTTCTCTTGCCTGCTTGGTGGTCAATTATGCTGGCAACGGAAGAGATAACATTTCGAACCGTGTTTTTATTAGGTATTTTTTGGTTGGGCGCTGTGATTATGCGCGGCGCAGGATGCGTTATTAATGATTTATGGGATCGCGATCTGGATAAACAAGTGGAGCGCACAGCTAAACGTCCGATTGCTTCCGGTCAAATTAGTCTGGAAGATGCATGGATATTTTTGACTCTTCTGCTTTTATGCGGCTTGGCTATATTATGTGCGTTGCCGTGGGCAACTATATTTTTGGGCTTCTTAAGCCTGCCTTTAATTATATTATATCCCTTCATGAAGCGTATAACATGGTGGCCACAAGCATTTCTGGGGATTACCTTCAATTTCGGCGCATTAATGGGGTGGAGCGCAGTAACTGGTACATTAGGGTGGGAGGCATTGGTATTATACATGGCCTGTATCTTTTGGACGCTTGCATATGACACGATTTACGCGCATCAAGATACAGAAGATGATTTGCGAGTCGGTATCAAATCAACAGCTCTATTATTTGGAGGGAAAAGTTTCTTTTTTGTCGGCATATTTTATGCCGCGGCTGCATTTCTTTTCTTATGTGTGCTCTTTTTAACTCCGACCAGTTGGCTTGGTTTCATTCTTGTACTCTGTGCATTTGCTTATGCGGGATACAAATTATCTGAATGGGATCCTGATTCACAAATATCGTCGCTTAAAATGTTTCAATGTAACCGGGATATCGGGCTTTTGATATTTTTAGCTCTAGCGATATAAACTAGCCTGCAGACATCACTTCCTGAATGGCATCCAGAATTTGATTGGGCATAAACGGTTTTGCCAATGCTTTGTCTGCGCGCAGATCGGCAAGATGTTTTGTTAAATCAGCGGTCAGATAATTTCCACCACCTGAAATTGCAATAACTTTCATTTTGGGATATTTATCTTTGGTTTCATTAATAAGATCAAAGCCAGTTTTATTCGGCATCATAATATCTGTAATCATAATATCAAATGTTTGTTGCGCGATAAGTTTCTCGGCTTCAAGCCCGTCATAGGCTTCTGTAACCGTGTGATCAGCATGGGTTAAAACTTCTGATATTGCTTCACGAACGTCCTCGTGATCTTCAACTAATAGAATATTCATAATTTTTATTCCACACTTTCCTAATGCAACCAATAGTAGGGTATAAGTATTAAAATATTTGTAAAGATATATTTATTTGAAGCGCTGACTATATCGATCTGCAAAATACTGCTAAAAAGAATTTATGCAAAAGGAGTATTTAGAAAAATCTTACAAACCAGCGGTGATCGCAGGGCTATGCGCGCTTACTGTGTCTTTTTGTTTGATTATTTTAAAAGCGTTTGCATGGTTTTGGACGGGTTCAACATTAATATTAGCCTCTCTCTGCTGATTCAATTGGAGATTTTACCATTTCCTGTGTGAATTTTTTCGCGATACGCGAGGCAAAAAAGCCCGCTGATTCGCAACATCGATACGGTCATGGAAAAGTAGAAGGCTTGGCCTCTGTATTTCAGGGCGCTTTATTATCCGGCGCAGGATTATTCGTTTTATTAGAGGGCGCTAAAAAACTGGCACAACCCGTTCCGTCCGAAAACATTCATATCGCCATCGGCGTGATGGTTGTGTCTGTCATAGCCACATTGTTTTTGGTATGGATACAGACAAAAAGTCTCAAAAAAACCAGATCTCTAGCTGTGAAAGCGGATCAAGCGCACTATAAAGGCGACATTGCGGTTAATTTCAGTATTATCACCGTTTTGATCGCAAGTTATTATAATGCGCCTATCTGGCTGGACCCTCTTGCCGCGGTTCTGGTCGCGTTTTACTTAGGTTTGAGCGCATGGCAGATTTCACGCAAAGGCGTAGACATGCTCTTGGATCGTGAAGTTGGGGGTGATATACGCGAAGTTATACTCTCAACAGTTCTATCGCATAAAGGTATTTACGGGATGCATGATCTGCGAACGCGCTATAACGGTACGAAATTGCACATAGCATTTGACGTAGAAATGCAGCCCGATCTTCTTCTGTCTGAAGCGCATGACATTGTCAAAACGCTTGAAAGTAAGTTGCTTGATCATTATCCGCATTCCGAGATTATGATCCATAAAGACCCGATAGGGGAGACCGAAGATAGCAGGCATCAAGTCAAAGGAGTGCATATATAATGGGTCATACAGGGTCAAAAGAACCAATGTTGTTATGTGACTTTGGTGGTACGCATGGACGTATGGGACTTTATAATGAGGGCAAGATAGAGCATTTAAAAAAATACCAGCTTGCCGAGTTTGATACGCATATTGATCTTCTGGATATTTATAAAGAGCAGACGAATACATCTTTCTCAGATATTGCAATCGCAGCGGCGGGGGCACACATTCGAAGTGATTTTCCTTCAGGGTTTCGAAAAGATTCAAAAATTGATCATGCTTATTTCAAGAAGAATAGTTACAACCTTATTATATGTATGAATGACTTTGAAGCATCAGCTTGGGGCACATTGGACAGACAAAAAAAACATACTATTTTAAGAAAAGGCCAGCCCGACCCAGATTCTTTGAATGAGCTGATTATTGGACCAGGAACGGGTTTGGGATGTGCATATATACAATTTTTTAACAATAATCGACATATTTTATCAACGCATGGTGGCCACATGCGTCCGTGCGCTTTGACAGAAGAACATTATGAAATTTTGAAAGAATTACAGCATCTAAAAAAACAAGCCGTTATTTATGAAGATATTGTCTCAGGACGCGGTTTTGAACTTCTTTATCAGCTCTTCAGAAGTGACAAGCTTCAAAATACCCATGACATTCTTGATGCGCCGCATGATCCTGTGAATGCAAAAATATTAAAGCTATTCCATGAATTTCTAGGATTATACATACAAAATTCCGCTGTCAGTTGTAACGCCTATCATCATGTTTACTTAACAGGTGGCCTTTTGGATATCATTTATCAATACGGTCTTTTCAAATTTGATCGTGTAGAAAATATGATTAATCAGCCATATGTGGACGTTGTGAAGCAATCTCTCGAAAATATGCCTGTGACTTATATAAATGATACGTATCTGGCAATCTATGGGTTAAAACAGTACTTGGAGCGCCAAAACAATGTTTGAAGCTTACTTAACCATTGATGATTCTCCTTCGCCGCGGACGGGTATATTATTGGAATTTCTAAAAAGTAGAAATATTCAGGCTTTATTTTTTTGTCGTGGCGATTTCATGGAAAAGTATCCGAAACAAGTCGAGCAAATTGTGCGTCACGGACACGTTTTGGGTAATCATCTTTATTCACATCAACCGGCGAGCATATTGGGCGTTGAAAATGTCAAACAAGAAATCCTGAAGACGGAGCACCTTATCCAGCAGGCTTATGATACAGTTAATATCAAAAAACCGGGTTCTTTTTTAAGGTTTCCGTATCTGGATCGCGGTGATGGACAAAAGAATGAGCAAAAATTTAGTGAGTTAGTCAAGCTGGTTCAAAACGGATCATCTGCGCCGCTAGAAATATCTTCTGAAGTTGCGGAAATACAAGCCTTTCTAGAGGAGCACAAATACTATCAGCCTTTCAAAGATATCACCCATCCGCTCTATACGATTGAAGCTATTCGAAATGCACGAGACAGTCTTTTGACCTATACATCTTATGACTGGATGCTATCGCCGCGTCATAAAGGAAATCACGCTTATAAAACTGTGGAGGACCTAAAGGAAAAAATTGACAAGGATGATCATCTGTTATTAAAAGAGAGCGTCAATATTGTCCTGTTCCATGATGATCGGGAAGGCATTATAGACGAGGTCTGTGATTTGATTGATCATATGATAAATAAGGGAATAAAATTTAGGGACTATTTCAATGAGTGATTCTTTAGGTAAACTGGTTTATGTCGTTGCGGATTACGGTGATCTACATGATTTGGCCTTTGCGGAAGTAACGCAAAAAATATACATGGAAACGGATGATCTAAAGCCGCGTATTCGCTGTTATTCTGTTCCGCCTTTTGATACGTATGCCACAGGGTTTGTGTTGGGGCAGTTGGCATTGAACAGTACGCTGGGCGAGCATCAGAAATTTTTTGTGAATACCGCGCCTCGTAAAGATGATCTGACGCCGCGTATGAATAATGCCGGCGAAGGATTTGTATATATTCGCCTGCATAACGGGATCGAGCTTTGTGTGGTTAATAGCGGATATTCTATTTCTTTTATCAAAGACTCCGCGGCAGAAATTAAAATGATTAATTGTAATACTGATGGATCACAATTCCGTTCACGCGATATCTTTCCACGTGCCTTTGCAAAAGTGCTGAGAGGTGATTATAGCGAACTGGGAATGGATGTCGGGGATATGATACCCGACCTGCCTGACAAAATTATCTGCTACACTGATGGGTACGGCAATATGAAGGTGTCAATTGACCCTGCTACTCTAGTCGAGCATATGGGACAGGATATCGTTTTGGATATTAATGGGCGTAAACGCGTTGCCAAAGTCACACAAGGAATATTCGGCGTATCAGACGGCCAGTTATGTCTTGCGCCGGGTTCATCGGGCTGGACAAATCATGATGGTATGCAGGTTCGTTTTTCGGAAGTAGTTTTACGCGGCGGCAGTGCAGCCAAGGAATTTGGTAAACCACCCGGCGGCATACAGATTGAATGGAGCCTATCCGTTTAAATGTAATACTCACTGTAATATGGTGAATCAGTAAAACGTTATTTTGCGTTGCACAGCATTATTTTCTGGTTATCTTGGTCTTACTATCTTATACAAACATCATTGCTTAATAAACTGTGGGGTTCGTTATGTATTATGATTGTGATCTGGATGTTGTAAAGCTTTCCTTTTCAACTCAAACACTATTAAAACTTTTCGCTGATATATCAAAAGAAGCATCCTTGATGTGGGATGATCATTCTCTTTTTGATGATATCAATGACGCTCTTGCGATCAGCTATTCTAATAATGAGTTTATAACAAACAAAGACGTTTTGATTTGTAATACGGTCATCAAAAACATTGATCGACAAAGTCATATGTTTTACAAACTGCCGGAACCTCTAAATTATAAAGATGATACAGAGCAAAAAGATATCCGCTTTGTATTTGTACTTATTTCTCCGAAGGATGACGGCGTCTTTCATTTAAGACGGTTATCGCGTATTTCAAGATTAATGCAGAATAGTGAGTTTTATAATCGTTTAAAAGAGTTTGATGAGAAAGACTCTATCAGAGCGCATTTCATGTACCCTGATCTGGAAGAGAAGGCTGCCTGATTTATTTTGGTCGAATATTTAATGCAAAGTTATTAGCATCATATTATTCATTTTAATATGCTCTTCTGCATCCTTTAACGTCTCACAAGTATATAAAACCTGTCCATCTGCGCCATAAACCAGATAATCATCCGGAGTTTCATGATCTTTCCTGACATAAGCGATTTGATTAAGCCCTAGGTTTGATAAAACGTGGGGCGGTAAATTTTCGATAGTTTTACGATCGGCATTTATTTTCATAGTTGAACCTCATTATTAATATATCACAAAACAGACGTAAGAGCCCGAAATTAAGTATGTGCTCTTACTTTGTAAGGCTATTTACTCTTTTTGGAGCCTGTGTTTTCAAGCGTTTTCATCTCAATTGCTTCTTCTTTGTTCTGCGAACCTATGGGAATTTTACGTGCTTTACTTTCTGGAATAATACGCTCCAATTCAATGTGAAGCAGGCCGTTATCCAAGCTGGCACCGCGTACTTCTATACCATCAGCCAAGACAAAGCTTCGTTGAAACTGTCGTGCTGCAATACCGCGATGCAGATAAATACGATCACTTTCTTCTTCATGCTGCTGACCACGAATAAGAAGCTGGTTTTGTTCTACTTCAACATCCAGATTATCCATGGTAAAGCCCGCGACGGCAAGTGTAATCCGCAAATCATGATCGGAAATTTGTTCAATATTATAAGGGGGATAACCTTCTGATCCGCTTTTCTTTAAACGGTCAAAAGTTTGTTCGAAATGGTCAAATCCCAAAAATAAGGGACTATCAAATAATGTTAGTCTTGTATTCATATAAAAAACTCCTCTCTTGAGCAAGTTAATGGTAAAGATCGACCCTATAAGGCATCGATATTTAAAAATATATCATTTTTGAGAAAAAAGGCAAATATGTTCGTGAGAAGGTGTTAGGACACTTTTCTAAATTGACGGTCACAATAGCCGCATTCAACAAAATCTTTACCATCAAAATTATACCAGACAATAGGATGTCCCAAAGCACCGCCGCCGCCGTCACATGCAACTTGATCTGTGTCTGTATCAACTTTAATAATTTCAGGCGCTTGTGGTGTGCTCATTTTTTATCCAGATTAAGGTTTCCTTTTGAATTTTAATTTATTGTGAAGGAAGGTCAATCTTTAATAGGCCTTTGGACAGGATATGATCAATGAATAAAGTACAGATTAGCGCAAATGATGCGGTAAAATGGCAAGTTGGCCCTTCCGTTAAGGGGCGAGAACAGCATTTTATTGTAAAAGATATACAATGCGAAAAAGTTATTGAAAGCTGGAAATTTTCACTCTTTGCGCATGAATGGCTTAATAAAAAAGGTCATCTTCTTCCACCGGATCAGATGAGTGAGGCAGAGAGCAAAAAACGTATTGAAGTCATGGATAACCTCAAAAGCAATATTATTTTGGACTATCCTGTATTAGGCTTTGGCATCAATGACCATATTGAAATTGGGGCAGGGCGGGCATTATTTTTAACATTGGTAGCGGAAGGTTACAAAACACTCCCCGTTCTTATACCCAAATCATGCCTTGGGGAATTTGACAAATTTCTGGCATAATCAAATTATGATAGTATACAAAAATTATTCTCACGAACGTGGCAATGTGCTGTTTCTTATTTTAATCGCTGTTGCGTTATTTGGCGCGCTGAGCATGGCAATCAGCTATTCCAGTAGCAGCGGCGGCACGGGCGGGGACATTATGCGTCAACAATCACGCGTCAATGCAAGCGAGATTATCGATTATGCGGGGAATTTATCTACAACTATTTCTCGACTTAGACTAAACGGATGTACGCAAGATCAGATTAGCTTTGAAAATAATATCATTACAACAGGGTACGATAATACGCTCGCCCCTACGGATGAAACATGCCATGTCTTTAAAGCGGCGGGCGGCGGCGCGGTAGTGAAAAATAATACGATTGAGTTTACCGGCAGTTATGTCATAACAAATATTGGAACGGCTGATACCGATTTAATTTTTCAGATGCCTTTAGGAAAGGCGCAATGTGAAGAGGTGAATGAAATACTGGGTATTCCCAATGACGGTTTGGAGGGGCCACCAAGCGATAGTCTACTTTCAGGAGCAACATTCGAAGGAGATTATACAATCGCCACCACGGCATCTGCCAATCAAAGAATTGAAGCAACAAATTTAATTGGTAGAAAAGAGGCATGCCGCACCAACTCCGGGTCAGGGTCATCAGCAGTCTTTATGTATTACAAAGTGCTTTTAGCGCGTTAAGTCAGCAACTATATGACCATTTTACGCCTTGCGGCGTATCTTCTATGTCAATATTCATTTTTTGTAATTGGTCACGAATTTCGTCAGCACGCGCAAAATCTTTACCTGCTCTAGCTTCATCTCTTTCATGTAGTAACTGGTCTATTTTTGTTTCATCAAGATCATGGGTCACAGGTTGGTTGTTGAACCAGTCATGGGGGTCTTTTTGCAATAAGCCAATTAAATCACCTATATTTTTCAATAAATTAGATTTTATTTGTGGGTCAGTTTTATCTTTTATGATTTTATTGAGCTCTGCAATCAATGCAGGTGTATTTAAATCGTCACATAATGTATTTAAAACAGAATCAGGAATTTTTTCCTCATTATCTTCCATAGGAGGTGTTTCCAGAAGAAGTGTATATATCTTGTCTAATAAGATCCTGTTTTGATGTAAACAGGTCTTTGTCCAGTCAAGAGGCTGGCGATAATGCGAACTGAGAAGTGTTAGGCGTATAATTTCAGGCTCTGTGTCATGAACCAGATCATGAACCAGTTTGACATTACCAAGTGACTTGGACATTTTTTGCCCCTCAACCATTACGAAGCCATTATGAAGCCAGTATTTTGCAAATTCTTCCGGCTCTGTCCCGTGGGCACCGCAACTTTGCGCAATTTCGTTCTCATGATGCGGAAATTTAAGATCGGCGCCGCCGCCATGAATATCAAAAGGCAGGCCGAGATGCTTTTCCGCCATGGCAGAGCATTCTATATGCCATCCTGGTCGTCCGTGACCCCACGGACTATCCCATCCGGGCTGACTTGCATTTGACGGTTTCCAAAGAACGAAGTCTGCAGGATCTTTCTTATAAGGGGCAACTTCGACACGCGCCCCTGCAATTTGCTCATCACGACTGCGCCCGGATAATCGGCCATAATTTAGATAGGCGGGCACATTAAATAAAACATGTCCGTCTTTTTCGTACGCCATACCCTGATTAATCAGAGTTGTAATCAGCTCAATCATCTCATCAATGTGACCTGTCGCAAGCGGCTGAATATCTGGCGGCAAAATATTGAGGGAGGCTATATCATCATTATAAATCTGCGTATATTTTCGGGTAATCTCCTCAATAGGTTTTCCCGCTTTTTGCGCGGCATCGATAATTTTATCTTCAATATCTGTGATATTAGAGACGTAGGTCACTTTTGGATAAATGTGTTTTAATAATCTGACCCATAAATCGAACACCACAGCCATACGGGCATTACCGATATGAGCGTAGCTGTAAACTGTCGGTCCGCACGCATAGATACGAATATGATCCGCATCTATTGGGGCAAAAACCTCCTTTTGCCGTGCTAGAGAGTTATATAAATTTAAAGTGATAGCCATAACTTGATGTAACAGATGATCATTCTGAAACAAAGAAAAAGTTATGAGGTGTGTTTAATAGTATTAGTTTAAGACTGTGAATATTCAATATTAAGAGATCGGAATAGACTAAAAAATATAAAAAGTTGACAACATACAGACAATCTATTCCACTAAACTAAAGCTTATATTCAGCGAATTTTTCAAGTAAGTCGTGATCGAAGGCACCGTCATATTTTTCGCCGTCATCGCCTTCTGCCATCATACGCTCAATCGTTTCCTGTGGGCTGCGTCTATGATCTTGATGCGGGCGTTTAACGCGGTCACCGTCAAAGGTGTCAACAATTGCAACAGCTTGTAGCCATAAGGGCAAATCAGTACGGTTTTCATAAAGAGAGCCGTTGAGCCGTTCATGATGATACAAAATAATGGCATGGCATAAATCAACATGTTTGTGATTTTCCAAAGATGTTCCTGCAACGCTTTCCTTAAGGATATCCACGCCGCGTTTGGTATGAAGTCGCTTCTCTGTGCGTTCTTCTTCGGTAGGTCTGGTCGGCAATGTCCAAATATCCGGACTGTAAAGCTCATGGGTTTTACCCACATCATGAATAAGAAGCGCTGACTTAATATTCAGGCAACAAGCCATCGAGTAACCAAGGTGTATCAAGAAACCAAGACCATCTGCCGCAACGCGCATGTGATGGGCAGCTAGTTTTGTGCCCAAGTCATTATGATAATGTGAAATACGATTTTCAAGTTTCGCTTGAATTTCTGTCCAATCCTGAAGATCGCTGACATCATATGATGACGGATCAGGTAATTTGTAAGACATAAGCATATTCAGACCTCCCTTTCGAAAAAGATATTCGTTATATCTGAATCTTTCTTTAATTACGGCTCAGTTAGTAAAGCAGATCAATCTGAAAGTCAAAATTAGTTTTGTAGGGTACGAACATCTGTAATATGTCCTGTGATTGCCGCCGCTGCCGCCATAGCAGGGGACATCAGATGTGTACGTCCGCCACGACCTTGGCGGCCTTCAAAATTACGATTAGAGGTAGAGGCACAGCGCTCTCCCGCCTCAAGACGGTCGGTATTCATAGCTAGACACATTGAACATCCCGGTTCTCTCCAGTCAAATCCGGCTTCGATAAAGATTTTATCAAGCCCTTCCATCTCTGCCATTTCTTTGACAAGACCCGAACCGGGAACAATCATCGCATGCTTGATATTATTTGCAATCTTGCGACCTTCGGCGATTTTGGCCACTTCGCGCAAGTCTTCAATACGACCGTTGGTACACGACCCGATAAAGATTTTATCAAGCTGAATATCTTCAATTTTTTGCCCAGGTGTTAGACCCATATACTCCATAGCGCGGTCAAAGGACTTTTTATGTGCTTCTCCCTCAAAATCATCCCGTATGGGCACGTTTCCTGTGACAGCGACAACATCTTGCGGACTGGTTCCCCATGTTACCAGCGGTGGTATATCTGCGGCTTCTAGGGTAATTTCCTTATCATATGTGGCGCCGTGATCGGATGTAAGGGTAGACCAGTAGGCGACAGCCTTATCCCATAATTCATCTTTAGGAGCCATGGGACGACCTTTCAAGTAAGCGAACGTCTTTTCATCCGGTGCAATCAAACCAGCGCGTGCGCCGCCCTCAATCGACATGTTGCACATGGTCATGCGCCCCTCAATCGACAGGTTGCGCACCGCTTCACCTGCATATTCAATGACATATCCCGTGCCCCCCGCCGTGCCGATATGTCCGATAATAGCAAGGATCATGTCTTTGGCAGTCACACCCGGACCCAGCTCACCATTGACGGTAATCCGCATCGATTTGGCCGGTTTCTGGATCAGTGTCTGGGTTGCCAGAACATGCTCGACCTCTGATGTACCTATGCCGAAAGCAAGCGCCCCAAATGCGCCATGTGTGGAGGTGTGTGAATCTCCGCATACAATTGTCATACCCGGTTGAGTAAAGCCTTGCTCCGGACCAATAATATGAACAATGCCTTGGCGTTTATCAGTCATGCCAAAATAGGTGATGTTATTCGCTGTGGCATTTTTCTCCAACGTTTCGACTTGAATACGGCTATCTTTTTCTTTAATGCCTTGTGCGCGGTCATAGGTTGGAACATTGTGATCGACAACGGCAAGTGTTGCCTCCGGGCGATGAACCTGACGTCCTGTTAATCTCAAGCCTTCAAAGGCTTGTGGGCTGGTCACTTCATGAACCAAGTGCCGGTCAATATAAATTGTGCATGTTCCGTCATCTTGCTGATGGACAAGATGGTCGTTCCATATTTTCTCAAATAATGTTTTTGGCGATTCAGAACCTGTCATTTTATAAAGTTTCTCTTGGTTTTTGCATTGATTTATATTATAACAGAAGCGTTCAAGTATAATCAATATATAGAGGGTTACTATGTCAGAAACATTACATACATCAACAGAAAATAATGAGCCATGCATTACAGATACGTTCGCAAGAGTCAAAAATTTTATGAATGCTGAAGAATTAAATAGCGCTCAAAAACTGTTTTTCGATACATCTACAGGTAGTGTAACTGAACCAGATCATGTTCAACGCGAAGATACTCTAGGTATGTAATTAGAATAGAAAGATCGCAATTTGGCTGTATTTTTCGCACTACCACTGATTTTCAAGGCAGCTATTGCAAAGGGTGCGGCATATGGGGTTTACCGAGCCGTACAGCATCATAGGATCAATCAAACAGATGGAAATGTTTCAGCAGATGGTGCAGATTTAGAAAAAGTTTCTGAGGATAGCTTACAATCTCAATCCTGCGATGATAATCATCCGGAACCGCCATAAAAAAAGCCACTTATAAGTGGCTTTTTACTTATCTTATGATCAGCATTTGAATTAACTTTTCTTGTCAGTCTTTTTGTCAGCTTTCTTTGCAGTACTTTTTTCGGCTTTTTTTGCGGCACGTTTTTCGGCTTTTTCTGCGTTTGCAAGAGCAATACCGTGACCTGTTGTACGTTCTGCAATACGTGCTTTCTTACCACGAAGATCGCGCATGTAATAAAGTTTTGCACGACGTACAGAGCCGCGACGAATAAGTTCAACGCTATCAATACGTGGGCTATGAAGGGGGAAAACACGCTCAACGCCTTCACCCAGGCTTATTTTACGAACAGTAAAGCTGGCATCCAGACCGCCGCCTTTGCGCGCGATACAAACACCTTCATAGGCCTGAATACGCTCACGCGTTCCTTCTGTAACCTTAACATTTACTTTGACAGTATCTCCGGCTGAAAAATCAGGAAGAGATTTGCCTTCTGTATATTTTTTAAGCTCTTTGGCTTCAAATTTTTGTAGTGTGTTCATCACTTTTCTCCTTATCAGAACCCGAAATCGTATAAGCTTGAGGCCTACCGGCGGTTCATTTATCTTTTTAGTTCCTGCTTTATAGGGAGTTTGACAGGAAATATCAAGTATTTTTATTTCAACAAATCAGGGCGTCGTTGCTTAGTCAGCTCAAAACTTTTTTGCTCTCGCCACTCTTTAATTTTGGCGTGATTTCCTGATGTCAGAACCTCTGGTACGTGATGCGTCATATCATTTGAGTCTGTCCAGATCGCGGGGCGTGTATAATGTGGATATTCTAGCAAACCATTTGAAAAACTTTCTTCATCAGCTGTGTCTTCGTTACCCATGACCCCTTCACGCAATCTGATACATGCATCCATTAATATCAGCGCCGCAGGTTCTCCGCCTGATAGAACATAATCGCCAATGCTGATCTCTTCAAAATCTTGAGCATCCAGAACGCGCTGGTCGATCCCCTCATAACGACCACATAAAAGTGTCAGAGCCGGCTCAGCAGATAACTCTTTAACCAGTTTTTGATTTAGTACTTTCCCTCGCGGCGATAAGTATATTTTGCGCCCCTGATCAGGAATCGACATCAGCGCGTTTTCAATGACATCAGCGCGCATCACCATTCCTGCACCTCCGCCATAAGGCGTATCATCTACGGTATTATGTTTGTCATGGGCAAAATCACGTATATTGATTGTGTTATAAGACCATAGTTCTTGCTCAAGCGCCCGCCCACTTAGCGATTGCCCCAATGACCCGGGAAACATATCGGGAAATAAGGTCAATATATTGAAATGTAGCGCCATGAAACAAAACCCTATGTATCACAAATATTTTGCAACGCATTAGATGCAAGTGTCAGCATGGCAAGATCAAACGTGCCGCTGCGCTTGAAAGAAGCGAGCATCATATGAATTTGCTCGGTTTCTTTCTGTCTGGCGCTCGCCCATGTTTTAATCAGATCAATACTGACAGTTTTTTCTTTCTTAAGATCGGAAAGA
The DNA here is from genome assembly GCA_963710165.1 of uncultured Alphaproteobacteria bacterium. Taxonomy (GTDB): domain Bacteria; phylum Pseudomonadota; class Alphaproteobacteria; order Micavibrionales; family Micavibrionaceae; genus JACKIP01. The sequence continues at coordinate 97,855 of CAVPYZ010000001.1, forward strand.
ACTTTTTCACAAAGGGTCGCATGAATGCGATTAAGTTGCTCAACCTGTGATTTTTTGGCCTGTTTATTCCAGCGATCATCACTTTCAATATGTTCGGCTTTTTGAATGAGCCAGTTAAACCCAAAATAGTCGGAGATAAGGAAATAAGTACCAATCACGTTTTTAAGATGACGTTTCTGACTTTGATGAAAGATTTTTATAATATCGACGCTGGAATGTAATTTTGGTGCCAGTGCCAATATATCAGCTAAATCTTCAGGGAAACCGTCAGAGAGATATGAACTCTTACGCGTCTGAACAGAATCAGCCATATTCTCCGGAAGTTTTTGCATCATGAAGGATTGCAGGTCATCCATTTGCGCACCATAAATCCCCACCTGTTCATCAACATCAAGAGCGCCGTTTTTATGTTTCAAAAACCATAAAGTCAGATCTTGAGTGAGCGCGGATAATGATTGCAATGCGCGCAGACGCACATATGCCAAGATATTAAGATCTGGGTCGTTAATTCTCTTCCATAAATCAGGAAGATGGATAATGTCTTTGGCAATAAGATAAGCTTTCACAATATTTTCAAGCGGCGCACCTGTCTGGTCACGCATATTCTTAACAAACCCCGGGCCCATGCGGTTCACAATATTATTTGCAAGTTTCATAGAAATAATCTCTCGCGCCAAGCGGTGTGATTTTATTTCTTTCTCATACTTTTTATGCAATTGATGCGGGAAATAGCTAATCAACCATTTTGTCAGTGATGGCTGATCGGGAATATTTGTATCCAGCAAATCTTTTGTTAATTCAATTTTTGCATAAGCTTGTAATGTGCTGAGCTCAGGGCGCGTCAAACTCTTACCTAGGCGTAGTCTGATATTAATAGCTTCTTGATCGGGGAGACCCTCCAGTTTTCGGTTAAAGCCGAAATCCTGTTCAAACTGGGTAATCAAATCAGACTGTAACGAGAGCCTTTCAGGTGCCTGAAGTTCCATCAAGCTAATTGCTTCGGCTTGCACGCGGCTATTATTTAAAACATGCTGTGCAACCGTTTCGGTCATGCTTTCCAGAAGTTTATTGCGCGAGGGAATTGTCATTTTACTGTCTTTATTTTCCATGACAGCTTGCAGCAATATTTTAATATTCACTTCATGGTCAGACGAATCAACGCCGCCTGAATTATCAATGAAGTCAGCATTCAGAGCGCCGCCGTTTTTGGCGAATTCAATACGCGCAAGTTGTGTCAGGGCGAGGTTTGCGCCCTCCCCGATAACTTTTGTATGAAGGTCACTAGCATTCACACGAATAGCGTCATTGGCTTTGTCCCCCACTTGAAGGTCAGTTTCGGTCTCAGCCTTCACATATGTGCCGATACCACCAAACCATAACAGATCGGTTTTCGCCTGTAGCATGGCGTTCATGAGCTCAATCGGGGACACTTTTTCTTTCGAAATGTGAAAGCGTTTTTGAATTTCAGGCGTTAATTGTAGCGTTTTATCCGCACGTGAATAAATACGCCCGCCTTCGGATAGTAAATCGGTATTATAGGCGTCCCAGCCGCTTACACTTTTAAATAAACGCTCACGCTCTTTCCACGTTTTTGCCGGATTGGGATTCGGATCACAAAAAATATGTAAGTGATTAAAGGCCCCGACAAGACGTATTTTCTTTGAGAGCAACATGCCGTTGCCAAATACGTCGCCGCCCATATCACCAACGCCAATGACATCAAATTCCTGTGTCTGGATATCATGATTCAGTTCGCGGAAATGACGCATAACAGATTCCCATGCGCCGCGCGCCGTAATCCCCATAATTTTATGGTCATAGCCGGCAGAGCCACCGGAGGCGAATGCATCATCCAGCCAAAAGCCGTATTCTTGCGACAGGCTGTTGGCAATATCTGAAAATGTTGCGGTGCCTTTATCTGCCGCAACAACCAGATAGGGATCGTCATCATCGCGGCGTACGGTATTTTTTGGAGGCACAACTTTTTTACCTTTACGATTATCTGTAATATCCAACAATCCACGAATAAAGATTTTATAGCATTCTATCGCTTCTTTTTGTAAAGCCTCTCGCCCTCCCTCTGTAGGGGGATGTTTAAGAACAAAGCCGCCCTTTGATCCAACAGGAACAATAACCGCGTTTTTAACCATTTGCGCCTTCATAAGCCCTAAAACCTCGGTGCGATAATCTTCGGGACGGTCAGACCATCTTAATCCGCCGCGTGCAATCGGTCCGCCTCTTAAATGAATGCCTTCAACACGGGGCGAATAGACAAAAATTTCACGATAGGGCTTGGGTTCCGGCATTCCTTCTACGGCGCCGCTATCTACTTTAATAGACAAATAATCTTTTGGTTGACCATTCGCATCAACTTGAAAATAATTTGTGCGAAGCGTTGCTTCGACTAGGTTTAAAATGCTGCGCAATATACGATCTTCATCTAGCGAGGACACAGCTTCCAATTCATCTTGAATAACCAAGCTACAAGCACGCGCGTATTTTTCACTTTCAGCTTCTTTTTCAGGATCAAGACGCGCATAGAAAATATCAACCAAAAGTCTTGAAACCTCGGGATGATTTGTGAGGGCTTCTGAAATATAAAGACGTGAATAAGGGTTCCCAAGTTGGCGCGTATAATGAACGTATGTGCGTAGTATCTTGACTTCCCGCCACGTCATTGCGGCGCTGATAACGAGTTTATTCAACACGTCTTCTTCCATTTTCCGATCCCATACCGTTTTAAAAGCGGTCTCAGCCAAATCTTTCATAAGTGGAAGACGTTTTTCAAGATCTTTGGTATTGCTCTCCATCAAAAAATCATGAATCCAGATGGGTCGTTTTTCTTTGTCGCCGACTTTTATTTTAAAAGGCAGTTCTGAAATGACGCGCAATCCCATATTTTTCAAAATAGGTAAGACATCTGCCAGCGTTATGGGACGATCAGGAATATAAAGTTTTAAGCGAATTTCTTTTTCACTACATAATTTATCGCGATAAAAACTAACCCGAATACTATTTTCATCATCTAATGTATCGATGATTTCAATATCATTTAACGTTTTTATAGGGGGGTAGGTTTCACGATATGCTGTGGGAAATGCTTCGCCATAATGTTCAATGTAATAATCGGCATCCGCACCGTATCTTACGTTAATGACTTCCGACAAAGCTTCGTCCCACGCGCGGCCTTCTTGACGAAGTAAAGACTCAAGACGTTTCTCATCTACCTTTGAGATGCTCTTTTTATCGCTCTCGATCAAAAGAATAATTCGCGCAAAAACAGAGTCATCCAATGTTGTGTAATAAGCGCTGGTTTCACCATCTAACTCATTCTCTAGAATTTTTTCAAATTTACGGCGCATGCGCGTTTCAAAACGATTGCGCGGTATGTAAATCAAACAAGCGACCGACTTACCAAAAATGTCAGGTCGGATAAATAAAGCTATTCTTTGCCGCTCTTGCAGGCGCAAAATAGAAAGGCTGATCTGGTGTAGTTTATTGATGTCGATCTGGAATAATTCATCACGCGGATATTTTTCCAGAATGTGACTCAGCGCTTTATCGTCATGACTACCGATCGGAAAGTCGGCTTTTTCGATGACTTTCTCGACTTTTAATCTTAAGTAAGGAATGTCAGTAACAGAGCGGGAGTAGGTAACAGATGTAAATAATCCGATCACCAGATGAAACCCGATGACATTACCTTTTTCGTCTATATCCTGAATAGCGATGGCATCGACAGGAACACGGCGATGTACGGAAGATTCACGATTGATTTTGAAAATATGAAGCGATTTTTTATGCTTCGACAGCTTCTTGAACAGCTCAGGAAGATCATCTTTAAAACTGTCTAAAAAATCAATATCCCGCTTGGTTCGCAGTAAACCCAAACCGGAACTTTGCTGCGCAGTCACAGACGTTTTTTTATGTTGGTAATAACGATATCCCAGCAGGGTAAAATTATTATCATAAACATAATCAAGAAATTCGATATATTCCTTATTATCTTTTGTTTTCGCAGCATTTTTAGAGATTGTATTCCGCGCATTAGTAACGGCGTCCCGCATCGCATGCCAGTCACCTGTTGCCAGATTAACATCAATCAAGGCGCGCTTTAATCCGCGATAGAGTATTTTCTCTATACTCTTCGGAATAAGCCTGTGAAGACGTATATGAATATGGCTTTGACGAAGCGTCGCATCACTTTTTGTATTCGTCGCTTTGCTAAATAATCCGCCCTTACCGTCAAATTCAGCATAGACATAGGGATGGATCAGAAAATCGATAAGAAGAGAGTGACGGTTTATTTCGGCAACAACTGAATCTACCAAAAACGGTTTGTCATCTGATACGATATCAATAACGGTACGCTCATCGCCTGGATTATCACAATCCGTGCGGCTGATCAGAACCTGTGGCTGACCTTTCTTACGCTTTTGGCACAGATCATAATGGGTTTTAATGATCGCGCCTTGCTCGCATTTGGAAAGTTCCTCAAGGTCACTATCGGGGATGGTATGGAAAAGGGCGGTCGTAAGATTTTTCATGATGATAACTTTTATTAGCTTTTTATATTAGAAGGTTACGTCATAAGAAAAAAGTGTTTTTATCCTGCGGCATACGCAATAGGGACATGCGTTTTTAAGAGCGCGCGATATTTAAGCGATAACCGTCTTTATCTGTGATCAGAATTTCGGGTATTGTGGGGTCATCTTCAATCTTCTGGCGCAGCCTGTAAATATGGGTCTCAAGTGTATGGGTTTCCAGCTCTGTTTGATATTCCCAAATGGATTTTAACAAACTGTCTTTTGAAACAGCTTCGGGTAATCCGTGCCATAATTCAATTATCAAAGCCTTCTCTTTTTCAGTTAGAGACACATTCACGCCGTCTTTTTTAAAGAGGGAGCTTTCTGGAAAGAAAGTGTTATCACCAATTGAAATTTCGTGAGGCAAATGTGATGAAGTATTTAAAATTTGCTGCGTTTGATCTAGAATTTGACCAATACTATAGGGCGCTTTAAATGTATGAGCGTTATTATTCGCCACATCATTTAGTATTATATTTTCTTTCTTATGGATTGTACAAACACAGTCTGTATTGCAGTTTTCAAAACTTCTTTCAAAAGCGTTATGTATTAGCATATTTGGGACTTTAAGCTCAACATCCATCTAATTTGCCTGTTGAATTAATGTATTTAGTTCTTTAATAACGGCATCACCCATTTCTGACGTAGAAATCTGCGTTGTATCGTTCGCCATAATGTCAGGGGTGCGCAGCCCTTGATTTAAGATATTTTGCGCAGCATATTCAATTTTATCTGCCATATCGCCTTTATTCAAAGAATAGCGGAGGCACATAGCGAAGGATAGAATCGTGGCAAGCGGATTGGCCTTTCCCTGACCTGCAATATCAGGAGCAGAACCGTGGACAGGTTCATACATGGCATATCGTTTACCCGTATCGGGGTCTTCAGCCCCAAGTGAAGTTGAAGGCAACATGCCCAGTGAACCAGTCAGCATGGCCGCTTCGTCGGATAAAATATCACCGAACAGATTATCTGTTACAATCACATCAAACTGTTTCGGGTCACGAAGAAGCTGCATGGCGCAATTATCGGCATACATATGTAATAGCTCGATATCATGATGATCTTTGTGAAAATTACTTACGACTTTGCGCCATAACTTACCGCTTTCCATGACATTGGCTTTTTCACACGATGTCACTTTTTTATTACGCTTACGGGCGAGGTCAAAGGCAACCTCTGTAACACGTTCGATTTCAGATGTGGTGTAAGTCTGTGTGTTAAATCCGCGTTCCTGACCATCCGCCAGCGTTTCTATACCGCGTGGCTCGCCAAAATAAACTCCGCCTGTCAGCTCACGCACGATCAGAATATCCAGACCTTTAATGATTTCGGGTTTTAGGGAGGATGCATCCAGCAAGGCGTCAAATACAATGGCAGGACGCAAATTTGCAAATAAATCCAGCTCTTTTCGAATTTTCAATAAACCGGCTTCTGGGCGAATATTATAATCAACATCGTCCCATTTTGGTCCGCCAACCGCGCCCAGCATAACTGCATCTGCATCTTTACATTTTGTAATAGTTATGTCCGTAACGGGAACGCCGTTTGCATCAACCGATGCACCCCCAACCAGATCATGCTCTAATGCGAATTTAACATCAGTATGGTCATTTAGCCATTCCGCCAACTTTGTAACCTCTGCCATGACTTCCGGACCAATACCATCACCGGCAAGCATTATAATTTTGTAAGGGGTGCTCATGCGTATAACCAGCTCCGTTTTTCTTTATCTGCGGCTTCAAAGTCCTTAATATGTGTCGATTTTTCCAGTGTAAGACCAATATCATCCAGCCCGTTAATAAGGCAATGTTTGCGAAAGGGATCAAGGTCGAAATCAAACTTCATATTTCCGGCAGTCACCGTCTGATGTTCCAGATCAATGCTCATTTGTTCGGACGGCATTTTATCGGCGCGTGCCATCAGTTCGTTAACCTGTTCTTGCGGTAATTGAATAGGCAAAATTCCGTTTTTAAAGCAATTATTATAGAAGATGTCGGCAAAGGAGGGTGCAATCACACAGCGAAACCCGAAATCAAGAAGCGCCCAAGGTGCATGTTCTCTAGAAGAGCCGCAGCCAAAATTCTCACCAGCAATTAAAATTTCTGCCTGTCGGTACACAGATTGGTTTAAGACAAACCCTGCTTTTTCCTGTCCGTCATCATCATAGCGCATTTCGTTAAAAAGGTTTTTACCCAGACCTGTTCGCTCGATCGTTGTCAAAAATTGTTTCGGAATAATCATATCCGTATCAACATTAATGATAGGGAGCGGCGCGGCGATAGCTTTAAGAGTTTTAAATGGAGTCATAGTTTTTTTTATCTTTTTTGATGAGAACCTGCAAGATTAATCAGGTTTTGCCGGTGACAGATCAATTATTTGATAGGGATGCTCAATGTAATTTAAAAACTTGATTATTTCTTGCGGGGCGGTTGTAACCGTCATTGTATTGACCAAAGGATGAAAATTGACAAGATCTTGCTTCATCATCCAACCGTCAAGAATAAGCGGCACAGTCTTCTCGTTATTATTAATAATAGCATAGGGGCACACAGACCCGGGGCGTACACCCAGATTTTCCCATAGACGATCCGCAGAACCAAATGAGATGCGCCCGCATTCCAAAAGCTTTTCCAGCTTTTTCAGATCAACATGGGTTTCATTCGCCAATGAGACTAGAAACATTCTTTTTTTCTTGTCACGCAAGAACATATTACGGCAATGCGTTCCCTCTATTTGCGCGTCAATATCGGCACTTTCCACTACGCTGAAAACAGCTCTATGATGTGTTAGGTTATACATCACTCCAATCTTGTCAAACAGCTTCAAAAGCGTTTGTGGGCTTGTAGGAAGCGGCGGCTCTGCGGTCTCTGTATTATTTTTGAGCATAGACATGATTTTTCACTTGCAATCTTTTTTTAAGACATTATATTCCCCTTACTTGTTTGATAAGTGCGCGAGTGTAGCTCAGGGGTAGAGCACGACCTTGCCAAGGTCGGGGTCGAGGGTTCGAATCCCTTCACTCGCTCCAATTTGGAGTTTTCAAAAATTTAAATATTTACGCCTTTGGGCTGTCTGGAAGAATACCATTCGGGTTCTGTTCGAGCAGAGATTCGTTTTGCGCGCCAAGTTCTTCATAAAATCTTGCAGCCTTGTTTAATAGATCTATTCCAAGTTCGAGGTGGGTCATAATTTTCCTTATATTTTTGTATTCGTCATTACCATTTTTAGGCAATCAAATTATTTCATAACATGAATAAATAATCTGGAAAACAGAATCTGCGTACTAATACTGCAGCAAATATATTTTTAATATTAGAAGAATTTTATATAAATCCGAAACGATACTTATTGTCGCCATTCGTTTATTATGTAAATATAAGGTTCGTCTTATATAAATAAATTTTCAGCGAGGGAATATATGTCTACAAAACAAAGCATTTACACCGGTAATTATGGTGGCAGCAAAACGCAACTTAATGACTTTATATCAAATTATGAAAGCTGGTTAGGCAAGGATTTATGGGGTATCTCAATTCATACAGGCGATGATAACTGGCTTGATTGGAGCGGTAGTCTTAATTGGCTAAGCAATCTTTATAGCGATGCCAATCACGATCATCAGATACTATGGTCAATACATTTAATCCCTGAAACAGAAGCCACAATGCAAGATGCTGCAATAGGAAATTATAATGACAAATATGTTGAAGCCGCACAAAAACTCCTAAATGCTTCAGATGCCGAAGGTACTGAGCCTATTTACATTCGTACGGGGTGGGAATTTAATTTTGAATGGGCGCGTGTGCAGGCAACAGCAGGTGGGCAAGAGGCGGATTATGTTGGGGCCTATCAACAATTTGTGGAGTCCTTTCGCTCTGTTTCGGACAGATTTTTATTTGAATGGACACCCAACATAGGCACAGACGGATCAACGGATATTGAAGCCGCCTATCCCGGAGATGAGTATGTTGATATTATCGGTATGGATTTTTATTGGGACTCACAAGGGAAATGGAGCATAAAAGATCCGGTTGAGGCGTGGGATTACATGCTCAATCAACCTTATGGTTTAAATTGGCTCAGCGATTTTGCGGAACAACAGGGCAAGCCGATTGCTATATCCGAATGGGGGCTTAATTCCGATAATGCTGCGCCGTATATCGAAGCAGCAATGCAATGGTTTGAAGATAATAATGTGCTTTATCAAAATTATTGGGAATCAAACTCCGCATTTGATGGCATGATCAGCGAAGGGCAATATCCTATCAGCGCCGATGTATTTTTAGATGCCTTCGGCGCTCCGCTGGAACAGGGAACGGTTCAAGAAATTCCTGAAGATTTGCCGGATATTCCTTCTATGCCTGTTGAATCAGCAGCAAATACAAAATGGATTGTAGGGTCATCTGCTAGCGAAACCGTACATGGAACAGATTTTAATGACATCGTGATAGGAAACGGCGGTACAGATACGTTGGTTGGTGGTCTGGGTGATGATCATTATCAACATGCAATTGGTAAAGAAACAATTATAGAACTGGCAGGTGAAGGCATTGATAAAGTATCAAGCTGGGCGGTTGATAATACATTGAGTATTAACGTCGAACATCTTTATCTTTTAGGAAATGGCTACGTTCAAAACGGTACAGGAAATGCTTTAAATAATATTATTTCCGGAACAGTTGGAAATAACCAATTAACAGGAATGAAAGGCGATGACTGGATTGTCACAGGTGAAGGTAAGGATATAATCCATTTCAATAAGGGTGACGGGCATGATGTAGTCACAGATTTTTCCATTGAAAATGATCGTCTTTATTTAAACGGCTATGATTTTAATTATTACAGCCTGTTGGATAGTCTGTATCAGCAAGGTGAGCATACGACGCTTTACTTGGATAACAGCAATGCAATTACATTTCTTGATACACTGAAAAGCGATTTTAGCTTTAGTAATTTTTATTACAAATTTGAGCCCTACACACCTGAAGCGTTAGAAGCATCTTCTTCCAATCAAACATGGATTAGCGGTAGCTCGGCATCCGAAACGTTAAACGGGACGGCTTTAAATGATGCAATTGCCAGTGGTGGCGGGAATGACGTGTTAAGCGGTGGTCTGGGTGACGATCATTATAAACATATGCAAGGTCGGGAAAATATTGTCGAACTGGATAGTGAAGGAATAGACAGTGTTTATAGTTGGGCATCCAGCACGTATCTGTCTGATAATGTTGAACATTTGTATCTTTTAGGAAGTTATAAACAAAACGGCACAGGAAACGAGTTAGATAATATTATCAAAGCAAAAAACGGTCACAATATCATTCGTGGTAACGAAGGAATTGACTGGATTACAACTGGCGGAGGCAACGATACGATTATCTTCGCAAAAGGTGACGGTCATGATGTCATAACCGATTTTGATGTGACAAAAGATGTGGTTGAGTTTGAGGGATTTGATCCTGTGACTGCAGACATATCTGACCTACTATTTGCAGATGGTGAGAATACGATTTTCTATATTGATGCAGATAACGCCATGACATTTTTGGGCATCTCGGCCGAACAACTTAGTTATTATAATTTCAATTTCCCTTTTATTTCCACGTCAGATAGTGACGGTAGTACTGAAAGCCTGCCTGGTGATTTCGAACTTCCAGTCAAGCCGGATGAATTGATAAAATCGTTGTCGAATCAAACATGGATCAGCGGTACATCAGCCTCGGAGAACCTTTCTGGAACAGATAAACATGATGCGATTGCAAGCGGCGGCGGTCAAGACATGCTCGTCGGCGGTTTGGGTGACGATCATTATAAGCATATGCAAGGAAAAGAAACGATTATCGAACTGGACGGTGAAGGAATAGACAGTGTCTATAGCTGGGCAGCCAGTACAGATCTTTCAGATAACGTCGAAAACCTTTACTTACTCGGCAGCGGATACAAGCAGAACGGTGCAGGCAATGAGCTTGATAATATAATCAAAGCCAAAAGCGGTAATAATATTTTGAGAGGTGGTAAAGGTGACGACTGGATCACAACTGGCGGTGGTCATGATGAGGTGATCTTTGTAAAAGGTGATGGCCATGACGTTATTACGGATTTCGATGTGAATAAGGATGTTCTCAACATTGATGGCTTTAACCCCGATACTACGTTTATGATGAATCATCTATATACACAAGGTGATGATGTCGTACTATATTTGGGTGAAGAGAGTATTATTACCTTTGAAAATATGTCTGTCTCCGACTTTGGTTTTAAGAATTTTTCACTTTCTTACATACCGCCGGTATATGACGAACTCACTAATGATGCAGGGGCAGATGTTTTTACATTCGGTGAGGAGGCATTTAATCAAAATTACTTTATAGAAGGTTTAAGTGTATCTGATGGTGACCAAATAGACATATCGGATTTGCTAGAAGCGTATGATCCTCTTCAAAATGCACTAAGTGACTTTGTCGAGATTACAACAAATAGCGAGAACGTCAAAACACTCAAGGTTGATATAGATGGCGGTGAAGCCCTACATCAATTCGAACAAGTCCTAAGCTTTACTAGTGATGATGTAAGCACTCTGGAAGACTTAGTAAATTCAAACGCCCTTCTATAACAACAAAAAATAAACAATAAAGCTGCAGCATTTTACTATAAAGTGGAGTGCTGCAGTTTTTTTGATGAATATTAGTCTTACTTCATAATGGTGGTGGGAGAAGGATTCGAACCTTCGTACGCAATGCGGGCAGATTTACAGTCTGCTGCCTTTAACCACTCGGCCATCCCACCAACAAAAAAGAATTCCCTAGACAGAACTCAGAAAACAGAAGTAAAAGGATTTTGGTACAAAAGTCAATCATAGAAGTAAAAAATGTCAAAAAATAAAGCAAATATCTGGGGAACCCATGCAGTAAAAGCGGCGTGGCAAAATACTGATCGCCATATACAGGCGGTTTTCCTAAGCGAAAATAGCACGCGAGAGTTTGCGTCTTTTCAATCCGTAAAAGGGGCAAAGCGCCCGCCGCCGTCTGTTGTTCCCAAAAAAGAGCTGGATCGTATGACAGGCGGCGCAGTTCATCAGGGAATGGCCTTGATTGCCGACCCACTTCAAGAAATGTTTTTGAGTGATTTAATTATTAAATCTGACCAGAAAACTCGTTCGGTTGTTCTTATTCTTGATCAGGTGACTGACCCGCATAATGTGGGCGCAATTTTGCGCTCTGCTTGTGCATTTGGCGCCGATGCGATTTTGATGCAACGTAAACATGCGCCCGATATTGAAGGTGTTTTAGCGAAAACAGCATGCGGCGCAGTTGAGCACGTGTCAGTTATCCAGGAAACAAATCTGAGTCGCGCCATAGAGAAATTACAAGAAGGCGGTTTTATGGTGATTGGTCTGGATGAACGCGGAGAGCAAACAATATCAGAGGTTAAAGACCATCAAAAGATTGCTCTTGTTATGGGCGCAGAAGGCCCGGGTATTCGTCAAAATGTTGCTGGTCATTGTGATATTCTGGCAAAGCTAGAAATGCATGGACCCATACCAAGTATAAATGTGTCTAACGCAGCTGCTGTTGCATTATATGCTTTAACTTCATAAAGAAGTTGAAAAAAAGTAATAAATAGTTTAAATCATTTTTCAAACGATTAAATGAGAGGAAAAGTGATATGACAAAAAGCGCATCAATTAAGCCAGACATAGTCTCTGTGACAGCTGCATTAAGTGAAGCTGTTAAACAAAACCCTGATCCTGATATGAATGCTAAAGAAATTTTACCTGGTATTATAGCAACAAATGCAAAAGATATTGGACGTGTTGTAGAAGTAACGGATACGTCTAACCCTTATGCCGGATTATCAGAAACAATCCAAGCCGAGGGTGTTACAGTAAACTGGCGTACTGGTACAAAAGGTAGCACACAAGTTACTATACCCGAAGGCACGGAAGCAGATCTTCGTACTCATGTTGAAGGTTTAGGTCTTATGCCACAACCATCAGAAAATTAATTTCAAGATAGACAATACAAATTCGATCAGCCATGTTAGTGCATGGCTGCCGAAAAATTAGAAATAAAAAAAGATAACTCCAACGAACTCTTCCTGATTGACGGGTCGGGATTTATTTTTCGTGCTTATTTCGCGCTTCCTCAAAATCTGACCAATCCGGCGGGGCAGCCTGTGGGTGCTGTTCTTGGGTTTTGTAATATGCTTTACAAATTGTTGGACGATCTGCGCGCGCAAAACATTGCCGTCATTTTTGACGCGGCAAAGAATAATTTTCGTAACGAGATTTATGAAGACTATAAAGCGCATCGTCCTGATGCGCCTGAAGACCTTATTCCGCAATTTCCTCTATTTCGCAAAGCCGCTGAGGCATTCGGTTTGCCTGCAATCGAAATGGAAGGATATGAGGCAGATGACCTGATTGCGACATATTCAAAGCTGGCGCAGGAAAAAGGGATGACGGTAACCATTGTCGGGTCTGATAAGGATTTAATGCAGTTAATCAATGATAAGATCAAGCTTTATGATCCGATCAAGCAAGCCATTATCAATGCGGATGCTGTTGAAAAGAAGTTCGGTGTGCAGCCTGAGAAAATGATTGATTTGCAAGCCTTGACGGGTGATTCAGTTGATAATATCCCCGGTGTGCCAAGTATTGGACCAAAAACGGCAGCGCAACTTCTGGATCAATTCGGTACACTTGAAAACCTACTTGAAAATCTTGATGAGATACCACAGCCTAAACGTCGCGAAGTCTTAAAAGAAAACGTCGAAAATGCGCGTATGTCAAAGAAGCTTGTGACACTCGCACAAAACGTAGATGTGCCGGTTTCACTGGATGATATGGCGGTTCATGACCCGAAAACGCCAGACTTGAAAGCGTTTTTAGAAGAGCAGGGTTTTAAAACACTTATCAGCAGAATTGGTTATGATAGCCAGTCCAAGCAAGGAACATCAGATAGTAATTCGAATAATGTATCTCAAGGTAATGATAACAACCCGCCTATCAGCCAAAATCAGTATCAGCTGATTAATACAGAAAAAGATTTAGAGGACTTTATTCAAGCAGTTCATGAAACGGGGCATCTTGTTTTTGATACGGAAACGACACACCTCACACCGCGTCATGCGGAATTGGTGGGAATTGCGCTCTCTTGCGAAATCGGTAAAGCATATTACCTGCCTTTGTCTCATAAGGAAGAAGAGCAGGATTTACTCGGAAGCAGTAATGATCAGGATTTGAAGCAAGTGTCGCTGGATATAGCGATCAAGCATTTAAAGCCGATTATGGAAGATCCTGCCATTTTGAAGATCGCGCATAATGCAAAATATGACGTGCAAATTTTCAAAGATGTTGGAATGAATGTCACACCTTTAGATGACACAATGCTGATATCTTACGTTTTGGACGGCTCATCACATCGTCATAATATGGATGCGCTCTCCGAGCAAAATTTTGGTCATAAGCCTATAAAATTTGAAGAGGTTGCAGGTAAAGGCAAAAAACAAGTGACTTTTGATTACGTGCCTCTGACTCAAGCTTTAGATTATGCCGCAGAGGATGCGGATGTAACACTTCGTCTTCACAGCGCTTTGAAACCACGATTGGCCCAAGAACAAATGGTTGAAGTCTATGAAGATATAGAGCGGCCATTGGTTGAGGTGATAGCGGGTATGGAGCGTGCAGGTGTCAAGGCCGACCCAGTGACCCTCAAACGCTTCTCGGATGATTTTGGTAAACAGCTTCTCATTTTAGAGGAAAATATTCATAAACTGGCAGGGCATGAATTTAATGTTGCCTCTCCCAAACAACTTGGCACGGTTCTATTTGATGAAATGGGATTACAGGGTGGCAAAAAAACCAAAACAGGTGATTGGTCAACCGATGTATCAACGCTTGAGAAACTGGCAGATGCAGGGGAAGAGATTGTTCAGAAAGTTCTAGAATATCGCCAGCTTGCAAAGCTAAAATCGACCTATACCGATGCATTACAGCAAGTCATCCACCCGCAAACAAAACGCGTTCATACATCTTATTCTATGGTGGGAACGTCAACGGGGCGTTTATCGTCCAGTGACCCGAATTTGCAAAATATTCCAATCCGTACGGAACAAGGGCGCAAAATACGTGAAGCTTTTGTCGCAGAAGAGGGCAATTTGCTTCTATCGATTGATTATTCGCAAATCGAGCTGCGTTTAGCAGCAGAGATGGCAGGTATCGACGCGCTGAAAACGGCCTTTAAAAACGGGGACGATATTCACGCCCTGACCGCTTCTCAGGTTTTCAATGTTCCGATGGAAGAGATGACGTCCGAAATTCGCCGCCGTGCCAAAGCCATTAATTTTGGTATTATATATGGTATTTCCGGTTGGGGTCTGGCAAAGCAACTCGGGATTGAAGCGAGCGAAGCCAATGAGTTTATCCGTGCTTATATGGCACGTTTCCCCGAGCTACAAAATTTTATGGAAGCCACAAAAGAAGAAGCGCGCAAACATGGCTATGTGAAAACTGCTTTTGGCCGTAAGTGTTTTACGCCGTCAATCAACGAGAAAAACCCGATGCGTCGTCAGGGCGCAGAGCGTGCGGCTATTAATGCGCCTTTACAAGGAACGGCCGCTGATATTATTAAAAAAGCCATGATCAAGGTCTGGCGCGCGCAACAAAATGGCGAACTAGGTGACACGAAAATGTTACTTCAAGTGCATGATGAACTCATTTTCGAAGTGCCTGAGGCCGAAGTTAAACAACGCGCAGAACAGATCAAAGCAATGATGGAATCTATAGCAACTTTCGATGTTCCCCTTATCGCCGAAGCAGGATGGGGCAAGTCTTGGGCAGAGGCGCATTGATAATAAATTTGACAAATGGAATCAACCCTGTCATAAACGCGACCAGAGGAATAATCCTCACTCTATGAGACGAGCTTACAGAAAAAGCATTCACAAAATATAAGAATGCGTGATTAATATAAAACTCTCACTCTTTTTTCACCAAGTTCACATTATAGGCTAACAAGAGCAAATATGATGCTGTGATCAGATATCACGGCGCTATTTTGTTGTATACGAAAGTGAAAAAATGAAAACGTTTCAAGACATGGGTCTGTCACAGGACCTGAACAAATCCCTATTAAATATGGAATATACAACGCCAACACCTATTCAGGCACAGGCAATTCCGATGGCGATGGACGGCCATGACATCCTAGGTTCCGCACAAACAGGAACAGGAAAAACAGCGGCTTTCTCAATTCCGATGGTTGAAGCTATGTTGAATAATACATCAGCAACAGCCCTTATTTTAACGCCAACACGTGAACTTGCAAAACAGATTCTGGATGTCGTGCGTCAGTTATTGGGTCCAAAGGGTCAGATTAAAACAGCATTTATTATTGGTGGTGAGCCGATTGGTAAACAGTTTCAACAGCTTAAGATGTCACCAAGAATTATTGTGGGCACACCGGGTCGGGTCAATGACCACCTTGAGCGCGGCACATTAAATTTGTCTCAAGCCTCTTTTTTAGTGCTGGATGAAACAGACCGCATGCTGGATATGGGCTTTGGTATTCAGTTGGACGCAATCGTGAAATATCTTCCGAAAAAGCGTCAGACTTTAATGTTTTCTGCGACTTTGCCTCAAGGCATTATCAAGCTATCCCAGAAATATTTGAATAATCCGCAGCGTATCTCCATGGGGGAAACCAATGCTGTGGCGAAGAATATCAAACAAGAAGTGATGCATATCGAGCAGGATCGTAAGTATGATGAGCTGGTGAGCCAGCTTCATGCGCGTGAAGGATCTGTCATTGTTTTTGCAAAAACAAAACATGGTAGCGATAAAATCGCCCGTAACCTTCGTCGTGACGGTTTCGAGGCAGATGCCCTTCACGGTGATCTACGCCAGAATAAACGCACCCAAGTTATGAAGAAATTCCAACAGGAAAGAATTCGTGTTCTTGTTGCCACTGACATTGCATCACGCGGGTTGGATGTTCCGCATATTCGCCACGTTATTAACTATGACTTGCCGCAAGTACCAGAAGATTACATTCACCGTATGGGTCGAACAGCGCGCGCAGGTGCGGAAGGTGAAGCTCTTTGTTTTGTGGCATCACACGACGGTCGTCTATGGCACGCCATTGAAAGACTATTAGGTATCCGCACAGATAAACCATCGAGTGATCGTAACGGAAAACGCGGCGGCGGTGGAAAGAAACGCGCTTCATTCAAAGGCCGCGATGCGGGCAGAGGTAAGCCATCTTTCAAAAAACGTGACGGCGGAAATGACCGTGGGGATCGTCCTGCTTATAAAGGCAAAGATGATAATCGCGGCGGCAAGCCGGCATATAAGGGGAAAAAATCTGAAGGTCAGGATGATCGCAATTCTTTTAAAGGACGCGGTCGTGATGATAAGCGGAAGAGCTTTGACGGAAACAAAAAACCTTTTAATAAGGAAAATGACCGCGATGGAAACAGGCCGTCTCGCCCTTATAAGGACGCAGATGGCAATAAAAAACCATTTAAGAGAAATGATACCGATGGCCAAAAACGTTTTGAGAAGCGTTCTGATAATCGTAACGATTCAGGTAAGAAATTCGAAAGCCGTGATCAAAACAAAAAGCGTCCGTTCAATAAATCAAATGACGGACAGAAGCACGCACCAAAACGCAATGATCGTGGCGGAAACTATTCTCAAAAGGGAAGCAATGAAGGTCGTGGAAATGGTGAAAACCAGACACGCTTCAAGCGCAAAAGCTCTGACAAAAGAAATGCAGCTTAGACATAGCTATAAGTAATTAATAAGAAAGCGGCTTTTTAGCCGCTTTTTTTATTCTGTCACTTCGCATAAATCTACATTGTCTCGATGCTCAGCAGGAATTTCTGCGTATAAATTATGTAACTTATAAGGGTCGGTCGGAAAGCAAGAATCTTTAGAAAGTATTTCATATTTATGAA
The DNA here is from genome assembly GCA_963710165.1 of uncultured Alphaproteobacteria bacterium. GTDB lineage: Bacteria > Pseudomonadota > Alphaproteobacteria > Micavibrionales > Micavibrionaceae > JACKIP01. The sequence goes on from CAVPYZ010000001.1 coordinate 115,401, forward strand.
ACTTTTCTATATCAGAAGTGCATTCTACACTTTCAATATCCCTATCTATCGTAAAATCAGTAATAAAAATTCCTGACATCATGCCAGAGTAATAAGCGCTACATAAATTATTATAATAATCAGATTTATTAAGAAAAACTTGTTTTACACAGCTTTCAAAATCAGGAGTTAAATCATCTCTGTTATCCTCTATCTCTAAATCAGTAATATTTTCGATTTCCAAAATCAAATTTGAATTAGGGTCGTAGTTATTTAAAGAGAATGGTTTATTAGATAAAGTTTCACAAAAAGAACCCCGATAAGAAATGCTATTAACGTAGGGAACTATAGAATTTTCTAGTTTTTGAGGATTGTTAACTTTTAGCCACTCCACCCACGCGAAGAAGTATTGAATCATATCAAGTGGTGTCGCGCCAGTTAGGAGCCCAATCGGTCCGCGCCCTCCACATCTTAGCTGCTTTTCATACTCTTTTTCTTTTTGTATTTCTTTTATACACTTATCATTATAGGTATTGGTATCGTGTTTATGATGGTTTTTCCATAGCGCGTTAGTGACGCCATGCATATATCCTACTGTAAAAATACCGCACCAGCTTTGATAAAATTCTTTCGCACTTTTTACCTTAATAGCGCTTTGACATTTTTCATACAAATAGCCAATACTTTCTTCTCTGTACGAATTTGCTTGAGCAAAGTTAGGGACAAAAACTACTATGATTATAAAATAGAATAAATTTTTTTTTACAGGCATATTAAGCCGCTTTTTTTGTACCCATCACTTTCGCGGGCTTTAGATTTTCGCGTAAATATGACGCAACTTGATCCAGATTGATCCGTTCCTGCGACATGGTATTACGATCACGCACCGTGACGGTTTGATCTTCAAGTGTTTGATTATCAATGGTAAAACAGTATGGTGTACCGATTTCATCTTGACGTGCATAGCGCTTACCAATGTTTTGCTTTATATCAAGATCAATGGCAAATTCTTCACGCAAATCCATGTAAAGTTTAGTCGCGATAGGAACATGTTCCTCCTTCGCAGTGAGGGGGAGGATTGCGGCTTTCTTTGGTGCAACGGAAGGATGAAAGTTCAGATAAACACCGGAGGGACGGCTCTCATCAATGGTATAAGCCTCGCTCAGGACTGCTAGAACAGCACGGGTCAGACCCGCAGATGGTTCAATTACGTCGGGTAAAAAACGTTTTTTATTATCTGTAGGATCCATATATTCCAATTTTTGCCCGGAAAATTCCTGATGCTGGGTTAAGTCAAAATTGCCACGATGGGCAACGCCTTCCAGTTCATCATAGCCCGGATAGGCAAAGGGAAATTGGTATTCAAAATCAATCGTACGATCCGAATAATGCGCCAGATCGTTTTTCGACACATCCAGAAAGTTAATTTTTGATAGATCAAGCCCGACGGATTCCCACCATTTTTTACGTTGATCGACCCAAAAGTCAAACCACATCGGGACGTCTTCCTTTTCACAGAACCATTCAAGTTCCATTTGCTCAAATTCGCGCGAGCGGAAAATGAAATTACGCGGCGTGACTTCGTTGCGAAAGGCCTTACCAATCTGTGCAATACCAAACGGCACTTTAACACGTGCCGTATCCACAACGTTTTTGAAATTCAGAAAAATTCCTGCGCATGTTTCGGGGCGAAGATACGCCTTATCTTCTTCAGTTGCATTGGCGCCGACATAGGTATGGAACATCATATTAAACTGACGTGGTTCGGTTAGTGTTCCCGGCTCATATGTGTCTGGACCAATTGTCTGTTCCATTTGTGATGGGGTTAATTGGTCGTAACTTGTGCGGGTATAATGCGATAAATCTTGGCTATATCCATGTTTTTGCGAAAGTTTTTTCAAACGTTTTAATAGCTCCTCCTCATCAACATCCTTGTCAAAAGCAAGGGGCGCACGCGCATCATCAGTAGGGAGTAAGATAAGTAAATGATCTGCTCTATAACGTTTCTTGCTTTCTTTACAATCCACCATCGGATCATTGAACCCGCCTATATGACCGCTGGCTTCCCAGCTTTTCGGGTTTTGAATAATGGAGGAATCAACACCGACAATTTGTACCGGTTCGCCGTCTGGACCAACCGGCGGGGTCAAAACCATGGCTTTCCACCATAAATCACGAATATTGTTTTTAAGTTCTGTCCCTAAGGGACCGTAATCCCAAAAGCCGTTAAGCCCCCCGTAAATATCTGAAGCGGGGAAAATAAATCCTCTGCGTTTGCACAGGGAGACGATGTCTTTCATATCTTTTGTCATGATTAAGTCATAAGATAAGTTTTTTCTAAAATCTATAGAAAAAGCCGTTTTGACAAAATTTGCTTAAGATGGTTTTTAATCTATGCTCCAAGTGCGTTTGGGCTTTTGCGGTTTTTTAATAGATTTTTTGGCGGCATTTATTTTTTTGATAATCTCATTTTTTCGAGCGTCTTTTTCCTGATCAACATCTTTCTTTGTTTCGGCTTTTTTCTCAGGCTCTTCTTCAGAAGCTTTTTTATCTTCAGATGTGTTTGAAATGACTTTATCACTTTCTTTTACATCTGGTTTGTCTGCTTCTTTGTTTTTACTATCAGATTCTTCAGATTTGTTTGTAGTCGATTTCTCTGGTTGAGCGTCATTCTCTAATTCTTTTTCAGGCTCTATACTTTTATCGTTTGAAGTTTTCGTCACACTTTTTTCGCCGTATGAAATCGTTTCTTTTGATCCGTTTTTTGCGCTCCATGATCCTCTTTTATTATTTTGGCTTTCTGTCTCTTTAATCACATCAAGCGGGTTTACAAAAGCCCGTTGCGCTTGTGGATTAATCGTTGGAAGATTCTTATCCTGCATAGCGAGCGGCGCAGGGGATTGATTCGTAGGTATTTTAGGCAAGGCATTTTTATTATCCTGAGCGATGGCAGGACTCACATATGCTAAAAAACTTAAAAAAGCCAAAGAAGATATATATTGTTTTTTCATACGTATTATTTAGCATGTTTCTATCAAAAAAGCACAAAATAACAAAAAGTATGAATATACTACCCGCACATATAGTTTTACGTAGAATTGTGATACGATTTATTTATTAATTATGACCGATTTTAATACATCATTGCTGAGAGAAAAATTCACTATTCGCGATCGTTTAAGCGATGATGATATCGAATCCGTTGTGGCGCTCAGTAACCGTATTGTTGTGCCAATGATAGACAGACGCGGGGTTATTCAGGAAACCTTTGTCGTGCGCGGTCACAATATGCACACGACGGTTCGTATCGCGGCAAAGATGGTTCAGAGTTTTCATGATGGCGGAAAATTAATGTATGAACCAAATTATGATTGGGACAAAGTATGGCACGTTGTGACGGACGGTTTTGAAAAAACGTATAATCCGGAAGGATGGGCCGTTGTTTACTTTGAAGGGAAGTGCATTTTTAAAAAAGGAGATCATCATTCATTTCTAGATATCATCGAAAAGTTTGATGCCTTACAAAGCGACGATTATGAGCGCTCGGTCGAATTGGCTGAAAAGGCGTTTCAAGATGCGGGAAAACCGGTCACAATTGAACATGATACCAATGTCGCATTAGTGGTGAGTATAAATCCGGAACTTGCAAGATGCGGCGTTATTCTAAGAGCTGCGGGGCGGACAACAACGTTTAATTTCACCGCGAAGGAATATCGTAATAAAAAGATTAAAACATCACAATGTTTAAGCACAGCCGCCGCTTTTCTGGAAGGGATCCAGCTTGCCTTTGCCGTTGGCATGGGAAAACGCAAAATCCATCATGAGATTATTGAAAACGAGCTAGAAGAACAAAAAGTTTATGACGGAGAAAAGCGTCTGGCTCGTCTAACACATGCCATATCACAATTTGATTTGAGCCATGATGTCAATTACAGGCCAGAGCGTCCCGACCTGTTCAAACATGTTACTGAAGCGGAGAAATTTGCGGATAAGATTCTCAAACCTCAAATAAAAGCCAAGCTTGAATCAGGTGAGCTAGATGAGAAAGATTGGGTTAGCTAATTTTAAATGAGCTAGACACCGCCGCTTTTTTTTGCTTAAAAGGCGCATGTTTACAAAATTTATCAAAATATCTTTAGTCATAATAAGCATGCTTGCGATTAGCGGTAGTGTTTCATTTGCCGCTGACACTCTTATCCTGAAAAACGGTGATCGGATTAGTGGTCTGATGAAGCCAAGTCAGAATGGACAATTACAATTTCAAACGCATTATGGCGCCGAAATGCAAATACCTTTTGGTCAGGTCATGGCGGTTCAAAATGATGCAGGTGAGGTTTACGCTATTGAAGCAATGAAAGAATCTGTACAGGTAGTCGCGCCTGTTATATCTCAAGAAGAGACAGCTTCGATAGAGCCTGCCGCAGGGGAAGCTCCTACAGATCCCTCTAAATATAAATGGACCGGGCGGGTCAATTTGGGCGCTTCACTAGATGACGGCAATAATCAGAAAAAAGTTTTTACAGGCGATGCCGAAATTAAAGCGCGTAACGAGAAGAACAGATGGCTTACAGGCGCGGAAGCAAATCTGACAAATGATGAAGGCAATGAAACCGAAAATGATCAGATGCTTTTTGGTGAGTATAACCGTTTTCTATCTGAAAAATGGTTTATTGGTGCACGTCAGGAGTTAGAAAAAGACAAAATCGCGCTGCTGGATTTACGCTCAACTACAGGTGCGTTTGCGGGTTATCAGTTTTTTGAACAAGATGATCTGAATTTGCGCGTGAAATTCGGGTCTGACTATATTTATGAAGATTTTGAAACTGGCGATACCGAAGAAAATATTGCGGCGTCTTGGGGGTTAAATTACGACCAGACGTTCTGGGATAATGCGCTTACATTTTTCCATGATCACACATTTGATTTACCTGTTGCTGAAACAGATGCGTTCATCTTCCAAAGTAAAACAGGCTTGCGCGTGCCGGTCGCAAAGTATTTAGTGGGAACAGCGCAGGTTGATTTTGATTGGGATAACGCCCCAGCCGATGGTGTGAGTGAAGATGATACCAGTTATTCCCTAAAATTAGGGTATGAGTGGTAATCATTCCTAGATCTTGAAAAGGCGTGGTGAGCGCCTTTTTTATTTCACTTTTTTGTATATCCGGCTAAAATAGATATATGAAGACTTTTTCCCAGAATAAGCCGCCACATGATCAAGATTCCGATCGGGACGATGACCCGCAAACGGGTCTTCTTCTCAAACCGCGTGTCAAAAATGAAAAACCGTCATTATATAAGGTCTTATTACTGAATGACGATTATACACCAATGGAATTTGTGGTGCATGTGTTGGAGAAGTTTTTTTCAAAAAACAGACAAGAAGCAACGGATGTTATGTTGCACGTCCATCGGCGCGGCGTTGGAATCTGCGGTATCTTTACACATGAAATTGCAGAAACCAAGGTGGCACAAGTTCTGGATTTTGCACGTCAAAATGAACAGCCCCTTCAATGTATTATGGAGAAGGAATAATTATGCTCTCACGTAATCTTGAACAAACTTTGAACCGCGCCCTAATTCTTGCGAATGATCGGAAACATGAATTTGCAACATTGGAGCACTTATTACTTGCCATGACAGAGGATCAGGATGCAATGGCGGTATTGCGCTCTTGCGGCATATCTATGCCTGATTTACGAGATCACTTAATACAATATCTTGATAATGAGCTTTATTATCTGAAAAATCAGGAGATGGAAGAAGCCAATCCAACGACAGCATTCCAGCGGGTGCTTCAACGTGCAGCTATCCATGTGCAATCGGCGGGGCGTGAGGAAGTCACGGCGGCAAATGTACTGATAGCATTGTTTTCGGAGCGTGAGAGTTATGCGGTCTATTTTCTACAAGAACAGGATATGACCCGTTATGATGCGGTCAACTATATCACGCATGGTATTGCAAAAATCCCCTCTGCAGATCATGAAGGTAGCCCCGCCCCCACAGGCGCAGAAGATGAGGAGGGCGGCGAAAACAAGACGGGTAAAGAGGCTTTGAATGCTTATTGTGTTAATCTGAATGAGAAGGCGCAAAAGGGTGGAATTGACCCGCTAATCGGACGTGAGGAGGAGGTCAATCGTACCATCCAAATCTTATGCCGGCGTTCAAAAAACAATCCGCTTTATGTAGGTGACCCCGGTGTGGGTAAAACCGCCATTGCCGAAGGTCTAGCAAAGAAAATTGTGGACAGTGATGTGCCGGATGTTCTAGCGGAGGCCGTTATTTACTCTCTTGATATGGGCGCTTTACTAGCAGGTACGAGATATAGAGGAGATTTTGAAGAGCGTCTGAAAGCTGTTATTAAGGAAATTCAGAATATAGAGCATTCGGTTTTATTTATTGATGAAATTCATACGATTATCGGCGCAGGAGCAACATCCGGCGGGGCAATGGATGCATCGAACCTATTAAAACCCGCTCTATCAAACGGATCTATTCGATGTATTGGGTCAACAACATATAAAGAATTCCGCAATCACTTTGAAAAAGACCGCGCATTGGTACGCCGTTTTCAAAAAGTGGATATTAAAGAGCCGAGTATTGAAGATACGATTAAAATTTTAAAAGGGTTAAAGCCGTATTACGAGAAACATCACAATGTGAAATATACTTTGGATGCGATCAGAACAGCTGTTGAGCTGTCCGCCAAATATATTGGTGATCGCAAACTGCCCGATAAAGCGATTGATATTATTGATGAGGTGGGGGCAGCCCAGATGCTGTTACCGCTTTCCAAACGTAAAAAGCAGATCAATGCAAAAGATATTGAAGGAGTTGTCGCGGTTATAGCGCGCATTCCTGCAAAAACGCTTGATAAAAACGATCAAGAAGTTATTGAAACTTCTCGAACGTGATTTGAAAAGATTGGTATTTGATCAAGACGCGGCGATTGAAATGGTATCAGACGCAATCAAGATGTCACGTGCGGGTTTACGCGATGCAGATAAGCCAATTGGATGTTATCTCTTTTCTGGCCCGACAGGGGTGGGTAAGACAGAAGTCGCACGTCAGCTTTCCCAAACTCTAGGTGTTGAATTGTTGCGTTTTGATATGTCTGAATATATGGAAAGACACTCTGTTTCGCGTCTTATCGGTTCACCGCCGGGATATGTCGGATTTGAACAAGGTGGTTTATTGACTGATCGCGTGGATCAACATCCGCATTGTGTTTTATTACTTGATGAAATCGAAAAAGCGCATCCGGATTTATTCAATATTCTGTTACAAGTCATGGATTACGGCAAACTGACAGATAATAATGGCAAAACGATCGACTTTCGCAATGTCATTCTGATCATGACCACAAATGCGGGTGCGGCGCAGCTTTCAAAAGCGCCCATAGGTTTTGCGAGAGGCGAGGTACGTGTCGGCGATGATATAGAGGAAATAAATCGCCAATTCACCCCCGAATTTCGTAATCGTCTGGATGCTATTGTGCCATTTATAGCGTTGTCACAAAAAACGGTCGAGCGCGTTGTTGATAAATTCATTATGCAGTTGGAAGCGCAATTATCAGAACGTAATATTACAATTACCCTCTCCGACGAAGCGCGATCCTATCTTGCGAAAGAAGGATATGATCCCGCAATGGGCGCACGTCCGTTATCGCGCATTATTCAAAAGGAAATCAAGCGTCCGTTATCAGAAGAGATTTTATTTGGAAAACTGAAAAACGGCGGCGATGTTTTTGTTGATTATAAAAAAGATGAAATGCGTTTTATTTATGAGAAAAGTAAGAAGGTTTCAAAGAAAACGGCCTCTTCATCAAAAGTGAAATAATAAAAAACCCCGCTATAAGCGGGGCTTTTAGTCAATTCATAATTTATTTACTTAGCAAATCACGAATCTCAGTCAATAAAACAACATCCGCTGCTGGTGTTGGTGTCTCTTCTGATTTTGGTGCTTCTTCAGCTTCTTTCTTGATTTTATTCACACCTCTAACCAGCATGAAAACAACGAAAGAAATAATCAGGAAGTTAATAACGGCATTAATAAAAACACCATATGTAACAACAGGTGCACCGGCATCTTGCGCAGCTTTCAATGTGTCATATGATCCACCATCAAGGGCGACATACTGATCTGCAAAATCAACGCCGCTTGTTAAAACGCCAATGAACGGCATGATCAGATCTCCAACCATTGAGTTTACTATGGCCGTAAATGCTGCACCCATAATAATACCAACGGCCATGTCCATTACATTGCCACGGGCAATAAAATCTTTAAATTCTTTAAACATAAGATAACTCCTTCAAAATATTGATAATTTCACGTAAGTTATAATTAAATTTCAAGAGGGTCAATCTGTAAGGTTATAGAAAAATATGCAAAGTGATATATTTATGCAACAGGCATTACATGCAGCTAAACAGGCCGAAGAGCGAGGCGAAGTGCCTATTGGTGCAGTGATCACATATCAAAATGAGATATTAGCAGTAGATGGCAACCGTACGCGGGAAATGAATGATCCGACGGCACATGCCGAAATTCTGGTTATTCGTGACGCCTGTAGAAAACTGGGAACACAGCGCATTCCGGATTGTGAATTATATGTCACGCTTGAGCCTTGCACTATGTGCGCCGCGGCAATATCTTTTGCACGTCTTTCCAAATTATTTATAGGCGCTTTGGATAAGAAAGGCGGAGCTGTTGTAAACGGTGTGCAGTTTTTCAATCTGCCATCGTGCCACCATAAGAACATCACAATCGAACACGGACTGTTGCAAGAGGAAGGCAGTCATATTCTCAAAGAATTTTTTAAGAGAAAACGTAAGAGCTAAATGTATTTCTGAACAAATTGTTCAAAATGATAAAGAAGATTTTTTCGATGATTATCTTGTAATAAACCGTGCGACCCGTCTTGATAAGTTGTGATTTCTATTCGTCTATTTCGAAAATGCGCCCTTGCCAAATCCAGATGTTCAATGGCAACGATTTCATCCTGTGCGCCATGCTGGATCAGGCAGGGATATTCTATTTGGTTCATATCTTCAACTAAATTTGTATCGTACAGCGTCTTGATCAAAGCCATGCTAACCCCTGTATCATTAATTTTAACTATTTCTTCTTTTTCAAAATGGGGTTTATGTCTGTCCGCATCAAAATTTTGAATGGCGTAATCATGGCTATCCAGAACAGGCCAGAAAAAGGCAGCAGCATGAATTTTTTTCTCAAGATGCGGTTGTTGCATCATGCATGTCGCGCCTAGCCCCTCTGCTGTAAACATGTAGCGATCAAAGAATTTGGTGCGCGACCATTCTAATATTTGCGCAATATCTTCTTGTGCGGAGGAAAGCATAAAATTTTCAGATGCGCCGTCGCTAATACCGCATCCTCTAAAATCAAATCGAATAGAGGCGATTCCGGATTTGGCACATGCATCTTGTAATTGTCCGAACAGGTCATTATGCGCTTTCATATGGCTATGCGGGAAACCATGAAGAAAAATCATAAGCGCTGGATTCAGCAGATTATCGGATAGATTAAAGGGCTCTTGAAATATTCCTCTGATAATTTCGCCTGTTGCACTCACCAATTCTATTGTGTTTGTGCTCATGCGGTTTATTTGTTTTCTGACTCGCGTTGCTCGGCAATTGGTTTGCTATATTGTGACGATAAATCCCAAGGGAAATGAATCCAAGTATCTTGGGAAACTTCTGTAATGAAGGTATCGACAAGTTTAATGCCTTCTGGCTTCCCGTAAACACACGCCATGTGCGCGTGTGGAAATAGTTTTCTGGCAATCTTCAATGTTTTTCCGGTATCAACCAGATCGTCAATAATTAACCACCCGCGCCCGCCGCCGTCCAAATCAGGAGCTTTAATAATATTCGCCTCTCTTTGATCTTTGTGGTCATAACTTGAAATACAAAGTGTCTCGACATGTTTGATATTTAACTCACGCGCCATAATACAGGCGGGCACCATACCACCGCGTGTGATGGCAACAATACCGACCCACTTTCCGATATCGGATAAACGCCAGGCAAGTGCCTTGGAATTTCTGTGCATCTCTTCCCATGAAACGGGGAAATCTTTTGGGTAAGTCTCTGACATCTGGCGCTCCTTTATTCTTCTAATATCTTGTCAAAAGACCATCCTTCGCGCAAGAGCAGATCCGATGTCTTTGACGGTTTTGTATCTTCATCATGCATAATAACAGGCGGGTGTAATGTGCAGGGCGAATGACGATCTTTATATGACCTGATCACGACCCGTTTTGCGGCGTTATGAACCTTACTATAGATTGGAAAGATTTCAGTCGCACCAAAGCTTTTATTGAGGAGTGCCAAAAGAGTATCAAGCTTTTCTGCTTTATGAATGATGGAAAATGATCCGTTAGATTTCAAATTATCACGTGCACATTTGATCCATTCATCCACTCTTTCAGATCCGTTTTGATATCCTCTCGCCTTTGCTTTTATATCAATTGGGGAGGGACTGTGGTCTTTGGAGTCGAAGTATGGTGGATTGCATATAATATGATCATAGCGCTGTTCTGAATGTGCGACTTTATAAGTTGCAATATCGCTTTCGATTAAAGAAATATTCCGGCTATTTTCGGTGGCATTTTTTTGCGCTAGATCAAGATACGTACTTTCAATGTCCAGGCCTGTTATGTGCAATGTCGGTGTCCGCCATAATAGACAAAATAATGCGCCCCCGACTCCGCACCCCATATCCAGAACACGATCATAATTCTTGGCTGGACAAGCGGCGGCTAGTAAAACGGCATCCTGTGTCGTTTTAAACCCTTTCTCGGGCTGAAAAAGGGCAACTTTACGATTAAGGAGATGGATTTTGTGCATAAATTACGATCTGTCGGTGACCGCATTTTTATGGGCGGGAAAACCTTCATAATCAGCCATTTTCACACTAGGATCCTTAATTGCTTCCAGCCCCTCTTTCGTGGTTTTGGCAATGCTGGTACGTTTTAGAAAGTCCCATATGGACGTGCAGGAATAAGACCGCGCCATGCCACCAGTCGGCAGAACGTGGTTCACACCAATAGCATAATTACCAAGTGTTGAAGGCGTATGCTCGCCAAGAAGAATTTCGCCCGCATTTTGAATATGTTTCGCTGTCTCTTCAGGATTTTTTGTTTTGATGATTAAGTGCTCTGTCGCCATTTCATTACACACAGCAATAGAATCATCCAATGTATCCGTTAAAATAATACCGCCGTAATTTTCCAAAACATTCGAACAGTAAGAACGCTGTGGTTCGGGTAGGCTTTGAACGGCGTTCGGCAAAGCCTCCAAAACATAATCAGCCAGTTTTTTGTCATGTGTAACAAGCAGAGATGCGGAATCAGAGCCATGCTCCATTTCATTCAGTAGATCCAAAACCGTATTATGCGGGTCTGCCGACTCATCACACAGAATAATAGATTCGCTAGGGCCTGCCGCCATACCGGGGTCTATAATGTGCGATAACAACATTTTAGCCGCCGCGCCATACGGGCTACAGGGTCCTAATACTTTTGCAACTTTTGGGATTGTTTCCGTTCCGTAGGCTAAGGCTGCAATCGCTTGCGCGCCGCCTGCTTTGTAAATATCTGTTGCACCGGAAATCTTGGCGGCATATATGCCGGCCGCATCTGCCGAACCGTCACGCCGTGGAGGTGTTACAACAACAATCTTTTCAACGCCTGCTAGAACAGCGGGAATAACCAACATATATACGCTAGATGGAAAAGAATTTTTACCGCCGGGGGCATATAGCCCGACGGACTCGATCGGTGTAATTTTTTCTCCTGCAAAAACGCCAGGTTCAACTTCGAACATCCATTGTTTTTCAACACGGCGTAGTTGTTCTTCATGAAACCTTTTGACGTTATCAGCACACCGACGAATAGCCGTTTTGACATCTTCGTCCAGTTCATTCTCTGCTGTAATGAATTCTTCTTCAGTAACTTTTATCTGCGTAGGCGTCATATCGACTTTGTCATGTTTGCGGGTATAGGCAAGCAGTCCTGCATCGCCGTTAAAGCGAACATCGGCAATAATCGGGCGAATACGTTCCATAATGTCGGAAATGTCAGAGCCTGAACGTCGCAAAAGTTTTTCTTTTTGACGCGGGCTGATATCTTTCCAGATAAAGTAATTGATATGCATAACAGTTTCCTTATAAAAGAAGTCTATGAGCAAAACAATTGCGATTATTGATTATGGGTCAGGAAATTTGTTTTCTGCCGTGAAAGCATTTGAATATGTCATCGCCTCTGAAAATTTACCCTATACAGTAACGATTGAAAATTCGGCAGATGCGGTTTTAAAAGCGGATAAAATAGTCCTGCCGGGGCAGGGTGCCTTTAAAGATTGTATGGATAATCTGACAGCTGTACCTGACATGATCGGCGCACTTGAGCGTAAGGTTCTGGAAGACAAGACACCCTTCTTCGGTATTTGTGTTGGTATGCAGCTTTTAGCAGATAAAGGATTTGAACACGGCGAACATAATGGGCTCGGCTGGATTTCAGGCGATGTTGTTCCCCTAGAAAAGACATCTCCTTCGCTTAAAATACCGCATATGGGTTGGAATAATCTTATCCTTAATCAACCGACGCATTTTTTGCTGCGCAACATAGAAAGTTCGAATGATCTGGATAAACATTTCTACTTTGTTCACTCTTTTATGTTCCAATGTATGGATAAACAGCATTTATTGGCGCATACCGATTACGAACAAAAGGTAACAGCAGTAATTGCAAAAGAAAATATATTGGGAACACAATTTCATCCCGAAAAAAGCCAGAATGCTGGTTTAACATTGATAAAAGACTTTATGAAATGGACCCCATAAAGGGATAATGCGACAAGACATAAGGAAATTATATGGACTCGAATACCATCAAAAAACTGAAAACTGTTGAAAGCGTGGAGCTTGTCTCCGCCCTTACAAATAACGATTTAAATGATTTATGTGATGCAACGGACGCCGCCATACAAGATGGTGGTGGTTTTGGATGGGTGAATTTACCGTCTCGTGACATTCTGGAGCGCTATTGGCAAGGTGTTGTCACAATGCCGCAAAGACTGTTATTCGTTGGCAGGCTAGACGGCGTTATCTGTGCCACAGCACAATTAATTTTACCACCCGGCAATAACGAGGCACAATCACAGGCCGTCAAATTAACAACAAACTTTACCGTTCCATGGGCACGGGGGCAGGGTATTTCAACCAAACTTCTCAAAAAAGTCGAAGATGTGGCGATTCAAAAGAAGTTTAAAGTTATAAATCTTGGTGTGCGCGAAACACAAGAGGCGGCAGTCCAATTCTATGAAAAGGTTGGATTCAAGCTGGTAGGCGTGCATCCTTTTTATGCAGAAATTGACGGGAAACCTGTTTCTGGACGACATTATTATAAAATACTTCAAGACTAAAAACGGTCGTGTTATAAATCATCTATGATTATTTATCCGGCAATTGACCTCAAAGACGGAGTTTGTGTACGCCTGTATAAGGGCAACATGAATGACGCAACTGTTTACAATTCTGATCCTGCGGCGCAGGCAGGCGAATTTGAGAAATCTGGCTTCAAATACCTTCATATTGTTGACCTGAACGGCGCAGTGGACGGTTTGCCTGTAAACCGTGATGCGGTAAAATCGAATTCTTGAGTCAACAAACCTTCCCGTTCAACTTGGCGGTGGTCTTCGTGATATGCAACACATCGAAGACTGGCTTAATGCGGGTGTCAGCCGCGTTATTCTGGGAACGCTTGCCGTGAAAAATCCGGAAATTGTTCGTCAAGCGTGCGCCGAATTTTCCGGGCAAATTTTACTTGGTCTTGATGCGCGCGCTGATAAAGTCGCGGTGGAGGGGTGGATTGAAGAGTCGGAAACAACTATTTTCGATATGGCAAAACGCTTTGAAGATGCCGGCGCGGCGGCAATTGTCTATACGGACATAAATCAGGACGGAACCGAAGAAGGCCCTAATATCAAACTTACTAAAGAATTATCAGAAAGCATTGATATACCGGTAATAGCCTCTGGCGGTGTCGGGTCAATGAAGCATGTCAGAGAGGTGCATAAGTTGAGTGAAAGCGGTGTTGAAGGCTTGATTATCGGTCGCGCGCTCTATGAACGGCGTTTAAATATTACCGAATTGACGGAGATGTCATAAGTGTTAAAAAATCGTATTATTCCCTGTCTTGATGTTGCGAATGGACGCGTTGTAAAGGGTGTCAATTTTGTTGATCTGATTGATGCGGGTGACCCTGTGGAGCAAGCAAAGGTCTATCAAGATCAAGGCGCAGATGAACTTTGCTTTTTGGACATTACCGCAACGCATGAGGGGCGAGATAATATCCTAGACGTTGTGGAGCGTACGGCATCAGAGGTTTTTATGCCTTTAACTGTTGGTGGTGGTGTAAAAAATATGGAAGATATCCGCAATCTGCTTAATGCAGGCGCCGATAAGGTTTCTATTAATTCAGCCGCTGTGTTTAATCCTGATTTTATTAAAGAAGCATCCAATAAATGCGGGTCGCAGTGCATTGTAGTCGCAATTGATGCGCGTCGTAATGATGACACAGGCCAATGGGAAATCTTTACGCATGGTGGGCGTAAGGAAACGGGACTTGATGCGATTGAATGGTCCAAAAAAATGGCGCAATATGGTGCGGGTGAACTGCTTGTGACGTCAATGGATCGCGACGGAACCAAAAGCGGTTTTGATTTGGAATTGACGCGTATTGTATCAGAGGCGGTAAATATTCCTATTATTGCATCAGGCGGTGTTGGTTCATTGAACCATCTGGCAGAAGGTATCGACCAAGGTAAAGCATCGGCTGTTCTGGCAGCGTCTATTTTTCACTTTGGCGAATTTACGATTGCTGAGGCAAAGAACGCGATGAACCAAAATAATATTGCAGTCAGGTTATGATGGAACAGTTACTTCAACATAGAGACGCGGTTTTATGGGACTTTGACGGTGTTTTATACTCATATCATTTTAATGATATTGAGCCGGCAGATTTGCATCATAATTTTTATTCCGCCAATGGAAAGGGCGCGCAAGGGCTTATCCCATCTCTATCGGATGAAGACGCCTATCGGCTTGGTGGGGAAAGCTTCGTAAAATATCATGATACTGTTACTGGATTTTTGCCCTACGCCGAAGAAACTGGTTTAGATATTAATGAATTTAAAAAACAATTACTGGCGGCCCAGTTAAAATGGTCTTTCAAACATATTTCAGAGAATATCCCACAATTAATCGCACCTTGTGAAGAAACCAATCAATTATTCGCTGATTTGGATCAGTTTATACGCCATGCCATGATAACACACGCAAATGCGCAATACTGGGCTGAACCCGTTTCTGAGCATCTGGGGGTGCACAATTACTTTGACCATATCCTTGGCTATGATGATTTTGATTTTAAATCTAAAGGTCAAAGCGCTTATGCCGTTGAACTTGCTATGCAAAAGCTGGGTGCTACATCCGAAGAAAGTATCTTCATCGAAGATCAAATAAAGCATCTGGAGGTTGCCAAAGAATCGTATCCGGATTTATGTACTGTTTTGATTGAAGGTGAAACATCAATCGCGCAGCCGGAATATGTCGATATAATGGTCAGCCGCCCAAAGGATTTTATGAAACAACTTCTTGCCGTTAAAACAAAAACAAGTATCGCCGCATGAGCCATATACTCGAACAATTATACGACATTATTCAAAGTCGTAAGGGGAGTGACGCAGACAGCTCTTACGTTGCTTCGCTCTATGCAAAAGGAACAGAAAAAATTGCACAAAAGGTCGGTGAGGAAGCTGTTGAGACGATTATTGAAGCCATGAAAAATGATAAAGCAGGATTAAAGCAGGAATCGGCTGATCTGTTATTTCACTTAATGGTTTTATGGGCGGATCAGGATATCCATCCGCAAGATATTTTTAAAATATTAGAAAATCGTATGGGATTAAGCGGCTTGGAAGAAAAAAAGAGAAGGACTAAACATGATATATGATCATGATAATATTTTTGCCAAAATTTTACGCGGGGAAATTCCCAGTAAGGTTGTCTATGAAGATGACTATGTTATGGCGATTGAAGATGCCTTTCCACAGGCAAAAGTACATATATTGATTTTGCCACGAGGGGCGTATATCTCCATGACTGATTTTTCAGAAAAAGCGCGTGATGAGGAAATACTGGCAGTAAATCATGCAGTTTTCAAAATTGTTGATAAACTAGGTTTGAAAGAAAATGGGTATCGTCTGATCGCCAATACAGGAGAACATGGCGGACAGGAAGTTCCGCATCTTCATTGGCATATTATCGGCGGCGAAATTCTGGGCGCCATGATGATCTCGAAAGAATCTTAAAAGATGGAATGACGATTGTGTCTATTGTCATTGACAGGGAGTGTTTTTAGAAAAGGAACGGCCGTACCCTTTAAACCTGTATTCTGGCGTTCCTGCTCACGAAAGCTGGTAAGAACATATGATGCAACTTCAGCTTGCGCGCTTGCTTGAACGCTCAGCGCGCTGATTATATGAGAGAGGGCATGATCATCTTGTTCAAATAAATAAGGCTCGATCTTTTCTAAGGCTTTGGTTAAATCGCGCAAATCCGCAGAGACAAATTCTATATCAATGCGCTCATTTTGGGTCAGATTAAAATGCGCGCGTGCCAAGGCTGCTTCGGCGTAATTTGTAATAATGGCATCAATAGTTTCTTGAACCGGAGATAATAATCTGGCCGCTTCTGAATATTTTTTCTCCATAATCTTTAAGCATAAAGCTATACACAAAAGCGCGTCTTCGGGATGCATATTGCAAATATCTTCATGAATAAGGTAGTCATTTGGCTCCTGATCTTTTGAAGAAGCCATCCAAGTTTGAAGAAGATGAGGCAACCCGAATTTGTGACAGAGTGTGTCGAAGTCGTTGTCTTTAAATAGGATAGACATGATATATACCTTTCTAAAGCCTGTTTTAGACAATAGGTCTTAATAAAGGCTTAATCACACTCCTCGAATTAAAATTTAAACTTTATCAAAGCATTGTACTATTTTGCGCGGCGGCGTAAAACCCAGTATATAGAAGGGCAGGTTTGCTTTAAAAACATGGCGCATGTCTGTATCATGTAAATCATGATATTTTCTATAGGCGAAACTAGCCCTAAATTCTTTTTGATACGATATTGCTCACGCCGACCTTGTAGGTAAGACGTTTGTGAAACGCCGCCTGATTCAAATAAGCAAATGGGAAAATCAACTTGGTGGGTATAAATAGTATTTTGCACGAAACGACAGGTAAAGTCGTAGTCTGCTGCTATTTTATAACGATCATCATATTTTAGATTTTTGCAGAGAGCCTTTTTATAAAACATGGCTTGATGATGCGTTATCATTCCCCATCTTAAAGATCTAATTGCACGTGCAGGCTTTAAAACAGCCACACTATTCTCACGCTCCTCTAAAGCAGGACCAAATATAAAATCAGGTTGGTTTTCGTCATGAATAAGACGCTTTATTTTTGTTAGAACATCTGTATCTGCAAATTCATCTCCTGCATTCATGAAGATGATATAATCTCCCGTACTTTTTGCCATTCCCTTATTCATGGCGTCGTAAATACCGTTATCAGGCTCACTCACTATTCTTGCGGAAAGGGTTTTTAAGTATTCTGTTGTTCCATCATTTGAGGCACCATCAATAATAATCCACTCGTAATCTGAATTTTGAGATGTGACACTCCGTGCCGTTTTCTCTAAGCCCTTCAAATTATTATAAATAATGGTAATAATTGAGATCATATATCGAATTTAATCATCTTGAATATCATCGACCACAACCGCTGTTACAGCCAAATTACCAAGTATTTGGGATAAGTCCTTAGCTGTCTCCATAAAGCTGAACGGTTTCGGATCGCGCGGCACGATGATGGTAGAGCCAGGCGGAATCATAACAGGCTTGTAATTCCAGTTACTGACTTGCAATGGTTGGGCGCTACCATCTGGATAAATAACAAATGTACGTTCCTTATCGGCGTAATGTGTAAAGCTTCCCGCCTCCATTAAATAATCACGCGGTGATTTTCCTGTTTTGAATTGCAAATTTGCAGGCGATAAAACTTCGCCTCTGACCCGCACATTATAGGGGCGTTTTGGCATATGAATACGATCGCCTGGCTCAAGCAAGATATCCAGTTCCGGATTGCTGAGCAATCTATCAGGGCTCGCTTCAACTGTAATACGCCCAACAGCTTTGACGCCTCGAAGTTCTGCGGCTAGATCTTTCACCATCATAACTTGCGCTTCATTTGGGCGCTCTCTTTCATCCTTATTTAACGCTGTCGCGAGTGAGCGTTCAATTTCGTTCGCTGTGGCGCGATACCTTTGTTCTTCCGCTTTACGCTCTTGTTCACGACTAAAGATTGCCCCTTCAGGATACGCTTCGGGTGTTAAACCGCCTGCGCGCGCCAATAGAATGGAAAGAGTATCGCCGGGTTTTAGATTATATTCACCTGGTTGCGTAATCTCACCTGCGATAAGGACGGTGTCATTTTTTAATTTACGAATGGTCTGATTAACGCGCACGCTGTCACCGGGAACAAGCGATACAGTAGACGGTGTAGAAAAAGATAAATTAACAAGCATGCGCTGCGTCCCGCTTCGTCCGTATGACTGTCCGTTTTCACCAAACTGGTTCGATGTAACCTCAATACGGTTTCGATTTGCCTCCAGCGTTAAACCGCCTGATATATCTAATATGTCTGACAACGTTGCGCCTTCTGTAACGGGGTAAGCACCGGGAAGACGAACAGCACCTTTCAAATGTACAAAATGCTCACGCAGGATTTGGCTAATAACCGCATCAGAAATATAATTTTCAGAAGATAGATTTTCAACTGACGATCCTTGATCTCTATATGATGCAGGAATAAGGGTATCAGGTGAAATTTTAGTATCAAGGTTATGTATCTGCGTTTTTGAAAAGAGATGGATTGTATCACCGCTTTGCAATCTTTGATCGAATTGTTCTTTAATTAACAGATTGAGAGGAAAGGCAATATAGCTTTCTTTCAAATTCTGTTCGTCATAGCGTTCAATTATTCCAATAAGTGGATAGACGTCATCTTTTAGTGAACTGTGGTCAATGAGCGAGGATAATGTCTTATGACGAGAAAGGGGATGAATGCCTTCTTTTCGTGTATGCCCTGTTAGTTCAACTTGACCCGCACGCGCATCATCCGTTGGGGACACCATCAGGATTGATCCGTTGCGAAACTGGGGTTTGAATGCTTCTTCAACGTCAATGACGTCTTCATATCCATTTTGGGTCAAAGATAGGTGCATGAACCTGTTTTGACCTGGTGCTAAGACACCACCGGAAAGCGCCAATATTTCTTCGAGATTAAGATTTTCGCTAGCGTGCGCGGGTTGATGGTGCATTCCTCGCAATGTTTTACGCAATTCATAAATGCCGGGGCGCTTGACCGCACCCGATATAGCAATTGTCGGCCCTAGCGGTGGAACAATAATGCGATCGCCATCACGTAGTTGTAAATCTGCAATATCGCTAGCATGTATAAGAAGGCTATATAAATCAACCAATTGCGCACGGCCTGCTCTAACCAGCTTGATGGATCTGAGGGAGCCTTCTTTGGTAATGCCACTGGCCGAAGACAAGGCATCAAGCAATGTATTAAAGACAGTTAAATTTTGTTTACCGGGTTTTTTTACATGACCAATGACCAGAACGTCAATCTGGCGTACTTTATCCAAAGACACATACAAATCAATATTCGGCATTGAAACGAGCTGGTTTTTTAGCGCTGCTGTTAATTGTGACAGGCTTCTCCCAGCCGCAGGGACAGGCGCTAGATTATCTATCGTGAGAAGTCCGTCATTGGTAATAGGATAGATTTTTTGGCTATTAATTTGACCGCGCAGAATAATGTTCAGATTATCGCCAACATTTAAGATGAAATCATCCTGAACTGCGCCGGCAGGTGCAAGAGACTGAACCGCATTTTGATCATTATAAAACAGGTTATAACCAAATTGTTCAAGTTCATCGATAATGCGCCCTGCATAGTAAGCCTCAATACGTGAAGGTTTTTGATCCTGTTCAGTCAGAGTCTCTTTAGTGCGTTCTTGCGGAATGGAGGGCAGTGCATTCTGGGGTGTTAAAATAAGCGATGGCTGGGGGCGAAGATCGCGGTCAAACGGATCAAATGCATATTGTTCTTGCGCTTTTAATGATGGTGCACACAAAAGACAGATAACAAAGACCAGATATAAACGGCAATACGGCATAAAATAATAATTTGAAATGGAATACGAATGTATTTATTTAAAGTATAAAAGAGCTGGCAGCCTTGACGCAAGATCTTATATGTATAATTGCCAATTTAAATTAAAGCGTATGATTCATTTAAAAAAATTATCAGTCGGAACGGAAAGTGTTGAAACTCTTTATGAGTGGCAACAATCGCAACGTATGTTATATCACGGCGAAGAAGTGATTGCCCGCACCACGCGTAATACCCCGAAACAGGCCAAAGAACTTTTGAATGGCGGTTCGATATATTGGGTCATTAACAGACGGATACAATGCCGCCAAAATATTATAGGGATAGAACAGGATGTAGATGAGACAGGCCGTAAATATTGTATTTTGATGCTGGATACAGAAATGATGCGTACGCAAGCATTATCTCACAAACCGTTTCAGGGATGGCGTTATCTGGCATCATCTGACGCGCCAAAAGACATAGCTCCTGTTCAGATCGGCGCTAGTGAAGAAGACCCGCCGCCGGAAGATATGGCACAAGAATTAAGAGTTTTAGGATTAATTCATTAAAAAACTATTGACAGCTTTGAATATATTCTCTTATATGCGCACATAATTAACTTATCCAAGATTATTGGCAAACACATAAGCCCAATATAGATGAGCAAGACACAAGCCACAGCGCATAGGCGTTGTAAGCAAAAAAGTTTTGTTGATTTTTGGATGAGGACGGAATTTTCCGTCCTTTTATTTTTTTGAAAAGGAAAAGACCCATGGCAATGAGCCGCGAAAGAAAAGCTAAGGAACTTGTCGTCTATAAAAAAGACTTCGAAGAAAACGAAACAGTCGTTATCGCGCAATATAGCGGTCTGACTGTTGCTCAACTATCAGATTTTCGTAGTAGATTACGCGAAGTGGGCGCTAGCTTTAAAGTGACAAAAAACACACTTGCGAAACGCGCCGCCGAAGGAACAAATACGGCAGGAATCGCTGATCTTTTTAAAGGTCCCGTTGGAATTGCAACATCACAAGATCCCGTTGCTGCGGCTAAAATTACATACGAATATGCAAAAGAAAACGATAAGCTTATCATTATGGGCGGCAATATGGGTGCCACGATCTTGGATCAGGCCGGTGTTGAAGCGCTGGCTAAAATGCCAAGTCTTGACGAGCTTCGTTCGAAAATTGTGGGTATCCTTGTTACACCACAACAACGCATTGCTACACTTTGTCAGGCACCAGCGGCGCAACTTGCGCGCGTAATGTCTGCAAAAGCCGAAAAAGGCGAATAACTAATTTTTTTATAACCATTGAATTTAAAACTGAAAGGAAACGAAATGGCTGATCTAGAAAAAATCGCAGAAGACCTATCCGCATTGACCGTAATGGAAGCTGCTGAATTGTCAAAAATGCTCGAAGAAAAATGGGGCGTATCTGCTGCCGCTGCTGCGGCGCCTGCTGCTGCCGGTCCTGCGGCTGCTGCTGAAGAAGAAAAAGACGAATTTGACGTTATTCTTCTTGAAGCTGGCGGAAATAAAATTGCCGTGATCAAAGAAGTTCGCGCAATTACAGGTCTTGGCCTGAAAGAAGCAAAAGATCTTGTTGAAGCTGGTGGTAAGGCTGTTAAAGAAGCTGCTGCTAAAGGTGAAGCTGAAGAAATCAAGAAAAAGCTGGAAGATGCCGGCGCGAAAGTCGAGCTTAAGTAATTATTACTTAATCAAAATCTATCGTTATACGTACAACGACAGATTTGGCAGCGCACTAAAGTCTATTTTGTCATGGTGTCGAGATTCATTCTTGACACCATGCAAATTTTAGGCCATAACCAGCACACTTGAATAGATTCGGCGAGATGGGTGAATTGAACAGTCCCACAATTTTTAAATTATAAAATTTTTATGTTTTGTTACCTGAAAGACGGCAACAAGGCAATTTATTCATTTGTAGAAAAAGATAAACAGATAAGTAGGTACAAATATGTCCGCGAAAAAAGCATCTAAAAAATCAGATATCAAAGAACTTTCCAATATTGAACGTATGAGAATCCGCCGTAATTTTGGTGAAATTCGCGAAGTGGCACAAATGCCCAATCTGATTGAAATTCAAAAACAATCTTATGATGCATTTCTTCAAAAAGGTGTCGCAGCCGATGATCGTGATGTTGCAGGACTAGAAGAAGTTTTCCGCTCTATTTTTCCGATCAATGACTTCAATAACGTATGTCAGCTGGATTACGTTTCCTACGAGGTTGAGAAGCCAAAATATGATGTAGATGAGTGTCGCCAGCGCGGTATGACTTATTCCGCGCCGCTGCGTGTAACTCTACGTTTATCCGTATTTGACGTTGATGAAGATAGCGGTCTTCGCTCCATTCGCGATATTAAAGAACAAGATGTCTATATGGTAGATATTCCACTGATGACAGATAACGGAACATTTGTTGTAAACGGAACGGATCGCGTGATTGTTTCACAGATGCACCGTTCACCAGGCGTATTTTTTGATCATGACGGCGGTAAAACACATTCCTCAGGTAAGTATTTATTTGCGGCGCGCGTTATCCCTTACCGTGGTTCATGGTTGGATTTTGAATTTGATGCCAAAGATATTCTAAATGTTCGTATTGACCGTCGCCGTAAATTGCCTGTGACAACATTAATGCGCGCTCTTGATTCAGACGAAACGCTTGCTTTACGTAAAAAAGCGGCTGAAAAGGATGAGCAAATTGACCCATTGATGGTTCAGGGAATGAGCAATGAAGAGATTCTTGCAACATTCTATACGACAGTGGATTACAAAAAAGAGAAAAAGGGATGGGTGACTAGCTTTAATCCTGACGCTTTGAAAGGCACAAAACTTCCGAGCGATTTGGTAGATGCCAAAAATGGTAAGGTCGTTGCAGAAGCCGGCGATAAAATGACAGCGCGTGCCTTGAAGAAATTGAATGAGGCCGATCTTAAAAAGATTTTGGTCACAGAAGAATTCCTAGTAGGTCAATTCCTTTCACAAGACATGATCGACATGAAAACCGGTCAGGTAATTTTCCAGGCTGGTCATGAATTATCCGAAGATGATTTTGAGCAAATTGAGGATATGGGCCTTAACACACTATCGACCCTAAATATTGATTACATTAATAAAGGTCCGCATATCCGTAATACACTTGCGGCAGACAAATGTGACACACGTGAAGAAGCATTAATTGACATCTATCGTGTTATGCGTCCGGGTGAGCCGCCTACTGTAGAATCTGCTGAAGGTCTGCTGCATTCGCTTTTCTTTGATCCTGAGCGCTATGATCTATCACCTGTTGGTCGTGTAAAAATGAACGCCCGTTTGGATATCGATAAAGATGCGCAATTCCGTATTCTGGATAAGGTAGATATTCTGGCTATTCTAAAATACCTTCATAATCTGAAGGACGGTGAAGGTGAGATTGATGACATTGATAACCTTGGTAATCGTCGCGTTCGCTCCGTTGGTGAACTTCTAGAAAACCAGATCCGTATTGGTTTATCTCGTATGGAGCGCGCCATTCGTGAGCGTATGAGTTCTGTTGATATTGACACGTACATGCCGCACGATTTGATCAATTCCAAGCCAGTCGGTGCAGCAGTTCGTGAATTCTTTGGTTCGTCACAGCTATCCCAGTTTATGGACCAGACAAACCCGCTTTCAGAAATTACGCACAAACGTCGTTTATCGGCACTTGGACCGGGTGGTCTAACGCGTGAGCGTGCGGGTTTTGAAGTACGTGACGTGCATCCGACACACTATGGTCGTATTTGTCCGATTGAAACACCGGAAGGACCAAATATTGGTTTGATTAACTCGCTTGCGACATTCGCGCGCGTTAATCCTTATGGTTTTATCGAATCTCCTTACCGTCGTGTTGATAATGGACAGGTCACAGATGAAGTGATTTACATGTCTGCGATGGAAGAAGCAAAATATGTTGTTGCACAGGCCAATGCGGCATTAGATGATAAGGGCGGCTTTACTGCCGATCTTGTTTCCTGTCGTAAAGCTGGTGAAAACTTAATGGCAACATCTGATATGATTGACTATATCGATGTATCACCGAAGCAGGTGATTTCAGTTGCCGCGGCACTTATTCCTTATCTTGGTCATGATGATGCGAACCGTGCGTTGATGGGCTCTAACATGATGCGTCAGGCTGTGCCTCTTCTAAAAACCGATGCACCATTGGTTGGAACAGGTATGGAGCAAACTGTTGCAAAAGATTCCGGCGCTGCCGTTGCAGCGCGTCGCTCGGGTATTGTGGATCAGGTTGATGCAATGCGCGTGGTTATTCGCGCAACAGAAGACCTTCGCTCGGACGAGCCGACAGTCGATATATACCGTCTGCAAAAATTCCAGCGCTCGAACCAAGATACCTGTATTACACAACGTCCTTTGGTAAAAGTGGGTGAAAAAATTAAAAAAGGCGATGTGATCGCCGATGGGCCGTCAACACAGTTTGGCGAGCTTGCTCTTGGTCGTAACGTGCTGGTCGCATTTATGCCTTGGAACGGTTACAACTTTGAGGATTCTATTCTAATATCTGAACGTATTGTGCGTGATGATGTTTATACATCTATCCATATCGAAGAATTCGATGTTATGGCACGTGATACCAAACTAGGGACAGAAGAAATTACACGTGATATTCCGAATGTCGGTGAGGAAGCGCTGAAACATCTGGATGAGAGCGGTATTGTTCACATCGGTGCAGAAGTATCTCCAGGTGATATTCTCATTGGTAAAGTAACACCGAAAGGTGAATCACCAATGACACCGGAAGAAAAACTTCTTCGTGCCATCTTTGGTGAAAAAGCTGCAGATGTGAAGGATACATCGCTTCGCCTGCCACCGGGTGTGACGGGAACAGTCGTCGAAGTACGCGTCTTTAACCGTCGCGGTGTTGATAAAGACTCACGTGCTCTGTCTATTGAGCAACAAGAGATTGAAGCACTTGCAAAAGACCGTGATGATGAGCGTAAAATTCTTGAAGACGGATTCTTCGGGCGCATGCGTGATCTTTTAAGCGGTCATAAAGTGACATCGGCACCAAAAGACACCAGTGTCAAAAAAGGCGATAAGCTGGATAAGAAATCTTTAGATGATGTTAGACGTGGTCTATGGCGTGAAATTGCAGTGGATGACGAAAAAGTCATGAGCGAGGTTGAAGCGATTTCAAAAACCTTTGACGCGGCGATTGATGATCTAAAAGCGCGTTTTGAATCAAAAGTTGAAAAACTTCAACGTGGTGACGAGCTTCTTCCTGGAGTTATGAAAATGGTGAAAGTATTTGTCGCAATTAAGCGTAAAATGCAGCCAGGCGATAAAATGGCCGGACGTCACGGAAACAAAGGTGTTGTATCTAAAATTATGCCTTTGGAAGATATGCCATATACAGAAGACGGCACGCCTGTTGATCTTGTTTTGAACCCTCTTGGTGTTCCATCACGTATGAATGTTGGTCAAATTCTTGAAATTCATACAGGGTGGGCAACTGCAAATCTGGGGCGCCAGATTGGTGAGATTATTGATAATTTCAATGATCCTAAACATCCTAAGGCAGAGGAGATTACAGAGCTAAAAGCTAAATTAAAACAGGCTTATGGTGATCGTGAATTTGACGATAAGGTAAGCCAACTAGACGATGAACAGCTTGTTTCCATGTCGAATAATCTTCGTAGTGGTGTGCCAATGGCAACGCCTGCGTTTGACGGAGCGGAAGAAGCCGATATTTCCAAACTTCTGGAATATGCCGGTGTGGATACATCCGGTCAGGTACAGTTAATTGACGGTCGTACAGGTGAGAATTTCCATCGGAAAGTTACAATCGGATATAAATACATGTTGAAACTGCATCACTTGGTGGATGACAAAATTCACGCGCGTTCAACCGGACCATATTCTCTTGTGACGCAACAGCCACTCGGCGGTAAAGCCCAGTTCGGTGGACAGCGTTTTGGTGAGATGGAAGTTTGGGCACTGCAAGCTTACGGTGCGGCTTATACTCTACAGGAAATGTTGACGGTGAAATCCGATGACGTGGCGGGCCGCTCGAAAGTTTACGAAGTCAATCGTTCGCGGTGAGGAAAACTTTGAAATCGGTATTCCGGAGAGCTTTAATGTTCTAACCAAAGAACTGAAGGCACTTGGCCTAAATGTTGATTTGAAGAATAGCGGAACGTAAATAGCCATCGCATTGCAAACTAATAAGAATATTAATCGGAGTAGAAAATTATGAACGAACTAATGAACCTCTTTGGTCTACCACAAGGACCACAAAGCTTTGACTCAATCCGCATAGCGATTGCATCGCCGGATCAAATCGCATCATGGTCTTTCGGAGAAGTAAAAAAGCCGGAAACGATTAATTATCGTACATTTAAGCCAGAGCGTGATGGTCTGTTCTGTGCACGTATCTTTGGCCCGATTAAAGATTACGAATGTCTCTGCGGTAAATATAAGCGCATGAAATACAAGGGTATCATCTGCGAAAAATGTGGTGTTGAAGTTACTTTGACGAAGGTGCGCCGTGAGCGTATGGGTCATATTGATCTCGCCTCACCTGTTGCACATATCTGGTTCTTGAAATCATTACCATCACGTATCGGCTTGATGCTGGATATTACGCTGAAAGACCTAGAGCGTGTTCTATATTTTGAAGCTTTTATCGTAACCGAGCCGGGCATGACTCCGCTCAAGCCGCTTCAAATTCTTTCCGAAGAAGAATATATGGACGCGCAAGATGAATTTGGTGACGAAGCATTTGAAGCTATGATTGGCGCAGAAGCTCTTCAGAAAATTCTTGGCGAAATGGATCTGGAAGAGCAGCTTGTTTTTGTTGAAGAAGCACTTGGTGAAACAAAATCAGAAGCCAAACGTAAAAAGCTTGTTAAACGTATGAAGCTTTTGGAAGCGTTCATCTCATCAGGTACGCGTCCTGAATGGATGATCATGAAAATCATTCCGGTCATTCCACCCGAACTTCGTCCGCTTGTTCCGCTTGATGGTGGTCGTTTTGCGACATCAGATTTGAATGATCTTTACCGCCGTGTGATTAACCGTAACAATCGTTTAAAGCGTCTTATCGAACTCCGTGCGCCTGATATTATTGTGCGTAATGAAAAGCGTATGTTGCAAGAATCTGTTGATGCGCTGTTTGATAATGGTCGCCGTGGTCGTGTCATTACAGGCACAAACAAACGTCCTTTGAAATCACTTTCAGATATGCTCAAAGGGAAGCAAGGTCGTTTCCGTCAAAACCTTCTTGGCAAGCGTGTGGATTATTCCGGTCGTTCCGTTATTGTGGTCGGGCCAGAGCTAAAGCTGCACCAATGTGGTCTTCCAAAGAAAATGGCGCTTGAGCTGTTCAAGCCGTTTATCTACCAGCAACTAGAACTTTACGGCATGGCAACAACTGTTAAAGCCGCCAAGAAAATGGTTGAAAAAGAGCGTCCTGAAGTTTGGGATATTCTTGAAGAAGTGATTCGCGAACATCCGGTCATGTTGAACCGTGCACCAACCTTGCACCGTCTTGGAATCCAGGCATTTGAACCAACTCTTGATCGAAGGAAAAGCGATCCAGCTTCATCCGCTTGTTTGTACAGCATTTAATGCTGACTTTGACGGTGACCAAATGGCGGTTCACGTACCGTTGTCAATTGAGGCACAACTTGAAGCACGTTGCTTGATGATGTCGACAAATAACATCTTGTCTCCTGCCAATGGTAAGCCGATTATTGTGCCGTCACAGGATATTGTTCTTGGTCTTTACTATCTTTCTATCGCTCTTGACGGGCGTAAAGGGGAAGGCATGGTTTTCCGCGGCCCTGGTGAAGTGCAACATGCATTAACAGAAGGTCATGTTGATATTCATGCAAAGATTAAATGTCGCTATGAAAATGTTGACGCAGACGGCAATCCGTTTACTGAGATTGTGGAACTCAACACCGGGTCGTATGATCTTGTCAGAGGTTCTTCCACGTAATCCGAATGTACCGTTTGATCATTTAAATCGTATTTTGACAAAGAAAGAAATTTCGAACCTGATTGATCTGGTTTATCGCCATTGCGGTCAAAAAGACACAGTTATTTTTGCAGACAAAATGATGGGTCTTGGATTTAAATGGGCATGTATTGCCGGTATCTCATTCGGTAAAGACGATCTGATTATCCCTGAAGAAAAACAAACTCTTGTTGCCGAAGCAAATTCTAAAGTTAAGGAATTTGAACAGCAATATATGGACGGCTTGATCACACGTGGTGAGAAGTACAATAAAGTTGTTGATATTTGGTCAAATACAACGGACGAAGTTGCTGACGCCATGATGACAAAGATTAATTCATATGATGACGGCGAAATGAACGCCGTTTACATGATGGCTCACTCTGGTGCACGTGGTTCTGCGGCGCAGATTCGACAGCTTGCAGGTATGCGTGGTTTGATGGCAAAACCATCAGGTGAAATTATTGAAACGCCGATTATTTCAAACTTTAAAGAAGGTTTGACGGTTCTTGAATACTTTAACTCTACACACGGCGCGCGTAAGGGTCTTGCTGATACTGCTTTGAAAACAGCGAACTCAGGTTATTTGACACGTCGTTTGGTTGATGTATCGCAAGATGCGGTCATTCTTGAAGCGGATTGTGGTTCGGAAAAAGGGATCACACTAGGTCCTGTCATGAATGGTGCGGATGTGATCGTCGGTATTGGCGAGCGCGTTTTGGGACGTTGTCCGGTCGAAGCCATCAAAGATCCTCTATCTGGTGATGTTCTTGTCAAGGCAGCCGAAGAAATTGATGAAGCAAAAGCCGAAGCAATCGAAACAGCGGGCATTGATAGTATCGAAGTGCGTTCTATCCTAACGTGCGAATCTAAAACAGGTGGCTTCTGTGCTAATTGTTATGGTCGTGATCTGGCGCGCGGTTCTATGGTAAACATGGGTGAGGCGATCGGAGTTATGGCAGCGCAATCAATTGGTGAGCCGGGTACCCAGCTTACAATGAGAACGTTCCACATTGGCGGTGCGGCTCAACGTGGAGCGGAACGTTCTTCTGTTGAATCAAATATTGCAGGTAAAGTCGAAATTCGTCATGAAAATACGGTGACTAATTCTGAAGGTATTCAGATCGTTATGGGTCGTAATATGGAAGTGGCAATCCTTGATGATAAGGGCAATGAGAAAGTGTCACATCGTGTTCCTTATGGTGCGAAGCTTCTTGTCAAAAATGCGGCTAAAATTAAGGCCGGTGATAAGATCGCGGAATGGGATCCATATACAATGCCGATCATCACTGAAAAAGACGGTGTCGCGAATTATTTTGATCTGGTTGATGGTGTTTCTGTCTCAGATAAAACCGATGAAGCAACCGGTATTTCTGCGAAAGTTGTTATTGACTGGAAATCACAGTCCAAGGGCAGTGATTTGAAACCACGTATTTCCATTCTGGATAAGAAAGGAAAAGTCATTAACTTACCAAACGGTCTTCCTGCGAACTACTATATGTCTGTTGACTCAATCCTGTCGATTGAAAACGGTCAAGAAGTCAAAGCGGGTGATATTGTGGCGCGTATTCCACGTGAGACATCAAAAACACGTGATATTACAGGTGGTCTGCCACGTGTTGCCGAGCTGTTCGAAGCGCGTATTCCAAAAGACTTTGCGGTTATTTCAGAAATTGACGGTTATGTTGAATTCGGTAAGGATTATAAATCCAAGCGCCGTATCATTGTTAACCCGGTTGATAAGTCTGAAGAAAGCGCAGAATACCTTGTTCCTAAAGGTCGTCATTTAGCGGCGCAAGAAGGTGACTTTGTACGTAAAGGTGACCCGATTCTGGATGGTGCACTTGTACCACATGATATTCTTGATGTTATGGGTGTTGAAGCCTTGGCTGAATATTTGGTTAATGAGGTACAGGACGTTTATCGTCTTCAGGGTGTTAAAATCAATGATAAGCACATTGAAGTGGTCATTCGTCAGATGATGCAGAAAATTGAAGTGCTTGAAGTTGGTGATACAACATTCCTTGTTGGTGAAACAATTGACCGTGAAGAATTTGATGCACTAAATCGTAAATACATTGAGGATGGCAAGCAACCTGCGAAGGGTAAGCCGGTTCTGCAAGGTATTACGAAGGCGTCGCTACAAACACGCTCCTTTATATCAGCTGCCTCCTTCCAAGAAACAACGCGTGTCTTGACCGAAGCAGCGACGCAAGGAAAAGTCGATAAACTTTACGGCTTGAAAGAAAACGTTATTGTGGGTCGCTTGATCCCCGCCGGAACAGGTGCCTACATGAATCGTATCCGTAAAGTTGCGTCAGATCGTGATGATATTGCAATGGCAGCCTATCAACAATCTCAGGCTTTGAATGAAGCATCTGACGATGTTGAAGCGATTGAGGATCAACGCGAAGCTGTAAATGGTTAACTATAGATTATACTAATTTTTTAAAAGCCTCTTTTAAGCGGCTTTTTTTGATGAAATAAATATTTTATTATAAAATAAATTCTTCACTTGAGAAGGCTGTCTATTAGTGGAAGATCTTTTGTCCGAGCCATCTCATTTGGAGGAGGAGGCGAAAGTACATAATTTTGTCACATCAATGTTTTATGCCGTCAGTTGTAAGTCTGATGAATTCATCAAAAAACTTAAAGAGAGCTAATCAGTTAGGTACGCTCGTTTGCAGCGCTAGAGCGTGTAAATCATCGCCCATTTTGCCTTTCAAAGCGGCGTAAACCATTTGGTGTTGTTTAACACGCGAGAGACCTTCGAATTTTTTTGATGTAATATGAGCGGAGTAATGATCTCCATCTCCCGCTAAATCTTGTATCCTTACATCTGCATCCGGAAAGGCATCTTTGATCATCGTTTCTAATTCATCTTGCTGTAATGGCATTTTATACCTCCTTCTTGATATTCATATAATCCGGTAACCAATCTTCATGAAATTGCTTTAAGTCTTCTACTGAAATAGAGGCATCTTTGCCAATACTCAAGCTAGAGCCTGTTGTGAATCCTAGCTGTTTGATAGAAATATTCTCTGCTTCTGCAAGCGTAATCACATTATCCTTATTATCTGTACTAATGATATAGCGTCCCTGATCTTCACCAAACCAGAAGCATGTATCATCAATAACATCTAAATCAGCACCAATATTCGACGCCAGACACATTTCAGCAATAGCACATAAAACACCGCCATCTGATACATCATGGCATGAAGATAGTACACCATCGTTTATAAGCTTAAGAATAAAAAGGCCGACTTGCTTTTCTTGATTTAGATCAACGAGAGGAGGTTCACCCGCGTCATTGCCTTTTTTACCTAGAACCTCTCTCGCATAAAGAGATTGTCCCATATGACCCATGACATCCGTGTCATGACCTATTACAAATATATATTCATTTGCCCCTTTAAACGCCATATCCATCGATTTTTCACAATCATTGATTACGCCAACACCGCCTATGACTGGTGTTGGCAAAATGCCGGTACCCTGTTGTTTCATTATACAAAGACACATTTCCAGAAATAACAGGATATTCAAGAACCTTACACGCTTCGCCTAACCCTTTAATACACCCTACGAATTGCGCCATAATTTCAGGACGCTCTGGGTTTGCCAAAATTCAAGTTATTGGTTACAGCCAATGGCTTTGCGCCACTTGCACAAAGGTTGCGGTAAGATTTCTGCAACGGCCTGCTTGCCGCCTTCGAAATGGATTGGCAAAGCAATAACGTAAGGATTACAATCAGATGAAATAGCCAACGCTTTTGAGCTATCCGGAACACGCACTACCGCGGCATCGCTTGCGCGCCCTGCTTGTGTGTCATTGATACCAGCAGTTGCCCAACTTTCTCCCATAACTAAAGAGTCGTATTGTTCCCAAATCCATTTTTTGATGCCATATTCGGTGAGCTTAAAATTGCTTTTAAGGTTTCTTCTAATGTTATGATCAGGATGTGGCAGTTTTTCTGGTAACGGATTAGGCAGTAGGGTGTTGGCCTTGAGGCCTATCGTATATAGGTGCCGCATCAACAAGTGGCGGTACAGGAATATCGCACCACTCTTTGCCATACATATTCAAACGCAATTTCTGATCATTGGTCGTTTTACCTATGACTGCAAAGTCCAAGTCCCATTTTTCAAAAATCTTACGCGCTTGCTCTTCTGATCCAGGCTTTAAAATCATAAGCATGCGTTCCTGACTTTCAGAGAGCATGATTTCATATGGCAACATATTGAGTTCTCGTTGAGGAACGTCATCCAAATTTAATTCGACACCAATACCGCCCTTATCTGCGATTTCTACGGATGAGGATGTAAGACCGGCCGCTCCCATATCTTGAATAGAGACAATGCATTCGGTTTGCATTAGCTCAAGGCAAGCCTCTAAAAGCAACTTCTCTGTAAACGGGTCGCCAACTTGGACGGTTGGACGGTTTTCTTCATTACCATCTCCAAATTCTGCTGAGGCCATAGTTGCACCATGAATACCATCACGGCCGGTCTTGGAACCGACATAAACAATAGGCATATTTGACTTGCCGCCACGTGCGTAATAAATGTCTTCGTGCTTGGCAATCCCGACGGTCATGGCATTAACCAGAATGTTACCATTATAACTACTATGGAATTGCGTTTCTCCTCCAACCGTAGGAACACCCATACAATTCCCATAGTGAGAAATTCCAGCAACAACACCCGACACGAGGCTGCGCGTTTTAGGATGGGTCAGGATCGCCAAAGCGAAGAGCGTTAATATTAGCAATAGGTCTTGCACCCATCGTAAAAACGTCTCGCATGATACCACCCACACCTGTCGCAGCACCTTGAAAAGGCTCAATATAAGATGGGTGGTTGTGAGATTCCATTTTAAAAATGGCAGCTTGTCCATCTCCAATATCAATAACACCCGCATTCTCACCTGGTCCCTGAATAACATGAGGAGCCTCTGTGGGCAGTGTTTTTAAATGGATACGTGATGATTTATAGGAGCAATGCTCTGACCACATAACAGAAAAAATTCCTAATTCAGTATAAGTTGGTAGCCTATCCAACCGTTTCAGAATAATTTCATATTCATCATCACTCAGCCCGTATTCTTTAGCTAATTCAAGTGTTACCTCGGGTTCTTCTAAATTAGGTTGGTTTGTCTGGATCGCATTTTGTGTCATAGGTTTTTATAGCCCTGAATCAGGGATGATATAAAGTCTTTTCTTTGTTTCTTTCACATCAAAAAGCCTCTATATCTATCTCATGAATTCTGAATCCGCACAGGAAGAAACTGCTGACATTCCCGCTCATTATAAAAATAAGGGAGATCTAACCAAAGGCGAAGTAAAAGGGCATTTGATCAGGTTATCTTTACCGATGATGTGGGGAATTGGCGCGATTATCAGCTTTCAGCTTGCGGATATGTATTTTATCGGTTTGTTGGGAACGGAAGCTTTAGCGGCCGTAACTTTCACGTTTCCGATCACCTTTGTAATTTTCAGCTTTATTATGGGGTTTGGAATTTCGATGTCGAGCGTTGTCTCTCGCTTGATTGGAGAGGGTAATCAGGAGATGCAACAGCGCGTCACATCTCAAGGGTTATTATTGGTTTTAATCATTTCTATCATCTTGACGATCATTGGTTTATCAACGCAAGATTTTTTGTTTCGATCAATGGGCGCGAAAGAAGAATTATTGCCGATTATTATGGCATATATGACAACATGGTATGCGGGCGCCGTCTTTATCACCATGCCTTTGGTTGGTAATGCCGCAATTCGCGCTAGTGGTGATACATTTGCTCCCGCGATGATCATGACCGTTGTGGCGGTTGTAAATATCATATTGGATCCATTATTAATATTCGGATTATGGGGATTTCCTGAAATGGGCGTACAGGGCGCAGCCGTGGCAACTGTTTTTGCCAATGGCGCGGCAATGTGCGCAGGATTATATGTGCTATATTTCAAGAAAAAACTAATCTGTTTCCAACAACTGCGGCGTTTTGAATATTTTTGGGATAGTACAAAACGTTTATTATTCATCGCTCTCCCCGCAGGCTTGACCAACTCTATACAGCCTGTGGTGAACGCTCTTATTATTACACTTCTTGCAAAAACGGGTGTTGAAGCCGTTGCAGCCTACGGAATTGTGAGCCGTATAGAGGCATTTGTTTTTATCATCATAATGGGCGTTGCCGTTGGTATGGCACCGATTATCGGGCAAAATTATGGCGCAGGGCGGATGCAACGCGTTAATGATACGTTGCGTATTGCGATACGTTTTTCTGTTATCTATTCGTTGTTTGTTGCATTGATTTTGATTGCCTTTGGACGGCCTCTTGCGGGATTATTTCAAGATAATCAATCAGTTGTCGATTATGCCGTACTTTTCTTCATGATCGTTCCGCTCACCTATGCGTTTTCAAATCTGGTGAACGGGTGGGCGTCAGCGTTTAACGCGATGGGTATGCCACATTTATCGCTTATTATGATTGTTGTGAAAATGATCTTTCTGATGATACCCGCTATTTATATAGGCTATACGTATTATGGCGTTGTCGGGTTATTTGCGGGCATGGCAATTGTGAACGTTATTTCCGGCATCGTTGTTCACTTCTGGTGTCTTTCAATTTATGTTAAAAAAACGAATCAAACAAAAAAAACCTAGAAAATACAGGGTTTTTGATTCCTACCTCTTGCATTTTCCTTTATTATTAAAAGTGGAAAAGTCTATTTTTCCTTCGAGAAAGCTTGTCTGCTTGTTATGTCGGTTGAGAGAAAAACATCGAAGCGTGCCCTTTTGTTAGGGATGGCTGTCTGTCTTATGATAGGCGGCGGGGTGTTTTATTACCAAAAACAAAACGCAGATAAGGCCAAATATATTCCAGAAATGGGACTACCAAGTGGAGAAGAATTTCTGGATCTTCTGAATGAAACAAGACTTTACTGGAGCTCAAAAATTGATTTCGCAACGTATCTTCCTAAAAGGTTGCCGCAGACACAGCCTGATAATGATGTAGAGAAAGAAAAATTCACACGTCCTGCGCCTGTTTTATACATTGAAAAATTTGATGATCTGGAGCAAAGATTTAGCCCACCCAAATTAAATATTATTGAAACAAAAGCGGTCAAAGAAGGTGCAAAGAAACCAGGTATCAGCGTAATCAATAACGTACAGTCAGTAGAAAAAACTCCTGTAGCTGTTATTGAAGATAAAGCAGTTATTGAGGCTGAAAAAGAAAACGCTTCCCCTCCAACGCCTCCTCCTTATCGTTTTGATATAGAAGAAGAGACGCTTCGTGTCGAGGGTGTTCTGGTTCCACAAAAAACAACAGTCATTTCCAGCAGTCGTGACGGTAAAATTAAAGATATTTTTGTCGATAATGGTGATTTATTCGAGAGTGGAGACATTTTACTGACATATGATTGTCAAGATTTAAACGCTGAAATCGAAGCCATTAGCGAGGCTGAAAAGCTGGCAAAACAAAAAGCAGAAAAAGGACAAGAGCTTTTCAAGTTAGATATTATTTCAGATCTTGAGCAAATGGAGCTGGAAGTTGAAGAGAAGCAAACTCTCGCACAAGGAAAAGTTCTAAAAGCACAGCTTGATTCTTGCATCATCCGTGCATCTTACGATGGTCGTGTAACAAATCGCCTCGCCAATCCTGATGAATATACACGAACAGACCGTGTTTTAATGGAAATTGCATCAAAAGGGGCGTTAGATGTTGAATTCATCGTTCCTTCGCGTTGGTTGCGTTATTTGAATGTAGGGGCGCCGTTAAATGTCACAATTGCCGAAACAAACAATTCTTATAAGGCGCGCATCAAACGCATTTTTGGGGAAGTTGACCCGGTCAGTCAGTCTATTCAGATGAGTGCGGAGCTGAATGATTATAACGATTTGCTACTTCCCGGGATGAGCGGTCTGGTTCAAGTTGATCCATATGCGGTTCGTGAAAGTGGTATAAGAGGATATCTTGAATCGGCGAACCAACAAAAATCCTCTGATGCGGGTAGACGTAATAATGTTAATACCAGCCGTTTGAAAAGCTTGAAAGAAAAGATAGTTGTAGGAGCCGATAATGGATAAGGCGCTATTACTGCTCCAAATCCAGAAACAGGCACTAGAATCTGTGACTCAGAAAGAGCTAGGGTTTCATGCGGTCAATGCCACCAAAAAGCTGGTTCCTTACAGGCGCGCAATATTCTGGACGAAAAACGGCAAGGATATATCCCTGCAAAATATTTCCGGTAATTCTATACTAGATCAAAACGGTCCACATGGAGAATGGTTGAAAAAAATCATTCGCCAGAATTGTAAAAATGCATTACTGGAAAAAACGTTTCTAAAGATAGATACATCGAATTTATCACCTGAAGAAATAACGCAGTGGCTTGATAACGCCGCACCTTATGCAGCTCTAATAATAATGCGCTATGGTGAAGATAGCACTATTATTGGTGGATTATGGATAGAGCGCGAAACACCCTTTAAAGATGGCGAGGGCCAGATTCTGGAGGAGTTAGGGTTTTATTATAGCCGTGCTCTGGTCATGTCCAGATTACAGGGGCGACGCGAATTTTTACCTTTATCAGATCGGGTGAAGCCATATCGTCGTTATATCTGGATCTTGTTGATTCTGTTGGCATTCTTTCCTGTTCGTCTGACCATTAATGCGCCGACAGAGGTTATTGCGACGTCTGCGGAAACTGTCAGCGTACCGTTTGATGGTATTTTGACCCAGATTGATATTAGTCCGGGTGATCGTGTGGAAAAAGACAGTGCGGTTGCGTCGATGGATATTGAAAGTCTTCGACTTGAAACCGAAACATCCAGCGAGGCATTACGCGCAGCACAGGGAAAGCTATCCAGACTGCGGCGCGAAGTTTTGTCGAATCCAGAAAAGAAAATAGAGTTGAGCCGTTTGTTATCGGATATTAAAACCAAAGAAATTGAATCAACCTATGCAAAAAGCCAGCTAGACAAAGCGGTATTGCGCGCGCCACGTGCGGGCGTTGCAATTTTTGCGGATAAAAACGACCTTCAAAATAAACCTGTCAAAACAGGACAGGCAATTATGCAGATTGCCGATCCCGATCAAATAGAATTGCTTGTGCGTGTGCCACTTGGCGCTATGCTACCCATTGATAACGGGGCGGATATAACATTTTATCCCAATGCAATGCCGCTGAATAATTTCACAGCCAACATCAAAACAATCGGTTATCAGGCCAGTCAGGATTCAGATGGCCTGTTAACATATAAGATCAGAGCCAATTTGAAGGATCAGAAAAACGAAATTCGTATCGGTTGGAAAGGTGTCTCGAAAATTAGCGGTAACTGGACGGTTTTAATATATAAAATTCTACGTCGCCCGATTATAACAATTCGTAGTACGTTGGGGGTGTAAAAAATGTTTGACGTTACATCCGAAACAACGTTGCCAAGGTTGAGTTCTGACCTGAAACTTGTCAAAGGTGGACATGACGAAGACGGAACACCGATTTGGCGGCTATATCACCCTGTATCGCATCAATATTTTCAAATCGGCTGGATCGAATTCGAATATTTGTCACGTTTTTCTCTATATAGTAATTACGGTGATTTGAAAGACGCCATCTCTTCGCAAACAACACTTGAGCCGGATGATGATGTTTTTAGAGAATTATTGATATTCCTGAATGATAATGGTCTTCTGCATGATGATCATGGCATGTCATTGAAGCCGCCCGAAAAAAAACAAAAGCCGATTCTGTCTCAGCTTGTTCATAAATATCTTTTCTTTTCTGTACCTTTGGTACGGCCACAATCATTTTTGATAGCAACATATCCGTATGTATCGTTTTTATTTCGGCGTGAAACGTCTTTTATAACAATTTTAGTTTTGATGTTGGCGATATTGATTACGCTAGGGCGAATTGACGAATTCTTCCATACCTTTTTGGATATGTTCAGCCCGCAAGGCGCGCTTACTATTGCGTTAACATTCACTATTATCAAGATTTTTCATGAACTTGGGCATGCCTATTCTGCCTATAAACACGGTTTAATCGTGCCCCATATGGGGATCGCATTTATGGTGATGTATCCTGTCTTTTATACCGAAACAACATCGGCATGGCATTTGGCATCACGACGGGAAAAAATTGAAATAGGACTGGGTGGTATTCGTATCGAGCTTATGCTTGCGGCGATATTTCTTTTGATCTGGAATTATACATCACCTGGTATTATTCAAAGCATTGCTTTTAGCTTGGTTACAATTTCACTCATCGGGTCGCTTCTTATCAACCTCAACCCTCTCATGCGTTTTGACGGTTATTTTATATTGAGCGATATGATTGGTGTTGAAAATTTGCATAGCCGTAGTTTTAAATGCGCACGATGGCGTTTACGGAAATTTCTATTTGGTTGGAAAGATGAAGCGCCCGAACAAACACGAAAATCAAAATTGAACTTTTTTATCGGCTTTGGATGGGCAACGCTTATTTACCGCTTTTTCCTATTCTTGGGTATTGCTGTTCTGGTCTATGTTCTTTTTCCAAAGCCGTTGGGGCTTATTCTGATGATCATAGAACTCCTGTGGTTTATTGTGCGTCCAATGTGGTCAGAAGTAAGCGTCTGGTTATCGAGATCACCGGAATTAATTAAATACTGGCAAGGTAAAGTCACATTTTCAGCTCTATTACTTGCAATCATTATGATCTGTCTGCCCGTACAAAATCATATTACAGCACCGGCCCTGTATCATGCAGCGGAATATCGTGATATTTACGCGCCGTCTCCTGCCAAAATTATGATCATGAATATTGCTGAAAATCGAAAAGTAGAAGAGGGTGAAACGCTTATTTCTCTGATATCGCCCGAACTGGAAAAAGATTATAAGCTATCTGTGCTAACACTCGAGGAGTTGAAGAAATTAAGGCGTCGTCAACAAACCGATGTAACACTTATGCGTGAAAACAGCGCGCAAATAAAAAGTGACATAGAACAATTAAATTTTAAAATTCGGTCTTTAGAAAATAAAAAGGCGCAGTTGGACGTTAAAGCCCCCTTTGCAGGATATATTAAAGACACCGATATTCATCTTCATGAGGGAAGATATATTGATCAAGAAACCCTGTTATTTCGTATTATCAATACAGAGGAAAACCTGATTACGGCTTACGTAACTGACCATGATCTTGAGCGTATTGACAAGGATAATAAAGGTCACTTTTTCCCTGACTATGCGGCCTTTACGTCTTTACCTGTGCAAGTTGATATGATTGACCAGACCAATATTTCAAATCTTGATAAAGAAGAGCTTTCCTCTGTCTATGGAGGGCCAATTTATAGTGAAGTTTTTCAAGAGGCTGAGCAGCAAGTGATCGTTCCTCGTCAAAGTTTGTATAAAGTAACGCTCAATACTGAAAATCAAAATAATGTGATGGCAACACCCGGTTACGTTAAAATATCAGGAGCAGAAGAGGCGCCGATTATATTATTCCTAAACTGGCTCTATTCTTTTATTTTACCTGAAAGCGATGTGATCTGATGCAAAAATATAATTCTTGGCTATACCTCATGACCCTCCTAATGCTCAGTTCATGCACCGCCCAACAAACGCGCTTGGATTCTATGCCGCATTTGGATTTATTACAAAAAGATAAGGCCGTTATCGGTCAAGATATTGATCCCGCACAAACGTATGATGTCAGCTTGCAAGAAGCCCTGACTCGCGGTGTGCGCGCCAATCTGGATGCGCAAGTTGCGGCACTGGAAGCGATTGCGGCGGATGGACAAATTAATTTGGCGCGTATCAATGCATTTCCGTCTATTAATTTGGGCGCAAGTTATATCGGGCGGTCAAATGAAGGGGCATCATCCAGTCAATCCGTTATAACGGGCACACAATCACTCGAACCCTCTTTCTCGACAGAGCAATATCGAAGTACGCAGGATTTAACCGTTAATTGGTCTGTCTTGAATATTTTACTGGCGGTATCGCAAACGCAAAATGCCAAAACCCAGAGTCTGATCTCTATGGAGCGCTATGACAAAGTTATCCAGAATATTCAAAAGGATATATATGCGGCTTATTATCGCGCCCTTGCGGCGCAAAAGTTAGATAAAGAAACACAGCAGCTTGTAAATCAAGCCTCAATGCAGCTATCTAATCTGAAACAGGCAGAAAATAAGAAACTCCTTTCAAAGGAGACCATTCGCCGCAAAGAAAGAGATATTCAGGAAAAACTAACTATTCTGCAAAATTTACAGAGTCAGCTCTCTCTCGCTGTTATCGAGCTAAAGAGCTTGCTTTCATTACCGCAATCTACAAAACTAAATCTGACAGAACCTTTCGATGTGTCTCAAAATAGTATTCAGAGTATTTTGAAAGAAGATTTAAGAGCGTTAGAGGCTGAAGCATTGGTCAACCGACCTGAAGTGCGTGAGCAGGTGTTGCAACGTGACATTGCTCTGCAAAATATTAAAGAGGAGTTGATCCGTACAGTACCGGGCGGCGAACTATTTTTCGGGTATAATCAGGACAGCAATAAATTCCTAAGAGAAAATAACTGGATGAATTTTACTCTTTCTGTCCAGCAAAATTTATCGGCACTGCTGAGTTATAATGTCCGTAAAAAAACAGCTGAAAATCAAAAGGAAATTGAGGATGCCAGACGTCGCTCCCTTATTCTGGCCGTTATGACACAGGTACATTTGGCGCGGCAACGTTTGGATTCTTTACAAGAGATTTACCAAAACAGACAAACAGAATATAAAAATGCTGCTTTTCTGGCTTATGCCGCTAGTAAAAAGGCAAAAGCCGGTTTCGATACATTACAGGATTCTTATATTCAAACTCTCGAAGCGCAAATTAAAAAAATTAATTATTATCAGTCACTTACAGAGGTACAGGACGGATATGCAACACTGAATAATACGTTGGGACGTGATTTACTAAAATAAAACAATTTGAGATGCCAGATAGAGATGTCAGGGAAAAGTGACGAAATATCTGCAAAAACAGAAAATTTTAATAGATTTTAAGGAAATTACTTTAAAATTGTAAGAAATCGAAAGGGTTTCTTTCAATGTTGAAGGGTAACGGGATCAAAACAAAAAAGTTAAATATCAAAGCGCTGGAAAAACGCGTTATGTTGGATGCGTCATTGGGGGCGCTGACATCCACGACTGTGCTTGCTGAAAATGATGCCAATACCACACCGCAAATTCTGGATAATGATGTCACGATTACAGGAACTACAACCGACTTTGACGGTGATGCATTAACCATATCAACGACTGGCGGCCTGGAAGATCAGTTAACTGTTAATAATGAAGGTAGCGCCGCGGGCGAAATTGGTTTTGATGGCACAAATATTACATATGGCGGCACATTGGTTGGTACAATATCATCCAATGGTGTTAACGGCGCAGATTTAGTAGTTGATTTTAATACAGATGCTTCACGAGCCGCCATTGAGCGTTTAATCGAAAATGTGACATACCAAAATGTTTCGGATGACCCTGTTAGTAATCGCACTATTAATTTTGCACTCTCAACCTATTTTTCCGAAGATATCAGCCTGACAATCGTTCCGCAAAATGAGGCACCCACGATTGATATCAATACCGCATTAACTGTTAACGAAAATGCGTCTTCGGCCATTACATCTGCTTTATTGGGCATTAGTGACCCTGATAACACGGATTTAGAGGTCACAATTAATGTGACCAGTGCCCCTGTTAATGGTCAGCTTGAATTAACGTCTGGCGTTGGTGTGGCCATATCATCATTCACTTTGGATGATCTGAATAATGACCGGGTCATATACGTTCATAACGGGTCACAAACAACGTCAGATGCTTTTGACTTTACAGTCACAGATGGGGCGGAAACCACCGGAGCAGATACATTTTCAATATCAGTAAATCCGATAGATGATGCGCCAGTTATAGTAACGAATAATGGGGCGGATGTCTCATTAGGATTTTCGGTAAATTTAGGCGGAGAAGCAGAAAAATTTGGCGTAGAAAGATTTCGGGAAAGCGGTGTCGGAACATATGGAAGTAATCAGGGATTAATTGATGACCGCAATAGTATGTTTACCCTGATATTCACAACAGATAGTATAAATCACACTGGGAATCCCGGTCAGGTTTTATTCGAAGATGGTGGTTCAGGGCGAGGTATAGGGCTATATCTGAATAGTGCAAATGAACTGGTCTGGTATTCGGGTTCCGCTTCGAACACGCCGGTTTTATCATCTGGTATGTCTTTAGCCAATAATACGCAATATGCCGTTGTTATAGAAGTTGATAAAGATTCCGATCAAATCCGGATGCATTATAGAGCAACAGGTGATTTTTCTTGGTTTTCATTCGGACGTGGCGCTGAAGCGCAAGTAAACGGATATACAGATACAAATGATCTATCGGGTGGTGATGACGGCGCACTTGGTGTCCCTGGCGGCGGTTCTCGCGGTGGGTATAACGGATCTGTTAATGGAACGCAAAATTTTCAAGGTACAATCAATAGTGATTTAATCGTTTATGATTTTCCAACCGGAGGGGGAACGCCGAATACGAAACTGGTTGCAACAGATGTAGATGATACATCCTCTGAGCTGATTTATACGATAACGGACAATGTTGATTACGGAACAGTTTTCCGTGATGGTGTCGCATTGAGTGCGAGTAGCACATTTACACAAGC
Source organism: uncultured Alphaproteobacteria bacterium (assembly GCA_963710165.1). Classification (GTDB taxonomy): domain Bacteria; phylum Pseudomonadota; class Alphaproteobacteria; order Micavibrionales; family Micavibrionaceae; genus JACKIP01. Next base: position 158,421 of record CAVPYZ010000001.1, read on the forward strand.
TGATCTAGATAGCGGTCTTATTACATATGACAGTATTGTCGGAAATGACGATCAATTCACATTTAGCTTATATGACGGTACGACTCTTATAAGCGCACAAACGTATGATATTCGTGTGAATACAGTCAATACCGCCCCTGTTTTGTTGAGCGAAACCATTATATATGATGAAGATTTTGAAGGCGGTACAACAGGTTGGAACAATAATACGACAACAACAAACGGAACATTATCCGAATTCTGGGGGCGTTTTAATCGCAATATCAATGTTGGTGGAAATCAGGAATTATTTCAGACATTTTCCCTTTCCGGCTCACAAGAATATATCACAGTCGAATTTGATTTTTACGAAATTGATAGCTGGGATAATGAATATTTCTATGTTTTCATTGATGATACGCAGGTTTTAAATAATCATCGCTATCACCAAAACACGCATGATCTGGAAGCTGGCGGATATAATGCAGCGACAGATACAACTTATCGCGTTCAAGAGTTAACGGATGGATTAGGCTGGATCGAATTCAATAATTCCTTTCGTGATTCAATTACAACATACTCTTTGACGATTAAGAACACAGATACTGATTTTAAACTCGGCTTTGGTACGTCATTAAGTTCTTCCAATTTGAATGACGAATCTTTCGGTATTGATAATATTCGTATTAAAGAGCTTTCTACAACGGGGAATGATCGAACATTCCAAATATCTGAACTTGTACCAAATGGCGACCAAGTTGGCTTTGCCCATGCCGTTGAGCCTGATATAGGGCAAGATTTAAGCTATACGGTTACAGGCGGAACCGGTGCGGGCATCTTTTCGGTAAATAGCTCTACAGGGGAGATTGAAGTCACCGATAACAGCTCGATTGATTTTGAATCCGGCACGACATCATACACGTTAACAGTACGTGCAACGGATAATGGACCCGGACTGTTATTTGATGAACAGACATATACCATAAATATACTAGACGCTTTGGAGAATACGTCGCCGACTTTCACCGGAACAGGGCCCTTCACAATTGCAGAGAATGCGTCCGTTAATGATGATGTTGGCACAGTCACAACCAGCGACGCTGAGGGCGATAACGTAAGTTATCGGATTGTAAGCGGGAATGGTGATAATATCTTCAAAATTAATGCAACAAGCGGCTTAATCGAAATTAATAATACGACGAATCTGGACTATGATCGTGACGATCAATATACAATTCGTATTCGTGCGACGGATGATAATGACCTTTTCAAATATAGGGATCAGAACGTCACAATTAATATTTCAGACATTGATGAAGCGCCGCTTCTGAACGCGGAAGATGTCATCGAAACACAAAACGCAGGTGTCATTTATAGTAGCGCAACGGGTAATTTTTATAAACTAATTACATCTAATAAGAGTTTTAACGATGCGCTTAGTTTTGCGCCGACACAAGTTTTAAACGGCGTAGCGGGGCACGGATTGACCATTACATCCGCAGCCGAATTTTCATTCGTAGATTCTATTACGCCGACACATAATTGGCTTGCTTTAACCGATCAGGATTCAGAAGGTAACTGGTATTGGGTTGCTGGGCCGGAAGCAGGGACACAAATTGTTAAGGACGGTAATACGCGCCATCCCGCTTTTTTTGAGAACTGGAACGGCAGCGAGCCAAATAGCGGCAATGCGAGAGACTTTGCCCTTATGAATAGCAATGACAGGTGGTATGATGATTGGACAGGAAGCTATGATTCTATAGTTGAATGGGAGGGCGCAGATATTATCAATAATGATACATATATAATAAGCCATTCCAATCCTGATGCTTCTGATATTACAGTCGGTACATCTATAGGGTTTGTGCAAGGGGTAGACCCAGAAGGTGGTGCTCTCATTTACTCTATAGAAAACGGCGATACAGATAATATTTTCGAAATAGATGCCGTAACTGGTGAACTGCGTATCAGAGATACAACAAATCTGGATGCTGGCGTTACTGATAATTACACGCTTACAGTTCGTGTCACCGAAGCTATTGGCGGTAAAATAGCTGAAATTGATGTTGGAATAGTCTTTAACGATGCGCTGTCGCTTACAACTAATAATGCTTTGGATGCACCAGAAGGCGGCACAACCCCCATTACAACGGCTGAGTTAGATATTTCAGATATTGATAATGTCGCGGCTGATACGCTTTTCCGTATCGAAAACAGACCGGATTACGGTCGTATTGAGATATCAACCTATCCGGGGTTTGAGGTTTCTAGTTTTACGTATGATGATGTTCAAAATGGACGCGTTGTTTATGTGCATGACGGATCACAAATCAGCACAGATAGTTTTGATTTCAGTGTCACTGACGGCGGCAACATATTATCGGCCAATACATTCAATATAAATATCATTGATGTTAATTTTGGTCCGTCTATTGACGTCAATACAGGCGCTACCGTGGTTGAAGGCGGCAATGTTCTATTAACACAAGCCATGCTGGATAGTAGTGACCCCGATATTACAGATACACCGGATCAACTAACTTATACGATCAGCGCCCTTGCAAATGGGCATATTGAGGTTGGTGGTGCTGTCAGCACCGTATTCACTCAGGAAGATATTAATAATAATATTGTCGTATTTGTTCATGATGGAAGCGAGAGTAATGGAACATTCAATCTATCTCTGGCAGATCAGGGAGAGGATAGTGTTTCACCGGCGACAGGAACGTTTACAGTGATAAAAACGGATGTTAATGACTCCCCCGTTATAACCACAAATAACGGTGTAACAGTTGTGGAGGGTCAAACTGTTACAATTACAACCGCAGATTTGGACACAACCGATCCCGATGATAGTGGAACTGGTCTGACATATACGCTCTCTAATATCACCAATGGTTTTGTCGAGTTATCTTCTAACCCCAACATACCAATTATTTCATTCACACAAGATGATTTGGATAATAACCGCGTTGTGTTTCGCCATGACGGAAATGAAGGGAACGCAAATTTTGACGTGACCGTCGCTGATAATGGTGAAGATAGCGCAATGACAGATACAGCAACGGTTAATGTTAATAAGATTGATGTCAATGACGCACCGACTGTCGGTATTAATTTGGGAACGAGTGTGAACCAGAATAGCATAGTCGTGATTAAAAACTCTATTTTAAATGCGGCAGATCCTGATGATAGCGGGGCTGGCCTTTATTATAATATAACCGGCGCAACAAACGGACAAGTAGAGTTGATTTCGAACCCCAATATCGCCATTACATCATTTACGCAGGCGGATATTGATAACTCGCAAATTATTTTCCGTCACAGCGGACCACTAACAACAGCAAGTTTTGACTTTATATTATCTGACGATGGCGAAAATGGTGCAGGAACCGTATCTGACACATTTTCTATGTCGGTTGACAATGTCAATGACGCGCCAACTATTTCAACAAATGTCGCGCCTACCATGGATGAAGGCGCAACGTTGGTTTTAACAACAGCAATGTTGGACTCATTTGACCCGGATGATTTTGGTACGGGTTTATACTGGACGGCCTCAAATTTGAATAATGGTATTATTCAGGTTGGCGGCGTCACACAAAATGCATTCACCCAGGCAGATTTGGATGCTGGTATCGTGACTTTTATACATGACGATAGTGAAACAATCACAGCCGGATTTGATATACAAGTTGCGGATGATGGCGAAGATAGCGCTCTGCCGGATACAGATACCTTTACAATTAATGTGACCCCTGTGAATGAAGGCCCCACGCTTATCATCAATGATGGGTCGCCAAATGTTATTGATTTTAATGATTATATCTTCGAATCTTTTGATTCTTTTCAAGATGGTCAAGGTGGGCGTCCTGCAACTGCAACAGTTAGTCCGGATGGAAACGAAGTCACAATTGCTGGTAATGCATGGAAGCGTATCCCTCTAACTTATACGCTAACAGGTAATACAGTCTTATCATTTGAAGTAAATACAAACGATGTGAGTGAAATATTAGGTGTTGGTTTCGATGATGCAAGCGGATTCGGTGCAGGACAAGTTTTGGGATACCAACTCGATGGTATTCAAACGTGGAGTGGTATGGATCAATCCTTTAACAGCTACAGCATTGGTGATGGATGGGTGCGCTTCGACATTCCAATAGGACAAGATTACACTGGGCCGATGACACAGCTGGTATTCGTTCTTGATAATGATAATGAACCACTAGGCGAAGCTAAATTCAGAAATGTAAATTTCTATGAAAGCGGTTTAGAAGTCAGAATGACCGAGGGGGACACATTGACCCTGACCAACACCTTTATAAACAGTAGCGACGTCGATGATACCCCGGCTGAGCGAGATTTTACCGCATTCAATATACAGGGAGGTCATATTGAAGTAAACGGATCAATACAAAGCGCGTTTACGCAAGCGGACATCGACAATAATTTGGTACGATTTGTTCATGATGGAACAGACACATTAACGGCCGGTTTTGATCTGTCACTTGCAGACGGTTTCGAAAACGGAACAACAGCCGATACGGGCAGGTTCAACATTATTATCGATGCCGATGATGACGCGCCGACCACGGCCATTAATAATGGTGTAACATTAAATGAAGGCGCAACAATCGACCTTACATCATCAGAAATTTTCACAACTGATAGTGATACAGAACCAAGAAAAGTTATATTTGACGTCACCTCGCTTCCCGCCAATGGGCGTTTGGAATTATCGAGCAATGCAGGCGTATCGATTAATAGTTTTTCTCTCGCAGACATTCAAAACGGGCTATTGCGCTTTGTGCATGATGGTGGAGAGACCACGACAGATGCGTTTGATTTTACGGTGAGAGATGAAAAAACAACATTATCCTCTGACACGTTTAATATTACAATCCTTCCGCAAAATGACCCGACAATTTTGACAACGAATACCGGCGCAACAATAACAGAAAGCGGAACAGTCACTTTAAGTAATGCCATGTTGAATACAACTGACCCAGACGATACGCGGGCGGAAAGAACGTTTACAGTCACGGACATATCAAATGGCTGGATAGAGTTATCGACAAACCCCGGGTTTCCAGCCGATAGCTTTACGCAGAATGATATAAGTAACGGACGCGTCCTGTTTCGTCACGATGGATCCGGCGATACAGCGGCATCATTCGATTTTTCAGTCGCAGATGGTTTGGAGCACGGGGCAACCGCAACAACAGGCACATTTAATATAAATGTCGATACAGCCGTTAATGAAGCGCCTATTCTGATAATATCAGACGGCAGCCCTACAACAATTGATTTCTCTACGGAAACGATCGCGCCTTATGATGCATCAGGAAACGGTGACGGGGATAACGGTCTACCGACTAATTCTCTTGTCTCAACAGATGGCAGCGTCCTGACGATCTATGGTAATTCATGGAAAAAGATTGATTTTCCAATAACTGTGACACCGGATACAACGATTACATTTGATTTCCGCACAACGGATAGTGGTGAGTTAAACACAATCGGGTTTGATAATGACGATAATCTAAGCAATGCTCTCGGCGGTAATTCAGGATATAAATTATCCGGTTCACAAGCGCCGGGCGATTTTAGCGTGGCATATAACACTTATTCCGTTGGTGATGGCTGGACACGTTTTGAGATTAATGTCGGTGCCGATTTTACAGGTGCTATGACACATATTTTCTTCGGGGCAGATGATGACAGTTCTGCAGATAATATCTCACAATTCCGCGATCTGACAATTTTTAAGGCTAATCCGTCATTAGAAGTTGATGAAGGCGGACAGATTGTAATAACAAATGCCAATCTGAATACGTTAGATACAGATAATACTGCCTCAACCCTGACATATAATGTCAGCAATGTTTTGAATGGTCATATTGACGTGAACGGCACAATACAGACGGGCTTTACGCAGGATGATGTGAATAATAACCGTGTAACGTTCATCCATAATGGTGGTGAGACGCTAGGTGCATCATTTGATGTAAGCGTAACAGATGGTACTAATATCACATCTGTTAAAACCTTTGATATTGACGTTAATCCTCTAAATGACGCTGCTGTCATTACAGGAGATCTCACCCTCAATATGGATGAAGGTTCAAGCGTTACGTTGACAACAACTGATTTGGGCGGTCTTGATCCTGATGATGCAAATACAGACATAACTTTCACTGCGTCTTCCTTGACGAATGGCGTGATTGAAGTGAGCGGTGCGGAGATGAACAGCTTTACGTTACAAGATATCATTGACGGAAATGTTGTCTTTATACATGACGGTTCGGAAACAACCTCTGCCGGATTTAACGTCTCGCTTGCTGATGGACTTGAAAACAGTGCAACGGCGGATACGGCATCAATCTCAATCGTTGTAACGCCTGTTAATGATGCACCAATTATCTTGAATTTGAGTAACAGCAATATTCTTGAAACACAAATGACCGGAACGGTGATTGGCTCTCTCTCAACGATAGACGCTGATCTGCCGGGTGATACATTCACATACTCAATCGTGTCGGATATCGATAATAAATTTGCGCTGGTGGGCGGTGATCTGGTGCTGAATGATGGTATAGATTATGAAGCATCGACATTGCATTCTGTAACGCTTCGTACCGATGATAACAATGGCGGCACATTCGACAGAACATTTACAATAAATGTTATTGATAATGAAGCGCCGACTAGTCTTCAAATTGATAATAGTGAAGTAGAAGAGAATTCTGCGGAAGGCACATGGGTTGCAAACCTAGGTGCCATCGACCCCAATATGCCGAATGATGTGATGAGCTACAGCTTAATGGCAAATCCGCTTGGTATGTTCACGATTTCAGGAAATCAGCTTCTGGTGGCGTCTTCTGCCATCATAAATTTTGAAAGCACGCCACGTATTGACGTAATGATACGTGTCACCGACTTGGAGGGTAATGTATTTGATCAAGCTGTTACCATCGATATTCTGGATATAGCGGAATTCACCAATGATTCTTACATTGAACCTGAAACTATGCGCCGCACTTACGCGTATGAATTTTACAAAATCAAAGACTCCTGCAGCGCCGAAGGACGTAGTATTCTTCAGACAACATTGAGTAACAGTTCTTTAGGGCGCGGTGATATGTTTGATGGAAATAACCAGATTTTGCGTACCAATACAACCGAACAAATACGCTCCATTCTGGGTCTAGAAGATAGTATCGTTCTGCCCCTGGGGACGGTCACGCCTTCATCGATAGATATTCAGCAACAAAATGTATCAGCTCAAGGATTTGATACAGCATCGGATTATACCAATATCCGCGAGGCCATTGCGTTTTTAAAGGATATAGACAGTGCGCAAAGCACAGCATCCGAAACGGAAATGGATTTGCGTCAATATGATGTGAATAATACATTTGTTGATGTTCTTACCTATCATGAACAACGTCAGGAAAAACTGCGTCAGGCTCTCTCCGAGTAAATATTATTATGTTTTGCGATAGAAATCGTCAGATATTCTGCTAGATTGTATGCATGTATGATTTATTAGTCGTTGGCGGTGGTGTAAACGGTTGTGGCATCGCAAGAGACGCCGCGGGACGCGGCCTCAAAGTGCTCTTGGTTGAAAAAGAGGATCTGGCGGGTGCAACATCCTCTGCTAGTACAAAGCTTATTCACGGGGGATTACGTTATTTAGAGCAGTATGATTTTAAACTGGTCTCCGAATCTCTTAATGAGCGTGAAAGGTTATTACGCGGCGCATCACACATAATATGGCCATTAGAATTTATTTTGCCGCACGAACCGCATTTAAGACCGTTCTGGCTTATCCGCATGGGGCTTTATTTTTATGATTTTCTAGGGAAAAGAGAGGTTTTACCCGGTTCAAAGGGGCTCAATTTCAAAAAACATAAAAGCGGTACGCCTTTAAAAGGTAATTACAAACAAGGCTTTTCCTATGCAGATTGTTGGGTCGAAGATTCCCGACTAGTCGTTCTCGCCGCAAAAGATGCGCAAGAACATGGTGCAGATATCCTCACACGTACAGAATGTACCTCTATTCAGCCTAACCAAGATCACTGGGTTGCCCATATTAAAGATATTTCTGATAATTCAGAAAAAGAGGTTTCTGCAAAATGCGTCATAAATGCTGCGGGGCCATGGGTTCGGAAATTTATTGATCAAAATAATTTAGCGCAACAAAGTACGCTTAAAACGCGTTACTCAAAGGGCAGCCACATTATTGTTTCAAAACTATATGACGGTGATCATGCTTACATTTTGCAACAACCGGACAAGCGTATTGTTTTTGCTATTCCATATGAAAATAATTTTACCCTGATTGGCACCACAGACGCTTTATATGATGGCAACCCTAGGGATGCGGAAATATCAGAGGATGAAAAACAGTATTTGTGCGATTCAGTTAATCGCAGTTTTGAAAAACAGATAACGGTTGATGATATCGTCTGGCACTATAGCGGTGTCAGGCCGCTTTTGGATAGTGGTGATGAAAGCCTCTCAAAAGTAACGCGTGATTATAAGCTTGATTTGGAAACATCGTTTGGACCACCTCTCCTAAATGTATTTGGTGGAAAGCTTACAACATTTCGTAAATTATCAGAGCAGGCTGTTGATCAAGTTGTGGGATATTTTGATCATGCAAGTGATAAATGGACAAAGGAATCTATCTTACCAGGCGGTGACATTCCGAATGCGAACTTTGAATTATATGTGGCCGGATTAATTGATCGTTATCAATGGGCAGATAAAAAAATGCTGCGTCGATATGCACGTGCGTATGGCACGCGTATTGCAGATCTTCTAAAAGATGCAACTTCATTGAAAGATTTGGGCGCACATTACGGTGATGATATATATGAGGTAGAAATACGTTATCTAGTCTTTGAAGAATGGGCGAGAGAAATGGAAGATATTTTATGGCGTCGTTCAAAACTGGGTTTACATATAGGACTGAAGACGCGAGAAGCTCTTGAAAACGCTTTGCCTTCAATGATAGAGGAGTTAAAAAATGGGACTTCAAAATCCGCTCATACTGGCACTTGATCAGGGGACAACCAGTACGCGCACAATATTATTTTCAACAGAAGGCGAAATTTTAGAGTCTTCGCAAATCGAATTAAAACAACATTATCCAAAGGCAGGCTGGGTTGAGCAAGATGCCAATGATATATGGCAAGATGTCTTGCAAACAGCGCGTCAGGTTGTAAAAAACTCTAATGCAATAGATAATATTGCGGCAATCGGCATTACAAATCAGCGAGAGACGGTCATTTTGTGGGATCGTCAAACAGGTAAGCCGGTTTATAATGCAATTGTTTGGCAAGATCGGCGTACGGCTGATTTTTGCAAATCCTTAAAAGAAAAAGGTCTGGAAGATACCGTTACATCAAAAACAGGCTTGCTAATTGATCCATACTTTTCATGCAGCAAAATTTCTTGGGTATTGCAGCATAATGAGGAAGCCAGAGAGTTAGCGGATAAAGGACAGCTTGCTTTTGGAACAGTTGACAGCTTTCTGGTATGGAAACTGACAGGCGGTAAACAGCATGTAACTGATATTACCAACGCCTCACGCACGGGGCTATATAACATTGTAACACAAGAATGGGATGATGAATTGTTGCAGATTTATGATATTCCCAAAAATATTCTGCCGGAAGTCAAAGACAGCGTTGCGTTATTTGGTGAAACAGACAAAGACATTTTTGGCAAAGTTTTACCGATTGGCGGCATTGCAGGTGATCAGCAAGCGGCATTATTCGGACAATGTTGTTTTGAAAAAGGGATGATCAAATCAACTTACGGCACCGGATGCTTTGCATTAATGAATATCGGTCAGGACTTCGTAAAAAGTAAAAACAGACTTTTAACAACGCCTGCCTACCGCTTAAACGGCGAAATTCATTATGCCGTGGAGGGGTCAATATTCATGGCGGGTGCTGTTGTGCAATGGTTACGCGACGAATTGCACATGATCGACGAGGCTAGCGAAACTGAGGCATTAGCATATTCTGTCGAAGATAATAATGGTGTGTATCTGATACCCGCCTTTACCGGTTTGGGCGCACCACATTGGAAACCAGATGCACGAGCGGCGATTATGGGGCTGACACGTGGCGCAAACAGCGCGCACATTGCGCGGGCGGCATTAGAAGCGCAAGCCTATCAAACCAAAGATTTATTAGGCGCGATGGAATCTGATTCCGGTATTCAGGCAAACCGGCTGCGTGTTGATGGCGGCTTGGTAGCCAATAAGTTTGTGACACAGTTTCTGGCGGATACCCTGCAAAGACCGATTGACGTTCCCAAGATAACCGAAACCACAGCGCTGGGCGCCGCGTATCTAGCGGGGCTTTATGCCGGAATATATAAAGATCTGGATGATTTATCACAAAGATGGCAGGAAGATAAAATATTCGAACCTGAAATGCCAGAAGATCAAAGTGAAAAACTTTATAAAGAATGGCTAGGATATCTTTCTTTATTCACGTGAAACGCTTTATTTAAATTCTGCACGTCAATAGACTCAATCCTGCTGATCTGCTATCACAAAGGCAGATACATTTTAAACGTGAGGATAGTTATGAATAAGACTTTGATGCAATACCTTGATAAAGCAATGACACAACTGGATGACCTTGGGTTACTTCCGGCAAAGCAAGAAGAAGCGCCAGTTTTGGCTCTGATCAATCAAATCGCAGAGATTGACCATGAAAAAGTAACCCTGATTGCCAGGACATTGTCAAATGCGTCCTTATTCAACGAAGTCGTTCGTGAGCAGGTGAAGGAAATGCAATATGGCGAACGCTATGAAGCGATTGCGGGTAAGTTTGATTCCATTCGAAAAGATGCAAAAGCGTTGGTCGAACAAGTTGAAGACGGCGAAATTGATACATTCGAGCGTATGGGCAATTTATGGATGAAAGTGACGCGTGGTGATATTTCTGCGCGTTTCGATGATATTAAAGATATTTATCTTGATGTGTCCAAGGATACAAAAGAGCAAATCGAGCGTGAAGCCACCATACTTGCCGCTTATATGGATTTCCGCGGTGCGTTAAAACAATCCGAAGTGCTGGCACTGGAAGTTCTGGAAACGGCCGAGGCGCGTCTAAAAACATCACAGGAAACGTTAAATGCCGCCTCAGAAGCTGTTTCAACATATGAGGGTGAAGATCCTGTCGCGCGCGCAAAATTGGAATTAGACCGGGATGAGAAACTTCGCGCCTTGCAGGAAGAAGATGCGCGCTATCAAATTGTTAAAGACCTGTCAGACAACCTCACTGTTGGATATAATACATCTGAAGTGGTAATGGCGCGACTACAACAAACAACGAGCGCGAAAAAACGCGTTTATGCCCAGTCAATCAGCTTTTTCTCAACCAACGAAACGGTTCTTACCGCTTTATCAGCTTCTTTCACGGGCCTGCATGGCCTACATGAGAGCACGCAAACCCTGAATAAAATGAAAGAGGGCGTCGAAAAATCTCTCGAAACATTATCTGAAATCGGTAACGTTGTTCAGCAAGAAGCGTTGAAAGCAGGATACGGTCCAACCGTGCGCGCAGAGGCGGTACAAAAACTGGTCGATGCTGTTGTAAAATATCAGGAAGACTCACGCGAAATAATCGCTGAGATGCGGAAGCTCTCCACGGAAAATGCGCAGGAAATTCGTGATGTTGTCGAAGATGGCAAGCGTCGTATGGCGAAGTTAACGCAGCAAAGCGCGCAAAGCGTTGCGATTGCGGCTTAACTGATAAGGAATAGTTTCCGTGACGAGCGTCAGCATACCTCCTGAAATAAAATCTGCGCCCATGGATGATGTTATGTTGGCCATGGACGTTGTTGATACGTTGCGGCACAGCTCTCGCTTAATTGAAAAAGAACTGGACGCTGCAGGGCAAGATCAGCGGCTACTGAAGCGGTTGCGCGATATTTATTCTAATCAGGGGATCGATGTTCCTGATTACATTTTGAAGGAAGGCGTACAGGCTCTGCGTGAAGATCGTTTCCGTTATGAACCTACGCCCTCCGATTTTAAAAGAAAACTCGCCGAAATATATGTATCTCGCGCAAAATGGGGGCGCTTGGTACTTGCGATATGCGGTGCATTGGCCATCAGTCTTTTAAGTTATTATGCCTTATGGGTTTATCCTAAATACGCACAACAAAATGCGGTGCAGATAGAACTTTCTCAAACACTTCCGTCTTATTTCGAAAGCGCGTTCAAACGCGTAGAGATTATCGCCAATGATCAAAGTATTATCGAGCAAGCAGAAGAGATTAAAGATAGAGGCTTAAAAGCAACCTTATACAAAGACGTAACGCTTGCACGCGCGCAGCAAGAAAAGATGCGCCAGATCTTAAATACATTAGAGCAAGCATATGTTTTAAAAGTTGTGGGCAACCCAAATGAATCTTCGGGCGTGTGGCGCGTGCCGGATAATAATTCGGACGCGCGTAATTATTATTTGATTGTGCAACCTTTTGATAAAAATGGTAATGTCATTCCTCTCACAATCATAAATGAAGAAAGCAATAAAAGCGTTGAGACAAAGAAATTCGGAGTGAGAGTTTCAGAAAGCGTATTTGAGTCTATTCGTCGCGATAAACAGGATGACGGCATCATTCAGAATAATATCGTCGCAACCAAGGCGCGCGGTGATTTGGAGCCTGTCTATAGTATCAGCGTTCTTAACGGTAGGATAACAGAGTGGTGATGCAAAGATGAGTCGCAACGGACAGGAAATGCTTTCGGACATAAACAGCGAAGCCGCCAAGCTTCGTGAACGCATTGTACGTTTGAACGAAAAAGTATCTGAAACAAATTCGGAAATAGAAGCGCTTCATCAGGAAAAAGCGACGATCTATCTGAATTTGGCAGAACTGCGTTATGATTTGCTTGATAATAACACTGCGACAGGAAAACTTTATAAAGCAGAAGAAGAAGCCCGCAGTTACTTAGGTCAACGCCAATCAACACGACAACAACTTGATAAAGAGCTGGAGAAAAACCAGTCACAGCAATTGTCTTTAGAGCAAAAAAGAAAAACGGTTCAGGATAGAATTGATAATTTTGCAACCAAAATAAAAAATGCCGAAGAAAAAACACTAAAAGCACTTGAAAAATCACCGGAATACAAAGCTGGGCAAAACCAGCTTGAAATGACTGAACTTCAAATTTTGCGTATTGAAAGTAAAATTATCCTTGCCCGCGAGGATTACGAAGCCAAAGTCATCCCCTATTATGCAGACCCCTTATTTAAATACTTGTGGGATAGCGGTTATGGCACGAGTGCTTATAAAAAAAGCGGTTTGTCACGCCTTATGGATGCGTGGGTTGCAGATGTAGCGGATTATGAGCCTGCCAGACGTAATTACGCCATGTTATCCGGTATTCCGGAGAAGCTAGAATTACATAAAAATTATCTTGAAGAGCGTATTATAGAACTCGATAAGCAAATGGCGCATTTGGAAGAAACGGCGTTTGAAAAAGACGGCATATTGGTCATGCGTCATGAATATCTGGCGAAACGTAATGCCTTATTACAAATTGATACAGAGCTAAAACAGTTAGAAGTCCGCTACCATGAAATACTGGCACAAAAAGAAAAATTCTCAAGTAATACCGATCAGTTTTATAGCGGCGCAATCAAAAAGCTCAACGATCTTTATCAAAGTAAAAGCCTATTCAACCTTCGCCGCAATGCCGCAGCCACCCCGACAAAAGAAGATGATAAATTAATACGTTCATTATTTGAAATCGATAAGTATCTTGAAAAACTTGAAGACGAACTATCCGAATATAAAAGCAGTTTAAGACAAGAGGAGTGGCGTCTGACCGAAGTACAAAATGTTCGTCAAACATTTAAAGATAAAAAATACGATAGTAAACAGACGACCTTTCGTGACGGCAACATGTTTAGCGTCCTGCTAGGGCAATTTGTTGTCGGTATTATTACCAATGAGTATTTCTGGCGGGCAGTTGGCAATTTATGTGCGGAAATATTCGATGAACTTGATTTGGACGATCTGTTTGATGTGGATGATTTATTCGAAAACGATAAACGCAAATATAGAAAGCGCAGATCCAGAAAATCACGTTCGTCCCGCTCAAAATCTAAGGGCGGGTTTCGTACAGGGGGCAGATTTTAATGTTCCTGTTTTGATTTCCACCAGCGTTTAAGAAGTAATTTTTGTCTAAATAAGGATTTATATTTTTTAAGCGCCTGTGGGTCATCCGCTAATCTGTTCAAAACGGTATGATACGTTTTTTTATCAAGTTCATTATCAATAAATGCTTCAATATCATATTCAGCGATTTTAATAATATTTGACATTTTTCCTTCGTTTTCTTTTCAAAGTGTACTTATCATACGTATTTGTCGGGCTTTCAGTTCCTTTCAATTTTTTACAGTAATGAAGATATAAATAATTGCTTTTTTATAATAAATAGTTTTATAACTATTTTATATGTTAAAGTAAAAGCCTCATTGAGGACATATACGATTTTAACGCAATTTATTATTAGCGGGTTTTTATTACTATATTAAACATCGCAGACTAAGGCGATGCATGGACAAAATTTTTCTAAGAAATTTCTTTCTTTTTATATTAATTCTTTTTATCTGTTCCGGCAGTTTAATCTTTGGATTAATAAAATCTGAGCGTGAGCTGGCAGAGACAGATAAGTGGGTTCTGCACACCAATACAGTTATTACAAAATCCGAAGACGTTTCAACCGCAATTGAGGGCATGTTATCTTCACAAAGGGGCTACCTCCTAACTGCGGATAAAAGTTTTCTAACGACATATGACCGTAGAAAGTTGCATGTATCTGAAAATCTGGCCGATCTGGCTGACTTAACAATGGATAATCCTTCCCAGCAGATGCGTTTGAAAGAGCTGCAAAGTTATTTCATAGAATTTTCTAAGAAATTAGAGAATAGATCCCAAAATGTTTCACCAGATTTTTTTGATAATGATGATTTGAATGAAATGAATGCAGTGAATGCCATTCGCAATAATATCAGTATGGTGAATGGGTCTTTTCTAGCGGAAGAGTATGAGCTTCTTCAAAAAAGAGTTGAAGTTGTTTCAAATAAAAAGAGTCAATATTTTTATATACTTCTAATAGGTGTCGTCATAGGAAGTATATTGCTATTAATTTTTAACGGCTTTTTATTCCGTGCTCAAAGCAAACGTACGCTTGTTGAAGAATCGTTGAAAGAAACGGAAGATCGTTTTGCCTTAGCGGTAGAAGGTGCCCAAGACGGCATTTTTGATTGGGATATAAAAAAACAGCAGGTTTTTTTCTCAAAACGCTATTTTGAATTATTAGGCGAAAATCAGGGGCCCCTCATCTCAACAACAGATGAGTTTAAAAGTCGTATTCATCCTGAAGATGCCCCAAAAGTTTGGAGCTATGTTGAGCAATATTTGGCTGGGGGACTTTCAGAATATATTCAGGAATTTCGTATGAAGCATAAGTCCGGACGTTGTGTTTGGATACAATCGCGGGCAAAGGCCTTATTTGATAAAGACGGACAAGCCGTTCGTATGGTTGGTGCACACACTGACATAAGTCATATTGTTGTGGCACAGGAAAAACTCAAACACGAAAAAGCGCAGGCAGAGAAAGCTAATCATTTAAAAAGTGAATTCTTAGCACATATGAGTCATGAAATTCGTACTCCGTTGACGGCAATCAGCGGTATTGCAGAAATTATGCAACGTAATCAGGCAAACTTCGATCAAAAGCAAAAGCAGTTGGTTAACACACTGAATTCCAGTACAGCATCGCTCAAAGACCTGATCAATGATATTCTGGATTTCTCCCGTATTGAAAGCGGTGAGTTAGAATTGGATAATGAAACATTTAATCTGCAAGAATTATTCGAAAGTGTTATCAGCATGATGTCTTTGCGCGCCGGTGAGCTGGGTGTCGAATTTATTTTTGATTTTGATAAAATTAAGGAACATAATTTTTTTGGTGATAAAAAACGCCTAAGACAAATCTTGGTTAATTTGATTGGAAACGGACTTAAGTTTACGGATAAAGGGTCTGTTACTGTCGCGGCTTATTATGAAGAAAGAGAAGGGGATGAATTCCTCCGCATAGATGTTTCTGATACTGGTATAGGAATTGCGCCAGAAAATTTTGATATTGTTTTTGAAAGATTTAAACAAGCAGATTTAACCGTATCAAGAAAATATGGTGGTACAGGTCTAGGTCTTCCCATATCACGCAATCTGGCTCAGCTAATGGGCGGTGATATTTTTGTTACAAGTCAATTAGGTAGCGGATCTAAATTTTCTATCGTTATTCCACAAAAATTATCAGGGCAACAACCAAAAACAGATTATGATAAAACGATTATTCTAAAAATGAATGATCGCATTAAACAAAATTTGAAGAATGAAACTAAAATTTTGCTCGTCGAAGATTATGAGGGAAATATAGTCGTTATTGGATATCTTCTGGATGACTTGGGTATAAGTTACGATATTGCAAAAACAGGTATTCAGGCATTAGAAGCATGGAAGAAAAATCATTATGATATCGTTCTTATGGACATACAGATGCCGGAGATGGACGGTTTTGCAGCAACCTCAGAAATTCGAGCTATAGAAAAAGAAAAAGAGCTTGAGCGTACTCCTATAATCGGAATGACAGCTCACGCTCTTGTCGGGGATAAGGATAAATGTATAGAGGCAGGAATGGATTCTTATTTACCTAAGCCTATCGTCGAAGCAGATCTTAAGAGACAAATACTTAGTTATATAAATTAAGCAGCTTTCTTTATTTCAGGTACATAATTGTCATTCATAACTTCTTGTAAACTGCTTCTGGCTCTTGAAAGACGTGAACGCACAGTTCCAACTGGAATATCAAGTTTTTCAGCTACGTCTGCATAGGGCATTTCGTTTACACAAACCATCATAAGTATTTCACGATGCGTGTCTGACATCTTATTTAAAGCGCTATCTAAATCTTGTATTTCCATCTCCAAATCTTGCTTTGGCTCAACTTTTTGTTTTTGGATATAATTTTCAGGATCATACTGACTTTCAAATTTTACTTTTCTTCTATAGGCAGAAACGAAAAGATTATACATGATGCGTGATGTCCAACTGAAAAGATTACTATCAGTTTTGAATAAATGTTTTTTCTCTATAGCCCGCAAAACAGTAGATTGTAAAAGGTCATCTGCATCTGACATATTTTTTGTTAATTTCAACGCAAATTTTTTCAAATGATCTGTTTCTTGTAGTAAAGCTTCGTTAGCAAACATGGTTTATTCCTTTGTAAGTTAATTCTGAAATTAATTTACATTTTGAAGGTAACTGCAATTTTTCCTTTATGTATCGTTAATGAAAAACTTTGTTTCTGTTCTGTAACAAATCGTATATATTATGTCTGATGAAAAAAGGAACGATCTTAACTGTCGATGACGACAAAAATTTACAAACCGTTATGTGTCACTACCTAGAGGGGGAAGGATACAATATGTTGACGGCAAATAAGGTAAGTGAAGCGCTTGAGAAAATTGAGGGCGCAACAATTGATGTTGTCCTTCTGGATCTAAGCTTACCGGATGGGGAGGGGCTGTCTCTTATACCGCAATTCAAAGCTAAGACATCTGCTACAATTATAATTGTTTCTGGGAAAACAGATACGACAGAGAAAATTATCTGCCTTGAAATTGGTGCAGATGACTATATGACAAAGCCTTTCGAGATGAGGGAACTTGCTGCGCGTATCAAAGCCGTTGCACGCAGAAATATTGAATCGGCTCCAATAAATCCTGAAGCCCGTTCTAAAGTAAAAGAAAAAATTGTCTTCGAGAATGGCTGGTGTTTGGATCGTAGCCAGTATCAGGTTTTCAAACCGAATGAAGAATCAGCCGATCTAACTACGGGTGAATTTCAATTGCTAGAAGCTTTAATACTATCCCCTAATCGTGCGTTAAGCCGTGAAAGGCTTTTTGAGTTAACGCGTGACGGTGAATATGACGTTTATGATCGTGCGATAGATATTCAAATTGCACGTCTCAGAAAGAAAATGGACGATGATAAAGAGGCGCCTGCTTTAATTAAAACCGTTCGGGGCGTCGGCTATATGTTTACCGGACATATAAATGTATAGGATAGGGAACTTATTACGCCCCTGTTTGTTTATCTAAAAAATATGGAGATAAACATGATTAAAAAACTAAACATACTTACATTGACACTATTTATATGCGCAGGCCTGGGTCTTTCCGCGTGTGAAACATTCGAAGGTGCCGGACAAGATATCGAAAATGCCGGACAAACCATTCAGGACGCTGCTAACTAATCAAACAATTGGAGATAACAATGTCTAACAAAGCGATGTTAGTTATCATGCTGGTTTTTTTAGCAGGAATCATAAGTGTTTCTCTTATATTTTTATTATAATATAATCATATTCTATTAATTATATAAGGAGAAAAATATGGAAGACCTTGAATGGAAAGTTCAAAAAATATGTACTGATTCAGGTGATTATGAGCTTGTAGTAGAAAAACAGAAAACAGATTGGGAGTGCGATCAAGAAAGAGAATCGTGGAAATGGGCTATAGACTATCACGGGTCAATCGTTGCTAGCGGCGTTACAAATTCTGTAGAAGAAGCAAAAAATAATGCTGCTTTTAGTGTTCCCAAAGAATTTAGAAAAAAGCCCTGCTAAAGGGCTTTTTTTTGTCTCAATTATATCTTTCCGGTTCTGCCGATTTTGGACGCACGGATATTTCATACGCTTCTTCCCATTCATCTAGCAAAATCATGTTATTGTCATCATCATCAAGACTTTGAAAACTTTTGGAGATAAATTCCTTGGGCGATAAACCATCTCTATTTTTGTCAAAACGTATTAATCCTGACTCTTCAAAAAATGTTTGGTAAGTGTAGGATGAATTTTCTATATATCCGTCTCCGTCCTTATCAACAAATTTATATGTTTCTGATTTCATGGGAATGACTGTATAGACGCTTTTCATATCCCATTCGTTGTTATCAATAACCTGATTTCCATCACGATCAAACGCGCTGAATAATCTTTCTCCTACTTCTTTTCTGGAATATGATCCATCACCGTTCACATCGAATTCTGAAAACGGGATTTCTTTCACATTTTCAATGTCGACACTTTGTGTTTTTGTTTTTGTAATAACTATATTGGCGCTTACCGCTGACGTAGATGTCATTAACGCACAGACAAGTCCTGTTAATAATATGGGTTTCATCGAAGTCTCCTTTATAAAGTTTCAAATATTCAACGAATAGGATTTTCCCGTAGTTCCATTAGAAGACATAGATGAAGTGATAATGTCTTTCTTTTTGTTACAAAACAGAAACAAAGTTTTGCAAAACCGAAACAAGTAAGACGTAAATCCGTAACAAGATAAGCCTAATATCATTTCAACAACACAGCACAGGAGAAATATTATGTTGGCAATACCCAGAAGAATTAAAGGCGTTACACACCCACTTATTGATGATATGTATATGAAAAAAGAAGTTAAAGCCGAAAATGACATTAAAAATATTCTCGTTATTATGACGCAAAAAAATGCATCAAATAAAAACGGATTAGGCATGATGGAATTGCTAGGAGATCTTAAGAACATGCAGTCGAAAATAGAAAATACAGCAGGTCGTTTTGATAGAGTTGATATTAAAAGCGCCTAAATATTATCTGAAACCGGAATTAGTTTAATGTCACTTAAAAAAAATATAATTTTTGCAGTATCAGCATTGGCTATCTATTCATCACTTCCTACGTATGCAGGAAATGATCAAAAGCAGCAAGCCACGTTTGAAAAAACAGAAACTGCCGATAATAGTCAATATAAAGAATTATCTTTTAACTCAAATGAGTACAGATCAATATCAAACATCATAGGACAAGCTGTTTATAATCCTAAAGGTGAAAGAATTGCTAAAATTAGCGATCTTATTTTGGATAAGAACGGTGAAATTATAATGATAATACTTGCCGATGGCGATTTTACAGGTCTTGGCAAGCATGTGGCTTTTGATGATAATATTCTGCTTAATTATAATAATGATGGCAATATTGTCGTTGATGTTACAGAGGAAATTATTGATCGTGTTGCGTCATTTTCCTATGATCGTGAAGATTATAGTGAAAATATAATGGTGATGCCGAGTAACGGATTTAGTGCAGAACAACTCATTCAATCCGATGTTGTAAATAAAGAATATCAGTCACTAGCCAAAATTGAAGATATTATATTTAAAGAAAATGCGCCTACACGCCTAATTGTGAAATTTGATGAATTATTAGGGTTTGGCGGAGAATCAGTCGTTTTGGATTTTGCTGAATATGAAATTATTAATAGCGATGACGGCCTCAATTTTTCTATGACAGAAATGCAAGCGCATAATTTTGAGACTTACAAACAGTCACAACGATAAGAAAAGGAATATGTTATGAACAATAATATTTTTGAAGGTAATTGGAAGCAATTTAAAGGCGACATACAAGAAAAATGGGGCAAGTTAACTGACGACAGCCTTGACCAGATAAATGGAAATAGAGAAAAACTTATCGGTCATCTACAAGAGTCATATGGTATGTTACAAGAAGAAGCCGAAAAAGAAGTTTCGGAGTTTGAAAAACAAAAAACATAATTAATATAGAGGTAACCTATGACACGCCTATCAGAAGAACAGCCGGAAAATGCTGATTTAATATCACAAAGAGTTAATCAGCCTTTTGCGCAGAGAAGTGTAAGCGCTTTTTTTATGATAATACTTTTCATAGGTGCAATAGTCGCAGTCATTTACTTTTTTACAGGTTCGGATTCTAAAACTGCTAATAATGGCGAAGTATCTGGACAAGAAAATTCAAATGTAGCTTCCCTTCCACTAGATGACATACCTGGTCAGGATCTGGATAATGCTATTCTTAGAGCAGCCAATAAGTTTTTTGATGCAAGTGATGTATTACCAAAAACACGTATGGAAAGCATGGCGGACATCGAAACTTATTATAATCAGGCATCCGAAAAAACTACAGAATATCAAGATTCTTTTTACAGCTTTTTAGATAGTGATATTAACGACCCTAATGGACAAAAAATCGGTTATTTGCATGACGTCATTATCGACAAAAATACAGGCGAAGCAAAAGCCATTATTGTTGATGAAGAAGATGCTTTCTTTGGGACTAATCTTGAAGTATTAACTTTTCAGGATATTGCGTATCAAGAGTCAGATGGTGATGTAAGAACCTCCATAACAGAAAATAATATCGAACAACGTGACAGTTTTAATTATGCAGATATAACAGACAATGATTTTATAAGTCTTAAAAATCTTAGAAATGGTCAGGTTTTGGATGATAAGGGTAAGTATGTTGGAGAGATAGACGCACTTATCTATAGAAACGCCGAGATTAATAATATATATTTTACGATAAGAACAGAGCTGACAAATACAGCCAATCCGGTTGTTATTAAATATCCGTTCGAGCAATTGAATATTATTAAAAACATTGACGGCTATGATGTACAATTGACAACAGAAGAGACAAGAGATCTTGCAGCAATGCTGTTATCAGAATAAAGGAGTATTCTTATGGTTGAAGAAAGAATTGAAGTAACGGTAGAGAAAAAGAGACGCAATCCCTTTGCTGCAATTTTATTCGTAATAGTCGCGCTTATTATATTAATTGGCGTACCCATTTATTTATTAACGTACGAACCGATAGCGGAACAAATAGGTGATCAACCTTTGGAAGCTGTTGACTATGCACAAAATGTGACGGTAACCCCCCCTAATTTATCACAGGACTTGATTCAGGCAGATACAGAAATTTTGGGCAGCGCCGTTTACGGTTTAAACAA
The DNA here is from genome assembly GCA_963710165.1 of uncultured Alphaproteobacteria bacterium. Classification (GTDB taxonomy): domain Bacteria; phylum Pseudomonadota; class Alphaproteobacteria; order Micavibrionales; family Micavibrionaceae; genus JACKIP01. The sequence goes on from CAVPYZ010000001.1 coordinate 180,323, forward strand.
TGTTATTATTGGCACAATGTATGATGCTTATGTTGATCGTAATACTGGATCTGTACGTTGGATAAGTATTCTGGAAGATAATGATTTAAATGAGAATATCAGGTTAATTCCGGCAACAAATGTTATGAAGCTAAATGCGAATGAACCCGTTATGGTTGGTCTGACGCTAGATGGTTTTATTGATTTACCGCTTCAAACTGTCACAGATGAAAATTTGGCAGGACTGATAAGTATTCGCCATTTACCGGGCAGCTCCATTATTGATCCGAATAATGGTGAGATAGGTCGCATCAGTTCACTTACATACGATGCTGGAAAGATTGATCGTATATATTTTGCTGTTGGTAATGAAGGAAAAGAGTTTTACGTACCTTTTCAACACCTTGATTATTCAAGTCTAGCGAATACGGCGTATCATGATTATAATATTGAGCTTACTGAAAGACAGGCTGGCGCTATTCAGATGTACTTCCAGAATAGCGGTCAGTTTTAAGTTATTTATCTTTTTCCTGTTGTTTTAATTCTTGTTTGTCGGGAGTTGCCGATACAAATGCGACACATCGACCGCCCACAATTAAAATTAAGGCAATTGTAAAGAATGCGACAAAAGCCAAGCCATATAAACCAAATCCCAAAATAAGACCCATGGCACCGGCTGCCCATATACTGGCACCAGTTGCTGTTCCAACTATATTATCATTCTCTCGCTTCATGATGGCACCCGCCCCTAAGAAGCCGATACCTGTCAGGACACCAGAGATAATTTTACCAAAATCAAGGCTAATAAATTCTTTTGCCTCATCTGCAAAATCTTCTTGTAACTCGACTGCCATGATAGCAAGGAGGCATGTTGTTGTGCAAACAATCATATAGGCGCGAAAGTCTATAGGTTTGTCCTTACTATCGCGGTCATATCCCAGTACAAATCCGAACATAGCGGCCAAAAGCACCCGAAAAATAACCTCAATACCATTAAAATCACCTGAATTGAGCGAGTTTGTTATAAATGTGAAATCCATAATTAAAATACTATGCTAAATTATGATAAGTTTAAACTTATATCACTATATTAAACTCCAACATAAATTTTCTAGTGTAGCAATAGATGAGTAAAGAAGATGTAATATACGTTGTTTATGATGATGATTGTCCGTTTTGTCGCAATTATTGTAAATATGTCAGATTAAAGGAAAATGTTGGGAATCTACACCTCGTTGACGCCCGTAAAGAGTTGGAGCTGATGAATGAAATTACAAAAATGGGCCTTGATATAGATCAGGGGATGGTTCTCAAAATTGACGCCCGTATCTATTACGGCGCAGATGCCATTCATATCTTATCTTTGCTGAGTAGTCGTAGCGGTATTTTTAACAGAATAAATTATTATATTTTCAACTCTGAAAAAGCATCAAAAATTTTGTATCCTTTTTTAAGGGATTGTCGCAGCTTGGCGTTAAAAGTAATGGGAATCCCCTTCATTAAAAACTTGGAGAAACCTTGAAAATCCTTGTGATTTTGCAAAATAATCGTTAAGAGATGTACATGGGAAAAGTTTTAGTAACAGGCGCAAATGGCTATATCGCACGCCATATGATTTTATCACTTCTGGATGCAGGGAAAGAAGTCGTGGGGCTTGATAATGGTGTAAATAGCCGTATGCCGGAAGCGTTTTTTGAACCTCTTAATGTTTCTTACGTTCATGCCGATATTGGTGACGTCACGGCGCTTGAGGATTTATTTGAGAAACATCCTGATATTGATTTTGTTATTCATTTCGCCAGTTTGATCTATGTCGCGGAATCAATTTCAAAACCGCACTTATATTATCAGACGAATACATCATCCGCCTTGACGTTTTTTCACTTTATGCTTCGTCGCGGTATTCAAAATATTGTTTTTTCCTCTTCCGCCGGTGTGTATGGGGAGGCAAAAACGCTCCCTATTTCTGAAGATCATGTTCGTGCACCGATTAATCCTTACGGCCGTTCAAAACTGGCGACAGAATGGATATTGGAAGATCTGGCAAAGCTGTTTCCTGAGGTAAATGTGACGATGCTGCGCTATTTCAATGTGGCGGGCGCTGATATTCAAAAACGCACGGGTCAAAACTCTCCCAAAGCGCATCATCTGATAGAAGTCGCATGCGAGGCAGCATTAGGACTACGTGACGGCATGTCGATATATGGAACAGATTACGATACGCAGGACGGAACATGTATTCGTGATTACGTGCATGTGAATGATCTGGTTAATGCCCATCTGGCGGCATTGAAATATAATGATGCGCGCAACGAACATGGCGCAATCGCGATGAATTGCGGATATGGACAAGGTTATTCAAACCGCCAAATCATTGAAACTGTAAAGGATATATCCGGTCACAATTTCCATGTAGAAGAAGCACCGCGTCGTGAGGGTGATCCTGCGGCCTTGGTTGCTGCAAATGAGAAAATTCTGGGTAGTCTGGAATGGACACCACAGCATAATCAAATCGAAACAATTGTGAAAAGCGCATTAGAGTGGAAACAGAAAGTGACATCATCATGACCCGTTTATTTGGCCTTTTGTTTTGTTTCTTTATTATCCTTGCCGTTGAAAGTGCAAATGCAGCATCGCCTTTTTGTATATTACGCAATAACACATATCGGGAGTGCATTTATGATAACGTTATCAATTGTCAACGCGCGGCTGATCCTGATACGAATACGTATTGTATTGTGTCGGATACAGCCGTTTTAACTTATAGCGGTTTTGCGAAATACTGTGTTGTTGATGCGAACTTGATTGCTCTATGTAATTACAATGATCGTGGCCAGTGTAACGGCGTTGCGCGATCTTCCAGAGGGTTATGTGTAGAGCGCGATTTGAGTGCTGATAATATCAATCCTTACAAATACGATGATCGGCTACAAAGATAATTATCTTGACATTCTAATAATATTATAGGAATATAGTCCTTATAAACGCCGTCACTCCGTAAATGAGTTGACGGCTTTTCTGTGTCGTATTCGTCACACCAAATTAGCACATAACAGGAGTATATCATGTTGGGATTATCATTAGGTCTCGGGCGTAGCGCGCGCCTGCGTTTAAATACTATTAAAATCAGTCATTTCGTTTCTGATGGATTGGAAATTCATTACAAACCGGAAATCAGAGAGAGCATTATCGGCATAGAAGAGGATGTATCTGCGATAAATGATCTATCCGGCAATAATAATCATGCAACTGTCACAGGCGCGGTGAAGCAATTACAAACCAGTTCGAAGGGCAACGCCCTGCTATCATTTCCGTATAGCAGCGCAAACAGGGTCGATACAGGTGTGTCTAGCATCGGTGGCAGCGTCCTTCACGCCTCGGCTGGTAATGAGTGGTCTGTGTATCTGGTCGGTGATAAGTCATCTACCTTTGCAGGTTACGTCATGTCGCAGGGTAATTTCAACAACAGGCAATTTAATATCTCTTATGCAGAAGATAACGGTGGGTCTGTTGCTATTCGTATCAATAATCAAACAACAATATTAGCAACGAATATTAAAAATAAATTGTGGGTCATACAAGCTCATTGGAACGGAACTGACCTTGATGTGGGTATCATGATTGATGGGGAAAGTACGTTTACCGCCATAAATGCCGCCATAGGCACAGGATCAGAACTGACCTCCAGCAATATCTTTCTCGGATGTCGGGAAGCGAGTGGCGGTAATATATATAATGGGGCAATAGGTGAGTTTTTAGTTTATGGCAGGGCACTAGATACAGAAGAAAAAGCAAAAATGCAGCAGTATTTTGCGGGGAACTGGACAAATAAGCCTTATGACGCTCGTATTATTCTTTTAGGTGATAGTATTATGCAAGGGTCATGGGATGCATCGCAAGATAGTACGGCGATGGATATTGACAAAGCATTCGGTGTTTTTGCCAGCGCCTATGTTGATGTATATGAAGAAGGTGATCCGGGGGAAACAGCCGAATTTTTTGCGAATAATATTGATACGATTATTGCAAATTATGATCCTGAACCATATCCGACATACTTCATCGGACATATCGGAACGAATAATATTACCCAAACGCGCCCCTTTCACGAGCCTCAGGGGCGCTCCACTGCTTTGATTGACGGTTTTGCCGATGATCTGACCTATATTCACAACGCAATCACTACGGCGGGGTATAAGCTGTTTTACGGACAAGCCCCTTTTTATGATCGTCCGTTTCCTGACCCTGATAGTGGTAATAAAAACGGCTTATGTGTTGATTACCAATATATGGGCGCGCGACCTTATAATGAAAATGTTATAGAACCGTGGTTAAATGCGAATACGCCGGAATTTTGTCATGCCGATGGCACGCCGTACCTACAATTTTATGATCTGACTTATAATGATCAAACCATTATGAGCGCAGACGGTATTCACCCAAGCTTTTCCGGTTATCAAAAATATTACATATATTTTGCGGAAGTTGTCGGAAAAGCTATCAAAGGTGCCATACCGACCCCAATATCTAAAGCGGCTGATGATAATATAACGGGCACCAAATTTATTATTGCAACAAATAATGTTGCTGATCCAAGCGGGACACAAATGAATTGGGCGGCAGGTATGAATTTAGTGGGCGGCACCTTGAACGATATCGGTATTGTAAATGCTATGAGTGATCCCTCACCATTTCAACTGGAATATTCGAGCTTTTCAAGTCACAATACGGGCACACGGCCAACATATGCGTCTTCGAATACCAGCCTGCGTGATAGCAGGTTACAGTCGCGAGACATGCGTAGTTTTGGAAACGGAGTATCATTGTGGGTTGAAGCTGTTCATCTGCCCCCCGGCGCAACCGTGCAGGTAAGAACAGTGGGGACAACAACGGTCAATCCTTCACGACAGAATGTGCAAATTGAAGGGGGCGCCTTGATTGATGCCAATCTCTACGCATATGAACCGACAATTTTAAGCGATGACGTTATTGTTCCGGCAGATGGAAGGGTGCGCGTGACATGCGCAGATAACAGTGCGGCAGATGTTGTATCAATGTGCGGTGTTAGTTTTGAAGTGATTTAGAGACTGGTCTTATATAGACAAAATAGCCGCCATACAGCCAAACATAGCGCGCCGATAACAACGCTATAACCTGCGCCTATCAAACCATATACGGGAATTAAAAACACACTGGACAGGATAGAGGTTGTAAGGAGTACAAAATTGGCAGACCAAACAGGCCAATCAATATGCTTGGCATAAAAGTAGAATTCAAGACTTTGCGATGTGACCCTGATAATTCCTCCTATCAACATAATATAGAAAACCATCCTATAATCGTATAATTCCGGTCGTCCAATAAAATCTCCGAGTAGGGGAGCGGCAAAACCTATTAAGCATGACAAAAACAGCGCAACAAAAAAGGCTTGTAAGGCGGTGCTTTTTGTTAGGTCTAGAAATTCTTGTATTCTTTCTGACTTGTAATGACTGATCATCTTTGGATATCCGAATGAGAAAACCCCGCTGCCGACCAATGCATTTACAGCAATTAGAAAAGAGCCGTAATAGCTGATCACGCCCACAAGTTCTCTATCCAGATAAAATTCTACAAAAAAGCGGTCAAAATAGTTTGCGCCAGCCAGACATATACCTGCAATCCAGAGAGGGAGTGCTGTTTTTGTTTTGTGTAAAAGTTCCAGCCATTGTGTTTTGGCTTTTAGAGCTGCAGCCCACGGAAAATGCCGCCACAGATAAACACCAAATAAAAGGCTGAGAAGTGCACCTCCTGTCCAAAATATCAGGATAATTTCCACACTTCGATAGGATTCATAAAACTGATCAAACAGAATAAAAGGAAAAACCCATAATGAAGAGCGGATAAAAAAGACAACATTTCCCATGATAGGACGTCCAAGGGACGTAAGCTTTGCAGTAATCAGGGTCGAAAATCCTTCTATAACACATAGAGCAAGCGTAAGTAAAATTATAGCAGATGAGAAATGATCAATGAGTAATGGAAAAGCGCAAATACCGATAATGACAAAAAAGAGATAATTTAGCGTATAGAACAAAAATTCATCTTTTATTATAAGCGCTGCTTCTGCGGGTGAGGCATCCACAATATCTCGTGACAAAACATATTCAAGCCTAAAACCGAGGAGTGGAATGGATAGCGCAACAAATGCAGCAATTAGGCCATATGTCCCTAAATCGTACAAACCGAAGTACTTTGCCAATATAGAGCATCATAGCCAGCTTGACGCCTAGCGATGAAAGGCGTAGCCCCATATTTACAAGCTTTAAATACATCAATTAAATATACATAAATTTAGTGTTCAGGTGATTTATATCTTATCTGACTCTGATCTGTAGGAATTAATATAGTATTTCTCCAAAACGTATTTTATTAAAAATCTTGGGGAGAAAGCAATGACTAAAACCGCGATAACGCTTTTCAGCTTCTGTGACGTGCCAAAGTAGGGATAAACAAACGGGGCTTGTAACCCTTTTTTCAAAAGATACCAAAAATTATCATGCGCAACAGGATGTTTTTCAGGAAACAAACGGTAAGACAAAAATCTGTGTTTGATATAAAGCGGATTGAAAGCTACTCGATCCTCTTTAATATCGATTCCTTGCTCGCGACACAGCTTAAGTTGTATTTTTTCACGGTGGATATCACGCATAAACATACGGTGCAGCTTTTCCATCGAAAAATTATTGCGCAGGCTGCCTTTATTATTACCGTGCAATCTGTATTGACCAAGGACTTCATTTATAAAGTAAAGCTTGCCCATCAATGGTGCATGGGTCGAAAGATACGCGTCCATCGGAACAGGATCGTCATCTTTACCCGCAGGACGCAACGGCGCAGGCATAACCTTATCCAAAAAGCTTTTACGAAACGTGTGAGAACTAGTCGGCGGTACAGCGTAATACCCCCATTTTTTCATATCTTCCAAAGGTGGTGTAGAGCTATACCCCTGATCCGGTGTAATTTCGCCTTTCGACTTTAAATGACCATCAACTTTCTCCATGATGTAATACACGTTGATATAATCACCTTGTTTGTAGATTTCAACGCACTTCTCTATCGCTTCGGGCAACATAACGTCGTCTGCATCCAGAAACATGACAATTTCGCCTTTTGCTTCCGCCCATGCCAAATTCATGGCACTCACCTGTCCTTCATTTTTCTTTAGAAACGGGCGTATTTTATCACCATATGATTTGATAATTTCCGGTGAGTTATCCGTTGAACCGTCATCAACAACTATGACTTCTATATCTGGATAGGTCTGTCCAAGCGCGCTATCAATGGCATTTTGAATATAGGCGGCATAATTATAATTATTTATCGCAATCGTAACGAGCATAGGTGGTCCTTAAAGTTAAACTTGTTTGAGGTGAGTAATCCATTGAACAACGTCCTTACATTCCTCAATATCTGTCATCCATTCAGTTTGTTGTGTGGTATTCACAGCCTCTTTTAAATGACGAGCGTGCTCTTCATCCAGATGATCAAAAAACGTTTGGGCAGAATTTAGCAAAGGCTCTTCTAGCAAAACACCGATATTCTTTTTTTGTAGGTACTGTCCCGTTTGCACATGTTTCTCGGCAATTGGAATTGAACCGTAAAGACACCCTTCATACAAACGATTAGGTAATAACCAAGAGGAATTCAACCCCTTTTCAAATTTATCAATCGCCCATGTAAAATCAATCTCACTATATATACGTTCCAAATCATCAGGATATTGATAAGGTCCTTTAAATTCTAAATGATCGGTCTTACTTATAATATCGTCGAAATCGGGCATCTGGTCATATGCGGGACGCCCTCTTAAAATCACTTGAATGTTACCATTATTCCGGGCAGCAAGTTCAGACAGGATTTTAAGGCTTTCCGCACATCGAAGCACGCCAAACCAGCCAATGACCCAAGGTGCTTCTATTTCTTTTTTTGCCTCTATTTTGCAGAAAGCAGGAAAATAGACTTTATTTTCAATCAACTTTGTCGGGAGTGATACATGCGATATCGGTTCAAAATATTCATCAATAAATGCAGGAGAACTTGTAATGAGTTCGTCGCTACGCTTCGATAGAAAGCCTTCTATGCTTCTCATAATCGATCCGATTATATTTTTTTTCAAAAGCAAGCGGTGGATATCAAGGCTTTCATATATAAGTGTGGGCTTAGTATCATTTTTATAAAGAAACGCTTTTGCACAAACCGCAATTGCGAGCATTTCAAGATTGCGTGCGATCTAGAACTTCTTTGTTCGAAAATAATGATTTATAGGAGCGTAATTTTAGTAAAACTTTGAAAACAGCGATTATTCTTTGCTTAAATCCCGCATTATATGTACGCCCAAGGTCGGTAACAGTGGCACTATTAATAGTTTCAGGGACTTTTTCCGTTCTTCTAAATCCCGTCAAAGAAACTGTAGCCCCCCCATCCTGAAGCATTGCAATACGTCTGGAAACGGCGGCGTCGGCTATATCGTGAACTAAATAAAGAATTTGCAAAAAATATCCTTTTCAAATAATTTTTTTCGTTATAAGTATCTTGTCGGCTTAAAGAAAAACATTCTTTTTTGCAACGTAAAAAAAATTTGCATTAAACATAAAAAAATGTAATAAGGTCACATTGAATATACATAAGACTAACATATATTTTATGTAATATTTAAAGAGGTTGATCATGGGTGTGTAAGATTTCATGTAAGCTTCATCATTATAATAAAGCAATTATTCTTGTGCAGTGCAAGATGAAGGAACAGAATATGTCTTACAAGTTAAACAAAATCGTAAAAAGATCAATGGATGTTGTAGGGTCTCTTACAGGTATTTTTCTTCTCAGCCCTGTATTTTTGTATCTAATATATAAAGTGCGCCAAGACGGCGGACCGGCATTTTACGGTCATCCTCGTTTGGGTGAAAATGGTAAAATGTTCAAATGCTGGAAATTCAGAAGCATGGTTACAAATTCCAGTGAGGTTTTGGCCGAGCTTTTAGAAAATGATCCAGCCGCACGTCAAGAATGGGATGCAAATTTTAAACTAAAGAATGATCCACGCATTACAAAAATTGGTGATTTTTTAAGAAAAACCAGCCTTGATGAAATTCCACAGCTATTTAATGTTCTTAAAGGTGAGATGAGCCTTGTCGGGCCACGTCCGATTGTCGCAGACGAGATCAAATATTATAACGAAGATATTAAATATTATTATTCTGTAAAACCTGGTGTTACAGGTCTTTGGCAAGTGAGCGGTCGTAGTGATTTAAGTTATCGAAAGCGCGTAAAGCTTGATAACTTCTATGTCAAAAATTTTACAATCCTTCGTGATATTCAAATTATGATCAAAACCGTATTCGTTGTTGTAAAACGTGAAGGCGCTTACTAGGATTTCTAATGTCTGAATTCCAACAGGCCATTGAAGATCATTACGATTTAATTATTGCCATTCCCTGCTATAATGAACAGGATCATGTTCGTCGCGTTGTTGAAACTTTTATAGAGCAGACAAAAGATAAAAATGCCTTACTTGTTATCCTAGATGGTGAAAGCCAGGATAAGACAGCACAAATAGCTCAAGAGCTTTCATCTGAATATCAAAATGTCGTTTATCTTAATAATCCGAAAAGACTGCAGAGCGCGGCTATAAACCTCGCCGTAAAAGAATTTGGCGATAAAGCGGATTATATTCTTCGTATTGACGCGCATGCGGATTATCCGGACAATTTTTGCCACGCTTTATTAGAAGAGCAAAAGAGTCAAGACGCCGCCTCAGTTGTGGTTTCTATGAATACAGTTGCCGAAAGCGGGTTTCAAAAAGCTGTTGCGGCGGCGCAAAATTCAAAAATGGGAAATGGTGGTTCGTCGCACAGATTGACCACGGGCGAAGGCAAATGGGTTGATCACGGTCATCATGCTTTATTCACAACAAAAAGCTTTAAAGAAGTCGGTGGTTATGATGAAAGTTTTTCTCACAATGAAGACGCGGAATATGATTACCGTTTGCAACTTGCAGGATACAAAATTTGGTTAACAGGCCGAACGCATCTCGATTATTACCCGCGCAGAACAGTCTCATCTTTATTTCGTCAATATTATAATTTTGGTAAAGGGCGCGCCCAGAATATTCTAAAACATAAAATCAAACCAAAGCCGCGCCAGATGATTCCGGCGTTTATTTTGCCCATAACACTTTTATTTGTTCTGGGGATATTACACCCTGTTTTCACCATACCTTTTATTTTTTGGTTACTCGCTTGTTTGCTTTATGGTGTTTATCTAAGTGTACAAGTCAAAAATCCTGTAATTGCTTTATCAGGGATAGCCGCGATTATCATGCACTTTTCTTGGTCTTGCGGATTTTGGCGCGGTATGCAAAAAAACATTCAAAGATAAATTAAGTGACATTTAACCTCGTTCGTATTAAATAGGGACAAGTTTTGGAAAAAGGAATAAAATATGAGCCATAAAACAACGACATATTATAAAATTTTACCTGTCATACTTGTTTTATTTGCATTGAGCGGATGTACAACTATTAAAAGCGGTTATAAGGAGATTCCACCAGCTCCGGCCGATACACGCCCCATCGCGGCGCCGGCATCAGAACTTCCTCCCTATAAATTACAACTAGGCGACACATTGGATATTAAATTCCCGCTTAATCCGGAATTGGACGAATCCGTTTCCGTTCGTCCTGACGGTATGATTTCAACAGCTATTGCCAGAGATGTTATGGTTTATAATAAAACTGTTTCAGACGTAAATAACGCCTTGGAAGGTGAATATAGCAGCCTGCTTGATGACCCGATGTTGTCAGTCATTGTGCGCTCTTATGCGCCGATGCGCGTCTATGTAAGCGGTGAAGTCAATGGTCCGGGTGAGTATGTCACAATAGGTCATCCCATGACTCTGACACAGGCAATTGCACGCGCAGGCGGGATCAAGAATTCAGGACAGGATAAAAATGTTCTGATCATCCGTCGCGGTGAAAGCGAAAATCCGGAAGCATTTACCGCTGATTATTTCGCTATCACTCAACAGGGGAAAGTAACGCAGGATCCACGCTTGGCAGCCTATGATGTTGTATTCGTGCCAAAAACAGGAACAGCCCTTGTTTACGAAGAATATGAACAAATGCTGCAACAGTTCGTATCGCCAAGTATAAGTGCGTCTTATTCAATAGATTAATATAACAGGATAAAAAAATGATCGTAAAAATGGATCCGCGAAGCATTCTTCGCGCAGCCTTCAGACAAAAGTGGAAATTTCTGGCAATATCCTTGCCGATTTTGCTGATTTGCCTGATCTATGCTCTCACAGCTGATCCAATGTTCAGAAGCTCTGCAAAGCTTTTTGTAAAATTTGGGAGCGATGTTCGTCCTGAAACAACGCCGTCCAGTGAAGGCAATCTGAACGCCGAAGAAAAACGCGGTCTTATTCAGGCAAATGTTAATATTTTCAGAAGTCGTGACATTGTCGAAAAACTTCTGGAAGGAGTTGATCTGGCAGATGTCTATCCGGACATTGCATCAGAATCGTCTTTGTCATCAACGCGAAAAATGAATGCCGCCGTGATGACATACCTTCATAATCTCTCAACTTTTCCGACGAGTAATGCCGGCATTATTGATATTGCACTTTATAATGAAAATCCTGATATTGCTCTAATGCTGCTTGAGAGGCATATCGAGCTTTTTGTTGAAAGCCAGACGGATTTCTTTAGTAATCCCAGAGCCGAAATTGTGCGCGAGCAAACCGAAAAAGCAATGCGTGATCTACAGGCTGCGAATGCCGCGCTTTTGGCATTTAAAGATCAAACGGGTGTCACATCAATTGATGAGGAAATCTCTATTCTTCTTAATACCAGAAGTGATATTGCCGAATACCTAACGACATATGATAATGAGTCCGGCATCGGGTCGCTTCCCCTGCCTGCGAAGCGTTCTACGAGTAGTAACAGCACACCGCTTCCTGCCCTTGATGAATCACAACGTCGTATTAGTGAATTACGCTCACAAGAAAAAGAACTTCTTTTGACGTATAAATCAGATAGTGATGTGATCAGAAAAATTCGTGAGAATATTCGTTCGGAAATCAGAAGTTTGAAACAGGCAACTGGCGCTTTACAGGCAAAGTTGAGCGATCTAGATCGACGCATTGCTAAAATGAATGAATATAAATCAAGATATGATGTGCTGCTGCGTGAGGTTACACTTAAAGAAACCACATATGAGAATGCACTGGCACGTATGCAAACTGCCGAAGTTAATGATGATTTGAATAAACGTAAAATTACGCAAATTGCCTTAATTGAAAAGCCATCCGTATCTACAAAACCTGCCAAACCGAACAAAAAGATGATCATGCTGCTGGGTATTGTCATGGCAGGATTTTTGGGCGTAGGTGTTGCGGCCTTGGCAGAAGTGCTTGATAGCCGTATCATTGCGGCAGATCAGGTGACGACGCTTTATAAAGAAGCACCATTGCTAGCCAATTTTGTATTCTTTAATCGCTTTAAGAAAAAACATCGTTCCAAATTACCGGTAAATGAGCTGGAGTTTCTATTACAAGAGATAGAAACGCGTAATAAAGACAAATCCAAAATCTTGTCTATAACCAGTTCAAACCAGAATGAAGGCACCAGTACGCTTGCTTATAACCTCGCCAATTATTTATCAGTTTCACATCCTGATTTCCGCGTTTTGGTTATTGACGAGGAAGCCATGCCTGATTTTGAAACGCAAGAGCTTGATCCGGAACATATTTTAGAAAGCGGTAACTATCCCCCTGGTTTTTACTCATTAATGTATGCAGGGTTTAAAAACAAAGTTATGAATGAAGAATCGATTGCACATCTTCGTAAGAATTTTGATATGGTTTTTGTTACATCCAGTAATCTGATAAATGATCCTTTCAGCACGCGCATCAATGCCCTCACCGAAATGACCATTTTTGTTATTGAGGCAGAGAAAACCAGACATCCTGTGATTGAAGAAGTTTTGAAAAGAACCGCGCGCAACGATATTAACTTGATTGGTTTTGTTCTGAATAAAAAACAATTTTATATTCCCAAATGGATGTATACGTTTATAAAATAAAGCATGATATTAATTACAGGCGCCGCTGGTTTTATCGGCTTTCATACGGCAGAGGCCCTTCTGAAACGCGGGAAAGCTGTTTTGGGTGTTGATAATCTTAATGATTATTACGCCGCATCTCTGAAACGTGCCCGTTTGAAAGAATTAGAAAAGTATCCCGCTTTCATATTCGCAAAATGTGACATCTCGGACAAGGCAGGGATGCAAAGGGTTATTAAAGATTATTCCGATATTAACGCGATTATACATTTTGCCGCTCAGGCAGGCGTGCGTTACTCCATTAAAAATCCGGACGCCTATACAACATCTAATTTGAGACGGGCAGATGGTGATGTTGGAAATCGCCAGACAATTGCAAATGAAAGGGCAGCTCAAGCATTTTTTATATGCGTCCAGCTCATCTGTCTATGGCAGCAATATAAAAAAACCGTTTTCAGTAGAGGATCAGGTTGACCAGCCGGTGTCCCTTTATGCGGCGACAAAGCGGGCGGGAGAGTTGTTGGTGCAAAGCTATTCACATCTTTATCAAATTCCCGCAACGGGGCTTCGTCTGTTCAGCGTCTATGGCACATGGGGACGTCCGGATATGGCATATTATTATTTCACCAAAAACATCCTTGAAGGCAAACCAATCAAAATATTCAATCACGGAGATATGCGCCGTGACTTCACATGGATTGAGGACATTACGGATGGCATAATGGGCGCATTCGACAGACCGCCGTCTTTATCTTCTAAACATATCATCGGTGAAAAAACACCACACAGAATTTTCAATTTGGGGAATAACAAATCTGAAAAGCTAATGGATTTTGTCGAAGAGATTGAGAAAGCAGCAGGTAAAAAAGCCGACAAAATAATGCTGGATATGGCGCAAGGGGATGTGCAAGAAACATATGCCGATATAGACGCGGCAAAGGATGTTTTTGGCTATAATCCCAAAACGCCGATTACGGTTGGAATTCCGGTTTTTGTGAAATGGTATAGAGAAAATATTTTATCTGCTTAAAACCGCCCGTTTTTTAAAAAATCAATAATATGCTGATGCGTGGACGCTTTCCATGAAATGAATGTATGTGTTGCGGGAATGGTAATGTGATCTTTCATACCTTTCAGTTTGGTACGACTGACCGCAACGCGACCATCACTTTCTTCGGGTATCAGCAACCGCGCAACAGGGTAGGGCCATTCTTTCCGACCTGCAATAATACCCAGATCATAATAGAGGTCTATATCTTGCTGTTGTTGATAAGCAGTTGTTAATTGCTGTCCAGCAGGGCCATAGCTCCATTGATATAAAAAGAAATCTTGTAAAAAATCCGACACCTCACTTCCCTGATTGGGCGGGGCAATCATCACGACGCGCCCCATGCGGGTTTTAGGAATATTGTCTTTATTATCGTTCAGATATGTGCGCGCGATCAAGCCGCCCATTGAATGGGTCACGAAATGGACTTTCGCATAGTCACGCCATAGACCTACGCTTTCCAGCTTCTCTTCGATAAATGCTGACAGTTTGGGAATGTCGTATTCTAATGATGGATATGACAGGTTATAAGTCGCATACCCTTCTTGTTTAAGAGCGGTTTCAGCGAAATACATATTCCATTTGGTATTGCCGATACCATGTAACAAAATGACAATTTCATTTTTACGATTATTCTGTGCGATAGTTTTGGAAGAAGGCATAATTATTAAGCATAATAATAAAAACAGCGCGCTATATAAACCTGATTTATTTCTTATTTTCATTAAGAAGCTGGGTGCAGAGGGTTTCAATCGCAGTAACATCGCGTAAATTATCTTTAAGATTTGTCTTTATATCAAATTCTATTTCTTTCAACTGGTTGCGTATACCCTTTTTCTCCGCATCTGTTTTCGCCAGTTCGTTCAGGACTTTCAGTTTATTGAGTAAGTGAACTATCAAACCCGGTTTATCTTTGGAATTTTGGCGAATTTGCTCAAAAGCGCTAAAAATTAAATCGGCCTCATCGGTCTGTTTTGCCCAGATGCGGACTTTTTCGTTTTCATCCATAATCCATTCGGACGGCGTCTTTCTTTGAAACAGACGACTGAGTGCGGCGGATAATTCATTGACGACACTAACCGCTGTAAAGCTGTCATTGATACCGGGCGACAAGGCACGCAGGGCAATTTCAACCAGATGCCTGATGGAATATTCAATATCCTGTGTGGGCGTTCTGGTATTACCGATGATGAAGGTATTTTTTATCTTCTGTTCCAGCTCTTCATCCACTTTATCCTCAGGATAAACACGTAAACCGTCTTCGCCCTCAACCAGAAAATGTCCGGATTTAAAATGTATTTCAATGAACAGATCATGTTCACAGGCAATATGGGCAATTTGGTCGTAATCAATATGTTGGACATAGCCGTGATTTGAAAAACGCAGTCTTTTACGATCATCGTCAAAATCCTCCGGCCATAAATCATCACCGCCTTTTTCGTTTTCTTTATAATATTCATATTCGCTAACGGTGAGGCGATCTAGCGCGGCGATCAGTTCATTGGAAACGCGTAAGATAATATTATCTGCAATACTTGTCTCTGCTACGTGATGAACAAATGTCAACAGGACAAACAGATTGGCAAAACACATAAAAAAGACAGTTGTGATGGTAATCTGCGGGCGATAATCCTCTGGATTGGTATCATGTAAAATCATGGTCAAAACAAAGCACGCAATAACCGTTCCGAAAAAGAGGCCGATATAGCATTGTGTTTTGCGATCAGCCATAAAGGTTTTAATCAACCTGGGGCCAAGTTGGGACGCCGCAAGCGATAAAACAACCATTGTAATTGATATGGCAAGCGTTGCCATTGTAATCATGGAGGAGAGTAGGGCAATCGTAACGTTCTGCGCGTCTTCACGACTGCCGTTAAATAAGATTTTTGGTAGTTCCGTATCTTTTAAATAAGCAATTTCTATTTCATAAATACCCAGTGTTACTACAAAGAAGCCCAAACAAAAAATGGCAGGTACAAGTGACAGACTACTGCGAAGGATTTGAAAAAAATTATATATCTTGGCGATCATGGCGGCTCTTTAAATTTTATGCTTCCTAACTTAAAACAGAAAACAGGGATAGGGAACTAAAAATCCTGTCAGGAGTATGACAACAAACATCTGATTTGAAAGGAAAGATTATGGGATACGGAATAGTAGGAATTTTAATACTAGTATTGGACATCATTGCCATACTGAATATTTTACAAAGCGGTCTGAGCACAGTTATGAAACTGGTGTGGATTTTAATTGTTTTGGTTTTACCAATTATAGGTATGATTTTGTGGTTTTTAATCGGGGCAAAAAGAGTAGCGATTTAACACAATAAAACTAATTTATAACCGCCCATCATATGCTTATGTCGGGCGGTTTTTTAATGATAATACGCGAACGCAATGACATTAATGTTATTGTTCTCTATAATATCAAAAAAGAAAGATATAAATGAAAGTCGGAATTCTATCTCGTGGCCCTGAACTCTATTCTACCAAGCGTCTTGTCGAAGCCGCTGAGGCACGTGGACATAAAGTACAGGTCATTGACCCATTGAAGTGCTTCATGAATATCAATTCAGTTGATAATGAAATTCATTATAATGATGAAATACTGGAACTTGATGCAGTTATTTCGAGAATTGGTGCGTCAGTGACCTTTTATGGCACAGCCATTGTGCGTCAATTTGAAATGTCAGGTGTTTATGCATTGAACGGTTCGCTTGCTATTACTCGCGCACGAGATAAATTGCGTGCGCACCAGATATTATCGCGCAAAAAACTGGGTATGCCGATTACAGGTTTCGCTCATTCAACTAGTAATACTGAGGATTTGCTAGCTGTCGCCGGTGGCGCACCCGTGGTTATCAAACTTCTCGAAGGTGCACAGGGTAAGGGCGTTATTCTAGCAGAAACAAAAAAAGCAGCAGAAAGTGTGATTGATGCATTCCGTGGATTAGATGCCCATTTCCTTATTCAAGAATTTATCAAGGAAGCAGGCGGCGCCGATATTCGCTGTTTTGTGATTGGTGATAAAGTGGTTGCGACCATGATGCGTAAAGCCACAGACGGTGATTTTCGTTCTAACCTGCATAGTGGTGGCGTCGCTGAGAAAGTCAAAATCACACCGGAAGAGCGTAAAACAGCCCTCGCCGCTGCAAAAGCAATCGGATTAGACGTTGCAGGGGTTGATCTTATCCGGTCAGACCGCGGCCCGCTGGTTTTAGAGGTCAATTCTTCACCGGGCCTGGAGGGTATTGAACAAACTTCAGGTAAAGACATCGCGACATTGATGATTGAGCACATGGAAAAAGACATCGTGCCTTCAAAGAAAAGTCGTGAGAATAAAGGATAAGATATGGTCGGGGATATGATCATTGGCGGTACATCTATACGACCCGGTGAGCGCAAACGCATTCAACTGGATGTTGCAAAACTTTACGACTTTACTGATATGAACATCCCGATCGAAGTCGTCCGTGGCAAAAAAGAAGGACCAATCCTTTTCGTGAGCGGCGCCATACATGGTGACGAGATCAACGGTGTTGAAATTATCAGGCGTCTATTATCCAAAAAAGCATTGAACAGTATTAAAGGTACGTTAGTTGCCGTACCGATCGTCAATGTATTCGGTTTTAATACAAACTCACGTTATTTACCCGATCGTCGCGACCTTAATCGCTTTTTTCCCGGATTACAGGGCGGCTCTTTAACGGCGCAACTCGCCTATACATTTATGAATGAGATTGTTGCCAAATGCACGCATGGTATTGATTTGCATTGCGCCGCTATAAACCGCGCCAATCTACCCCAAATTCGTGCCTGTTTGGATGATCCTGAAGTGAATAAAATGGCGATGGCTTTTAAAGTTCCTGTGGTCCTTGATGCCAGCTTAACACAAGGCACATTGCGTCATGCCGCGCGTGAGCGAAATATTCCTATATTATTGTTCGAGGGCGGGGAGGCACTACGCTTTAATGAGAAAGTCATTAAAAGTGGATTACAGGGTGTTATATCCGTTATGCGTGAAATCGGCATGTTGAAGCCGTTGAAAAATATAATAACAACGAAATATGACGTTTTCATTGCCCATTCCAGCCATTGGATTCGTGCTCCGCATAGCGGCATTCTATCGGCGAAAGTGCATTTGGGGGCACGTGTGAAAAAAAACCAGCTATTGGGGATCATATCTGACCCGTTTGGCTTTGACAAACATGAGGTCAGGGCGCGAAGAACAGGTATCATTATCGGTATGGCAACATTACCATTGTTGAATCGCGGGGAAGCTGTTTTTCATGTCGCAACATTCGAAAATGCCAATGCCGTTGAAGAGCACGTCGATATCTATGAAGGACATTTGCACGACAATACTATCAGCGGCGGTTGGATTAATTAATTTCTTGATTTTAAAAAAGCTTTTGCAATTTTTGCGCTTTGTTTTTCACCATAAAACTGACGTGCAAATAGATAAGATTGTTCGATCATATCAAGGGAAGCTTCCCAGTTCTCTCCCAAACCGATACGCAACGTTTCGGGTAAATCCAGCTTCTCTATGGAGGCATCATTTTGAAACGCCATGATTATATTTTGCTGCGATTTAGATGACGGATCAATAAACTGCACATAATTAAACCCGTCTTTCACCTCATTTCGTGTCGCTTCTACATCAGAAGGGATAAGAAAGGTCAGCTTATGTTTGTAAATACGATCATAAAGATCATAAGAGCGTGATGTCAGATATGCTTTTGCCTTGTCCGGTTGTTTATCTTTGGTGTGAGCCAATATATGATTTAATGCCATGTTTTCCCGCTCCACGGCAACAGCAAAACCTGATGACATAAACAGCAGGCAAAACGTTGATAGCAATAAATATTTCATATGATGCTTCCTATAAAATGTCATGAATAATCTTGTTTTAACTTACTATCATTCATAGATGTCCTACAAATTATCTTTTAACTTACCATAAATGGAACTCTGCAGCGTAGATTGCGTTTGTAATAAAATATAACAGGGACAAAACATGTTGCGCTATTTCTATATAAAATTACTCTTAATTGCGGTTATAATTCCAACACATAGTCATGCAAAAACAGATCACGCTAAAGATTTTCAAACATTTTTAGAAAGTCAAACTCTAAAGTCTTTAAACAAGACACCTGTTTATAAAGATGACTTACTAAAGTTTTATGAGCTAAGAGCATATAAACCCGTCTGGTATAATCAAGAAAATACAGAAACACGAAATATGGATGATATACAAAATATCATTGCCCAACAAGCACATATTAACGGTTTAGATCCACAAGAATATTTCTTTGAAGAAATTCTCAAATCCAACATCTCCGGCAATAATATGTTTGAGCGGGAATGGATGCTAACCAATACTATCATGCATTATATCAATGACATACGTACAGGGCGTATAAAACCACATAGCTATGATTCGAAGATATTCCTTCTACCTCAAAAGCGCGCTTTGAATATACATGTGGCTAAATTACTTGAAGCTAAAGATATGGAGGAATATCTTGAAAGTCTTGTCCCGCCGCATCTGGAATATGCTCAATTACGTGATAAGCTGGCGCAATATAGAGATATTGTTGAAAATGGCGGGTGGCAAAGTGTTGATTTTGAAGGGTTACTCTATCCGGGTGAAAGTAATAAAGCTGTCCCGCAAATACGCGCACGGCTTGAGGCTGCTTTTCATGAATATGACGGAAGAATGCCTGATAATATCTGGATAGATGATGCTCAACTTTCAGCCGAAGAAATCTCTGATCGTGTAGTGCACCAAAATCTTGCTACAGACTCAGAAGACAAAAAATTAGCAGCAGAAAATGCGTCATATGCGTATGACGGCAAACTGGCCAAAAAAGTTGCAGAATTTCAATATTTTCACGGTAAAAAAGCAGACGGTGTTGTCGGCCCTCAAACAATCAAAGCTTTAAATACAACCTTAGATCAACATATTGACAAGATTAAACTGGCCATGGAACGCTGGCGCTGGCTTCCTGATGATCTAGGTAACAAACATGTACGTGTAAATATTGCTGCATTTTACGTTCGCGCTGTTAAAAATAAACAAGATCAGTTTGTTATGCCCGTAATTGTTGGAAAAGTAGCTCATCAAACGCCTGTCTTTAGCAGTGTTATTAAAAATGTAAAAATACATCCTGATTGGACATCACCTGACAGCATTGCAAACAGGTACGTCATTCCGAAAATTAAAAAGAATCCTTCCGTTATATATAAGCTGGGATACCAAGCTATTAATAAGCGCAACGGACAAGTTGTACCGTGGGAGGGGTTGACGCTCGCTTCTCTAAATACACAGGATTTACGATTTAGACAAAAGCCAGGTAACAAGAACGCTTTGGGTCTTGCGCGATTTTCAATAGAAAATAATTATGCAATTTTTATGCATGGTACGCCGGACGAGACTTTATTTAATGAAGATGACCGGACTTATAGCTCTGGCTGTATACGACTTGAAGACCCTTTAAAAATGGCACATTTTTTACTGAATGATGAGGGCATGTCACGTAAAGAATTAGAAGATTTGTACTTACTGAATGATGGCGAGTTTCCTGATACAACATATGTCGATTTAAAAAATGATGTGCCAGTTCACTTGATGTATATGACCGCGTGGATGGATCAGCAAGGAAACCTGCATTTTGCTGATGATGTTTATGGACGCGATAAAAAGCTTAAATCAGCTCTGGAAACCATAAAATAACTATTTGAAAGGAAATTGGCATGCGAGGCATATTATTGACGTTCATTTTATTTTCACTATTGGCATTCATAGCGATCTGGAAATCCCCTCTTTTTGAAAAGTCTTTTAATAAAAACGAAGATGTTCCGATCGTAGATAATACAGCAATAGCCAATAATGAAATTATAAATAAAGAATTATCACAGGTTATAAAAGATAAAAAAGTGTCGTCATCAAGGGGCGAGAACAGCACATTTAAAAAAGCCAAGAAAAATATGGAGATATCAGAATCTTTATTAAACTATATTATCAATGACGACAGCCTTTTTAATATCGTGCCGTATAAAGAGCTTGAATTATATAATGTAAATACGAGAGAGAGTCTTGAAGTCGCATTCTGGGCTGATGGAGATTACATACCCTCAGGCCTTGATAAATTGGATCAATTCATGCGTGATTGGCGTAAAAATCAAGTGATAGATATTGATCCCGATCTTTACATGCTACTTCATGAAATATATGATGAGGTCGATGCGGAATCTCCTATCCATCTTATATCCGGCCATCGTAGTCAGAAAACAAATGATGCTCTTCGTGCGATAGGTCGTAACACGGCAAAGAAAAGCCAGCATGTTTTGGGAAAAGCAGCTGATATTAAAATACCTGGCATACCTATTAAAAAACTACGTAATGAAGCGTTGGAAATGAAAGAGGGCGGCGTAGGATATTACCCAAAAGACGGCTTCATTCACGTTGATACAGGCCGCGTTCGACAGTGGTAATTATAAGAAACAATTTTTTAAAGACTTCCTGTCTTTACAAATCTAATCTGTACCCTCTAGGGTTGCCAGAACATCATCTGCGCCGCTGACATTAATTGTTTCATCAACATTTGTAGTTTCTGTTGTTTCGCTATTTGCATCCTGATTACCGACAGAATCCTGACCAATGATTAAATCTCCAGTGGCATTATTTAATATAATACAAGAAGAATTACCTTTTGCAGAGGACGAACCATCGCTGCCGCAAACAAGACTGGTCACATTTTGTGATGCTGCAGATGTAGCGCTGGTTGCAGATGAGCTTGTTTCAACTTGACGCATGAGCGCTGCAATAGAGGCGCGATTTTGTGGAGCAAATCCCCATGGACGATCCATTGTTTGAGAGCTTACGGGCGTTACAAATGAACATCCGAGAGTAAGTGCAAAAGAACTAATATATATCGTATTTTTTAAAAATCTGGTCATAATAATCTCCTTATTGAATTGAGATGATAAGAGAGCACGAAAGAGGGGGCATCGTGCTCTCAAACCATAATTTAAGGTCTATGGAGCAAGATCGCCAACCGGTGAAGAGACCGAAATAGAGACATTGTTTCCAACAGCAGTTGCGGCAGAACTAACCAATGCAATCTGGTCTGAGCCTGGTCCAAAACCTGCGCCGCCTAAATTAGCGTAGTTATCAATGCTGATACCATTCACAGAAGAATCTGCACTCACATCGGCATAATTGAACTGGGTCAAATCAGCAATCATGAAGGCGTCATCCTGTGTTGTTGCATCAAGATCAATACTTAGATTGTTAGCAACGGCTGTCGCATCGCTATCAATCGAAGCGTTTTGGATTTCACTGACACTGGATGTTGCTGTCACAGAACCCGGCTCGATAATACCAAGCGCTCCTGATAATGCTGCACTCAATAATATATTGGTATGCGTATTACCTGTTGCACCGAAAGAGCTGCTAAGCAACTGTCCTTGGTCTTGTAGTCCGATTTGTGAATCACTGCCGGCTATATCACCAAATCCGCCCCAATTATATTGAGCGTCGTGCAGTTGAACTGACACACTACTATCAATCGACTGGTTATTGGCAACAGCTGTTGCAGTGCTTTCGATTTTAGGAAGATCAATGGCATCATTAACACCTTCAAGATCTTCGAGCTCAAACTCACCTGTCATAGCCAGATCATTGATAACGGTAAAGCCGTTGGCCTGTTCGGATAATGTACCGCCCAGATATGTTGATGTAAGTGGTGAATCACCATCATCATTCACACCGCCGCCGGAATTACCAACAGAATTGCCAACACCGACAGGTTTGTCAAAGTTGGATGTCACAGTAATTGTTTCATTAACTGTAACGGTTCCGCCTTCGCCAATTCCGGGAGGATTATTGTCAATACCGGATACAACGGAAGATGCATTTACATCACCGATATTCATCTGGATTTTTTCAACTTCCACCATTCCTGTTGGTGTTGTGACAAGATCATAATCCACGTCTTTCAACACGTTTTCAGTCACGGTTTTATTCCATGTCCAATTTACATCATCAAATGCGGACGCATCAGATGAAAATCCTAGCGCCAGAACCGCGCAAGCAGTTGATGCTAGAAGTAATTTTCTTGTATGTTTCATAGTAGTACTCCTTCGTTAAGTGGTTAAGTTACAAGTTGTGTTCAGGTTGCATTTCCAAGTACGATCTCATTTGACCGTTCTCCACGAGGCCGCAACCCTCCGCCTCAGGAAGTCCCAAGAATTCTGTCATTATTTGATAAATGCTCATCTCTGCTATGGCGCGCACACCTAATTGCATCGGCTCGTTACGTATGACGCCCGCATCAAATTCGATCAGCTTATCGCCGAAGAAACGGAATACATTTGCCTCAATCTCATAACCTACAATCTGTTTTTGAAGCGGTGAGACATAACGGATGGCAAAGTTTTTTGCGTCAATGACGCGCAAATCCATCGCAACATTAATGATGACTTGTCGTGCGCCACCGCCCATACCACGGATAAATAATTGGCCGCCGCCACTAACAATATTGTAATTAAGCTCTGTTAACGCGCCGACAATAATGAAGTCACTAGCGGGCATATTGTCATAGGCGGAAATATCTCTTGATAGTTTTTTCTGCTCAGAAAGTTTAACTTCAGCAAGTGGGATACGAAGATCCAAGCGTTCAACTAGATGAACTTTACCTGTCTTGGCCAAGGCACTGATAACCATTTCGGATGCTCCTTGTGTTAAGGCGTGCCCGTTTTCGTCAAAATTTATCTGGCCTGTTTTATCTGCGACCTCACCAACGGAAAAAACCGGTAAGTTATCTGCGGGTAATTCACGAAGTGCGTTCAAACATTGGCTATAAGGTGTTTCATTATTTGTTACAGGAAAGGAAAAATTCGGACGTACGCCGGGTCCCTTCGTTGATATATTCGATGCACAAGAAGACAACATAATAGAAGCAGCAACCAAGCCAACCGACAAAGAGAGTTTAACTTTAGACTTCATAGCTCCATTCCTTTTTTTGCTTATGCAACGCTTGCTATATTCCGGTGCGCTACATTTGTTATGTATTTGAGAATTTCGATAATACGATGTCTCTTTTGAACGTAAATTGTAACTATGGGTAGTTTTGTTGCGCAGGAGAGCTAATCATAATGCGCACAATTATTAAGTTGTGTGCGAAAGGTATTAGTTTTTACAAGAAAGAGTTACTCCTAAAGGATGATTCTTATTCTTTCGTATATGAGTTTTAGCTTAGAAGACATATTATTGTGAAATCAATAAAGCAAAGGTAAACGGAATTATGATGTGATATTATTTGCAAAAAGATCGGGACATAATTCTTTCATTTTTGGAAGGAAGTTATCAAAGTTTGGTTCTGCAACATATGGCACATCGGTCGAATCAAGTGCTACCAAGTCTTTTTGATCCGCATCATCCAGTCCGGGTCCGAGTGTGCGTAGCCCCACCCCGATAATCCGCCCGCTATGACGCTCTATGACATCACGATAAATCTGCGCGTCATGCTGACCTGTATCGCCCAGCAGAATTGCGGGTAAATCAGGATTGGCGTTTAAAATCTTATCAATGCTGGCGCCTTTATGATTACCGTGCCCTTCCGTTATAAATTTTGTTTTGCTAAGCCCCAAATCACGTAAAAACATCGGGCCGGCGCACAAGCCCCGTATTTTCGAAAATATCTGCAAGAAAATCATGAAGATTCCACGGGGAGGAGCTTACATAATATACGGGGTTTCGACCATTATCGGATAGGGAGGTCATAAGCTCAATAGCATCAGGAAACACGAGTCGTGTGGTGGAATTACCCGTAAATGATGTGTACAGGTTCTTCAAAATTGAATAAGCACCAGTCTTAAGCATAGTGTCATCAATATCAGAAATAACCATAAAACGCGCATTTGATTCCGGCGCAATACCGGGCAGTGTGTCACACTTCGGGTTTCTTCAATCATAACATTTTCTGTGCTCCACCCCTTACGGCCATCATTGGGAAGGGCAAGCGTGAAATAACCTTCTTCGTCTGTAACGCTCTTTATTGATCCGCAACTTACAGCGGCGTTGCGCACTTCATCTGCCCAAAACATACCTAGAATCTGTCGGAAATTTGTAAATTTTGACTGACCATCTGCTACGGTAGCATGCCTCAACTTTGATAAGACACGTCCGCTTAAGATTATATTCTGCGGCGTCGCGTACCCTATATATGTATCAATATAGCGCCCTTTCGCCGTTCTATTAAAAGCACGGTCAGCTATATTCTCAATATGTAAGGCGGTTTTGTGTAAAAAACGTTTAAGCATATAATCTATTTCCCTATTTATATCTTTATTATTTAATCAACGAATACGCATCAGAAAAGTGCCAAAATGTTTTATCGGATTTATTCGGCATGATTCTTAACTCAGAATTCGAATGATGTCCGACTAATTTAATATTTTACATTTATCCCCAAAATTAATCTGTTATCTATCGCACTGTTTTTTTTGAATTTAATTTACAGGACGGAATTTACGCCAAGATTCAGTTATTTTTTACAGGTCGTTTGTGTATAATAAATTTATGATTCTACTTATATGTGGAAATGCTTAATTTGATTAAGCACATCTATTTTTTGTGCAACATATAACTAGAATTTTTCATCAAAATAATCTGTTTTCAAAAAAATGTAGAAATTTTAATAACTACATATTGACACAAATTTCCATTATAAATACTATATATAGTGTTACTAGGGTGATTCACCCGAATAATCACATAATAATAATATCTATCATTTTATCTCTTTTTAAAGAGAGAGATCTTTATTTTTTTTGTGTGGAATTAAGCGTTGTAAAGTCAAAAATGAAAGATAGGAATGCCATGAATATTACCGTTTACACACAACCCTCCTGCGTACAATGCGTTGCAACTTACAGAGAATTGGACCGTCAAGGTATAGCATATGATGTTGTTGATCTGAGCGAAGATGAGCAAGCATTATCCAAGCTGCAAGGTATGGGATATAGACAAGCACCTGTCGTCATCGCAGGTACGGAGCATTGGTCGGGGTTTCGTCCAGACAAAATCGGGACTTTGAGCGAATAAGGATCAAGTATAAATGTATGAAATAGTCTATTTTTCTACGCATTCAGGAAACACACACAAGTTTGTAGAAAAATTAGACATACCTAATTTGCGCATACCGATATCTCCAAAAGAAGAGATGGTCAATGCGCACACCCCGTTTATCTTGGTCACGCCAACATATGCGGATGATGAGGGAAACGGGGCCGTCCCCAAACAGGTTATTAAATTTTTAAATAATGAAAATAATCGAAAACTTATGGTTGGTGTCATTGCCGGAGGGAATACGAACTTTGGCAAGTTTTATGGACATGCAGGAACAGTTATTTCAAAGAAATGTAACGTTCCTCTGCTCTATAAATTTGAATTAACGGGAACACTCAAAGATAAACAAAATGTACAGCAAGGAGTCGCTAAGTTATGGGAACAGCACAACAAAAGATCGAGAAGAGCGTAGCACCAGAGGTCAACGCACTAGAAACAATTATGGCGGCAAATGCGTCAAAGGATAAATCAGTAGAGAACGCACGTATTGAGAGCGATCTTGATTTTCATTCCCTGAATGCGATGCTGAATTTATTGGATGAAAAAGGACAAATTCAATTTGATAAAGATAAAGAAGCCGTCCGCGCGTATTTCTTACAACACGTAAATCAAAACACTGTATTTTTTCACAATTTGGAAGAAAAGCTGGGTCACCTTGTAATGAATGGCTATTACGAGAGTGAGGTTTTGGAGCAATATGATTTTGAATTTATCAGTTCACTTTATGATCATGCTTATGCCAAGAAATTCCGGTTTCAAACATTTTTAGGGGCCTATAAATATTATGCGGCCTACACACTTAAAACATTTGACGGTCAGCGTTATTTAGAACGCTATGAAGATCGTGCCGTTATGACAGGATTGACACTGGCCCAAGGCGATGAGGCAATGGCAAAACAACTTGTCGATGAGATAATAGACGGCCGTTTTCAGCCCGCCACACCAACATTCCTGAATGCAGGTAAAAAACAACGCGGGGAACTGGTATCTTGTTTCTTACTCCGTGTTGAAGACAGCATGGAATCAATTGGTCGTTCCATCAATTCTGCATTGCAACTATCCAAACGGGGCGGCGGCGTTGCATTAACACTAACAAATATTCGTGAGAAGGGCGCGCCGATTAAAAAAATCAAAGGTCAGTCCTCAGGCATTATTCCTGTCATGAAGCTTTTGGAAGATGCTTTTTCATACGCGAATCAATTGGGCTCGCGTCAAGGCGCCGGGGCTGTTTATTTGAACGCGCACCATCCTGATATTATGAGCTTTTTCGATACAAAGCGTGAAAATGCAGATGAGAAAATTCGTATTAAAACGCTATCTCTTGGTGTTGTTATTCCCGATATCACGTTCGAACTAGCGAAAAAAGGCGAGGATATGTACCTATTTTCTCCTTATGACGTCGAACGCGCCTATGGCAAGCCGTTCTCTGAAATTTCTGTTACAGAAAAATATCATGAAATGGTCGCTAATCCGCGCATAACCAAGAAGAAGATAAAAGCGCGTGAGTTCTTCCAAACGATTGCAGAGATTCAGTTCGAATCGGGTTATCCCTACATCATGTTCGAAGACACTGTTAATAATGCCAATGCGATTGATGGTCGTATTTCGATGAGTAATCTATGCTCTGAAATTCTACAGGTTAGTGAAGCGAGCGAGTTCAATCCCGATCTTGGTTATGCGCATTTGGGTCGTGATATTTCCTGTAATCTGGGGTCAATGAATATTGCAAAATCAATGGATTCGCCCGATTTCGCGAAAACGGTCGAAACGGCTATTCGCTCTCTAACAGCTGTATCGGATATGAGTAATCTGGAATCGGTTCCATCTGTCGCCGAGGGTAATAGAGCGTCACATGCCATTGGTTTGGGACAAATGAATTTGCACGGATATCTGTCTCGTGAGCGTATTTTTTACGGTTCCGAAGAAGGTATTGATTTCACAAATATGTATTTTTATACGGTGACATATCACGCCATTAAGGCGTCCAATACCATTGCGAAGGAAAGAAAAGAGACATTCAAAAACTTTGAAGATTCCAAATATGCTTCTGGTGAATATTTTGACAAATATACAGAAAAGGTTTGGGAACCGGCAACGGACAAAGTGCGTGGCTTATTTGAAAAGAGCGGTATCAAAATCCCAACGCAAAAAGACTGGGAAGCATTAAAGAAATCCGTCATGAAGCACGGTCTTTACAATGCTTACTTGCAGGCTGTTCCACCTACCGGCTCTATTTCTTATATCAATAATTCAACATCATCGATTCATCCGATCGCATCCAAAATTGAAATTCGTAAAGAAGGGAAAATCGGGCGCGTTTACTACCCCGCCGCATACATGACAAATGATAATCAGGAATATTATCAGGATGCATACGAAATTGGGCCGGAGAAGGTGATTGATACCTACGCCGCAGCAACGCAGCACGTGGATCAAGGATTATCTTTAACATTATTTTTCCCGGATACAGCCACGACGCGTGATATAAATAAAGCGCAAATCCGTGCATGGAAGGCGGGGATCAAAACGATTTATTATATACGTATTCGTCAGATGGCTTTGGAAGGAACCGAAGTCGAAGGTTGCGTATCTTGCAGCCTATAGCAAATTGAAATAGTCATAAAAATTAGTATAAGGATAAGAACATGAGTGCAAATCTAAAAGTGGTTGAAACAAATTATATAAGTCGGGTTCAGGCAATTAACTGGAATAAAGTACAGGATGAAAAAGATCTTGATGTCTGGAACCGTCTCACCTCGAACTTCTGGCTACCGGAGAAAGTGCCACTTTCAAATGACGTTCAATCATGGGCCTCTCTGACAGGGCAAGAGCAACGCTTGGTCATTCGTGTTTTCACGGGTTTGACATTGCTTGATACTATTCAAGCCAATGTCGGCGCGCCAAAACTGATGGAAGATGCCATTACACCCCATGAAGAAGCCGTTCTAACGAATATTGCCTTTATGGAATCTGTTCACGCGCGGTCTTACTCGTCTATTTTCTCCACATTATGCACAACACGCGACATTGATGAGGCATTTTTATGGGCAGAAGAGAACAGATATCTACAACGCAAAGCGTCATTGATTTTAGAAGAGTATGATGCAGACACACCTTTAAAGAAAAAAGTCGCAAGCGTTTTTTTGGAAAGCTTTTTATTCTATTCCGGTTTCTACCTCCCTATGTATCTGTCAAGCCGTGCAAAACTGACCAATACGGCGGATCTTATTCGTCTGATTATTCGCGATGAAGCAGTCCACGGCTATTACATCGGATATAAATTCCAAAAGGGATATAATGAGTTAACGCCTATGGAGCAAATGGAGATCAAAGACTACGCAATTTCCATGATGCTAGAGCTGTATGATAATGAAGTAAAATATGCACAAAGTCTTTATGATGATGTCGATCTGACAGAGGATGTAAAATGCTTCCTTCATTATAACGCCAATAAAGCGTTGATGAACCTCGGTTTTGAACCGATGTTTCCCGAAGAAATGACAAAGGTTAATCCGGCCATCTTATCCGCACTATCACCCAACGCCGATGAAAACCACGACTTCTTCTCTGGCTCCGGTTCCTCCTACGTTATCGGCAAAGCAGTAGAAACAGAAGACGACGACTGGGATTTTTAAAAGCTTTTTTATATTTGAGATAGTTTTACCAAGCTAGCTTAAAGTCTTTTAAAAATATAACTTCTATGTTTTTTAAACATAGGTTTTAGGGTGTTGTCAGACTAACTCAAAGTCTTCTCTAAAAATGATGAAGCGTCTCTGAGTTAGGCATAAATTTCCTGCCATAAATTAACAGAGCCTTCGCGTAATTTTTTGAATGTCGGACGGGTTTCGAGATGTCGTTGGTGATTAAAATGGTTGAGGAAAGATGATTGAATTGACACAAACTTTTGCAAGGATCGCATGGATCTGAACTTGTTCATTCCCCTCTCTCGTCGTCGGAAATGGAGGTGAAAATTTTCAACCTGATTGTTTTTATATTGATCTGTATTTTGTAATGTCGTCGCGCCCATATCTTTCAGTGCTGCTCTGTAAGAAGCGAGTTTGTCCGTGACGATTTCTTTTGGTCTGCCATTGCGTGACATAAGCTTTTCAGTACTTTAAGCGCAGCTTTCTTATCTCGTTTCTTTGTCACAACACATTCCAGAACTGTTCCTTGATGATCTACTGCCCGCCATAAGTAATGAGCCGTCTTCAGCAAACCTTTTCAGATA
Source organism: uncultured Alphaproteobacteria bacterium (assembly GCA_963710165.1). Classification (GTDB taxonomy): domain Bacteria; phylum Pseudomonadota; class Alphaproteobacteria; order Micavibrionales; family Micavibrionaceae; genus JACKIP01. Next base: position 210,813 of record CAVPYZ010000001.1, read on the forward strand.
CTTCGCTAAAACCTGTTCGCAAGAAAACACTTCCGAAGCCCTTTTTGAAAGTCTATCAGAATGGGAAGATCAACTCAAACGGAGTGAATTTCCGAGTCTGTAGATGGAACCATGAGCCATCTTCAACAAACCTTTTCAGACACTTCACCTAAGTCAGGTCGCAAGAAACCACCCCCGCCCTTCTCACTTCGCCTGTCCACGGAAGAACGAGATAAATTGGAGACGGCTGCGGCTGGCATGCCACTTGGACCGTTCATCAAGGCCAAGCTTTTCAACGGTGATCTGTCTCCGCGCAAAACACGCGGTCAGGCTCCCGTCAAAGATCATGCCGCCTTGGCACGGGCGCTTGGTCTGCTCGGCAATTTGCGCTTAGCGAACAATCTCAACCAGCTTGCCAAGTCTGCCAACATGGGCGCGCTGCCGATGTCGCCGGAGGTTGAAGAAGAACTGATGGCAACCTGTGCCGCTGTTCTGGCAGTCCGCATGGAACTGATGAAAGCGCTTGGATATGACGCTGAGGATCGCTCATGATCCTGAAAGCTTCTCAGCGTAGTGGAGGTTTGAAGTTAGCGGCTCATTTACTGAATGATCGCGACAATGATCATGTCGAAGTGTATGATCTGCGCGGGTTCACGGCAGACGACCTGCACGGCGCGTTTCAGGAAGCAGACGCGGTTTCCAAGGGAACGCGCTGCCAGCAATATCTGTTCTCTCTCAGTCTCAGCCCACCAGAAATCGCGAAGGTCTCCGTGGCAGATTTCGAAAAAGCCATCGAACTGATCGAAGAGCGTCTGGGGCTGAGTGATCAGGCGCGGGCGATTGTCTTCCATGAGAAAGAAGGCCGCCGTCATGCTCATGTCGTCTGGTCGCGTATTGACGTGATGGAGATGAAAGCGATCAAACTACCGTTCTACAAGACCAGATTGAATGAAGTCTCGAAGGACCTGTTTTTGGAACATGGCTGGCGGTTGCCAGAAGGATACCGCAATAAGCGCAACCGTGATCCTAGGAACTTCACCCTCGCGGAATGGCAACAAGCCAAGCGCCAGGGCGATGATGCTCGCGAGATCAAGCGTACCTTTCAGGAAGCTTGGGCGGTCTCTGATACAAGAGAGGCCTTTGCCCACGCTCTCGAAGAAAAAGGTTATGTGCTGGCGCGCGGTGATCGGCGCGGCTTTGTTGCGGTCGATATTCACGGCGAGGTTTATGCTGTGCCCAAATGGACTGGCCTCCAAGCCAAGCAGGTCAGAGAGAAGCTGGGCGATCCAAAAGACCTGCGCTCAGTTGATGAGGCAAAACATCATATCGCCCAAACAATACAGCCCGCGCTGTCACGCTGGCAGCAGGAACTCGATGCCAAAAAGCGGAAACTGAGAGAAAAACAAGAGCGCGCTCGCGCCCTTTTTGTCAAAGCGCAGCGCGCCGAGCGCGAGCGTTTAAAGTCGAAGTTGGAAGAGAGGCGCATATTTGAAGCCGAACAGAGGCAGGCAAGGTTTCGATCAGGTCTGCAGGGACTCTGGGATCGTGTGCGCGGCGAACATCGCAAGATCAAACAAGAAAACGAACGGGACGCATGGCAGGCCCAGATGCGCGACCAAAAGCAGATGGATGATCTGGTATTCAACCATCTCGAAGACAGGCGCGCTTTGAAGCGCGGTCAAACAATAGAGCGTGCAGCACTCAAGGATGATCACGTTTCTCTGACCCAGGATCGCAAACGGTTTGATGATTTAAGATCACAACCCATCAAGAGTCCTCGTGATGGCCCGAGTTTTGATCGTTGATCTAGCGTGAAGCTGCTGGCTCAAAGCCGACGCGCAGAGAATAGCCCAAGGCGCGGGCATACTTCTCAATCGTTGCAAGGGACGGCGAGTTCGATGCACTCAGGCTTTCGAGGCGTGAAATATTGCTGCGCTTGGTGCCAAGTTTTTCCGCCATCTCCTCCTGCGTCAGCCCTGCTGCCTTGCGCAGAGCAATCATCTGCCGCTTCATCTCGAAGGCAGATGCCAAGGCGTCATACTCCGCTTTCAACTCGGGGTTTTTCAGCGCTTTGGCGCGCATTTCCTTTAAATTTGGTCGCTCAGTCATTGTCCCGAACCTCCTTCATTCTTTTGTTAGCCGTCACCATTTGCCGCTTTGGCAAGGTGTTGGACTTCTTAATGGCCGTCAGCAGGATCACGATCTCTTGGCCCTTTACGGTGCAAAACACTGACCTCGATATGCCTTCCTTGCCCTTGGCACGGATTTCAAACAAACCTTTGCCAAGCGGCGCGGTGTGCGGTCGTCCCAGATCAGGACCAAATTCCTCGATCAGCTCAGTGATCCGCAGGAAGTTAGCCAGAATGCTCGCTGGCAATGCCAGCGTCTCCTTCTCCACCTTCTCGCTATAGAACGTGATCTTCCAACTCATCATTGATGTTATCAAATATGATACCCTGCTGTCAAGTTCGGTTGATGCTGATAGGACTGAGGTTGTCCCGTTACCCTGACGGGACGCTCTTTCTTTCGTGCCCGCCCCAAAGTGGGCGCGAAAATTTTGCATCCCTTAAAACAGTGACAACTGCGCTCCGCTCCAGCGGGTGCGCTTTGCTTCATGCTCAAGCCATGCGGTGACAAACGCAACCGCGCCGCCTTGCGCCTCAACCGTGCCCGATGGCATGAAGTGCGAACGATAGTCGGTCTCGGTCACGGGCAGCGGATGCCGCCCGTCTGTCCTTAGTTCGATATGATCGGTCATGCCGAATTTTTCCCGCGTGAAAGTGATCTCAACCTCAACCCCGCGCCATGTGATGTTGTGTGTTTCCATGTCTTTGCCCTCCAAGGCGAAGAAGTCGCCGCTTACGCGGCAACCCCTTCTTTTTGCTCGTTGGATTGGAATGCGTGCAGATAATCTGCTGCGCGCTGCGCATGGGCAGCGGCGCTGAAGATCGCGCGCTTGTCATCCTTCAGGACTTTGAGCCAGCTCTGAATATAGGCGGCATGGTCAAGGCCTGCCTCAGGCGTCAAACCCAGATCAGCACATAGAAACGCTGCACCAAGCTCGGCAACAAGCTCCTCTTTTGCGTAGCCTTCATCGCCCCATTTCTTGCGCCCAAATTCACGATCAAGACGGTTCTTGTGCTTCGTCCAGTGGGTGAGCTCATGGGCAAGCGTGGCATAGTAGCTTTCCGGTGTGCGGAAGGATTCAAAAACCGGCATCTGCACATGATCACTACCCCCACTATAGTGCGCAGAGTTGCCACCATGGCGGATCACGGCACCGGTTGCGCCAAAGAACGCTTCGGCTTCCTCATTGCGCTGCACATCATCGATGACCGGCTCGGGCTTCGCATATCCCGCGCCGAAAAGCTTTTGATGCCACGGACGAATGCAGGAATTTCATCAGGCGTAAGTTGAGGATAGCGCTCTGCCATACGCTCTCTGCGGCATTGGTCTATGGATGACACATTAGAGACTTGTGCTGTCTCTGCGGCTGACTGCGCAATCGAGGCTTCAACGGCTTGCAAAAGCGCATCTGTACGATCTGGGAGCGATCCTGAGCCCGTCCAATCAATCTGCTGGCCTCGACCGCAACAATGGGGAGGCCACTGTCAGTTGATACACTCACGGCGCTTTGCGCATTGCTCATCAAAATTTCGGTGATTGGATCGTAAATCGCAGGGTCTTGAAGGCATGCGCTCGCCTGCTCATTAGGTAAGATATCTTGCTGCCAAAAACGAGCGAACAGTTCCTGAGTTTCGGCATCACTCAGATAAGGGTATGAAGCTGCGATACCTGCCTCTTGGTCGAAGAGATAGGTGTAGAGAAAGGTCCAACCATCGAGAACAGGCCATGGATTGTCAGGGGAATACGCACAGCGCAGCGTCACCGAAAGCATGCGGCTGACTTGATCGGCGTTCTTTAGTTGCTCTTCTGTGGTGTCCGGCTTTTGCGGCGGGAACCCACTCACGTCCTGCTGGTCGAAGAGCAAGACGGGCAAGAAGCACCCTTATTATATGTGCTTCCACAAGCCCTGCGGCAGCTACCGCAAATCGATCCGCCGCGATGAGATTGAAGGCGCGTTCGAGGACGTTCTAAACAGTGTCACGCCGTCCGAAACCAAACTATCGATTGCGGCGCGGATGTTTGCGACGATCTGGGACAGCCGTCTCGCGCGTGCCAAGGAGCAAGCCGCGCTGTACGACGCGAAGATCAAAGACCTCGACAAGCAATCGAGCAAACTGCTGGATCGGCTGTGCGAAGCGGACAGTAAAACCGTGATCTCGGCCTATGAGGCGCGTATCTCGAAGTTAGAACAGCAAAAGCTTCTGCTCGCCGAAAAAGCAGCTTCAAATGGTCAGCCGCGCGCCCCCTTCGAGCAAATGTTCGAACTCGCCATGCAGTTTCCCGCAAACCTTTGTAAAATATGGCAAAGCGGTCGTTTCGACCTTCAGCGCCTTGCCCTCAAACTGACGTTTTCAGAGCGAATTGCATATCACCGCAATACGGGGTTTCGAACCCCGGAATTATCGTTTCCGTTCAAAATGTTAGGGGATGATTTTAGTCGCGATTGTAATATGGCGGTGTCGGTGGGATTCGAACCCACGTTACGCGATTAACGTAAACACGCTTTCCAAGCGTGCGCCTTCAGCCACTCGGCCACGACACCATTTATTTTTTGGAACATACAAAGATACGCGTAAAAGCGCAAGGTCTGTCTTTTAAAAATGAAAATACATAAATAGCGTTGGCTGATTTACGTTTCCCTGATAAATTATAAAAACAGATATAAAAGGTGAATAAATGAATAAGGGACTTTTAATTTTCGTTTTGCTAATCCCCGCACTTGCGGCGCTTGGTTATGATGCGTATGTTTTCTATGAAAATCAGGAAGAGGGCTTTAAATTAAGCGATCTTGGGTGGCTATGGACTACATACCATATGGAATCCCATGATTATGCATATCAGGAAATAGGCGAAGAATCTTGGCGGAAGTATGTCGTGCCGATTTTATCATTACCGTGCGTTGTAGCGGCGCTTATCTTTGCGGCAATTATTTTAATGATTGTGTTATTGATCCAAGGGCTTTCTTCTCTAGGGAGTGGTAAAGTTTCCGGTCATAAGAAAAAAGGCGGACTGGGGCGTGAGCGATCAGGAAGTCAGAAAAAGTTTTCTTACAAACGTAAATAATCATTTTTATTCATAAGGTGTGATGAATGACACAACCCGTAATTATGCAGGTTATTCCCGAACTGGGCGCAGGCGGCGCAGAGCAGGGGTGCATCGATGTGGCTGAAACTCTTGTTAAAAGTGATGCCAAAGCGATTGTTGTTTCACATGGTGGCCATCGCGTGCCCGAACTAAAACGCCACGGCGTTATGCATATTGATATGCCGGTTCACTCGAAAAATCCGCTGACAATTTTGTCGAATGTCGGCAAATTAACGCGAATTATTAAAAAGCAAGGCGTAAATATTGTTCATGTACGCAGTCGCGCCCCGGCATGGAGTTGTTATAAAGCTTGTCAGAAAACAAATGCGCATTTTATGACAACGTGTCATGCGCCGTATAATATGAATAACAGTAACTGGAAAAAAAAATATAATAGTGTTATGGCACGTGGGGAGCGTGTGATTGCGATCTCTCACTATGTTGCCAATTATTTGCGTGTAAATTATGATGTTGGTGAGGATCGTATGCGCATTATTCCACGAGGGATTCCTTTGGATAAATTTCATCCCAAGATGCTTGGGCCGCAAAAAATGCTTAATCTGCTCAAATTGTGGCGTATACCCGAGGGGGCAAGGGTCGTTTTAATGCCGGGGCGTTTGACACGCTGGAAAGGGCATCATGTCTTGATCGAGGCCATGTCGCAAGTTGCAGATAAAGATTTATATTGCGTTATGATTGGTTCAGATCAGGGACGCACAGAATATCGTAAAGAATTGGAGGCACTTATTACAGAAAAAGATCTGGGCGCAAATGTACGTACCATTGATCATTGTGATGACATGCCTGCGGCATATATGATGGCGGATATTGTCGTTTCTGCATCAATAGATCCCGAGGGGTTCGGGCGCGTGCCCGTTGAAGCGCAAGCAATGGGATGTCCAATTATTGCTACCAACCACGGCGGCGCACAGGAAACCGTTATTCCAAATGAAACCGGATATCTGGTCGAGCCCGGTAATGCCGAAGAACTGGCAATGGCCATTCGTAAGGTTTTAAAAATGACAGATCAAGAGCGCGTAGCCATGTCAACAAAAGGCATGACGAATGCTGCGCAGAATTTTTCAAAAGAACTGATGATGGAACGAACTTTAGACGTTTATGAAGAGCTGCTTGTATCGAAAAGCTAATCACTTTTATCTTTGTCGATTAACTCGCGCGCATGTTCCACCAGTTCAACAACGTTATGATCCGCAATTGAATAATAGATAGTTTGCGCATCTCTTTTTGTTGCAACAATTTCATCACGTCTCAGCCTTGCTAAATGCTGCGAAAGTGCTGATTGGCTCAATTCGACCATTTCCTCTAATGCCCCGACGCTTTTTTCGCCGTCACTCAATACACATAGAATTTTCAAACGCTTTTCATTTGCAACAGCTTTTAAAAGGGCTGTTACTTTTTTAAGATCTGCAAGATTTGAAAAAATAGTCATGATAAGTATGTATATTAATAATTATATTCAATAATGCTAATTATACACTAACTGATAACTTTTATAAAGATAATTGAAATAATATTTCAAAATTAATTGCAACATTCATTATTTATATTAGATTTTCCTTTTGTTCTTCGAGATATATAGCTTAGGGCGAATTCGGGAAGAATACGGGCAATGAGGGAAAGCAAATACATGCGTTTAGGAAAAATAATATATCGTTTATTTTTTTTAAGACCTTTTTCAATGATCTGTGCAGCATGTTCTGCTGTTACCTTAAAAGGCATTGGAAAATCATTTTTATCCGTCATGGCACTCTTTACAAATCCGGGGGCGATAATATTTATCTGAATACCGTGCGGCTCCCCTAATAATCTCAAACTCTCCGCATAAGTATGCAGGGCGGATTTTGAGGATGTGTAGGCAGGAGCTCCGCTCCATCCTTGAAATCCTGCGATCGATCCGGTAAAAGCAATTTGTCCGTATCCGCGCTGTTGAAAATTTTTATACAGACATTGCCCCAAATGTATCGCCGCAAAAACATTTGTCTCATAAATAGTGCGTAAATTCTCAAGTGTTTCCAGAGCATCATTATCGCCGGTTCCGCCGGAAATGCCTGCATTCGATATAATAAGATCGACTGAATATTGTTGATCAAATTTCAGAACCCAGTTTTCAATGTCTTTATAGTTTCTTATGTCGCAACTAAGAATTTCTACATCTGCGCCTTTTTCGATGCAAAGACGCTTTACCTCCTCCAATCGGGCTTCGTTTCTGGCAATCAGCCCCAACATTATACCTTTATTGGCATATTGTATAGCAAGCGCCCGCCCAATACCGCTGGAGGCACCAGAGATAATAATACTTTTGGGAGGTCGCGATATGTCTGTTTTCATGAAAAAACTTGATCTTTTGTTTCAACAACTATAAAACTCTAACTTCAAGAATAAAAGAAGGATATTTCATGGCACGCGTAACAGTCGAAGATTGTGTTGATAAAGTTGAAAACCGTTTTGAACTGGTTATGGTCGCATCACAAAGAGCGCGTAAAATAAGCTCTGGCGCACCTCTGACGATTGAGCGTGATAATGATAAAAATCCTGTCATCGCCTTGCGCGAAATTGCGGAAGAGACAGTCGCTGTCGCTGACATGAAAGAAGAGCTTATCCAAACATATCAGAAAATTGTCGAAAGCGACGATGAAGATGATTCCGTAATCGACCTGATGGACGGCGAAGAAGAATGGGCTACAATGGCTGCCGCAGGCGGCGCGCCCGCTATCGAAGGCGCGGAAGCCCCAGCCGAGGATGATGCCGAAGCAATCATCGACTCTCCGGCTCCTGGTCTGGAAGATGTCGCAGGCGCACCCGCTGATGAGGTAGAAAAAGCCGAATAATCGGCTTTTCAATACTTTTTCTTAGAAATTAACGATTATTCTGTTACTCTATTTTCTTTAGAGTACAGTCAGTCATGCTTGCAGAAATCGAAGATATCAATCAATGGAAAGACTTTAACGCGGATATAGACGTTTCCGCGGTCGAAAAAGCGATTGCCTTTGCCAAAGACGCCCATAAAGACCAGACACGTGCCTCTGGTGAACCCTATTACACACATCCGGTTGCCGTGGCAAAAATCCTTGCCGAAATGAAGATGGATACTGCCACGCTGTTAACAGCCGTTTTGCATGATACCCTGGAAGATACGGAAGTCGGATATGATGACCTGAAAAAAGAATTTAGCGAAGAGGTAGCCGATCTGGTAAACGGCGTCAGTAAGCTAACCAAAATCGGCAGTCAGACCGTTGAAGGGAAACAAGCAGAGAATTTCAGAAAATTATTAGTCGCCATGTCTGGTGACATTCGTGTGCTTTTGGTGAAGCTAGCCGACCGTTTGCACAATATGCGCACGCTTCATCATTTTGACAAACCCGAAAAACAAAAACGCATTGCCCGCGAAACGCTCGAGATTTATGCACCACTGTCAGAGCGCATCGGAACACATAATATAAAAGAAGAGCTAGAAGACCTCGCTTTTAGCTATCTTAATCCCGAAGCGCGTGAAACCATCTCCAATCGTCTTTCCTTTCTGCGTAAAGAAGAAGCGGGTACTGTTGATAAGATTATAGAAGAGCTGCAAAAACTTTTTAAAGAAAACGGCCTGAAATCCTCTGTCACAGGGCGCGAAAAAACACGTTACTCGATCTGGAAAAAGATGCAGCGAAAAAACGTCTCTTTCGAACAGTTATCAGACATCATGGCGTTTCGTATTGCTATGGATGATGTGGGGGAGTGTTATCATGCCCTTGGTCTTATCCACTCCAAATTTCCGACGGTTCCCGGACGGTTCAAGGATTACATTTCCACCCCCAAGCCCAATGGATATCGCTCAATTCACACAACCATTATCGGGCCGATGCATCAGCGTATTGAAATCCAGATACGAACCGAAAATATGCATCAGGAAGCAGAATTGGGTGTTGCCGCGCATTGGGCATATAAATCACAACAACCAAAAGCCGACCAAAAAGATGCTACACATTATCGCTGGCTTCGTGAACTACTAGAGATTCTGGATCAGGAACTAAAGCCCGAAGAATTTTTGGAAAATACAAAGCTAGAGCTGTTTCAAGAACACGTTTATGTCTTCAGCCCAAAGGGCGATTTGATGGAATTACCAACGGGTTCAACACCGATCGACTTTGCTTATGCTGTTCATTCCGATGTCGGAAATAAATGTGTTGGGGCAAAGATAAACGGGCGTATTGCACCGCTGAATACCAAGCTTCAAAACGGTGATCAGATTGATGTTATAACTGCTAAAAACCAAACGCCGTCCCCAACGTGGGAGCGTTTTGTGGCCTCTGGCAAGGCGCGGTCGCATATCCGTAAATATATTCGCCAGCAGCAACGTGATGAATATATCACGCTTGGCAAAGCCATGTTGCAAAAGATTTTTCGTCAGGAAGAATACGAATTTACCGAAAAGGCTATCTCGAATGTTTTGGAGAAATACAAAGCAGACGAGGTCGAGGATATCTATGCCAAAATCGGCTCGGGCATGGTCGTTGCACGTGAAGTGTTCCGCAGCATTTTTCCAGGGCATCAGACAGAACAGTTCAAACAAGCCCAATCCGCGCGCGAAGCGTTAGAGCAAGTTCGTAATGCAGGCGCAAAAGTCGCGCAACAATCAAACAAACCTATGCCGATCAAGGGGCTTATCCCCGGTATGGCGGTTCATTTTGCCCGCTGTTGCCATCCGCTTCCGGGGGATCGTATTGTCGGAATTGTGACCACAGGTAAGGGCGTGACTATCCACACAATTGACTGCGAAACGCTGGAAACATTTGCAGACACGCCGGAGCGTTGGCTGGACGTTTCTTGGGGCGATGACGACGATTCACCGGAAAGTCATGTTGGACGCTTGGAAGTAACACTTGCCAACTCATCCGGCGCGCTGGGCACCCTATCAACCGTAATTGGTCGTAGTGGGGGGAATATTACCAATCTTAAAATCGTCAACCGTTCGCTTGATTTTTGGGATATGTTGCTGGACGTCTATGTTAATGACACAAAACACCTTCATAATATCATCGCCGCATTGCGTGCCACCCCCGAAATTGTCACCGTGGAGCGGGCAAAAGGGCGGTAGGGTGTTCTTAAGTTTTTTCATGCTATATTTATAAGTATCAACATCAGGAGTTTTTAATGAGTATCAATAAAGTTGCAGTCATCGGAGCAGGGCTTATGGGGAGTGGTATTGCCGCGCAAATTGCGAATGCAGGCGTGCCGGTGGTTCTTCTTGATATTGTGCCAAAAGACGCCGAAGACAGATCGGTTATTGCGAAAACGGCAATACAGAAAATGTTAAAAGCCGATCCTGCGCCCTTTATGTTGCCGTCAAACGCCCAACTGATTACACCCGGAAATTTGGAAGATGATCTGGAACTGATCGCGGATTGTGACTGGATATTGGAAGTGGTTTTAGAAGATCTGGATATCAAGCATGAAACATACGAAAAAATTAATAAACATCGTAAAAAGGGGTCAATCGTGTCTTCGAACACGTCAACAATTCCACTCGAACTTTTGACCAAAGGCTTTGATGATGATTTTCAATCTGACTTTATGATCACACACTTTTTCAATCCGCCGCGTTATATGCGGTTACTGGAAATTGTAACAGGCGATAAAACACGCGCCGATGTTGCGCAGCAAATCACAGATTTCTGCGATATTAAATTAGGAAAAGGTGTGGTGCCCTGTAACGACACACCTGGTTTTATTGCAAACAGACTGCTTGTCTATTGCCTGACAAATGCAATTAATGTGGCGATAGAGGACGGTGTGCCGATTGAAGTAGCTGACACTGTGCTTGGTAAACCTGCGGGCTTGCCTAAAACAGCTATTTTCGGGCTATTGGATTTAATTGGTATTGATTTGATGCCTCATTTGGCAAAAAGTCTGCTTTCGACATTGCCTGAGGATGATGCCTATCGCAAAATCTATGTAGATCATAAATTTATTCATGAGATGATCGATAAAGGTTATACAGGACGCAAAGGAAAGGGTGGATTTTATCGCCTTGATCCTGATGCGCCCAAGTCGGCGAAGGTGAAACAATCTTATCCCATCCATACGGGTTTATTTGATGATAAAAACTATAACAAGGCGGATAAGCCAAAACTGGAAAGCGTTTCTGCAGGTAAAAAAGGGTTGCGTGCCGTCGTTACAACTGATGATATTGGTGGTCATTATGCCTGGAAAGTTCTAAGTCGTACGCTTCATTATGCGGCAAGTTTGGTCCCCGAAATAACAGACACAATTTTTCGCGCCGATGAAGCCATGCATTTGGGGTGTAATTGGAAAATGGGTCCGTTTGAAATGATGGACGCGCTTGGTCCGAAATGGTTTGCCGAACAGTTGGAAAAAGAAGGAATTGACGTTCCCGAATTATTGCAAAAAGTTGGCGATGATACCTTTTATAAGGTCATTGACGGTGTGCAGCATTATTTTGGTACGGATGGTGAGTATCATAAGGTTGAACGTCCACAGGGTGTCTTGTTGTTAAAAGATATCAAGCTGAACAGCGAACCTGTAATCTCTAACAAATCAGCCTCGCTCTGGGATATTGGGGACGGGGTTGTTTGTTTCGAGAAGCATTCAAAAATGAATACCTTTGATGAACAGATTTTTGATTTACTTGAACAAACTACAAAACTTCTCAGCCAAGAAGACAGCCCGCACAAGGCGATGGTTATTTATAATGAAGGATCACACTTTTCAGCCGGGGCAAATCTGGGACTTGCTTTATTCATGGTCAACATCGCCATGTGGTCACAGGTGCAGGAATTTGTAGATCGCGGACAAAAAACATTTACAGGATTGAAGTTTGCACCATTTCCGGTCATTTCCGCGCCCAGCGGGTTTGCCTTTGGCGGCGGATGTGAAATCCTTCTTAATGCCGATGCGGTACAGGCACATGCCGAAACCTATTGCGGTCTTGTCGAGGTCGGCGTTGGCGTTATACCGGGATGGGGCGGTTGTAAGGAAATGATATTACGCTTTCAAGAGCGTGAAAAAGCGCAGCATAATCCGCAATGGTTTTCGCCAAATACCACCCCCATGGGTGCAGTACGCAAGGCATTTGAATTAATCGGTGTGGCAACGGTTGCAAAATCCGCGCCCGAAGCACAAAAAATTGGTTATCTTCGAGACAGCGACGGCATCACAATGAATCGTGATCGTCTGTTATTTGATGCAAAACAAAAAGCATTAAAGTTGGCAGAAAATTACACAGCCCCTGAAATGCGTGAAGATATACGTCTGCCAGGTGATAGCGGTAAAATGGCACTTAATCTGGCCGTGTCAGATTTACACAAAAGCGGTAAGGCAACGGATTATGATATTGTTGTGTCCGATCATCTGGCGAAAGTTTTAACGGGCGGTGAGAAGGGTGACTGGACCAATCCGCTTTCAGAAAAAGACCTATTGAAACTGGAGCGTGATCAATTTATGGCTCTGCTTCACAATAAAGGCACGCTAAATCGTATCGAGCATATGCTTGAAAAAGGAAAGCCTCTTCGTAATTAGGCACCTATAATCTAAGTGTGCACTTGAAACTATCCTTTATTACGGTAAGTTAATAATGCTTATTAATTAAAGGATACATCATGAAAAAATTATTATTAACAGCTGCATTTATCAGCTTTCTTCCGTTTGGCGCCATGGCGCAGGAAATGGTTCCACGTTCGGAGCTGCCCGCAGGAAACTATTCGTTGGATAAAACGCATGCCAGCTTGATCTGGAAAGTCTCGCATCTGGGTTTGTCCGACTATACCGCACGTTTTACAGATTTTGACGCAGATATCAATTATAATGCCGAAGACCCGACTGCCAGTACGGTAAAGGTCACTGTTAATCCGCTTTCTGTTGAAACAGACTATCCAAATGCTGAAGAAAAAGATTTTAATGCGAAGTTGGCAACCGGAGAAGACTGGTTCAACGGTGAGAACTTTCCGGAGATAACATTTACATCAACAAAAATTACGATTGGCGAAGACAATACAGGTAAAATGCGCGGCGATCTGACCATGCTGGGAATGACAAAACCCCTAACATTAGATGTCACGTTTAATGGCGGTTATCTGGAGAAACCTTTCGCAGGTGTTCCGGCAATGGGCTTTTCCGCTAGTGGTATGATTGATCGTTCCGAATGGGGATTTGACACTTATGAACCAAGTATTGGCGGCGATGTAAAAATCTTGATTGAAACAGAATTTCATAAAGACCAGGAGTCTTAAAATTAATGTCGCATGACGTCAAACGCTATAACTCTGTTGCCATTATCCTACACTGGGTTATGGCACTGGCGTTTTTTGTCATGCTGGCAAGCGGTCTGGCTATGGAATATCTAGATCTTGATAAAAGCTTCACATTTAAATTATACCAATGGCATAAATCAGGCGGCGTTTTGCTTCTGATGGCGTTCTTTTTACGAATTGGCTGGCGACTGGTTAGTTATGTTCCAAAATTGCCAACGTCCTTTAAACCGTGGGAGAAAATAGCGGCAAAAGGAGGGCATTGGGGACTATATGCTTTAATGTTTTTAATGCCGCTTTCCGGCTGGATCATGGTTTCGACCAGTGTTTACGGCCTGCCAACAATTGTATTTAACTGGTTTGAGTGGCCACATATTCAAAATATCGGCTGGCTTCCGTTCCAAGATTTTGAAGGAAATCAAACCATTCACGAAATAGCGAAAGAAGCGCATGAAATTTTGGCGATTATATTCGGTATTCTGATCACAGCGCATATAGGCGCCGTGATAAAACACGCCTATTTTGAACATATAAATCTTTTACCGCGTATGTGGTGGAGAAAGGATAAGCCATGAAACTATTTGCTCCTCTCGTCTTTACACTTATATTAAGTGCCATGCCCGTTTTCGCACAACAATATCAAATCGATTATGCCAACAGCACCGTTGCATTTTCAGGGAAGCATGCAGGAAACACATTTAACGGACAATTTCATGAGTGGCAGGGGGAGATTGTCTTTAACCCTGAAAGTCTGGATCAAAGTCATGTTGAAATAACATTTGATTTAGCAAGCGCAAAGACGGGTAACAAATTATATGATGGTACCCTTCCAAAGTCTGACTGGTTTGACAGCGAAAATCATCCAAAAGGAACATTTATTTCAACCAGTATAACCAAAAATCAAACAGATAATTATACTATGGAAGGGGCGCTGACATTAAGAGGGCAACAGCATCCTATAACGTTTGACTTTACTTTAAGCGATTTGGATGCTTCACCAGTTGTCATGAACGCAACATTTCCAATAGACCGTCTGCAATATGATATCGGCCGCAAATCCGATGCAACTGCCGAGTGGGTATCGCAAGACATCATGATGGATTTAAATATCACCACCACAAAAAATACTACTGAATAGGCTGCTTTTTTATAGACTTTTATGACGAACATATATTATGTATTTTAATAAAAAATATATGAATAAAAGTGCGGCATATGCAATTTCAAACCAACAGACTGAGAGTAAGAGAGTTTACGCAAGCTGATGTGATTGACATACACCGCATTGCCACAAGCCCGAGCTTCGTTTTTTATAATCTGGATGGTAGTCACGATGCATCAAAGCGCTTTGTTGATCGCGCGATTGAAAAGCAAACGCAAACCAGTCGCGACAGCTTTAAAATGGCTGTAGAAGATATATCAAGACCCGATCATTGTATTGGCTATGTCTCAATTGACGATATTGCCGCAGATAAGCAAGGCGCACCGGATGTTGGTTATATTATTGACCCTCGCGAGCAAGGAAAAGGCTTTGCAACTGAAGCGATGATCGGTCTGATGCATGCAGCGTTTCACCATCATCCTTCTGTCAATCAAGTCTGGTTAACCGCACATCCTGACAATAAAGCGTCGCAAGGCGTTGCTAGAAAACTGACATTTGATTACGTAGGTGATAAAGAAATAGAAACGGCGCACGGTACAGAACCGCGTCTGGTTTATCTAACTGATCAAGAAAGATTTTCTACCCGATATGGTACAATGGATGCCTTAATGGAGATGTAAATGCCCGAATTTGAGCCTGTAATTATTGAGAGTGAAACCCCGCCCGAGTTAACTGAAATTACAGAAAAAGACGGCGTGTTTTTCAATGACAGATTTTCTACTGATAAGCGTTTACGCACAGTCATTTATAGTAAAGTACTTTCAGCAAAAAAGCATTTACCGGAAGATTTATACTTTATTATTTACGAAGCCTATCGTCCTCGTGCGCGGCAATTTGAATTATGGGATAATATATGGGCGCAAGTGTCGAAAGACCATCCTGAAGCCTCTGAAGAAAAGATAACAAGTCTATGTAGCAACTTCGTTTCAAATCCTTATGGAGTAGGTAGTGGACACCAATTTGGTTGCGCAGTAGACATTACATTATGTGACAAAGATCGCAATATATTCGATATGGGCACAGATATGCAGGAATTTTGCGTCCTAACCGAAACGAATGCCAAAAACATTACCACAGCTCAGCGGCAAAACCGTGATCTATTGGTGACAAGTTTAGAAAAAGAAGGTTTGATAAATTATCCGTCCGAATGGTGGCATTTTAGCTATGGTGATCGTCTATGGGCGCAAATACTGAATAAGCCGCAGACCATTTATGGCGTCCTGCCTTTTTGATTTTATCTATAAAAATTTGTATGTCAGAAAAAGACCTGCTAATACGCACTCAAATAAACAATTCTATAGTGGGTTTGAATCTACATGTTTGATGATGAGCAAAGGAATAATTCCGAACAGCAGGAAATGTCACTCAGACAAGATTTTCTAAAAGCAGCAATAGAATTCGCTAGGTATAACGGTGCGCATATCGGTCATATGTCTGCGACAAATATCCATCAAATTCCCACTATATTAGGACTTATTCCCGAGTATAGCCGACGAGAAATAATACCGGAAATGCTTGATTTCATTGACAGATATCACGAATTATCTGGAATAGATCCAACATAATTTAAATTAGCTGTTTACTAACAGAACAAATGAAGTACAATACAGATGTTCTTGATTTGTTTCACATGAAACATATTGTGAACAAAATCGACTAAAATGATTGTGAGTGTTTACAGAACATTCAGAATCGTGCGACGAATTGAATATACACAAAGATAAAAGGATTTTACACATGAGTACTGCTGCCTCAGCTGATAAGCAAAAAGCCCTCGACGCCGCCTTGGCACAAATTGAACGCTCTTTTGGTAAGGGCTCGGTCATGCGCTTGAACGGCGATCAAAAAAACATGATGCAGGTCGAGGCTATTTCGACAGGCTCTCTAGGTCTTGATATTGGTTTAGGTATCGGCGGTGTGCCGCGCGGGCGTATTGTTGAGATCTACGGCCCGGAAAGCTCCGGTAAAACAACACTTGCTCTACATATTATTGCAGAAGCGCAGAAAAGCGGCGGCACATGTGCCATTGTTGACGCGGAACACGCGCTCGATCCGACTTATGCTAAAAAGCTTGGTTGTAACGTCGATGATCTATTGATCTCCCAACCTGATGCGGGGGAGCAAGCATTGGAAATTGCTGATACACTTGTACGCTCAAATGCGCTTGATGTGTTGGTTGTCGATTCCGTTGCCGCTCTGGTTCCACGCGCCGAACTGGAAGGTGACATGGGTGATTCACATATGGGTCTACAGGCACGTTTGATGTCACAAGCTTTGCGTAAATTGACGGGTTCTATCTCGAAATCGCGTACGGTTGTGATCTTTATTAACCAAATCCGCATGAAAATCGGGGTTATGTTTGGCTCGCCTGAAACCACAACGGGGGGTAATGCCTTAAAATTTTATGCCTCCGTTCGTATGGATATTCGTCGCATTGGTCAAATTAAGGATAAAGAAGAAATCGTTGGTAACCAAACACGGGTGAAAGTGGTGAAAAATAAAATGGCACCCCCTTTCCGTCAGGTTGAATTTGATATTATGTATGGCCAAGGTATTTCCAAAACAGGTGAAATTCTTGATTTGGGTGTTGCAGCAGGTCTGGTTGAAAAAGCTGGTTCCTGGTTCTCTGCCGAGGGGGAGCGTATCGGACAAGGACGTGAGAATGCGAAGAAATATTTACTCGACAACCCCGACATGATGAAAACACTAGAAACCAAAATCCGTGCAAAATCGGGTTTGGTTGCTGATCAAATGTTGGTTGGCCCGGATGTAGATGACGATGCCTCAGAAATGGTAGAGCCCGCCAATGACAAACCCGCCAAAAAAGCAGGGTAGTGATTGATTATCGTCAACTTATTGAAGCAGAATGGTGCGGGCAAAATGATCCTTCACATGACATAGCACATATCGAGCGTGTTCTGTCTTCTGTACGACACATTCAAAGTATGGAAGGCGGTGATCTAGAAATTTTGATCCCTGCTGTTTGGTTTCATGACTTGGTTAATCTATCAAAAGATCATCCGGACCGTAAAAAGGCTTCAACCTTATCTGCAGATAGAGCTATTAAAATACTAAAAGAGCAAGGTACATATAAGACAGGAAAGCTTGAATTCATTCATCACGCAATCTGCGCGCATAGCTTTTCTGCTAATATCAGACCCCAAACTCTTGAAGCAAAAATATTACAAGATGCAGATCGTCTAGATGCCCTAGGTTGTATAGGGATGATGCGAACTTTTGCTGTATCTAGTGAATTGAAACGCGCTTTGTTTCATCCGAATGATCCTTTTGCTAACCACCGTGATCTTGATGATTCGAAATATGCAATTGATCATTTTGAGGCTAAATTATTTAAAATCGCCGATAGGCTTTATACAGATACAGCAAAGTATATAGCCCAAGAGCGCGTTGCTTTCATGCGTGTATTTCAGAGACAGCTTCTTAAGGAATTAAATCCGATAGAACGCTTTTCAGCAGATCAACACCAGTTTGCGACATAATAGATTCGGGATGAAACTGAAACCCGCGGTAATGCGACCCGCTGATGGCAATAATGCGTTCTTCTTCATCCAGATCATATATAATATCTGCAGGGGACTGCATAAGGGGATGGGGCACAGGTGCAAAAGAATTATAAAACCCCAGTTGATGCTTGTCCCCGAATACGGTCACACTACGCTGCATCCCTTGTGTTGAGGACGTTTGTTGATGCACGGGAAAGCCTAAAGAATGACACAACATCTGGTGACCCAAACATATACCCAATAAGGGTTTTTTCTCAACTAACAGCGCGTTTGTCAGCAGACGTAAATGAGTCATGCGGGCGTGCTCTTCATCATTTGGATTACCCGGACCGGGGCCTAAAATAACAAAGTCTTCGATAATTTTGCGATTCTGCATCTCGAATGTATCGACTACATTTACCTGATATCCCAAACCGCGACAGACATGCGCAATCATAAACGCAAAATCATCTTCGTTATTTACAATCAAAACGGATTTTCCGGCATTTTGATCTGCGCCTTGCTTCCATAGCTGTTCCTGATTATCCATCCAGAAAGAAGATAGGTGCTTATTTCTTTGCTCGAGCGCAGGTAAAATTTTCTGACGCACCGCGTCTTTTAAATAGGTCGCCGTTGTCTTTGGCTCATTCAGTAAGAACGCCATTAATCCCATCGCTTTGGCACGACTTTCATGCGCTTCGGATAATGGATCGGAATCACGTACCAATCCGCCTCCCGCCTGTATAGCAAAATCGCCATTTGAGAAAAATTCGCCGCAACGCAGTGCAATGGCGCAATCAATCTCGGCAACACCAGACTCCGTTGCGGTTTCAGGTGTATATATACCTATTTCTCCGGCATAATAACGCCGTGATGTTGGTTCGTATTTGGCAATAATGCGCGCCGCACTTTCCATGGGCCCTCCGACCACAGTTGGTGCATGAAGGGTCAGGCGGATTGCATCAATCGGGTCAAGTCCGCGATTGCCGTAAAGTTCATATTCCGTATGGACAACGCTCCCTATTTCACGCAGGTAAGGTCCTTTAATAGTGCCACCTTCGGGGCAAATACGTCCCATCATTTTCAGCTCTTCGTCAACAACCTGAAATAACTCATTGACCTCTTTTGGGTCTTCAATGAACCGGTTCAAACGTTCTTCAAATGTGTCGCGATCTTCTTTGCGCAGCGTACCTGCAATCGGGATCATCAGCGCGTGATCTTTGGTAATTGTTAAATGACGCTCCGGCGTCGCCCCGATAATGCAATGGGGTTGATCGGGTGTTTCAGAACGATCACAAATCAAAACCGTCATGTACTGACCCTGCGGAAACAGGATGGTACGATAGAGGCTTAAGGCATGATCCAGCCCGAATTGATGGATTTGCCCTTCAAATTTGCGCGAAAGCGTGGATTGTGAGCAATGACCACCCTCTATCTCCTGCTTTTGAAAGGCCATAACCATATCAACATATTCAGCGTCACTCATAGATGCTGTGATATCGCGAGATAAGATCATAGAGGTTTTTGGTAAAAGCGGGCGGAACTGGTCAATTGTCGCCTGATAGATTGTTGCTCCAATAATCGAGAGAATGGGCTCATTACCTTGCGCCTCAAAACCTCTTTCCTCTATCACACGATAGGGAAGCGCAAAGGCAACAGGTTTTTGATGCGCATCAGCCAGGTTTTTCAACTCCTCCAATGTATCTAAATGCGCGATATCGCCTATAATAACGGAAACAATGCCTTCACGCTCTATCAAGGCGAATGAGTTTTCCCCGATCACATCGTGGATATTTTTATCTTTGGGGAAGTTTTGCGAATTGACGTTTTGCATGAACCCTGATTTAAAGACAAGTAGCAACAAAAAAACAAGAGTTTTTATATGGTCGACCCCAAAAATAATAAAAAAACAATCAGGGAGCAGTTAAAAAGCCATTTAGTGACGGAAGAAGAGGCAGATATTCGCAAACTGTCACTTGCCGGGCGCCTGCGTAATTATCTGCTGGCAGGTATTCTGGTCACGGCGCCGTTGGGCATTACGGTCTATCTTGTCTGGATATTTCTTCAATTCATGGATAATCAGGTCACAAAGCTGATACCGGAAGAATATAACCCGAATTATTATTTACCGTTTTCATTACCGGGTTTTGGATTAATTATCTCGATTGTCTTTTTTATCGTTATTGGCTGGTTTGCACGTAATTTTCTGGGTCGCATGGTCATTAATTTATACGAATATATCATGGTGCGTGTCCCGATTATTCGTAATATTTACGGGGCAATTAAACAAATTGCCGAAACGATCATGGCGAGCCAGTCACAAGCCTTTCGTGATGTTGTATTGTTGGAATATCCACGCAAAGGGATCTGGTCAATTGCGTTTGTTACCAATACGACCGAGGGCGAGGTACAGCGCCTGACGGATAGTGAAACGATCAATGTGTTCGTTCCGACAACGCCAAACCCAACGTCTGGCTATCTATTATTTGTGCCAAAAAAAGAAGTCCATTACTTAGACATGACGGTGGAAGAGGGGATAAAATTGGTGGTTTCGGCCGGAATTATTACGCCGCCTGACCGCGCAAAGAAAGCGGGTGTTCAAGTTAAGTCAGACAGTGTTGAGTCTGAAACCTCATAAAATACGCTGTATTCTTTAAACGCTTCGAATAAAGATTTATCCGTACCGCTCATCCAGACTTGTGAAGAATAGGAATTTAAAATAAAAGCAAGAACGGCCCTGCGGTTCGGATCTAAATGGGCTACAACTTCATCTAGCAGCAGAATGGGCGCTGCGCCTCTTTCCTCTTTTAAAAGACGTGCATGTGCCAGTATAATACCAATTAACAGCGCTTTTTGCTCACCAGTCGATGATTGTGCAGCGGGCATGTTCTTTTCCTGATATAAAACATCGAAATCGCTACGATGAGGTCCAAAGCGCGTTGTGCCGTTCTCTCCGTCTGCTCTGCGTTGCCCCAAAAGTTTTTCTTTGTAATGATCTTCTGCCGCCAAGGCGCTTTTGGTTTCTAATAGTCTCTCCAGATCGCCTTTTATATCAAGCGTTGCCGATGGAAAATTCGACTTTTCTTCCTCCGTTGCGGAAACATAGGCATTTTGAAGTTTTGTACAAAAATCGCGTCGCGCAGCACAAATTGAAAGAGCCGTTTCTGCCATTTGGCTTTCCAAAGCTTGAAGCCAATTTGGATCGAACTGACCTTCTTTTAAAAGCTTCAACCTTTGCCTCATGGCGTTTTCATAGCGGGTCAAGCGACCCATATGACCCGGGTCAAAGGTAAAGACCAGACGATCAAAAAAACGACGACGTGCCGATTTATCATCCAGAAATAGTCTATCCATTTGTGGCGTCAGCCATAGGCAGGATAACCATTCATGCAATTGGCTTTGCGCTTTTGCAATTTGTCCGTTGATCTTGATCAGGCGTCTGTCTTTGTGCGTATCACGCGCCGTACCGATACGCACATCATCATATAAGGTACTGATTTCCGAACTGACAATCCATCCGCTATTCGGATCAGCGCCATGACGTTGCATATCAATAACCTTGGAATGTCTTAAACCCCGCCCGGGGGCAAAGAGTGATATGGCTTCCAGTATATTTGTTTTTCCCGCACCATTCGCGCCCGACAGCACAATATTTTTGGCAGGAATATCATCCAGATGTAGGTCGGAATAAGACCGAAAATCTTTTAGCGTTAATGTTTTTAGATAAGCCACAATTTTAATATAATCTTTTTTTCATTTATCTTATAAAGAGAATTCCCCTCCGATCATAGCCCGTGTTATCATAAGCCATGGAAAAATTTACTTTCTGGGCATCCTCTGCAGATAAAGCACAAGCTGCAAAAAAGAAATTATTAGAAATATACGAAGAGTATTCTATTGATCAGGCAGAGGCCGTCATTGTTCTTGGCGGTGACGGCTCTATGTTAGAGGCTCTGCATCAGACACTGGAATATGACATTCCTGTCTATGGTTTGAATTATGGATCGGTTGGATTTATGATGAATCCACCCGATGAGGACGGTTTTGAAAATCTTGTGGAGCGTGTGAATTCTGCGACGGGAACCATTATTCATCCGCTGAAAATGACAGCGACGGATAAGTATGAAAAGGAATATAACGGAGTTGCCTTTAATGAAGTATCTCTTTTCAGGGAACAACGCCAAGCCGCAAAGATGCGTATTTTCGTCAATGGTGATGAGCGTATTTCAGAACTTGTCTGCGACGGCGCGCTTGTTTCAACGCCGGCGGGCAGTACGGCGTATAATTTTTCAGCTGGTGGGCCTATCTTGCCGCTCAGCGCGAATGTCCATGCCCTGACACCGATCAGCGCGTTTCGCCCGCGACGGTGGAAAGGCGCCCTCCTGCCGATGGAAGATGAAATTGATGTGGAAATTATCGAGCCGGGTCACCGTCCCGTAAGTGCAACAGCAGATTTCAAAGAATTCCGCGATATTGTAAACGTCAAAATCCGCCAATCACAAGGCATCTCAAAAACGCTTATGTTTGACCCTAATCACTCGCTAAGTGAGCGCATTTTAAAAGAACAATTTGTAATTTAATGTAAAAGCTCTTGATTTTGATGCGGCGCATCAGGATATTGAGACCAGTCAATGTTTTTTAATGTTGGCTTACATGCAGGATCTATTTCTCGCGATGTTTCCAGATCATATCTGATCCAAGCTAAAACCTCGCATGCCTCTTGAAAGTTTTGAACATGTGTTACGTTTCGTGTTTTTTTAACATCCTGTGGCTGTGCTTGATCGCCATATAAAATAACATGATCATTTTTGCCTAGAAAAATACTATCCATTGGATCTGATGTGATGACAATGGTAAGGGCACCTTTATCTTTGGCATCATAGACTTTCTGTTTAAATCCGCTAAAATCTGTTTTTTCAGATGTCGCAAAAACATCAACACCCTCAAGACGTTTCAGACTATCCATATCATTATTTGTTTCCAGATAGGCTAACAGTTCTGAAAAGGTGTATCCTTTTGATGGAAATAGATCATCAACCGGAAAAACAACCAGAACACGCCTATCCCACATATCATTGGCAAATTGATCGCGACTATGTTTCGGATCATTGAATTTGCGGGTAAGATCAATCTGTTCCATTATTTATCGTCTCTATTTTGCCGTTTCGACGACGTAATCTTCAATCACCGGATTGGAAAGTAATTTCTCACACATATCTTTGATCTGTGCCTCTGTCGTGTCATCAGGTAAATCAAGCGTGATGACTTTACCAACATGAACGTTTGCCGCCCCCGGATAGCCGAGAGAGTTTAGAGCGCCTTCAATGGCTTTTCCTTGCGGATCAAGAACGCCTTTTTTAAGCGTGACTGTTACTATTGCTTTCATGATTAAATCTTTCTCGGTTTGCCTGTGTTCCCACGATTGATGCCTTTTAATTTACGTTGTTTGGCAAGCTCGTTTTCAATATGTTCCATGCCTTCCGCAACTTCTTCATCCAGACTGCCGCCTTTCAGGATGCCGCCTTTTGGAACGATACCAAGACGTTCTGCAACGCGCTCATACGCTTCGACTAGTCCACCAATATCTTCGCGGAAACGGTCTTTATCCATTTTTTCACCCGTTTTCAAATCCCATAAACGGCAATTATCGGGGGAGATTTCATCCGCCAAGAGCAAGTAAAGCTCACCCATGTCACCATAAAGGCGTCCAAATTCGACTTTAAAGTCAACCAGACGCAGACCAATTCCCGCAAACAAGCCGCTTAGAAAATCATTGATGCGCCAGCTCATCGCCATGACTTCTTCTAGTTCATAAGGATCAGCCCAGCCAAAGGCAAAAATCTGGTCTTCGGTTACCAACGGGTCACCCAGTTCGTCATTTTTCAGGCTGAATTCGATAATCGGGCGCGGCAGAACCGTACCTTCTTTGATCTGTAAACGTTTTGTCATACTGCCCGCCGCAACGTTTCTAACGATAACTTCCAGGGGGATGATTTCAACCTCACGCACCAGTTGTTCACGCATATTAACAGACTTTAAAAAGTGGGTCGGAATGCCCATATTTTCCAAACGCGTCATGATATAAGCGGAGATACGGTTATTCAAAACACCTTTACCGGGCAAAATTGCGTGTTTTTGTTTGTTATATGCCGTGGCATCATCTTTAAAGTATTGAATAACGGTGCCGGATTCCGGTCCTTCGAATATCGTTTTGGCTTTGCCGTCATAAATCATTTTGCGTCTGGGCATAAAGGTCACTTTCGTTAAAAGGCTTATTTTCGTTTTATAACCATCAATCACTTGAAAAGCAATCGCTCCCTGTATATTTATGATATAAATAAATCAAACATTATACTTTTTTGAAAGAAACCGACATGTCGAATTATAAAGAACGCGAAGCCGCATTTGAAGATAAATATGCCCATGATGCCGAAATGAATTTCAAGGCAGAGGCACGTGCCTCCAAACTGTTCGGTTTATGGCTGGCGGAGCAAATCGGTCTGGAAGACGCGGATGCGGACACATATGCCAAAGGCGTTGTTGGCGCAAATCTGGAAGAAGAAGGCTTTGATGATATTATCCGTTACGTCCGCCCCGATATCGAACAGCACGGCTTGGACATTTCCGACCACATGATCAACCAAAAAATGGCTGAATTCATGACAGTTGCCAAAGCGCAGTTGATGGAGAAGTCTTAATTAATGATAATATCTATAATTCTATTTTTTTTCATAGGATTTGTAATACTAGCATTAATTAATCACCAGATATTTTTCTTATCTTTAAGATATGCTTTATCTATTCTGGTAACTTCTTATACAATAACTTTTTTATACTTCCTGCTTTTGAAGATTTTATTGAAACGTTCTCTATAGATATATTTTTTATATCTCTAACTGGAATAATCTTAGCATCCCCTATAATATTGCTTTCATTCTTGATTATTATTTTCACAATTAAAGGTCATTCAAAATATAATATACTATTGTGGCTTAGTATATTTGTTCCAATAAGTTTTTCAGCAGGGTTAATAATTTATGTGATAGTTTTTTCACCTCCTTCGGAAAATATTATTTTCAATAAACTTCCATTGCTTATGATTTTTCCTACTACAGCATTCTGTTCAACTTTATTTTTTTGGTATCAAATATACAAATGGCCAAGATTTAGGTTTGAAAAATCTTTACTTAACTAAACCAACTTCGCCAACTCACTCACAATACTCTTCACACCTTTAACGCGGGTATTTAATTTTTCCCAATCGCGGGGGAAGGAAATTTTCTGGTCGGGGCGAATTTTTGCGCGGCCTTTTTGTGTTATTTCCATCCATTTCACAAGACCTTGCAGGTTTGGCGGTGAGTCGTTATGAAAGCCGATAACCCCGCCTTTCGGCCCCGCATCCACACGGTCAATTCCCGCCAGAATACATAGCTGTTTGATTTTGACGATATCGAGCAGGTTTTCGACCTCATTCGGCAATATGCCAAAACGATCAATCAGCTCCGCAGCGAATCGCTCAACATCTTGCCCTTCCTGTAAATCGGACAAGCGACGATAAAGCGTCATACGCACGCCAAGATCGGGCACATATGTCTCAGGTATAAGAACAGACGTTCCCAGATTAATTTGCGGAGAGTAGGCAACGGCTTCAACCAAATCTTCTCCGTTTAGATCAATGCCCTGTTTCGCCGCGGCAACCGCTTCTTCCAGCATTTGTTGATACAACTCGACCCCAACTTCCTTCACATGGCCTGACTGCTCCTCACCCAATAAATTCCCCGCGCCGCGAATATCCATATCATGAGAGGCCAACTGGAATCCTGCGCCCAACGTATCAAGGGTCGAGATAACTTCCAGACGTTTTTGCCCCTGATCCGTCAGCTTTTTAGCCGGATCATATGTCAGATAGGCATAAGCACGCACTTTTGAACGCCCGATACGCCCCCGAATTTGATAAAGCTGCGCCAAGCCAAACATATCGGCGCGGTGAACGATCATTGTATTGGCAGAGGGAATATCTATCCCGCTTTCGATAATATTCGTGGCAAGCAGAACGTCATATTGTCGTTCGTAAAATGCGGTCATACGATCATCAAGTTCGGTGGGTGTCATTTGACCATGGGCGGTGACCATGCGCACCTCGGGGACCAGTTCCGCTATTTGTTCTTCCAAATCCTTCATATCCTTGACGCGGGGGCAGACATAGAAACTTTGTCCGCCGCGATAATGTTCACGTAAGAGAGCTTCACGGATCACAATCGGGTCATAAGGGGTCACAAAGGTGCGGATCGCCAAACGGTCAATCGGCGGTGTGGTAATCAGTGATAGCTCCCGCACGCCTGTCAGTGACATTTGCAAGGTACGCGGAATAGGGGTCGCAGTCAGGGTCAGAACATGAATGCTTGATTTTAATTGCTTCAGCTTTTCTTTTTGTTTCACGCCAAAACGTTGTTCTTCATCGATAATTAAAAGTCCTAAATTCGCAAATTGGACATCACCTGAAAATAGAGCATGTGTGCCGATTACAATATCAATACTGCCTTCCTGAAGCCCCTGTTTCACCAGTTTGGTTTCTTTCGCATCAACCATGCGCGAGAGTTGCGCCACGCGCAAACCTGTATTTTTAAAACGTTCTGCAAAGTTGGCATAATGTTGTCTGGATAAAAGGGTTGTCGGTACCGCAAGTGCCACCTGTGCTCCTGCTTTGGCGGCGACATAAGCGGCGCGAATGGCGATTTCGGTCTTACCAAAACCAACATCACCACAAACCAGACGATCCATCGGATAATCCTTGGCAAGATCCTCCAGAACGGACTCGATACTGCGTGCCTGATCATCTGTTTCTGTATAGGGGAAGCGCGCTGCGAATTTGTTATATTGCTCCGGCTCCAATTCAAGCGGGTCGCTTTTCTGAAGTGTTCTGGCGGCGGCAATATCCAGAAGCTGGCTCGCGATCCGCATCAGGTCTTTCTTGACTTTACTCTTACGCGCCTGCCAGTTGGCACTGCCTAGCTTATCAAGCTGGGTTGTGCTTTCATCACTACCAAAGCGAGAAAGAACATCAATATTTTCTACAGGCACATACAATTTGTCATCACCGGAATAGATGATTTTCAGACAATCATGAAGCGTACCTGCCGCGTTCAGCGTTTCCAAGCCAACAAAACGCCCGATCCCGTGTTCAATATGAACCACCAGATCATTTTCATTCAGAGATGACACTTCACGCAGGAAATTATCAGCTTTCTTGCGGCCTTTACCCTTACGGGCAAGACGATCACCCAGAATATCCTGTTCCGTCACAATCAGCAGATCAGACGCAATGAACCCGTGCGCCAGGTCAAGTAAACATAAACCGATCTGACCCGTTTTGAGTGTTTTTATATCTGCAAATTCTTTTATTTTTTTCAGGTCTTTAAAGCCGTTTGCATCCATTAAGCCTTGTAAACGCTCACGTGATCCTTCGGAAGAGGCGGCAATCAGGATTTTCTGATCGCTTTGATGCGGACGGATATATTCCTGTAATGTTTTGAATACGTCCCCATCGGGTAGGGCGCGAATATCGGCAAAATCACGCCCGCGTTTTGCCCCTGCCTCCCCTTCCTTCGGGGGGAAGGGGGAAAGGGTCAGGGCATTATCTGTACGCTGAACCCATTCCTCTTCATTCAAATAAAGCTGATAAGGCGGAAGAGGATG
This sequence comes from uncultured Alphaproteobacteria bacterium, assembly GCA_963710165.1. GTDB lineage: Bacteria > Pseudomonadota > Alphaproteobacteria > Micavibrionales > Micavibrionaceae > JACKIP01. The sequence goes on from CAVPYZ010000001.1 coordinate 238,634, forward strand.
ATAAACCGCGCCAGACAAGCTGACATCTTTTGATTTGCGTTGGGTTTGCGATGCTTCCAGCGTTTTACGTGCCTGATAAAAATCCTGTATTTGTGTAAAGCGCTCCGTAAAGGCTTGAGAAATGGCCTGATCAAATGTGATAAACGGATTGTCGCTATAATCGAACAGGCTGTCCATATGATCATAAAACAGCGGCAGCCAATGTTCCATACCGTTATATCGACGACCTGCGGTTATGCTTTCATAAAGCGGGTCATTTTCACGTTTGATACCGAATGTCTCGCGATAATTCTGACGAAAGCGTGATATATGTGCCTCATCTAAAGTATATTCTTTCGAAGGAAGCAGGGCAAAGCGATCAATGTCTTTTCGGCTGATCTGGGTTTCGGCACTGAAAACCTTGATGCTTTCAATTTCATCGCCGAACAAATCGACCCGCACGGGATTTTTGCGCCCCGCGGGAAATAAATCCAGAATACCGCCGCGCATGGCGAATTCGCCTGCCTCACGCACTGTATCAGTGCGTTGATATCCGTTTTCACTCAGGAATGTCTCAAAAGTTTGAATATCTAGACGTCCGCCTTTTTTCAAACGAATATGACGGCGCTCCATCGCTTCCTTCGGTGCGACGCGTTGTGAAATTGCGTTAAGGGTAGTCAGAAGAATGCGGGGTTTGCGCGTTTTGTCCTTTTCCCATTCTACTAAATGACACAGGGTTGAAACACGCTCTGCCATTAAATCCGCACCGGGGGAGACTCGGTCATACGGCAAACAATCCCATGCGGGAAAGCCCAAAACCTTACACTGCGGATCAAAAAACCGAATTAAGTCTTTCAATGTGGCAAGACGTGTATCATCCAATGCCACATGAATCAGAATGCGGTCTTCCTTTGCCAGCTCTTTCGCACGCGCAATCAGCATACGCGCATCTTCCCCCTCTGGCGCACCGAAGATGATGTTTGATGTATTTACCGGATGTAGATTTTCTGCCGCGTTCATTATTCTCGTTTTAAAGCATAGCAGGCAGGTTTGCGCAACTATTCTCCTAATATATGGAACGAAATTGTTTTATCAATGTATGTAAAAATAAAAGGAGATTTAATATGAGTAAACCAAACGCACAATTCCCCAAAGGATATAAGAAAAACGCAGAACCTGATCCCAAAGTCATGGAAGAGGAAAAACAAAAACTGGAAGAACAGGATGATCGCCCCGAAAAGGGCAAGTGATCCTCAGGCTTTAACAACCTGATGATTTAAATAAGATTGCATGAGAGGCGTGTCGAGATTATTCGGCACTGCCTCTTTTCTCATGTACCAGTTATAAAGCTCGGGATCGCTAATTTCCAAAAAGGCGGCATATTCATTTAGATCATTCGCTGACATAGTTTCAATATGCTGTTCGGCGTATGAGCCCAAAATCATATCCATTTCCCGTGTACCGCGATGCCAAGATCGAAAGATAAGTTGTTTGCGGCGCTTTTCCAAATTTTCTGTCATGCCCCTATCAAAGCACGTTTCAAGCGTGTAATAAAGAGGTATGCGTCCGTTTTTAATCGATCCGCTTTTCAGGTCTTTGAACGTGTTGCCCGGTGTGGGGCCGCGCAATTTGCAACGTCTTGAAAAACTATGCGGCGGGGAGAAAATTCTCGATCTTCTCTGGCATTTGCCAATTGATGTGATTGACCGTCGTGCGCAACCTAAAATAAACGAAGTTTCTTCGGGGCAGATTGCAACATTTACGATTACGGTTCAAAAGCACTTTCGTCCTCAAAAACGTGGAATGCCCTATAAAGTCTGGTGTTCCAATGAAAGCGGAAGTCTGAATCTGGTATTTTTTAATGCACGTCCTGACTGGATTTTGGGTCAATTGCCGGAAGGCGAGGAGCGTATTGTCAGCGGCAAAGTAGAGCAATTTAATGACAGCTATCAAATCGTTCATCCAGATGCGATCGGTACGATTGACGAGCTTGAGCGCATCGCCATATATGAACCGCTTTACCCCCTGACTGAGGGGATTAGCAACAAAATTTTGCGCAAAGTAATGAATGCGGCCTTGCCTTTACTGCCTGACCTTCCGGAATGGCAAGATACGAGCATTTTGAAGAGGGAAAAGTGGCAAAGTTGGAAAGACTGTGTTCTGGCACTACATCAACCCGATGGCGGATTAGCCGTTTTCCCTGAATATCCTGCACGCAAACGTATCGCCTATGACGAGCTTTTGGCAAACCAGCTCGCTCTCGCCATGGTGCGTCAGGCGCATACACAGAAAAAAGGCCGCGCCCTTAAAATAGATCAGAATATAAGACAAAAATTCTTACAAACATTGCCATTCGACCTGACAGGGGCGCAAAAATTATCTTTACATCAAATTGATTCAGATATGTCCGAACCTTTTCGCATGTTGCGATTGCTACAAGGTGATGTCGGAAGTGGGAAAACCGTGGTTGCGGCGGGAATGCTACTTAATGCTGTTAGTAACGGATTACAAGGCGCCATCATGGCTCCGACAGAAATTCTGGCACGTCAGCATGTGGAGAGTTTTGCAGAGTGGCTCGATCCGCTCGGGATCAGTTATGTTTGTCTAACTGGACGTGATAAGGGTAAAAAACGCGTCGCATTATTAGAAAAAATCGCATCAGGCGCGGCGCAAATCGTGATTGGAACGCACGCCATTTTTCAAGATACGATAGAGTTTCATAATCTGGGTGCGGTGGTGATAGATGAGCAACACCGCTTTGGCGTGCATCAGCGCTTGAAGTTGTCTGATAAAGGCAAGGGGGTCGATATTCTGGTAATGACGGCCACGCCCATTCCCAGAACCCTGACTTTAACCGCATATGGTGATATGGAAGTTTCCCTATTGGATGAAAAACCACCCGGGCGTAAACCGATAGATACGCGCTTAATCTCCAACAATAATTTACATCAAATGATTGAAAGTCTGAAAAGCGAAGTCGAGAAGGGCACACAAATCTATTGGGTATGCCCTTTGGTCGAAGAATCAGAGCTCAGCGACCTTGCCGCTGCAGAAGACCGTTATCAGATGCTGGAAGAATTCTTTGGTGAAAAAGTCGGTTTGATTCATGGACGTATGAAGCCGGATGAAAAAGACGCGGTTATGGATCGTTTTATTCAGAAAGAGGTCTCTATTCTGGTTGCGACAACGGTCATAGAAGTTGGCGTCAACGTGCCGAATGCCACGATTATGGTGATTGAACATGCGGAGCGTTTCGGCCTGTCTCAACTTCATCAATTACGCGGACGTGTCGGACGCGGCAGCGCGCAATCATTCTGCTTTTTAATGTATGCGGGGCCTTTATCGGAAACCGCGAAAGAGCGCTTGGGCATCATGCGAAGCAGTGAAGACGGCTTCGTAATAGCCGAAAAAGACCTTGAACTACGCGGCGCGGGTGACATTTTGGGGACCAAACAATCCGGCTTACCAAAATTTCGTCTCGCCGATCTGGAACATCATAAAGAATTATTGGAAATGGCGCGTGATGAGGCAAAGCTTATTTTGCACAATGATCCAAAGCTGGAAAGTGAGCGTGGGCAAAAGTTGAAAATTCTTTTGTATTTATTTGAACGTGAACGCGCGATCAGCTATTTACGCTCCGGTTAAAATTTTATGTTTTATCTGTTTCTGGTTATGCTTCTCTGCCTCTAGACACGCTTCAAGACCCAGGCGATGGGTCGGGTATTTTAACTGGATACCAAGCTCATCTTTGATCTTTTTGTTTTGAACGCGCTTATTATCAGAATAAAAGCTACGGGTTATGGGCGCCAGATCAGCTTCTTCATAAGGGATGAGGGGCGGCGGCGTCATATTCAAAAGCTTACAGGCATAGGCGATAATTTCATGGCTGGGCGCCGCTTCATCATCTGCCAGATTATAGATCGAATGGGGGTTCGGATTTTTCATCGACGCGATCAGTACCTGTACGATGTCTTCGACATGAATACGGTTAAAAGCGTGGCCGGGTTTGTCTATTCGCCTTGCGACCCCTGCTTTAATTGAGTCTATGGCGCTGCGTCCGGGGCCGTAAATTCCTGCTAATCTGAATGTATGAAGGGGTAAATTATGTTTTTCTGCCAGCTCTCGCCATTGTTGTTCTGCTCTATAGCGGCGTGACCCGCGTTTTGACGTTGGCATGGGGCGGTCACGTTCGTTAACCTTATCACCCTTACGATCGCCGTAAACATTGGTCGCCGATAAATATCCGATCCATTCAAGATTCTCAAGCGCGGCAATATCTTCATCATGTATAAGATAGGTCGGGTCACCCTGATCATCAGGCGGGGTCGAAATTAGAATATGCGTAACATCACGCAGCAAGGATTGAAAGGATTGAAGTGGTGATTGATAATCAAAAATATGGGCGTGAATGCCACGTTGGGAAAGAATTTCTTGCCTTTCTTCATCGCGGGTTGTGCCGGAAATGGTCCAATGACCCTGTGTCATAAGTTCATGACCCAAGTAATCACACGTATATCCGTAACCGAAGCAAAAAAGAGATTTTGGCATATATTTAGATGTATATTATAAAAAAATAAATCACAAGAAAACTTACAAAATTTGATTAAAAATCAACATCTTCGTAATGATCAACAGGGCTAAATCCGGGGATGCGGTCTTCCAGAAGGGGTTTGAAACTAGGGCGTGATTTGACACGCGCATACCATTCACGTGCCGCCTGATGCTCTTCCCATGGCACATCGCCGATATAGTCAATCGCGGAAAGGTGCGCAGCGGCGCTGATATCAGCCAGAGAAAAATAATCACCGGCAAGCCAGTTGCGACGCTCCATTAAGAAGCCGATATAATCCAGATGATAATGAATATTGGCATGACCGGCGCGAATGGATGGACCGTGTGGCTCACCTAATTTCAAAAAACGCTTCATAAGCTTTTCACCGATCAGATTATCTGTAACTTCACGGTTGAATTTCACATCGAACCAGCCAACAAGGCGACGGGTCTCTGCGCGCTGTATCGGGTCGGACCCGACTAAATTGATTTCCGGATAAACTTCTTCAAGATATTCGCAAATCACCATGGAATTTGCCAGAGTTGTGCCGTCAGGTTCAATAATAACCGGCACATCCCCTGCGGGGTTCATGGCCAAAAATTCAGTACGACGCTCCCAGATTTTTTCAATCTGGAGTTCAAAACTCAGTTTTTTTTCACTTAGAGCAATACGTACCTTGCGTGAAAAGGGATGGAGCCATAAATGATACAATGTCCGCATAAAATTAGCATAACGCGATTCTAGGATATTGAATAGATTAAAATCTGATTTTATAATGATATTTCATTGTAAAAAAGCTGAGCCTAGCTAACTTATTACACGGGTATTTCCGTTTTATAGCTGTTAAGCTCATTTGCGCTCAACAGCTTCTGCTTTGCAACATAGACAGAATGAAGTTCGCCTTCGATATCTTTTTTCCAGAAATCCAGAAATTCATTGAGCTTGGGAAATTTTGGGGCAAGATCATAATCTTGCCATAGAAACTCCTGTATCAACTTGGGATAATCCGGATAGTGATAATAGATTTGCGCGGTTGTTAGCTGAAAACCGTTTAACTGTAACTCCAGATTTGCCATGATGCCTCCTAAACAATTCTTGTTTATAAGAAAATGATATCACAAATATCTAACAAATTGCTAAACAGGCTGATGATTACACAGAATAAGCCGCTTTTCATCATTTTGAAGCGTACAGCCAAACAGCGTGAACGGTCCCCCGTCTTTAAGGTTTAATTTCTTCCGTAATGCCTCCGGCTTCATTGTGAAGTTTCGCGTTGATATATTCGCTTTCATTTGCGGAAGGGCATTTGCCACATCTTTCTTTTTGACAGCCATTGTTTTAATCACCTCGAACGATCGCCCCATATCTGTAGAGATAGGATTGTTTGATGTATAAAGATGTGTCATCGGCGCCAGTTTTTTTAGATTATATTCTTTTGCATAAAGCGTGTGCTGACCAGATTTCATGAGGGCAGGGCCAGGCTCGAATAAATACTCAAGCGGGTCGGAATATTCGGGCGTGTATAAACTTAACTCTTCTAAAGACGACTGAAAGCTGTGGCCGTTATCGCAATTCGAAGAAATCAACTGTGTCGGTTGCCCTATTCTATGTTGATCAATGAAATACAGAACCTCCTTACATTGCCCGTCTGCTTCTACGATATGAATGTCTTGAACGATCTCCAAGTTGACGCACCCCCTCATAAATATCTAAAAACGGCGAGCTCTTAATTAAAATGCACGGCGCTTTTTCTTTTAAGGCAGGCAGTAGCTCCAGAATATTAGGTTGCGTTTCATTAAAATCAAAAAGTCCGCGTTTTCCACCACCACTTTTTTGTGTATTGCGCCGTTGTGGGTCAATATAAATCAAGTCCGCTTTGGGAAGGGTATGTATAAGCTTTTCTGCGTAACCATTTAAAATATCTATTTTTTTGTTACTTAAAAACCTAAGATTATATTCCAATAGCTTCGCATATACCGGATCAACCTCAATGCAAAGCCCCTTTGTGAACTGCTCTGAAAAAGCAAGACTGTCACTTCCAAGTCCGGCAGTTAAATCTATAAACAGGTTCTGTGGATAACCATTTTGTGGATAAATACCGGCTTTATATTGTGCCGTTAAGTCAGATGAAGCTTGTTCTACCAAATCTGGGTTAGGGAATATAATCCCCTTATGTTCAAACCACCTCTGTAACTTGTACTCGGCTTTTTGACGGGACTTTATTTGTTGCAGAATTTGCGTTCTCAACTCTCCTTCATAGGGGAGCTTTTCAAGCGCTAATTTTTTGATATCCACAGACTTATGCTCAAGAATAAAATCCTGAATGTCTCCTTGAGATAGTTTTTCGATATCCATTCGTATTTTTTGACATGAAACTGTTGAAATCACAAGCGCGGTGGGTTATATCTATCACACTCACTTAATGAAGTCCAAAACAAGAACATTGGGCTTTCGTTGGGGGAGAGGTTAAAGTCTTGCTTATTGTGAGGAGGCTTTGATTTGCTTTTAACCTTAACTAAAGAAAAAGGAGTAGATATATGAAATTTCATCCTCTACATGACCGCGTCGCAGTAAGACGCATTGAAGAAGACGCCAAAACAGCCGGCGGGATTATCATTCCCGACTCAGCCAAAGAAAAGCCGAGCGAAGGCGAAGTCATGGCAATCGGTACAGGCTATATCAATGATAACGGCGATATGCGCCCGCTGGCTGTTAAAGTCGGTGACCGCGTTCTGTTTTCAAAATGGTCAGGAACAGAGATCACGATTGATGGTCAGGAAGTTCTGGTCATGAAAGAATCTGACATTATGGGCGTTATGGATAAGGCGGCGTAAGCTACCCCCACCCCCCCTCGGTTTGAAAAACGAACTGAGTAACATTTAATTTATATTTTAAAAACAAAGGATTAACACTATGAGTGCTAAACAAGTAATACATGGAAACTCTGCCCGCCAGCGTATGGCAAAGGGTGCAGAAGAAGCAGTAAAAGCGATTGCTGTCACATTGGGGCCAAAGGGTCGTAACGTTTTGATCGAAAAATCATTCGGTGCGCCACGTGTCACAAAAGACGGTGTCACAGTTGCCAAAGAAATGGAATTCGAAGATAAATTCGAAAATATGGGCGCGCAGATGATTAAAGACATCTGTTCAAAGCAAAATGACATTTCCGGTGACGGTACAACAACAACAGCCGTGATCGCGCGTACAATTATTCGCGAAGGTCAAAAAGCGGTTGCTGCGGGTATGAACCCGATGGACCTGAAACGCGGTATTGATATGGCTGTTGCAAAAGCAGTTGAAGAAATTAAAGCGTGTTTCAAAACCTGTCAAAGATAATGCCGCCATTCGTAACGTAGCGCTTGTTTCTGCCAATTATGACGAAGATATTGCAGATAAAATGGCAGAAGCTATGGATAAGGTCGGCAATGAAGGCGTTATCACTGTTGAAGAAAACAAATCAATGGAAACAACCTTGGAAACTGTGGAAGGTATGCAGTTTGACCGTGGGTATTTGTCTCCATATTTCGTTACAAACCCTGAGAAAATGGTTTGTGAGCTTGATAAGCCGTTTATTCTTCTTCATGAGAAAAAATTGTCTAACTTGCAGGCGATGTTGCCGGTTCTTGAAGCCGTTGTGCAGTCAGTCACGTCCGCTTCTGATTATTGCAGAAGATATTGAAGGCGAAGCACTTGCAACACTTGTTGTGAATAAGCTTCGCGGTGGTTTGAAAGTTGCAGCTGTGAAAGCCCCTGGTTTTGGTGACCGTCGTAAGGCAATGATGGAAGACATGGCGATTTTGACAGGTGCGGAACTTGTATCTGAAGATATGGGTATCAAGCTTGAAAACGTTGGTCTTGAAATGCTGGGAACAGCCGAAAAAGTCCGTATTACAAAAGATGATACAACAATCATTGATGGTGCAGGCGACAAGGCAAATCTGGAAGCACGTTGTGGCCAGATCAAGAACCAGATCGAAGATACAACATCCGACTATGATAAAGAAAAACTTCAAGAACGTTTGGCCAAGCTGGCTGGCGGTGTTGCAGTGATCCGTGTTGGTGGTGCATCCGAAGTTGAAGTGAAAGAGAAAAAAGACCGCGTTGACGACGCACTTCACGCAACACGCGCAGCTGTGGAAGAGGGTATTGTCCCCGGTGGTGGTATTGCACTTCTTTACGCCGCGCAAGCTTTGAAGGACATGAAAGGCGCAAATAACGACCAACAGGTTGGTATTGATGTCGTTCGTCGTGCGATGCAAGCGCCAGTTCGTCAGATTGCTGAAAATGCAGGCGCAGAAGGTTCCGTCGTTGTTGGTAAGCTAATGGATCAGAAAGACACAAATTTCGGGTTCAACGCACAAACCAACGAATATACTGATATGGCAAAAGCCGGTATCATCGACCCGACAAAAGTTGTTCGTACAGCATTACAAGATGCGGCATCTGTGGCCTCACTTCTCATCACAACAGAAGCAATGGTTGCCGAAGCCCCGCAAAAAGAAGCTGCCAATGATATGGGCGCCGCCATGGGTGGTATGGACCCAATGGGTGGCATGGGCGGAATGGGCGGTATGGGCTTCTAAGTCAAACCGTTTATTCTTTAAAAATCATAAAAGCCGCTGTTCATCAGCGGCTTTTTTCTTATATATATAGTCTATGCCCGAACTCCCTGAAGTTGAAACAGTCATGCGTGGTCTTAAACCTATTATAGAAGGGCAAGTAATAGATCGGGCTTTTTGCGGTGATAAAGGACTGCGAATACCATTTCCAGAAGGATTGTCAGAACGATTGACGGGGCAAAAAATTCAGAAATTATCCCGGCGCGCAAAATATATATTTTGTCATTTGGAAAATGGCAATACGCTCATTCTTCATTTGGGAATGTCGGGGCGCGTCCGTATTTTGGCACCCAGATCAAATTCACCAGCCGAAAAACATGACCATTTCGAACTTAGAATGAAAGATGGTCATCATATTATTCTGAATGATGCGCGCCGTTTTGGTATGGTATTCGATGTTCTGCAAAAAGATATATCTACACATCCATCCTTTGCACATTTGGGACCTGAACCTCTTTTAGAAGAATTCAATGCTGAATATTTACGTCTAAAACTCAAAAATAAGACGAGTGCAATTAAGACAGCCATTATGGATCAGCGTATTGTGGTCGGTGTCGGTAATATTTATGCATGCGAAGCATTATACAGATCACGAATTTCGCCTAAAATGAAAGCAAGTGATTTATCTTTTCCGACACTAAGCAGATTTGTCGAAGAAATAAAAACAGTTTTGAGAGAGGCTATAGAGGCCGGAGGTTCTACATTACGTGATCATAGATTACCGGACGGCGATTTTGGTTATTTTCAGCATACGCATTTTGTTTATGGACGTGAAAATAAGGCGTGTCTGGCGAGTGATTGCTCGGAAAACATAACCCGTATCATTCAAACAGGGCGTTCAACGTTCTATTGTGCATGTTGTCAAAAAGCATAGAAAAAAATTTGAGCTTATGTATTTTAAATCCAAGGTAAAACCATGGCGTGTAATGGCAGAAATAGAGGGAGAGTGTTTTAATCATTAATATGAAATGGTTACAGAATAACTCTTAAAAATGACCTGCTAAAATGGGAATAAAATCAGATTGTATACGATTGAAAATAGTATTATTTCTGTGGATATTTCCTTGACAGAAGCTTTGTTATAACGCTATAACCACAAGTCTGTAGAAATTAGGAGATAAAAGACATGGCAAACCATGCTTCATCAAAGAAAAGAATTCGTCGTAATGACAATCGTGCCGAGATTAATGGCGCACGTCGTGGTCGTATCCGCACATTTATTAAGAAAATAGAATTGGCTCTTGAAGAGGGCAATGCTGATAATGCGCAAGCAGCTTTAAAAGATGCGCAACCTGAAATGATGCGCGGTGTTGCCAAAGGCATATACCACAAAAATACAGTCGCTCGTAAGATTTCACGACTTTCACACCGTATCCATAAACTTAAAGTTTCAGGGTAAAAAGTTCCTATTATTATTTGTATTTAGCTCTGTAAAAATTTACGGAGCTAATCCCACGTGGAGATTATAGTTATAAGAACAAATATTTCTTTTTTGAATGTTCACGTTTTTTTCTTATTGCCCTGACCTCATTTCTTGTTGTAACGTGAGGTCATCAGCACAGAAAAAAATGTTCTGAATGAAAGCAAATTCGGAAAGTCGTATTTATAATCTTTCATGTTCACGACACAAAAAGTCGTATAGGGGAGGGCGAAAACGCCCTAAAAAAACAAAAATTGAAGTGACGTATCTGTTTGAGAAAACCTTTTCAGGCGTTGATAACGTGTGTTCTATGAGCAGGGTTGTGCAGAGATTAAAGATGTTAATAATGGAGTCAAAAAAATGAAGCAACCCGATAGAATTCTGAATGTTGTAGAGAATAAAAAAGAGATAAAGCAAAAGGATGAAACAGTAAATTCTTATGCGCCTACAGCTGAAATTCAGGATCTTTGGGATCGTATTCACAAGACAATGCGCGGTGAATTCGGTGAGGCCGTTTTTCGTAGCTGGCTAAAGCCGCTTCAGCTTCAAGCATATTATCATAATACATTAGAAGTTTCCGTTCCGACGCGGTTTATTAAAGACTGGATTCAAAACCACTATTCAACGCGTATTCTGGAGATGTGCCAGAAAGAAGATAGTAATATTCAACGTATAGAATTTGTTGTGGCGCAATCTTCCTTTTCATCACTATCTATGTCTCCTGCGGAGGCAGAAGCGCAGAAACAAGTCGATCAGCCCGTTCTGGCCAAGGAAATTGAGGACGGTCCTTTCAATGAATATTTTTCACCGCTGGATCCCCGTTTTACTTTTGACAGTTTTGTTATCGGAGAGCCAAATGCCCTAGCATGTTCTGCCGCACGCCGTGTTGCGGAGAGCATTAGCGTTCCGTTTAATCCGCTTTATCTTTATGGTGGTGTTGGTTTGGGCAAAACCCATTTGATGCATGCTATTGCGTGGGAAATTCGTAAGCGCGATCCGGAAAAAATTGTTCTTTATCTTTCTGCTGAAAAATTCATGTACCAGTTTGTAAAAGCGTTACGTGCGCAAGATACCATGCGCTTTAAAGAATTCTTCCGCTCTGTTGATGTTTTAATGATGGATGACATTCAGTTTATTGCAGGTAAAGAGTCAACGCAGGAAGAATTTTTTCACACGTTTAATGCGCTGATTGATAATAATAAACAGATTATTATCTCGTCGGATCGTGCGCCTTCCGATATGAGCGGGATAGATGAGCGTTTACGTTCGCGCTTAGCATGGGGATTGGTTGCAGATATTCAACCCTCCACATACGAACTTCGTCTTGGTATTTTAGAGCGTAAAAGAGAATTGATGGCGGCAGATGTTCCACAATCCGTGCTTGAATTTCTTGCGCTAAAAATTACATCGAATATCCGTGAACTTGAAGGGGCGATGACCCGCCTTGTCGCGCATGCAGATGTTTGTCATCAGGACGTTACGCTTGAAACGGCGCAAAGTGTTTTGCATGATTTATTACGCTCACACGATCGTCGTATTACAATTGACGAAATCCAGAAAAAGGTTGTTCAACACTTTGCGCTAAAAATGGATGATATGCATTCGGCCCGTCGCGCCAGAGCTGTTGCAAGACCGCGCCAAATTGCCATGTATCTTGCTAAACAAATGACGCAAAGATCGCTGCCAGAGATTGGTCGTAAATTCGGCGGACGTGATCATACAACCGTGATGCATGCGGTGAAAAAGGTAGAAGAGCTTATTAATCTAGATGAAGCGATAGCGCAAGATGTTGAAGTTATTCAAAGAAGCTTAAAAGGCTAATCAATCTCGTCAATTTTAGGAATGCTGTTCAAGCATTCCCGATATTTTAATACATCATTCCCATCCGTTGGCGGATGAAAATAATATAATATAGCCTCATCATTATCTTCGGGAACAACATTTAACTTAAACCCGCTGTGACCGATGCTTAACATCATCAAGTGAAATTCTTTTTCCGGTAGGTTGATTACGTAGTCCGTTTCTGTTTCCAGACCTATCGCTATGGCACGCGTATCAAAAACAGCATCAGTTTCAAACAAAGAATCAACCTCTAGCCAGGCTTCATGAATTTGCTGAGACTTTTGCGCCGCCGCAGAATCATGTCTTTTTGTAAGACGGATTTGCGATATGTTATTTGCCTCATTCCCGTCATCTATACGCCCTGACTTAAAGAGGCTGACATCATATATAGTATGGTCAAAATCATTTGTCATTGCCCACATACAGATATTGATATCTTTTTCAATCTCTTGATGTTGAATTGTTTGATAATGAAAACGGCTATCATCACTTGCAACCGCATGCGCCGTCAAAAGTAAAGAGAACAAAAGTAGAGGCAGTGTGTTTTTTATCATAAACGCAGTTTAGGCTTATTTTGATTGAAAGAAAAGACGTTCAAAAAAACGCGCTTGTTCAAGGCAATCCTTGTGCTATATTCAAATAATTCCGTAAAAAAATGATTCGAAAGTAGGACAATAGAGATGAAATTTAGCATTGAACGGGCCGCCCTTTTAAGAGCCATCAACCATGTACAAGGCGTAGTTGAAAAGCGTAATACAGTTCCTATTCTCTCCAACGTTTTAATGAAGGCCGATAACGGTGTTTTAACCTTGGCCGCAACAGATATGGATCTGGAAATAAACGAAGCTGTCGCCGCACAGATAGATACGACAGGCGCCACGACTGTTCCCGCGCATATGCTTCATGACATCGTTCGCAAATTGCCGGATGGTACATCCGTTACATTCGCACTTGATCCGGATGGTCATTCAATGACCGTGAAGTCCGGTCGGTCTAATTTCAAATTGAGTTGTTTGCCAATTGCTGATTTTCCAGAAATTGGTGCGGGCGAACTACCATCTGAATTTTCAATTTCTTCGTCAGACCTGCGTGCATTAATTGATCGCACAAAGTTTGCAATGAGCACGGAAGAAACGCGTTATTACCTGAACGGAATTTATTTACATGCTTTGGAAAGTGATGGTGTTACGCTATTACGTGCGGTTGCAACTGATGGCCATCGCCTCTCACGTTACGAAATGCCGTGTCCGACAGGTGCGGAAAACATTCCCGGTATTATTATTCCGCGCAAAGCCATTCTAGAAATTCGCAAACTGGTTGAAGAAGCAGCTGATACAATTAAAATCAATGTATCGGAAAGCAAAATCCGTTTTACATTTGATCATATTATCATGACATCGAAACTGATTGACGGCACATTTCCTGATTATGACCGCGTTATTCCAAAAGGTAACGATAAAGTGGTTGAGATTGATCCAAAGGTTTTCACATCTGCCATTGATCGCGTTTCCACTATTTCTGATGGTAAAACACGCGCCGTTAAGATTGCGATGAATGGTAAAACAATGACTTTGTCTGCCTCCACACCCGAGGCAGGAAGTGCAACGGAAGAAGTTGAAATCTCAAGCGATGCCAACATAGAAATTGGTTTTAATGCGCGCTATTTGCTTGATATTACGTCCCAAATTGATGGTGATGGATGTCGGATTACGCTGGCGGATTCTGCATCACCAACAATTATTCAGGATAATAGCGATCCATCAGCGCTCTATGTGCTTATGCCTCTGCGCGTTTAGATTTTATAAGTCCGTTTAAAATATTTGTAAAAATATCGATCCATTGATCGTGCGTTTGTTCGCCGCGATCAAAGACTTCATTTTTAAGTTCGATCAGAAGATTAGGCAGCCCCTTTTTATCGCCATGCGTTACAACGCTTGATGTCTTCATTTTCTTTAAATTATAAGGCTCATTCTGTCCAATGTGAAATTCAGGATGATGCGTTTCCAAGTAAGAGGTAAAGTAGCGGGCTGCATCCTCATGCTCATTATATAGAAGCCCGATATCCCAAGGACGCTCAGGCAGATTATCACCGGGACTTTCTGTAAAAGAATGAAGTGAAAAAATAAAAGGAACTTTGCCGAGTGCTTTAATGCGATTAATCTGCATTTCTACTTGTGCATGATAGGGATAATAGTACATGGCTAATCTGGCCGCGCGTTCTTCTTCACTTAAACCTATATTGGCTGGTACGTTATATCCGAAATAATGCTGAACAATGACATCAGGATGGTCTTCATCACGATTCAAATCTGAAATCAGGCGTGTGTAATCTCCCAAAATTGCCGTAGCGCCAAGCTTTTCTGCCACACCACAGGTAATTTTTTTCATAGGAGGGTCAAAGGCATGATGACCTTCCAATATTGATGGATTCGATAGACCTAAATCACCCAACTCCTCAGGAATTTTATTTTCTGCATGTTCACACAAAAGAATAAGCGGAACATCAGACTCAGGATTTAGAAGCGTAAACATTTTTATCTTTCTAAAATTGTTATGGCTTGATGTTGAGACCCTAAAATTTCGTCGATCTGCTCCCCCCAGTTTCGTCCGTCTGTAAAACGATCGTGATAACTATCTTCTTGAATAAGTTCTCTGATAAAACCACGTTGTGCTTCCATATCATCAAAAAGATCATACCAGACTTGAGCATTTGTCGTACGGTTTTCTGCCTTGTAACGCCAGCTATGTAGCATATCCGACATACCTGTTTCACGATGAAAGTTTTCCATCATTGGTAAAAGAGTATCATTTAAAAAATTATGAACAGTTTTCCCTAAGTTGCTAGCGCCAAATGGCGTGTCAACAAATCTTGCATTATCTGCGCCTCTTCTAAGTGCGGCGTCAATATTTGCACGAATAACGCCATGCGCTGTTTCCGGATCAGAAAAAAGTGGAATACCGTAATCTGTCTCAAGAGCTTGGATTAGTCTTTGCCGCGAAACATCATCATAATCGATCATTGAACATAGGAGCATAACGTCTTGAAACACTTCTGGGCCTTCGTCAAAATCGCGGCGTTCAAATAATGTTCCTTCGCCGCCTGGAATTCCTTTAATTTTGTAATTGTACCAGAATTGCGACATGCCCATTTCAAACTGGCTGATGTTTTCAGGGCCTAGACCTTTCATATCATTTGGTTTTAATTCCATACCACCTTTAGGAGCAGGAACTATTTGACCGTCATGATCATAATAGGCAAGCATGCTGGTATCTAAAATTCGTTCAATTGTACGATCTACAAATTCGCTGTGATCTTTAGCAGCAAAAAGAAAATCAGGATACATACCGCGATTGCCTAGTGCGCGGCGTGAACGAAGCCCTGAATGATGGTTAACACGTACGTCTGGGTTATCATTTTGATAAGGCGGTCTGTTTTCCGTATAGATAAACCAAAATGGAGACATTGCCACCTGTAAACGTGCCATTACAAAAGCGTCCTGTGGATTACGTGCATTTGTTGTCCAGTGGACACAATCATTAACTACCGGATAAGCAACAGCTTCAGGACCAAGATGCATCTCAAATGCTTTCAGCATTGTTCTTGGGCGGTCACTATAATCGGCACCTTCGCCACGTGGGCCAATAATGCTATTTAAACAAGCCTCATTTGATGAAAAAGGCATACACGAGAACGGAGAAAGCTTAAGACCAAGTCCATCCATTCTTGCCGTGATCAGAGATTTTTGACGCCATATATCTAGCGGCGACTTTATGAGGTTAGCTTTAACATATGCACCATCATTTTTCACTTCAATCATATGCGTTCCGGGTTCGTCGCTATAATGGACTATCTCTTCTTCAGATACATCGCCTGTTTTTTGATTTCTATAAGGTCCGGTTAACTCTAAATGTATTTCGTCGTTTGGAAGTGCAAAGTTAATATCAGACAGCATCATTTCATTCTCGCCGCCGCTTGTGCGCTCTGCGTCGTCACCAAATCCTGAAAATGATTGTAAGAGTCCTTCCCGCGTGATCGGGTCTTTTTTATCTGGATTACTCAATCCCATGATTCACACCTCTTTTTATTTTTTAGAAAAAGATTATTACTAATTAAGCATCTGAAATGCAAGATAAAATTTTGAGTGCGGCGGTTTCGGTGCGTAGAATATTTTTCCCAAGAGAAATTGGAGTTAGATTATTTTGGTTTTTTAAAAAAATAACTTCTTTTTTGCTAAATCCTCCCTCTGGGCCTATTAGGAAGCCGCTTGTTTCTTCTGTTTTGACTGTCTGAATAGGTGAAGCTGTCTCGTCACGTTCGATGGCAGCATAGACAGTCATATTACATTTTATATTCTCCAGACATTCGGCCAATGGTTTTAAGGGAAGGAGGGTTGGAATTTTAATACGCTCACATTGTTCAGACGCTTCAATATTTTGAGCTTGTAAGCGTTGGGAGTTTATTTTTCTAACGTCTGTATGTTCGGTAATAACTGGGTGCAGATGTGTAACGCCTAATTCAACAGATTTTTCGATGAGAAAATCCATACGTGTTTTTTTGATTGGTGCGAATAGCAGATGAATTTCTTTTTGTACCGTCTCGGGATCACGCAAATGCTGAATACAACGAACATCGATATGCTTTTTACTGACATCGCTGATCTCTGCCAGCCATTCACCATGTGTTTCGTTAAAGATACGAATATTGTCGCCAAGTTTGCAACGTAGGACGTGGAGCAGATAATGCACCTGTTCTTTGGTTAATGTAGCCATCTGATCTAGAGCAAGATTTTCAGCTGAATAAAGGCGTGGGAGTTTGTGCAGATCTTTAGCCAATAAGACCCTCCGGTATGATAACGGTTATTTTCTTATTCTTAATATCTACGGACTCTACAAATTCGTCCTGAAAAGGTAGGTAAAAGCTTTCAGCGCCTGCCGGTTGTATGTCCAGTAAATCACCAGCGCCAAAATTTTCAATGGCAATAACCTTGCCAATTTCTATATCATTTTCGTAAGCAGTACAGCCGATAAGGTCTTTTTGCAAAAATTCGCCTTCTTCGGCTGGGGCGATGGAGGTTACATCAATGAAAAGCTCAGTATGGCGCAGCTTTTCGGCTTGATCGCGATCATTAATTCCCTCAATTGCAGCAACATAGCCGCCTTTAATCGCATTTTTGATATTTATTGTGAGCGCGTCATGACCCGTTTCTGCAATATAGAAAGGATTATATGATTTTACATCCTCTATATTTTCACCGTAATAGTGCAGCTTCACAAGACCTTTGATCCCGTGGGCTGTTGTAATTTTCGCGATGAGGATACGTTCTGACATAATAAGAACCGCCCCATTAAGGGGGGCGGTTAGATATTATTTAGTCTTTTTTCTCTTCTTCAGCAGCAGCTGCAGGCTCTTCCGCTTTCGCTTCTTCCTCAGCTGGAGCTTCCGCTGTTTCTTCTGCAGGAGCGTCTTCAGCAGGCGCATTTGCAGCAGCTTCCGCTTCGGCTTTTGCTTCTTCTTCTGCCGCTTTTGCCGCTTCTAATTTGTCCTGACGCTCTTTTTCACGCTCTTGCGCTTTTGCCTTAGGCTTCGCTTTTTCAGGGTTATTACGTTGCTCAGGAACTGGTGCAAGACCCGCATCGCCCAAAAAACGTGCAACACGGTCAGAGGGCTGTGCGCCTTCGCCGAGCCAGTAAGTAATACGTTCGTTTACCAGTTTCACACGGTTCTCATCATCTTTTTTCAAAAGAGGATTATACGTACCCACTTTTTCAATAAAGCGTCCGTCACGTGCTTTGCGGCTATCTGCCACAACGATTGAGTAATGCGGACGATTTTTGCGGCCCCCGCGAGCCAGTCTTAGTTTTAGTGCCATTTTAGTTTTCCTTTCAAATTCACGTCACTTAGTCAGTTGATAATTCGATCTACAAATCATCAAATCACGAAGCGTGCATAAACCATTTCTATTACTGCAAAAATTAAACTCGAACCAAAGCACGCCATAAATAAGGCTGTGCTTGTGCTTCGATGATGAAGCGCGGTCGCATAAATAATGATAGAGACAATATATATTAATCCTAACGTTACAAAGATATATTGAAAATTAGCGAGGGTGCTTATGTTCCATCCCTCTACACAATTCAGGCATGATGGTGCGTTTAATTCAGCAACGAACCAAATGGCTAAGATAACGACATGCATAATTGTTATGATTAAAAGTTCTAAAAACTTTCTGGAAAAAGATTTTTTCATCATTTCTTTTTCCTCTTTTTGATTTTTTTCGTCACGCCGCGTTTACTGCCGCCGCCAAGGTTTTGTAAACCGGGCATACCGCCCCCGCCCATATTGCCACCTAATAAGCCACCCAGATCTGGGCCGCCGCCGGCAATATTATCGAATGGATTTGGTCCAAGCGGACTATCGCCTTTTCCGGCCGCCTGCATATCATTGGCAAGCGCGTCGGCGTCCATGGCTTGATCCAGCATGGCGGCATCTTTTCCGCCCATCAGGGACTTCATTTGTTTCATCATGCCGCCCATACCCATCTTTTTCATCTTCTTCATGACGGTTTGCATCTGCATTTGCTGTTTGGCAAGGCGGTTGATGTCATTGACGCTTGTTCCTGACCCTGCGGCAATACGTTTTTTACGGGACGCATTAAGAAGGTCGGGCTTTTCACGCTCTGCCGCTGTCATCGATAGAATAATGGCTTCTTGCTTTTTGAAGATCGTGTCGTCAACGCCTGCGGCCTCCAGTTGACCCATCATGTTTCCAAGACCTGGGAGCATTTTCATGATAGAGCCCATACCGCCCATTTTCGACATCTGGCGGAGTTGTGAAAGAAGGTCGTTATAATCGAATTTACCCTTCTTGAATTTTGCCGCCATTTTTTCGGCTTCATCTTTATCAACAGTTTCCGAGGCTTTTTCAACCAGGGAAACAATATCACCCATTCCTAGAATACGGCTGGCGATACGGTCAGGATAAAAGGGCTCAATCGCGTCCCATTTTTCACCTGTACCCAGCAATTTAATCGGCTTGCCTGTCACGGCCTTCATTGACATCGCCGCGCCGCCGCGCGCATCGCCGTCAATACGTGTCAGCATAGAACCGGTAATGCCAACTTTTTCATTAAATGACTTTGCGGTCTGAACCGCGTCTTGACCCGTCATGGCATCGACAACAAGCAGGGTTTCCTGCGGATTTGTTGCGTCACGAACCGCTTTGACCTCATCCATTAATTCTTCGTCAATGGACAGACGACCCGCCGTATCCAGCATGACAACGTCATAGCCTTCTTTACGGCCTGTTTCCATCGCGCGTTTCGCGATCTCTACAGGATTTTGACCTTTAATAATTTCAAGTGTGGCAATTCCTGTTTGTTCGCCAAGGGTGGCAAGTTGCTCCTGCGCCGCGGGGCGTGCCACGTCAAGCGATGCCATCAATACTTTTTTACGTTGCTTATCGCTGAGTAGCTTTGCAATTTTGGCGGTTGAGGTCGTTTTACCGGAACCTTGTAAACCTACCATCAAATATGCACTAGGCGACGCACCGAAAGTCAGTTCGGTCTGATCTTCACCGCCCAGCATTTCGATAAGCGCGTCATTAACGATTTTGATAACTTGTTGATCGGCACGCACATTTTTAATCGTGGCGGCACCAATAGCTTGTTCTTTAATCTTCTCAATAAATTCTTTAACAACAGGCAGGGCAACATCAGCCTCCAACAACGCCACGCGTATCTCGCGCGCCGCTAGCTCGACATCTTTTTCAGTCAGCGCCTTACCGCGCAGACCGCCAAATATTCCACCAAGTTTTTCGCTCAACGAGTCAAACATATAAATTCCAAACAATTTAGCCGCTCTGAGCGATCTTATTCGCTGGGAGCGGGATATCCGTAGACATGGTTCTAACGCCAGTGTCGAGTAATGATGTGTTTATGCCGTTTCGATGGGAATTTGTCAAGAATATAAAGATATGATTTTAATTTATGCATGGTAATGAACTATTATTGCTTATTATAGAAATAAAATAATTTTTTAAAGGTTGGAACGCAAATATAATTTTAAACGTTTGCTATATATCACAACCCTAATATAGGAGAAATTAATATGGAACGTGATAAAAAAACGACGAATAGATCTAATGAAAAGAAAGATCCAAAAAAACAAAATACCCCTGATCAAAAGAATCCGGGCGATAAAAAACTAGATAAGAATAAATCTAAAAACTAGTTAGTTTTTTCACATCATTGACCTAAATATGGCCGCTCTTGAAACACAGAGCGGCTTTTAGTCTGTCATGTCACTCCAATTCATCGCCAGATGTTGTAGCGAAAAGGCATCGGTCATGTCGTAAAGGTCAATCGGTTTATCTAGCGCTTGCCCTGCATCACGTCCAAAGGGCGCGGCGATCATGTCAATTCGACTATTTCTAGGGATGTAATCCAGCGACCCTATCGGTAAGGAAAGTTTTACCCCGTGATGAAGGTTTGTATTACCACCATAAACGTCCAGATCGGTCATATCGCTCAGGGTAACATGACCCTCTAAACTAGCGCCGTTTTTGAATTGATGCTTAAGACCGAATGACCCGCCAACATCTTCTGCCAGATAACGCCCCAGTTTCAGGTTGAGAGTTGTTTCCGGCGATTTTGGTAGCTTGTACCATGCATTCATATGACCTGTTAATAGACTATCCACCGTAAGCCCCTGATTTAGGGAGGTGAACGGATCGCGTTTAAAAACCTGCCATGCGTCGGCTCCTACGGCCCAGTTCTTTCGAAAAGGACGATACAAAATTTCTCCGCCAAGTCCTGCATATTGCTCTTCCAGATAACCACCTGTTACATTCACATGAAGATCGGGTTTTATCGTTTTTAAATAAGAGAGGTAAAAGCGATCAAGCGAAATGGTCCGTTCTGCGAAATGGTCAATATCACTGCGTACGGGAAGGACGCTGCGTGGTCTAAACCTGTTAAGATCATCCAGATTGTTGGTTAGATCAAAACGTAGTGCGGCACCTGTTGCCAATGAGCCAATCAGCTCCCGCTGTTCTTCGATAATTAGGCTGGTGCGGGATAAGATACCCTGATCTTCTTCTGATAAGCTGATTTGTTGCTCCAGAATAATCTTTTCCGGCCATAACCCGCCTTTATTCAGCCCCTTGAAAGGGATAGAGGTAAGCGCAGAGTCAAATTCGGCGTTTTGCCAGATTTCTTCGGGGCTGCCGCGTTTCTCAGCATAAGCTTGTTCCAGATCACGACGGATTAGTTTTATCGAAGCACCTTGTAATCCTGCAAAGCGGGGCGTAATTTTGAATGAACCGATATGTGCAGGCGCATTACGACTCATGTAATGAACGGCGCGTTTTATTTGTGATGGCGTTGCCCCGAATTCTTCCAAAGATAGATCGGTGTGAATCTCTGCCTCATTCTCCTTGATTATGCGTAGGCGTTGGCCGTCCGCGCCTGCATCTGTAAGAATTTTATGTGACTTGCCGCGTTCTGGTCGTAAAGGAGGGTAAGAAGGCAGAGGATCAGGCTTGGCCATTTTTAACGGCCAGTCAGGAATATGCGGGGAAAGAGTAATGCGACCAATAATTTTATCTGTTCCTAATAACCCAACACCCGCACTGATAAAATCCTGCGGGTGGTATTGCAGGCCAATACTCCATGGACTGGGCGGATCATAGTCAGAGGAAAGCTTTTCTGCGTCATAAGGATCACCATTCCAGTCAGCTGTGAAGCTGAGCTTTTCAATGGGAAGATCATAAGAAAAGCCGCCGAATAACCCTATATGCTCCCCCGTGAACCAATCTGACGGGTCATTTGCGATATCGCCGTCAATCTCTCTTTCTTTATCAAAATGCGAGATGACTTTAAGAGGGTTGGAAAAGTGTGCGCCTCCTGCAAAGCGTCCCCATCCAAGCCCGCTTGTAAAATCAAACGCTTTCCAACGTTTGGAGAGTGCCAGATATTCCCCTGCAAAACGCTTATGCCCGAATGCTGATTGCAGCCCGAGAGCGGCTTGCGGATGATAGGCGCTTTCATCCCATAATTTAATTTTTGTATCTATCCCCGGATATAATGTATCGGCGCTATCTAATGGATTTGATGTCTCTGCGCTTTGTCGCAGCGCGATGTAAAGATTATCCGTAAATTGAAATCCGAATGCTGCGTTTGTATAAGGATCAGCGTGAGAGAGCGTTAGATTAATGGTACCTTTATCGTCAAAGCGGGCATCTGGAATGGTATTCAAACCGCGCGACCCATAAAAATTTCTGTTGCCTTCGGCAGAAGCAGGTTTGGGAACACATATCATCAGGGTTAAAAAAGCGAATCGATACCACATACTCTTTCATTGTAAGAAGATTCTTGTGTCCTACAAATGTATGTAGATGACAATTATTCCTTATCCCAAGGAAGATATTTATATTGAAGAGCGATGATATAAGCTTTTAACGGGCGCAAACTCCCGATTGTCAGCCCCAAAACAACAAACGTCCACAAAACTGCATGAACCCATAGGGGTGGTGCAATATAGACTTCTAATAGAAGTGCAAGAGGAACGAGTATGAAGCCCAGTAGAAATATCAAAAACACTGCGGGACCGTCTGCACTATCCGACTTTGACAGATCAAGTCCGCAAGACGAGCATTCGTCATATAATTCATAAAAACCTTTGAACATAGAGGTTTTCTGACACTTCGGACATATCCCTTTAATGCCGATCATCAATTGCTTCGGATCAGGAATAAAATATCGCAGGAAGCTCATCTTATTCTAAGTTCATACCGATTTCATTGCCCCAAAAGTAGATGGCAACGAAGAGGAAAAGCCAGACAACATCAACAAAATGCCAGTACCATGCCGCAGCTTCAAACCCGAAATGTTTCTTTGATGTAAAGTGATATTTCATCGCCCGAAATGCGCAAACTGCAAGAAAAATTGTTCCAACAAATACGTGAAAGCCATGAAAGCCTGTCGCCATAAAAAAGGTCGACGTATAAATATTATCCGCGAAACCGTATTTAACGTGATCATATTCAAAGACCTGAAAACATAGGAATATAACGCCTAAAGCAACAGTTATCCACAAAGCCGTTTTTGTGTCTTCTTTTTGATCTTGTAGAATAGCCGCATGTGCCCACGTGGCAGTACAACCGGACAGAAGTAAAATCATGGTCATCAGGAAGGGAAGCCCGAATGCTTCAACAACTTCTACGCCCTTTGGTGGCCATTGACCGCCTGTAAAGTCTAACTTGGTGGGTGTATGTTCCTGTCCTACCAATAAACTGGCATCAAAAAACGCCCAGAAGAATGCAACAAAAAACATAAATTCAGAGGCAATAAATAAAGACATCCCCAGCTTCATGCCGTTTTCAGTGGTGTCGTTATGGACTTTTTCAACCATGCTTTCGTGAATTACATCTTTCCACCAGAAAAACATACAAGCCAATACAGCCATTAACCCGGGAATAGCATATCCCCAACCCAATTTAACAGTGCCCATTTCAATGTCATGAAACCAGAATATCAATCCAAGTGCCAACAGGCCGCCCGCAAAAGAAGATAAAATAGGCCAAGGAGAAGGCTCTAATATATGATAAGGGTGCTTTTTCCCGCTTTTCAAATCGTATTCGACATATTCGCCCATAATAGAAATCTCTTATTTTAATCGTTCTTATTATTTATAAACCACTCATCTTTCAGAGTATAGAATGTTTTTATTAATTGCTTTCGTAATATACTTCAAGCGCCTTTTCCAACTCTGCACTCTCTGTTTTAAAAAAGGTATAAGAGAGGGTAATATTTTTGACATCATCCATATAGGGGTCATCTGCCATGGCGGGATCGATATAAAAAAGAACAGGCATATTCATGCGTTGATCCGGTTGCAGAATTTGTTCATTGAAACAGAAACACTGTGTTTTATGGAAGTATTTCCCTGCCTTGGGCGGGGTTACATTATAAACGGCAGTCCCCGCGATGGGAAATGTCGCGGTATTTTCTGCGTAATAATTGATCAGACCTTCCTGACCTATATTAATACTCATACTTTTTTCTTCCGGAGCGAACGCCCATGGAAGATTTCTATTTACATCGGAATTAAACTGAACTGTTACCGTGCGATCCAAAATTTGATCAGGCGCCGCTTGTGATACTTGTGTTGTACCGCCAAAGCCTGTGACTCGACAAAATAAGTCGTAAAGCGGTACAGAGGCAAATGCCAAGCCGATCATGGCAATCACAACACTAAATACCAGAAGGCCGGTTTTACGGTTCTTGTCTATTATGTCATTGGGAGAATTGGGCGGTGTTATCATAAAGAAGAAATAAGGCGTATCTCTTAATTTTCAACATCTAGCTCAAGGTATTTACGATGATTGGCAACATATTTTTTTAAATAAGTTTCCTGTCGCGACTGCATATCTGATTTTGTATCTAGATGTTCTTCTAAATGCTGTTCTCTCTCACTTAAGACAATTTGATTTTGACGTAAGGTTACCTCAAGATGTTTCTGTCTTTCATCATTAATATTTAATAAGGCGTCGCTCATATTGGCTTGATGCTCATTTCGTCCTTGATTAATGCGATCTAGATTATCAAGGTTTCTATCTTGATAAGCGCGACGTTGTTCAATGTATGATGTGACAGGGTCAAATATACGACTTCTCGCGCCTTGTGCTTTTCTAGCTGTAACCGGGGGTGGTTTATAAAAACCGGTTGCTTCCTCATCTGCAGTACCTATGTTTTCTACACCGGCTGCTTTCTTGAGTGACTCTTTTTGTCGCTCATTCCAAGTTTCAAACATGGAAGCCAATGTATTTGGCTTGTCTGGTTCATTTGCATCTTGCGCAATGGCAGGCAACCCAAAAGGGCAAAGCAAAAGAAGGTAGGCAAAGAAGAATAAAAATCTTTTCATATAAATTTTATAGCATAAAAAAGTTAAATTACCATTTATTATCATAATGATTATCCCATTTTAATCATGGTGACAGCCCAAATGAGGGCAATCCATGCAAAAATCAGGGCAAGCATAAAGAGGTTTTTACTTTTCTTGCGTTTATGTAGGTCTGAATGAGGCATAATTTATATATAAGTTGATGCGCGCTAAAAATCTACCTATCTTTTTATTATGCCTTTTCGCCCGACAGATGATGATGAAAACCTATGGAACTTTGTAACGCATGGCGCCAAGAAATTTTTGAATAATCATACATCCAAGAAAAAACAGAAAAAACTAATTTTAGATCAAAAGGCAGATGTTGCGATTGATGCAAAATATGTTATGCCGTCAACACTCGAGCATAAAACGGCAAAATCACAACAAGCGCCGCAGCTGAACCGTCGCGATGCCGAGCGTTTGAGAAAAGGGCAGGTCACAATCGACGCGACGATTGATCTTCATGGGATGACACAAGAACAAGCAAGGCAGAGTTTAGATCTGTTTATGATGAACAGCATCTCGCGAAAATATCGATGCGTCCTTATTATTACGGGAAAAGGAAAGTTATCCAAACCAAGTGTGTTAAAACAAAAATTGCCAGAATGGTTGGAACTTGGCCCTTACGCGGGTTATATCTTAAAACTGACTACAGCGCATCCACGGCACGGCGGAAGTGGTGCATTTTATGCTTATTTAAAAAGAACCTAAATTCATTCTCTATCGTACAAAAAATAATTATTTCACAAATTTAAAAAGAAACACTTGATTTCATATGCCAGATGCCATTATAACTCTATTGCTTCACGATGAATACCAAATGTCCCGTTCGTCTAGAGGCCTAGGACACTGCCCTTTCACGGCGGCAACACGGGTTCGAATCCCGTACGGGATGCCAATTATTACGATTTTTAGAGATCAAAGGTAACGTTGATGTATATAACACGAGCGCTTGCCTTTATTTCTGTTCTTTTTCTAACGTCTTGTGCTGTCGGTCCTGATTATAGTCGTCCCGACACGAAATTAAATGACGATAATCGCTTTATCAATTCCATGCTGGAACAAGATGACATATATCCCATCAGTGAATGGTGGAAAAGAATTGATGATCCTATACTCTCTTTCTATATCTCGAAATTATTAGCGGAAAATCCTAGTTTAGAACAAGCGGGAGAGCGTGTTATTCAAGCGCAAGAGCGTTTGAATATAGAACGGGGCGGATTTTTCCCGACGATAGGTGCGGATGCAGGCGCTACACGCAGTTTTTCCTCCATTAATAATGGTATTGGTCCGTTAAGCGGTCGAAATTATGTGACGTCTTACACGGCTGATCTGTCTTCATCATGGCAGATTGACCTATTCGGACGTATTCGAAGATCGGTCGAGGCAGCAGATGCAAGCTTCCGTGCCAGTCTCTTTGAACGACAAGCACTGATACATTCCCTGATTGCGGAACTGCTGACACGTCGCATAACAATCGCGATTAATCAGCGCCGTTTGGATCTTGCCAAACAAAATGTCAAAAATCGCAAAAGTACGTATGACCTAGTCAAAAATCGTTATAATTTGGGTGTATCAGGTTCTAGCGCGGCTGATGTGTATCTGGCAGAAGAGAATTTTCAGACTGTTCAATCCGACATTCATGAATTTGAACGCCTACTTGCCAACGAAATTTACAGCCTTGATGTTCTACTGGGGCAATTACCTGGAACAACTGATCCCACGGCCTCCAAATTTCCTTTATTACCGCCCCCTTTAAAAACACCTGATTGCCTCCCTGCCGACTTGCTTGACCGTCGTCCCGATTTGCGTGCGTCAGAATTAAGATTGACCGCGTCAACCGCTGATATAGGTGTCGCGGTGGCTGATCTTTACCCCGATCTATCATTTGGTGGGTCTATTGGATTTAGTGGTAATGAACTTGATAATCTCTTTCGTGCTGACCGACTTGCGGGGTCTCTTTTGGCAAATGTCACAAACCGTTTGTTTGAGGGAGGCCGACTACGTGCCAACATTCGATTGCGCGAGTCCTTTGCACGTGAACAAAGTGCCGTTTATGCAGAAAATATTTTAAATGCCATGCGTGAAGTTGAAAGCGCTCTTAAGGCCGAAAAAGAACTGGAACGTGAAGTTTTAAGTTTGGAGCGATCACTGAAAGCCTTGGAAAAAGCAGAAGATATTTCCAATGATCGTTATATGCGCGGCATTTTATCACTCAACGATTTTCTTGATATTCAACAAAGACGATATAGCATTGAGCAAACACTTCTAAGCGCTCAACAGCAAAAATGGAACGCCCGTATTTCGCTTTATCTGGCGCTGGGTGGTGACTGGTTTTCAAACGAAAAACAGGCTATATCTTTAGATCAGAACGCATATTGCACAGCGGCACCGGAAAGGGCCATGATTGATGAGTGATAAAACAAAAGGATTTATACAATTATTTTTCGTTATTTTGTTTATTGCCGGATCATTTGGCGTATCGGCATTATTGGGCGCGATCAAACCCGATGTTGGTAAAAGCGTCAATTCGGAACGCACGCTGTTCGTTGAAACCAAAGATATATCTCCCACAACATACCGTATTGAATTCGACACCACGGGAACGGTTGAGACGCGTGGAACTGTTAATATTGTTCCCGAAGTAAGCGGACGTATTATAAGCGTCAGCGATCAGTTCTTCGAAGGCGGTATGTTCGAAGCAGGCGAAATATTATTTCAAATAGAGCCGTTAGATTTTGAACTGGAAGTCAGACGGCTTGAAGCAGAGGTAGCGCGCGCCAATACATCTCTTGATCTTGCCAAGGCCGAAGCGAAAGCATCATTATCGGAATGGCAACAGATCAATGGTAACAAGGCCGCCCCCGATCTGGTTGCGCGCAAGCCACAATTACAGGAAGCACGCGCCAATTTGAAGGCGGCGCAGGCACAATTGGAAGATGCACGTCTGAATCTTGACCGTGCCAGCTTCTCGCTCCCCTTTAACGGTCGTGTGCTGAATAGTTCGCTTGAAGCGGGGCAGTATGTCATGGCGGGTCAAAGCTATGGTCAGGTATTCGGATTGGAAACGCTGGAAGTCATTTCTTCTTTAGATGGTCAAAAGCTGGAATGGCTGTTGGATGCACCAAATCCCGAGATTACGATTAGCGCAAACTACTTGGGCAAAACACTGACATATGAAGGATATTTAAAGCGGAGTGCTTCATCTCTTGATGCACAAACACGCTTCGCAACTGTCAGCTTCGGCTTTAAAGAAAAGAATGTCGCTTTGCTTCCCGGCATTTTTGCGGAGGTTCAAGTCACCGGTTCAAATTTAAAAGATATCTATGTTTTTCCATCACAGGCATTGCAAAAGCAGGGGATCATATGGCTGGTTCAGGATGATAAAACGCTGACAGCTTATGAACCTGATATTATTTATGCCAGTGATAAATATATTGTCACGCGTTCCAACGGGGACACAATGAAAACGGTCATCAATAAGTTGGCCGGCGCAACGGAAGGTACAAAAGTCGAGGTTAATAACGAGAGTAACGACGAAGCCGAAAAGCCCAATGATATGTTAGAGGATCCACCATCCGATGACATCTAGTCCGAATTCAGGATCAGGAGGATTGATAGGCTGGTTTGCAAATAACCATGTTGCCGCAAATATCTTGATGCTTCTGTTTTTGATCGGTGGTGCCGTATCCACCATGACAATGCGGACCGAAACATTCCCGCCGATTGACCCGCGTTTGATTACGGTAACTGTCGTATACCCCGGTGCCACACCATATGAGGTCGCAGATGCCATCACCAACCGCGTGGAAGAAGTTCTGATCGGTATTAACGGCGTGAAACGTATCAGCTCCGTTGCGACCGAAGGGACGGGCATTGTAAATGTAGAAGTCGAAGATTTTGCAAATGCAGATGATGTTTATAATGACGTCGAAACGCAAGTAAATGCCATATCGGACTTCCCACCGGAAGACGCGCAGCGACCAATCGTTACGAAGGTCAAAATTATCTCCAAAGTCCTGACGCTCGCGATTCATGGTGATACATCGGAAAGCATTATCAAATATTGGGCTGAAAAGCTGGAGGACGATTTGCGTACCTTAACGGGGGTCGCCGAAACTAGCTTAAGCGGTATTCGCGAATATGAAATATCTATCGAAATACCTGAAAGTGCTCTGCGTCAATATGACTTAACACTGCAACAAGTATCTCAGGCCGTTGCTGGATTTTCCGTTGATGTTCCGGCGGGCACAATTGAAACGCGGCGTGGTGACATTTTACTACGTGTTCAGGAAAAACGTTATACTGGTGAAGAGTTTGAAAATATTGTTATTCGCAGCTTACCGGATGGGTCAAAACTACGCATAAAAGATATTGGAACAGTCGTTGACGGATTTGAAGACACCAATGTCATTAGCCTGTTTAACGGGGAACAGGCTGGTTTGATTGACGTTTTTCGCGGCGAGTCAAATGACACATTAAGTGTTGCAAGCGAGATCAAAGACTATATCAAAACGGTTCAGTTGCCACAGGGCGTGAACCTGACGCTACAGCAAGATGAGACTGTTGTATTGAAAGACCGAATCAATTTGATGGTGCGAAATGCCGTTTTGGGGTTCATGCTGGTTTTTCTGATTTTGCTTTTTTTCCTAGATTTAAAATTGGCGTTTTGGACCAGTATGGCGATCCCGATTTCGTTTTTAGGCGGAATGATGCTGATTAATCTGGCGGGGTTCAGTATCAATATGATTTCCCTTTTCGCTCTGATCGTGGTGTTGGGCGTTGTTGTTGATGACGCGATTATTGTTGGTGAAAGCATTTTTGAAGAACAAGAACGCGTGCGCGACGCCGAGCAAAATGACGACATAGAAAACTCCGATCATCAAACAGCACGGCAGGGCGCAGTTATTAAGGGTGTCTACGGTGTTCTGGCACCGGTCACGGTGGGTGTCACCACGACCATTGCCGCCTTTGCCCCCTTGATATTCAGTACGGGTACATTGGGACAGATTATTCAGGTTATTCCCATTGTAGTGATTTCAATTTTAATTGTGTCTCTGTTTGAAGCCTATTTCATTTTACCATCGCATCTTTCCAATCCGAAGCGTTGGAGCAAAGGCATTATGGCGGCTTTACGTGATAAATTTGCCAAACGGCTATCTTATACGGTTGAACATGTCGTTTTACCCGCAGCGCGCTTTTGTATGATGTGGCGCTATGCCACACTTGCCGTGTTTTTAGGAATTGCAATCATTACAGCGGGTATGTTCAATGCAGGTATTGTCCGTTTTATATTCTTTCCAGCCATCGAAGGGGATGAGGTAACGGTTTCCGTCACAATGCCAGAGGGCACACCATTCGAGGTAACAAAACGCACTCTGCTGGAAATTGAAAGCGAAGTCAGCAATATGCGTAAAGAGTTGATGGAGGGTGACAGAGATATCTTTCAAAGTGTCTTTACCCGCATCGGACAAAGCGCAAGCGATGGCGGCGGCCCGAGAGCGAGTAGTAGTAAGGGCGGTAACCAGCTAGGGCAGGTGAAAATCCAGCTTGTATCCTCGGACTATAGAAGCGTGTCTTCTACGGAGATAGAAAGCATGTTGCGGGGGCGTATAGAAGATTTACCCGGAATTGAAACGCTGGAGTTTCAAAGTTCGCTCATCGGTGAAGAAGCTGATATTGAGGTCGAGCTGACCCATCCCGAAGAAGAACAGCTAAATATGGCGGCAGAGGAATTGAAGGAATCTTTAAAGGCTATAAACGGCACAAAAGAAGTGCAGGACACTTTTGAACCAGGGAAAACCGAATATGTTTTTGAACTGACTGATCAGGGCTATGCGGCTGGTTTGACCCCGACTGATATTGGTCGTCAATTGCGCGGTGCGTTTTTCGGTTTAGAAGCGCAAAGAATACAGCGCGGAAATTCGGAATTAATTGTTTATGTGCGCTATCCGAAAGATCAGCGTGAAAGCCTGAATACGTTGAATGATATGCGGATCAGGCTGGATAGCGGTATTGAAGTGCCCCTGATGACCGTTGCAAAATATACCGAACAGCGTGGCTATGCCCAAATTCAAACTGTTGATGGCAAGCGTATTGTTAGCGTGACAGCCGATGTTGACTCCGCGATCACAACTCCAAATTTCGTGATGGAAGATATGACGTCGGTTATTCTGCCCGAACTGAAGAATAAATATCCCGGACTGGATTATACATTTGCCGGCGAAAGCCGTGATCAGGCAGAGGATTTGAAAAGCCTGGCGCGTAATATGCTGATTGCCTTGATGTTGATCTATGTATTGCTTGGCTCTCAACTGCGAAGTTACGTGCAGCCTTTAATTATTATGTCCGCCATTCCCTTTGGCGTTATTGGTGCCGTTTGGGGACATTTTCTGCTAGGGCAGGATTTAACCTTTATTTCTATGTTCGGAATTGTTGCCCTGACAGGGGTTGTTGTGAATGATAGCGTTGTGTTAATGGATTACTATAATCAGCAACGCGCGGACGGGAACAGCACATATGAGAGCGCCCAAGCAGCCATCAAACGTCGTTTTCGCCCGATTATGTTAACCACTGCAACGACCAGTCTTGGATTACTGCCGATGTTGCTTGAGACAAGTCTGCAGGCGCAGTTTCTAATTCCGATGGTGATTTCCCTTGCCACCGGCATTATATTTGCCTCGGTTGTTATTCTGATACTTGTTCCAAATCTACTTATGATTTCTGAAGATATTCAGAAGCTTCCGGCCAAAGCAAAATCTGTCTTTAAAAAATGATTAGATAATATCTATCTGCACGCTTAATACCTCATCATCACTAACTGGCAGAGCCTGTGCAACAATGACAGGCGCCTCATTTTCAGTGATATCGATATAATTATCGGCCTCTGTGGATGATAAGAAATCATTGATAGCCAGACTGAGAGTATCGTCATTTGAAAAGAGTATATCGGATTGGCTGTCTGGAACATCGCCTACTCTGAATGTTGCGGTGGCGCTGGCACTTCCGCCGCGTCCATCTGTTACAACATAATCAAAGCTATCAATACCATTAAAATCGCTATCAGGGGTATATTTGAACCAACCGTTTTTATCTGTAATGACGCGACCGCCATCCGCCGTTGTAAAATGACCGGCAACATATTCAAGACGATCGCCATCGGGGTCATAATCACGTCCGTTCCCACGATCTTTCCAGAGTAGGGTGCTGATCGATTGGCCTTGGTTAATAGTAAATGTCTCATTATTTGCAAAAGGCGCATTATTTTGCGGCAAGGTTGCTTGTGCCACAGTAATAATGACGTCTGCGCTGTCTTGATTACCGAATGCGTCTTTGACGGTGTAGCTAAAACGGTCTTCGCCGTAAAAGCTGTTATCCGGTGTGTATTTAAACCAACCGTTTTTGTCTGTCATCACGCTTCCGCCGTTTTCTGTCGTAAGTCTTTGCGCGGTGTATATCAGTGTATCGCCGTCATTATCTATATCACGCCCATTGCCATTATCTTTCCACAAAAGACCGCTCATTGATTGACCCTGCATCGTGTTGAACAGATCATCAAACGCTTCCGGCGCAGTATTCGTGTCTGTAAACAAACCTTCTAGCTGGGAAAAGGTATAATCAATCCCGTTAAATACGAAATCCTCTATATTCGTCAACGTGTCTGTAAAATCTTCGATAAGGTGGGTGAGGGCAAATGAAACATCATCAAGAAAGTCGAATGAAAAATTATCAATGACGTCACTATACTCTATGCGGTCATTACCGCCTTCACCGTTAATAGTGTCATCACCAGACGAAGCGTAAATAATGTCGTTACCACTTCCCGCTTGTATGATGTTATTCGACGAATTGCCGTATATATTATCGGTGCCAAGGCCGCCACGCACATTTTCAATAATTGTGTCATAGGCGATAACCAGATTATTTGTCATGTAGCCAATGCTACTGAACATTCCTTGTTCAAGCGTAATAGTTTGCGACGTAGAGTAGCCGGACAAATCGAGCGTATCTATACCCCCGCCATCCCAGATGGCAAGCGGCGCGTCAGAGACACTAAAATTATATTGGTCAAAAATGATATCCGCGCTGACATTAAAGCCATATGTCGAATTTCCGCTCCGTGTATCCCAATTTGCGCCGTAAATCTCTTGTATGGCGGCAATGTCATAGAGTAAGGGTGTGGCGGCATATTTCAATTCACCATCTGCACTGACATGATCCGTTCCAATTCGGGATGCATTATTATAAGACATAAGAGTATATTGGCGATTATCATTCAGATATTGCACTTGGGTATCATAATTCACATTACCGTTATAATTACCGGCATGGCCCAATCCCAATGAATGACCGATTTCGTGAATAACTGTTTGCAGACCGTAAGCGCCGTTGCTGACAAGATCGCCCCAACTATAGGTATCCGTATCAATTGAGATGTCGGAGCTAACCATGTTTCCTGATCCCGAATACCAAGAGGCATTAGAAGACGCTCTTTGATCATTTCCTTCGGATATAGAAATCATACCGGCGCTGACTTGTACAAAGTCAATATCGGCAACATCAGACCATAAGGAAAATCCCATTTTCAGAGAGTTTTGTTCAGAGGATGTAAAGCCGCTTCCTATGTTGTAGGTAACCGTATTCTCTGCCCATTGATGGGAATCATATCCTGCGGATTGCCAGTAACCATTAACAAGTTGATCGACAAGCTGCGCCGTTGTTCCATATGCGGTCGGAGCATCTGTCGTCGCTGTTTCAATTGTGTTAAAAACGTCCCCGCTCTGGCACGCTGGGCAGCCGCAACCCACGGGTAGGGTTTTATAATCTAGTTTCATGATGTAATCCGCCACTAATCTTTTTATATTTATTTATGCACATCAATTTTATCTACATAACCTTACTTTATCATTAAGAGTGTAGCATATAATACGAATACAATAGCATGGCTTAAATGTTAAAAAGGAATGACTTCCCCATCATAGGCAATTAATTTACCGGTTTTACCTGCATCGACTTCATTAATAACCTGCAACATTTGCTCGGTTGCAAAATCGGGGGTGAAAAGTTTCTCGGGTTTAACGTGTCCTTGAAATGGTTCGGACAGGTTTGTATCTACTGTTCCGGGATGTAATCCGATAACACACGCCTCTTTATATTTTCGTGCCATCTCAATCGAGGCACTTTTTAAAATCATATTCAAGGCAGCCTTTGACGCGCGGTAAGAATACCATCCGCCAATATAATTATCTTCAATACTTCCCACACGGGCTGACAGGGCGCTGAATACACTTTTCCCCTCACGCGGAAGAAGCGGTAGGAAATATTTTGCTGCCAGAGCAGGGCCGAACGTATTGATTGCAAAGACAGAATTAAAGTTTTCCGGCGATAAATCTTTCAGGGCTTTTTCCGGTTGTAATTCATCATCATGCAAAACGCCGACTGCAACAATAATCAGGTCAATGCCATTCTCACTATCTATGTTTTCTGCGGCTTTGCGAATACTGTCTTCATTCATCAGATCAATATGACCCGATGTGATTTTATCGCTGTCAAATTCCTTTTTGCTGCGTGATAAAGCGTAGATTTTTGCAACATTATCGTTATTTATTAAATGGTTAGTGAAAGCAGCTCCGATACCACCTGAAGCGCCAATAATAACGGCGTTTATATTTTTTTTAAAACTACTTAAGTCAATCATAATTTTCCCTTGTTTCTTTTGCAACGTTCCGAACAATATTTAACAGTGTTCCAGTCTTTTTCCCATTTCTTGCGCCATGAAAAGGGGCGCATGCAAACAGGACACATCTTTGATGGCAATTCAGACTTTTTCATTTTTCTCTAATGCAGAAAAAAGCGCCTGGCATCATCACGTATGGTTTCTACTTTTTCCTCATCAAAGCGCTTCAACGTATTATAAGGCATATTTAAGCGTTGATTACCTTTTAGTTTATCCTTATTACGATCCAGAAAATCCCAGTATAGATAATTAAACGGGCACGCATTTTCACCGTTTTTCTTAGTAACGTTATAGGAGCAATTTTTACAATAATCTGACATTTTATTAATGTAAGACCCGCTAGAGGCATAGGGTTTAGAGGCGAGTAAGCCCCCATCTGCAAACAAAATCATACCCGTCACATTCGGCATTTCCACCCATTCATAAGCATCGGCATAGACAATCAGATACCATTCATTAACTTGTTTGACGTCCAGCCCCGCAATCAGCGCAAAATTGCCCAACACCATCAGGCGCTGAATATGATGCGCATACGCATTTTCTTTGGTTTCGCTGACACATTGTTTCAGGCAATTCATATTTGTATCGGCGTTCCAGTAAAAGGAGGGAAGCGTTCTACGCGCCTGTAAAAAGTTTTTATCTGCATAATCGGGCATTTTACTACCAGTAAAGCGCACGAACATATTCACGCCATCCTAAAATCTGGCGAATGAATCCCTCCACAGCGTTAAGCGGTGCATTATCGGTATAATGGGCCTGTTCTGCTTTCTGAATGGCTTCCAAGGGCGTGAGTAAGCCGCAATTGATATAAAAGCTGATATGGCTATGATACATCCATGGTTCGCCCTCAACCATTGCATCTTGATAATCGCCAAAATTCAGCAAACGCTCATCTATAAATTTATTCAACGCATAAAGCGCCTGATCGCGCGTAACGGCGAAATAAAACGGTTCCAGATCACCAAAATGATTATCGAAGCGTTTGCCGACAAGATCTATAACATCATCCGTAATATCATCCGTACGGGCGGTATAGGTGTTGGGAACGTTCAACCCCTCTTTCGGCGGTTTGCGGTTTTCGGTATCATAATTCCACTTTCCGCCTTCTGGATCATCCCCGTTCATAAGAATTTTATGCTTTTTACGCATTTCTCGATAGAAATATTCCATACGCAATTCCTTGCGATTTTCTGCCCAGTCTGAGAATTCTTCTAATGTAGCTAAAAAATGATCATTATCACGTATGTCGACAGGAACATTAAAGTCATCTTCCCATGTCTTCATATCTTCCAGAACACGATATTCACCGGGATGGGTAACAATAATTTTGTCCGGTTATGTGTCTTGGATGGCTCTTTCAACTTCACCTTTGAAGCTGCCGGCATTATCCTTATCATCTAGTTTCGTATATTGAACTTGATATCCGCTTTCTTTTAACTCCTCGGCAAAATGGCGCATGGCAGAGAAAAGAAAGGCAATCTTTTTCTTATGATGCTTAACGTAAGTTGCTTCATCCCATACTTCACACATTAAAATAATATCATAGTTTTTATCTACATCACGCAGGCTGGAAATGTTCTGATTAAGTTGGTCGCCAAGAATAAGGATAAGATTTCATAAATATAAAAGTAGAAGTATTTTCAAGGGGGGCAAATAAGTCACGTTTTTATGAATAAATTCAGAAGTGTTTTAAAAAGCCTACAATCTTTTTGGTCAGATCAGAAAACAGTTTTTCTTTATAGAAGCTTCCTGCAACGCGTTTACTGACCTCGTTGTAAGTGGGATAGGGCACAATTTGTCCTGTGATATCTGACAGCTTTAATTTTTTCGTGATCGCAAGTGACCATGGCAAAATCAGCTCTCCAGCATTCTTTCCGATAATAGTGACCCCCAAAACTTTGCCTTTTGGCGTGGCGATGACCTTAATAAAACCCGTTGTGGATCGCTCGGCACGGGCGCGGTCATTATTGGCGTAATCGAAGCGCAGAACTTTATAATCGCTTGCTTTCAGCTTTTCTTTGGCCTGGCGCTCGTTCATGCCAACATTTGCAACCTCGGGTGTTGTGTAAGTCACCCAGGGAAGCGCTTTATAATCTACTTTTGCAAAAGGGGATTTGAACAAAACTTTTTGAATAATGATACCTGTGTGATATTCGGCGATATGTGTGAATTGATGATGTCCCACACAATCACCCGCGGCATAAACATTCTTATTTGATGTACGTAGGTTATCATTTACAGTAATCCCTTGCTTCGTATATGCCACATTTGCCTTATCCAACCCCAGATTATCTATGGTTGGTTTGCGTCCTGTGGCAATTAAAAGGTGTGAACCACTGATTATTTTCTCCGTACCATCCTCCGTTTTTATACTAATTTCGATTTCGGTTTTTGATTTTTTGATAACGTCTATCTTGGACTGTTCAAATAGGGTTATTCCCTGTTCTTTAAATACCTCACGCATAATATCGCCAGCTTCATGATCATCATGCGGGAAAATAGGGGAGTTAGAGATGATTGAAACCTGTGATCCCAAATTTTTAAATGCTTGTGCCATTTCACAGCCGATAGGCCCGCCGCCAATAATAATCAGATGCTCGGGCAGTGCCCTTAAATCGAAGATTGTCTCATTGGTCAGATAGGGAACATCATTTATACCGTCAATCGTTGGAACGGCCGCGGTTGAGCCCGTGGCAATGATGAATTTACGTGCCTTAACACGCAACCCCCCGCCCTCGACGGTATTATCATTTATAAATACGGCATGATCCTGAATGACATTCACGCCAAGGCGCTCAAAACGTACGGGGGAATCATGTGGCTCTATGCTTTTTATAACACCATGAATATGATCATGAACGGCTTGCATATCAACGGAAACATGATCGACATTTACGCCGAATTTTTTGGAAGTGTTTCGTGCGTTCTCTGCGGCATGACCCGCCGCAAGAAGAGATTTTGAGGGAACGCAACCCACATTCAGGCAATCGCCGCCCATTTTATGCCCTTCAAAAAGGACAACACCCAACCCCAATTGCGCCGCGACTGACGCCATCGTCAGGCCGCTTACACCGCCGCCTATAATGCATATATCTGTTTCGATTGTGTTGACGTACATGAGGAGCCCTTTTTCTAACGATTCAGCATAGCATTCGTGTAAAGGGGCGGGAAGTTACGTTCGAAAAATATTAAAACCTGTAAGTAAGGCCTGTACCAAACATAAACTGTCCTTCTGTGCCTTCTTCATCAACAATCGGGCTGTCTGCAGCATCATTTAACAAATGTTTGTAACTGATCAGACCGATCATGCCCCATTTTTGGTTAAACTGGTAATTACCCATTAAACTTAAACCAACGTCCTTAAAGCCGCCTTCCGCGTCAAACTGGCTTATACCACTACGCGTTTCATTATCGCCGTCTATACCGAAATATGTCTCCATATAATTATCAGTGGCATATGTCGTAGAAGCAGATGTTGTTAAACGTATTTGAGGCGAAACCATATAGCTGTAACTTGGACCAAAGCTAAATAATAATCCGTCATGTGTACTTGAAACATCCGCTAACACAGACAGATCAAATGCCAATTCGTCGCCAGGTTTAAAAATGCCGCTATAAGGAACTTTGACAAACGCACCCAATTCAAAGGCATCATCAATCTCACGTAAATCGGCAATGGTCGAATTATCAACATCATCGTCGCGACCCATATTATAATTAAAGACAGGGCCAATTTTATTCGTTCAGAGGCGGAAACATTCGCACGAATGCCGAGCCCTCTGGTTTCTATATAATAAGTGTCGTATTGTACACGCGCCGCAAGTAACGGCACAGCTTGGAAATCTTCCGACCCTTCATAATCAGGTACAGCAATTGCGCCGATACCGACATAGCCACTTAAATTATTATTACTTTCAGGTGCTTCCTGCGCGCTAATCGTTCCGGCTAAGCCAATTGAACAAAGGGCAGTAAGCGCAAAAAATTTGAAGGTCATCGGGATTTCTTTCTCGGTTTATATATAATACGTAACCTATATTTATATGGATTGAAATAGGCTTTGAAATAATGGTGCCGGTGGTCGGACTCGAACCGACACTCCTTGCGGAACTGGATTTTGAATCCAGCGCGTCTACCAATTCCACCACACCGGCAAGTGCTTGTGAAAGTCAGAAATATGTTGTACCCATTTTGAATATAAAAAACAATCAAAGAATTTCAATGACACACATTCGAAGCTTGTCCGAATTATTATCAGACTATTGCGAAACACTGCGCACGCAAAATCTGGAAGGCAATCTGCGTGTGAAGATAGATGATATTCTGGATGCGTTTCATGAGCGTGGCTTTGGTATGATTTTGTTTATCTTTGCGTTGCCGATGGCGTTACCGCTACCTGTGCCGCCCGGTATCAATATTCTTCTGGCCAGCCCGCTTATTCTTTTAACCGCGCAACAGGCGCTGGGGTTGAAAGAAATATGGTTGCCGCAGAAAATAAGACAGAAAAGTCTATCGGCGAGAAGTCTTATTAAAATGTTTGATAAAGCGATACCGTTTGTTCAAAAAATAGAATTACTGGCAAAGCCTAGACTGGGGTTTTTAACACAAGGGCTAACATCCAATTTAATCGGCCTTGCAGGTTTAATTATGGCACTGACAATTTGTATCCCGCTTCCGCTCACCAATACTGTGCCGTCTCTTGGTATTGCGTGTATGGCGGTGGGAGTTTTAATACGTGACGGCCTCGCTGTTTTAGTCGGTGGACTGATCGGGCTATTATGGGTTTCTCTTTGGGTATATGCAGGAGAGGCCGGAATACGCTATATTATTGATCTGATTTTTTAGAGGAGTAATAATTTTTTGATGAAAAAAATACTTGGGTTTGTTCTTTTTTTCTGCGGCTTATTTACGCTATTTAGTCTTGGGTATTGGCAAATAGAACGTAGCGCTTGGAAAAAAGATATTATAGATAAGTTAGATCGTGAATATAAAAAGGATGCGTCCTTGTATGAATTCACATTAGAAGATTTCTTCATTGAAGATAGTAAAAATTTTAAAGCGGTCCGTGGAAATGTAGAGGGTCGTTTTTTAACCGGGAAAACACTTTTCTGGCCGAATACAAATAAGGGTCAATACGGTTATCAGCTGATGGATCCGCTTCTGCTTAGTAGCGGGAAAATTTTAATGGTAAACCGTGGATGGGTTGCAAGAAAATCAGGAACAGATTTACCCAAGAACCTTTTCCTGCCCCCGACAAATCGTATTCTTAATGTTGTTGGGCTGGCTAGGGCGGTAGAGTCAAATTACTTTACATTAGAAAATGAGCTGACTACGAACCAATGGCGGCAATTCGACCCTCAGCAAATTGCAGATTATCTGGATGTAGAATTTGTACTGCCTACTGTTTTATTTGCAGAGAAAATAAGTCCTTCAAAACTAAAAACTTTAGGTGATGTCACAGCACAACGTATTTATCCACGAAACAAGCATAAACAGTATGCTCTTTTCTGGTTTACGTTGGCAGCGTTATGGATTGTTATATTCGGAACGAGCTTGTTTCGTAGAAAATATTAATTGCTATATGCAGATGTCGGCTCAGCAGATGCATAACTTTCACCGCGAGAGATCTTCGCAAATTTCTGATCGAAATTAACTTTATTGGCTTTAAAACGTTTGAGCTCTTTTCCTGCAAGAGTTTCACCAGTGGGTACATTAACGCCGCGTGGATTTACTTGTTTACCATTGATAAGAACTTCATAATGAAGATGAGGGCCGGTCGAGCGCCCTGTTGAACCCACTGTACCAATTAATTGACCTTGTTTTACACGGGTTCCGGGACGTATGCCCTTACCAACACGATGTAAATGTGCATAGGCTGTTTTAAGTTTAGAATTATGTTTGATACGAATATAATTACCGTAAGAGCCATTACGCCCGGCTTTTTCAATAATGCCGTCACCCGCTGCATAAATAGGTGTGCCACGTGCCGCGGCAAAGTCGATGCCCTTATGCATTTTTCCGTATTTTAGAACAGGGTGGTGACGCATGCCGTACCCTGATGAAACGCGCGCACCATCAACCGGTGTTTTCATGAGAGTACGCTTAATGCTATGACCTTTTGAATCAAAATAATCGACATGTCCATTTTTCATTTTGTGACGATATAGAGACAGATCGCGACCACCAGTTACCAAGCGCGCATATAAAATATCGCCGTAACCAATTTGGACGCCGTCATCAGTAGTTTTTGTTTCATACAGAATTTCAATCTCGTCACCTGAACGAATATCTCTTTGAAAATCAACGCTCCAAGAGAATATCTTGATCATATTTGCAATGACTTCATCCGGAATATCTGCCTTGGCAGCAGAACCATAAAGAGAATATTTAACAGAGGCGCGTCCTGCAGAAACATTTGTTGTAACTGCTTTTTCAATCTCTTTGGCTTTAAAAGCCTCGTTTTCCTTATAAACGACAATCTGTTTTGCCGGACTGATTGGCATGGTCATTTTTGAAATGTTTTTGAATGTAACGCCGTCGCTGTTTCGATTACTTGTATATTCAACCTCAAAAGCCTGACCCGGGCGAACACGACGTGGGTCAAAATGCTCACCTAATGCGTCAACAACGCCATACGCTTCTGATGATGGGACGCCTATTTCCTGTAATTGTCCTGTGACTGTTTGCCCAGACTTAATTTTTATCTGGATCGGAGAGTCATCCTTGATTTCTGGTGCTTTTTTATAAAAAGATGCCAGCGTCACATCTTCGTCATTTTTTATTGTCTGATCTACGTTTTGTTCTGTCGCAGCAGGTCTTTTTAAAAATAAAGAAACGTTGTTGTTGGGCTTATCCAATTCAGGTTGTATGGCGGCAGTATCAATAGTTTCAAAAGTATTTTCTTTTTGCGCTACATTTATTGTCGTTTCCGAAAAATCATTATTAAAAACAGAGGAGGAAAGTGTTTGGCTGATCAAATATAATGCGCAGATGCTGGTTACAGCAAACAAAGGAAGACAATAACGTAGACGAAGTTTGTAATTTTGTGTGAATAAATTTCTGCGACGCAGGGAACTAATATTCAACAAAAAACGTTCAGTATTTTGTAAGAACATAGAAACAGGATGGCTTTTCTTGAAAAGGCCTGCTGTTTGTTGATTGATTTGTGGGGAATGATGTAAAGCCATGGTGAAAGAATTTTATCCGACCTGTGTGGTCTTTTGCTGAAGGTTTATTTACTTATTATCCTTCAAAATCCTAAGCGCTTCCTTACTTTTCGTTATTATTATAAATAAATTAAGTTCAAATTTATATCAAATATAAAAATATTTTAAAAGGAAAACAGGAAATATATTTATATATCCCCAGTTTTTTTATTTTTACTTAAATACCAAATCGTGTGTTCAACGTTTTAATTGTGTCTCTTATATGTTGCTCTGCATCGACCAGACTTTTATCAATTTCAGTTTTGATATAATAACCAATTAAAAGAAAGACAAGTGCGTCAAGGGCTGTACTATTCTCACTATCAGTTTCGATAGAGCCAGGCAGTAGGCCTGCAAATAATATAAGAAAGAAGAGAAAGAGATAAACAGCCATCATGGAATAACTTAGAATTGCGTTGCCTTTCACGAATAAGCGCAATTCATTTTCTGTTTTGCTATTCTCTGTGACCATGTCGAATTCTGCAAAAACCTTGGCTTTCCTAACAAAATCAAACAAACCACCAGTCGAGCCTTTGACATAGAATGTTTCATTCCCTGCGCTGATATCTTTGACTTCAATAACCTGATTGAGGGTATCTTGCAAAAAGGTTTTGACCTCCGCAATATCCTGATCATGTTTGATGTTAATACGTTCCGAAATGAGGAAATTTCTCATACCTGAACTCCCTTCTTTTTATGAGCCGCAAGTTGTTGTTATAGCGTTATATGCAGCAGTTGAGCCACTTAGGCTGTAAGTATCGGTTGTTAAAGTACCACGAGAAGATGTTCCTTTTACGACCATTTTGCTTCCTTTTTTAATCGCAGAAATTATTCTTTTATCTGTATTCACGTCCGGCGCCCATGCCATTTCGCCTTGTGTAAATAAAGAAAATGTCTGGCCTCCTATCTGAACGCTGACATCACTTCCTTTTTTATAGGGATAACCTGCAACGTAGCTAAACACGTCTTTAGAATTTTGTTTCGGCCAATGGGTAACAAAGGCAGCTATATCGCCGCGACTATTGTAATCTCCGGCATCTGTTATCGGCATGCTGGTCATATAACAGACCTTGTTGCCATTCTCTATAAAGGCATAGGCTGTCCAGTTGCCATGTACGGAAATAATTTGTGCGTTATTTGTCTGCGCAATAACCGGAGAGCAAA
Organism: uncultured Alphaproteobacteria bacterium; assembly: GCA_963710165.1. GTDB lineage: Bacteria > Pseudomonadota > Alphaproteobacteria > Micavibrionales > Micavibrionaceae > JACKIP01. Next base: position 282,090 of record CAVPYZ010000001.1, read on the forward strand.
TAAACGCGAGAAGCAGAAAGATTTTTTTATTTAACATGTGACAGTATTAAATCCGTTGAATAACAAATACAAGCATTAGCATATCGATGATCGTTTCTTTTGAAAAGAGATTTTCAATTATTTTTAATCTGTTTCGTCATAAGAGGCGTAAATATAATATGATAAACGCGGTAAAAAAACATAATACACATCGTTTTGTGCTTGCAGGATTGGATAGCATAGCCTTATATGAATATATGGCAAAGGCCGCACCAAATATGAATGTGACAACAAATAGTCGTCAACCAACGAATGAAGAATTGATTGGTATGATTGCGTCATCTAAAAGCAAAACCGCCTTCATTCAATTATTCAATTATTTTGCCCCGCGATTAAAATCTTTTTTGATGAAGGGCGGGTTAGTGCCCGAGCAAGCGGAAGAGGTCGCGCAAGAAACGATGATCGTTATTTGGCGACGTGCAGAAACCTTCAACGCCGAAAAGGCATCAGCCAGCACATGGATTTTCACGATCGCTAGAAATAAAAAGATTGATGTGTTGCGTAAAAAAAATCGTCCTGAATACGACCCTCTCGACCCGCTTTTAGATAATAGTAGCGAGACAGAAACGCATATTAATATTGTGGCGCATAAACAAAACGCGCTCAAATTAAAACAGGCGATACAAACATTACCGAGTGATCAGGCAGACTTGATCAAAAAAGCGTTTTATGAAGATAAAACACATCAAGTGATTGCAGAAGAATTGGGAATTCCTCTCGGAACTGTAAAGTCACGTATCCGGTTAGGAATGGAAAGGTTAAGGCATGTATTGTCTGGGGAAGATATGAAAGAGATGATAGGATAGACATGATTGCAACCTATACAACAGATCGTGATTATGAAGTATTGCTGTGTGAATATGCAGCAGGAACATTGGATGAAACCTGTTCTTTGATCGTCGCAACCCACATAACACTTTGTCAGGAAACCAGAGAAATGCTTCATGCGTATGAAGAAGTTGGCGGCTCTTATCTTGAATTATGCGAGGAAGAATCTCTCTCTACTGATGCATTGGAAGCTGTGCTTGGTCGTCTGGACGAAGATGTGGATTCAACTTTTACAGAAGCTGATTATGAGACGGCGGCTGACGTACTCGGTTTTTCGCTTCCCAAAACACTTGAGTCCTATATTTTTCAAAATACAGATTTGCCTTTGAAATGGAAAAAAACACTTCCGGGTATGGTGACATATGATTTACAGGTTGAGGGATCAAATAATGCCGCGCGAATTATTAAAATGGAACCCGGCGCAACGGTTCCCACGCATGGTCATGGCGGTCAGGAGCTGACACTTATTATTGACGGGGCAATGACAGATGAAAATGGCACGTATAATGTCGGTGATCTGATTATCCAAGATGAAGGTTTTGAACATACCCCAACCGCACATAAAGAATATGGATGTGTGTGTTTGGCAGTCTCATGTGCGCCAATCAAACTAAAGGGTTTTGCGTCACTTCTTAATCCGTTTTTGAGTAAATAAATCAATCTTTCTTTTTACGTTCTATACGACGGTGCCCGAATTTATGTTTAGACAACTCTTCTGTAGGGCCGCCAGCTTTGACAGGCCGTGCCGCAAATCGTTTCATAGTCAATAAGCGGTCATACATGACCAGAGCGCCCGCAACGCCTACATTAATACAAAATTTCATAGGAATATGGACGATATGATCGCATTTTTCTTGTAGAGCAGGGGAGAGGCTTCCCATTTCAGGCCCTAAAACATAAGCGGCACGTGTCGGATGCTTAAAGCTGGGTAATTCAATCGATTCTTCTATAAATTCAATGCCAACAAGCTGACATCCTTCAGGCAAGCTCAATTCTTCTACACTATCATATTGATGATAGGGCATGTGATCATAAGCGCCGCTTGTATCTGCTGCCCTGATTCCCTGCACATCAATATCCGGCTGTATTGTAAAAAAGAAGCTTGCACCGAATGAGTGCGCAGAACGCATCAAATTACCGACATTACCTTCTTTGCTGATTTGCTCGACGCCTACTCCAAAATATCCGCGCATGATTTAGGAACTTTCTTTTGTTACAGATGTTTATTATTAAAAGGAGAAAACAAAATGTCTAGCCCAGAACATAAACAAAAAATTTGGAATTATATTAAAGATATAGGTGTCGGTATGTTGGTGACGGAAGATCAGGAAACACTTCGCGCCAGACCAATGCACCTTGTCCAAGATGAATATGACGGAACGCTGTGGTTTTTTACAGATCGCGACTTAGCCAAAGTTTACGAGGCGGCAGGACAAAGTGTTTGTTTAACATTTTGTGATCACGATGACGGAGTGCACGTATCGCTTTCCGGACATGCAACAATCAATAATGACCAAGCGCTGATTGACAAATATTGGAGCCCCTTTGTCGATGTATGGTTCGAAGGTGGTAAAGAAGATCCTAGCGTAACATTGCTTGAAATCAAGATTGATAGCGGTGAACACTGGGATGCGGAAGATAGTAAAATCGTCCAGTTCATGGAACTTGCCAAAGCCAAAATTGCCGATGAAAAACCGGATTTAGGTGATAATGAGAAGTTCGGTAACCCAAATTAGTTTTTATAAGGATTCTTACTGGTGCGAATAAGTAATCGCACTGGTATGCCTTGCATATCAAATGCTTCACGCAAACCATTGACCAAATAACGTTTATAAGACTCAGCAACAGCCTTTGGCCGACCACACCATAGAACAAAGGTTGGAGGGCGAGCCTTTATCTGAGTCATATAACGTAACCTATTTGGGCGTCCTTCAACGAGTGGTGGCGGATGTTTTCCTTCCATCCAACCCAACCATTGATTAAGCTTAGCCGTTCTAACGCGTGTATTCCAAAGATCATATGTATCCAAAATCATATTCATCAAAACATCAGTATTTTTGCCGTTAATAGCGGAAATGGCGATCATAGGAAGATCATGGATTTGTGAGAAAGACTTGAAAAGACGATCTTTAATTGCCTGACGCGTATCTGCTTTCTTACGAACAATATCCCACTTATTACACGCTAGAATCAAACAGCGCCCTTCTTCAATAACATGCGCAGCAATTTGCAAATCCTGCTTATCAAATCCGTTGACAGAATCAATAACCAAAACAACAATATGCGCCAAACGAATAGCCCGCATGGTGTCATCTACAGCCATACGTTCGATCTTATTTTGAACCTTTGTTTTTTTGCGAAGTCCTGCCGTATCAACCAGGCGGATAGAACGCTCGTTATATGTCCATTCAACAGCGATGGCATCACGTGTTAAACCGGCCTCTGGCCCTGTCATAACGCGGTCGTCTTCAATTAGGGAGTTGAGTAAAGTTGATTTCCCGGCATTCGGTCGTCCTACAATCGCAATTTTAATGGCAATTTCTTCTTCGTCGGCAAGCTCTTCCAATAAATCACGATCTGCACCCTCTAATGCATCAATCTCAGAATCAGGAATAAAGTCCTTCCCTGTATGTACAGCATCATCTTCATCGCTATCATCAAAATGTTCGGGAAAGCGCGTCATAATATCAATGTAAAGCTCACCTAAACCTAGCGAATGCTCTGCGGAAACGGCAATTGGTTCGCCTAAACCCAAGCCATGTGCTTCACCCATTCCTGCGGTGGTGGCACGGTCATTTTCACACTTATTAACGACGAGGAAAACAGGTTTACTTTGACGGCGTAGCCATCCGGCGAAATGCGTATCCAATGGTGTGACGCCCGCGCGTCCGTCAATAACAAATAAAATAACGTCGGCTTTTTCTAGCGCGGTTTCTGTTGATTTACGCATTCGACTTTCGATTGAATCATCGAACCGTTCCTCCAAACCCGCTGTATCAATAACCGTCACAGGATATCCTGCAATTTCGGCTGGGGATGTACGCCAATCGCGCGTAACACCCGGCGTATCATCAATGATAGCCAGCTTCTTTTTTGCCATTCTGTTGAATAGCGTTGATTTCCCGACATTCGGGCGGCCAATAATGGCAATGGTCAAAGACATATTTATTACTTATCTGTAAGCCGTTAGTTTTCCGTTATCGCTGACAATATAGAGTGTTTGTCCGGCAATAACAGGGGCAATTGTAACATTACCTTCTGCGCGTGATGTTCGAATGATCTGACCATCAAGCGGATTAACTTCTGCGATTTGCCCTTCCGAGGATGCTAATATCAAACGGCTTCCTGCAAAGATAGGCCCTGTCCAGAATTCTTCTTCATCACGGTTAATATTATCCAGATCATACACCCAGTTTATCGCACCGTTTTTACGAACCAGAGAAACAAGCTTGTTTTCGGAAGTGATGACAAAAATGCTATTTCCTGCAACCCAGGGTGTTTCCAGACTGCCAATTTCACGTTGCCAGACACGTTGCCCGTTTTCTGTGCTGACCGCCAGCATACGTTTGCCGAAACCAATTCCAATGGCCAAGTCGCGGTCAAGTACGGGCAGGGCAGTCACGTCAGGCACAGAGGAAAGCCCCCCAATCTTACGACGTGGTGCTAGAGTATCAGACCATAAAACAGCGCCCGTTTGCGGGTCAATCCCAGTTATCTCTCCTGATGAGAAAGCCGCAACGACCATATCTTTACTTACTGCAGGTGATGACGCACCAATTAAACCAGATTCAGATTGAAATCCTGTATAACGCCAGATTTCCTGACCACTGCCAGTTTCCAGTGCCAGTAGCTGATTATCTGCTGTTTGGACATAAACGATATTATTCAATATTGTCGGCGCGGATCGGGCAGGGGCGGGAAGTACTTTTCTCCAGCCCAGTTCACCTGTATTGGGATTAAGCGCTGTAATCTCTGCAAAGCCATTTGTAACATAAATCATACCTTCGCCGAATGACAATCCGCCACCAACGGCGACTTCATCTTCTTGGGGTGGCTTCAGTGATTTATTCCAAACCTTTTTCCCGCTCTTAATATTTGTTGCCTGTATGCCTAAAGCAGAATCCATTGTGTAGATATAGTCACCAACAATAATGGGCTGACTGGTTAAGGGCTGTGTTCTGGACGCGCCTTTACCAATGGAGATAGACCAGACTTCTTTAAATTCTTTATCTGTGAAGGCGGGATTCTGCATAGCGTGATTGGGATATCCGCCACGTTGTGGCCAAAAAGCATTTTCCCATATTTTGGGTGGTTGAAAAGGTTGCGCGTTTTTGGCAGGTGCATTTGGATCAAGCTCGCTTTCAAGTTCTAAAACCGAAAAACGCTCTCCCGGAAGTGGCGCGCTATCATCACTATCAAATATGTTTAATGTTGAGCATCCTGTAATAAAGGCAGAGGCACATAAAACCAAAGCCATATTTTTAATAAGGGGGCTTTTATACTGTTTACTGTCAACTATCATAAATTATTGTCCTTCTTTTGCGTCCAAATCATATTCATATACATATTTCAACTGCTGCGCCTGCTGTAATAAAGACTGATTATCAGCGGCATTTTCGATCAATTCATCAAGAAGAGGTATCGCGCTTTCAGGCTGCTTTTGAACAGAACCGGTGTAGAGCGCCTTCTGAAATTTAAAATGATTATCCCAGATTGATGGAACCCCCAGTGATATATCGGAAAGATCACCTTCAATCTGACCGCCTAAAATCATATTCCGTGCGTAGTATGTTGCAATCCCGCGTATATTTGCAGCCGCGCCTTCGTTTTGACGAATAGTGTCATATTCCAGAAATGCTTCATTCAGCATATCTTTCTCCAGATAGTCATTGGCAAGGTAAAGCTTGGCAAGTGATTTTTGATCGGGATTCAAGCCGTCTAATTTTGAAAGATCAAAGCCTTGCGGGTCTTTTTGTAACTCGATGATAAGGCCTGTTTTTTCTTCATTCACAGATGATGTCCATGAGGAATAGAATGAATATGCCCCTGTTGCGACAATGACAGATATAATGGATATAATAACGATAATGCCGTAATTCTCCCAAAACGCTTCGACTTTCTCTTTTTTCAGCGCGTCATCAACTTCTTTAAATATATCACTCATCGTCTTCTAACTTTTTTGCTCTTTATAATGAATCGATGTTATCCTAAACATTATGCAAGACAATGTCATTAGTGTTTTAAATGGTTCTGAAAAAAGAGGGCTCTCCAGATATCAATTTCAAAAGCTGGACGGCGTATTTTTACAGGCAGCATCAAAAAAAGTTTTACAAAACAGAATGGTAGACTGTGATTTTGAACAGGGATATGTCGAAATTTCGCTATCTAAAACGCCGCAACATCCTCCGCTTATAGCTTTCGTGGCGCAAAAAGTCGGGCCACGCACTATTATGTATGAATTATATATGGAGGGTAGGGGGCGTATTGAAAAGTCAGCTCTGTTTGACCGCGTATTTGATCGCTACAGGGATGAAGTCGAAAGATTAATAGAGGAAGCTTAAGCCTTTAATCTTGCCAAAACGTTATTTTCCGCCTATCTATTCACTATGAAAAAATATTCCAGCTTACTGATTTTTTTGGCTTTTCTCGGGAACGGCGAAGCCTCCGCACGATATGACAGAGACTATATCGGTCAACCGGAAACGCACCGCGCCGTCTATGAAGATACATTTGTTAAAATCGCGCGTAATAATGGACTGGGATATGTTGAAATGCGATCTGCCAATCCGTTAATTGATCCGTGGATCCCGGGCGAGGGTACGAAAATAATCTTGCCCAAGCGTCATTTGTTACCGAATGCACCGCGCGATGGTATCATTATTAATCTGCCGGAAATGCGATTGTACTTTTTCCCTAAAAACGGTGATCCGGTCAGCTATCCCATCGGTATTGGTCGTGACGGCCTTGCCACACCGGAAGGAACAACAAAAATTGTGCGTAAGAAAGACGGCCCGACATGGCGTCCGACACAACGTATGAGAGAAGAAAAGCCGGAGCTACCTGCCTCTGTACCGCCGGGGCCGAAAAATCCTTTGGGAACACACGCGCTGTATCTGGGATGGCCGCAATACCTTATTCACGGAACCAATAAACCATATGGCATAGGTCGTCGCGTAAGTAGTGGGTGCATTCGTCTTTATCCTGAAAACATAACCAAGTTGTTTGATATGGTACCTTCCGGAACGCCTGTGCATGTTGTTGACCAGCCCGTAAAAGCGGGGTGGGTCGGTGAGGAATTTTATATTGAAGTTCATCCCATTAAAGAAGAAACAGACTTTTTAGAAGATAATATGCCGTTGGAAACGACTAGGCTGAATGAGAAAGAAGTTGCATATATTCTAGAAAAAGCCGGGCCAATCGCCGAAAAGCTAGACTGGGACGTTATTCGAAAGGCTGCGTCAGAACGATCCGGGTATCCTGTTATGATTGGATCAGGCGCCGGTTTGAGCGGAGTTAAAAAAGCGTCAATAAAATCTCTGCCTCTCTCCCAACCGATTATCGAAGTTCGTTAACACATAATTTATCAAATTATCATAGAAATTATTTAGTTTGATGCAATCTATGTCTTGTAAAAAAAGTGCGCTCTATTATCCTAGAAAGAAAAAGAGGATTTCATGACTGATATTACTGTTCCAACGCTTGGAGAGTCCGTCTCCGAAGCAATTATTGCCAAATGGCTTAAAGCTGAAGGTGACGAAGTTCAAGCAGATGAAGCTTTAGTTGAGTTAGAAACTGATAAGGTTACCTTAGAAGTCAACGCGCCCGAAGCCGGTGTAATCTCTAAAATCAGTGTCAAGGAAGGCGAGACTGTCGAGGTCGGAGCTATATTAGGAGAGATGAAAGCAGGTAAAGCTTCTGCAGATTCCAAGTCCGAGAAAAAGCCGGATAGCAAAGCAGAAACAGCTAAAAAAGAAGAGAAGAAACAGGACGTTTCTAAAGTAAAACAAGGAACAGATAATTCTGGACGAGATCACAAATTATCTCCTGCGGTTCGCAAAATGGTTGCTGATCATAATATTGACGCCTCACAGATCGAAGGAACAGGCAAAGACGGACGACTTACCAAAGAAGATGTTCAGAAATTTATAGAACAGGGCGGATCAAATAAAGCAAAGCCATCTCCTGATACGTCAACAAAATCATCAAGTAGCGCAAGCTCGCCATCATTGAGCGGCGTCTCACGTGACGCATCTCAACGTGAAGAAAAAGTGCCGATGACAAAATTGCGTCAAACGATTGCCAATCGTTTAAAGCAAGCGCAACATACAGCCGCCATTCTCACCACATTTAACGAAGTTGATATGACGAATGTGATGAATTTGCGTAAAGAATATAAAGATCATTTTGAGAAGAAGCACGGCGTAAAACTGGGGTTCATGTCTTTCTTTGTTAAAGCTGTGATCAATGCTTTAAAAGAATTCCCGGCCGTAAATGCTGAGATCAGCGGTACGGACGTTATTTACAAAAATTACTATGATATAGGCGTCGCCGTAAGCACTCCTCAGGGTCTGGTTGTACCAGTCGTGCGTGACGCGGATAAGAAATCCTTTGCTGATGTTGAGTCGGACATTATTGATCTGGGCGGTCGTGCCCGCGATGGTAAATTATCAATGAATGAAATGACAGGTGGCACATTTACCCTGACGAATGGGGGGGTTTTTGGATCATTAATGTCGACACCTATTCTTAATACGCCGCAATCCGCCATTTTGGGGATGCATAAAATTCAAAAGCGTCCTATGGTCATGCCCGATGGTTCAATTGCAGCGCGCCCTATGATGTATTTGGCAATGTCTTATGATCACCGTATCATCGATGGTCGTGAAAGCGTATCTTTCCTCGTTCGTGTCAAAGAAGGAATCGAAGACCCTCAACGTTTAATGCTTGATATCTAACTTGTATTTTCAATAAGAAAAATTTGCTATTTTTATTGTTATATAATATTATTCAAAAAACAAACATAGAGGATATTATAATGAGAAAAACAATCGAAGCATTTGCACTCGCAGCAACTACTGCCTTAGGTGTTGCAAGTCTAGCAAACGCGCAAGAAGTTGATTTAGGTATTGATCTTGGCGAACTTGAAGCGCTTGAACAAAGTGTAGAGCCAGTTGAAACAAATTCTATGACAGATGGTCAAATTACAAAAGACGAAGTTGCAACGTCTGAACCAGTTATTTTAACACGTTCACAAGTTATTGAGCTTGGTAACATGGATCAGTCAGAGTTAGAGGTATTGGGGATTAGTAATATTAGTGTTAATCCAACTGATGAAACTCAAGCAGAATTTGAAGTTACAATTGATGGTGGAAACACATGGGAAGTTGGAACGCTAGACGGCATGACTGTTGTAGGTAATGCATCATCCGCATCTGACGCATTTTTTAGAGGACTTGATTTAGGTGTTCTATTCGAAGGAACTTTAGAAGAAAAACTATTTACAAGCGAAGAAACTATAGATATGGAACCAACTCTAGGTGAGTAATATTTAGATTTTTTAAATAATAAAAAACCCGCGAAATATAGCGGGTTTTTTATTAAATGTTCTGAGGAGCTGATTAATTTATATCCAAGTTCATAATTATAAATAAAAGTTTAAAAACATAAAACTTTCAAATTTAAAAACATTTTTAATCTGCTAAAAATATATGCTTAGTTCGTATAAATTACTGTTCGCATAAAAAGCTACATCTATAATAAAATTAAAAAATTATACAGTAGTAATTTTACCACCAGCTTTTTCAACAGATTCTATAGCTGATTTAGTTGCTTTAGAAACTTGAAGATCAACTTTGGCTTTAAGCTCGCCTGTATTTAACAATTTTATTCCGTCTTTCTTGCGACGTATAACTTTTGCTTCAATTAGAGTATCTTCTGTAATTGCTTTTTTTACATCTAAACGTTTATTATCAATCATTTCTTGCAGATGACCTAAACTCAGTTCAGCGTAATTCTTACGAAAGATGCTATTGAATCCAATCTTTGGAAGACGCCTATGTAATGGTGTTTGACCACCTTCAAAACCGTTCAAAGCGACACCTTGACGTGATTTTTGACCTTTTACGCCGCGTCCGCCGGTTTTACCTTTACCGGAACCGATACCGCGACCAACGCGTGTGCGTTCTTTTGTGCTACCAGGTTGTGGTTTTAATTCGTTTAGTTTCATTTTCTATTCCTTTAAGCCGCTTCTTCGACGTTAATAAGGTGATGTACTTTTTTTATCATGCCACGCACAGCGGGAGTGTCTTCCAATGTGCGTGTACGATGCATTTTATTTAGACCCAACCCAACTAACGTTTGACGCTGTGACCCTTCACGTCCAATCGGCGATCCTGTTTGCGTAATAGTAACAGTCTTACCTGAGGGTGTTTTCTTTTTAGCTACGGACTTTTCCTTAGACGCAGAAGCTTTCTTTGTATTTGCGGCAGGTCTCTCTTTTTTTGCTGTAGAGGCTGTTTTCTTTGGCGCTGCTTTTTTAGCAGGAGCCTTTTTTTCAGCTACAGTTTTCTTTTCATCTTCTTTTACCATTATGATTCCTCTTGTGACTCTGCTTCTTCATCTGCTCGTGCGCTACTGGAGCGTACAATTTCACGTGAAGCGATAATATCGCTGACTTTCTTACCACGACGCGATGCTACCTGTCGCGGAGATTCCATACGCTCTAGAGCATCAAATGTCGCATTGATCATATTATAAGGGTTGTTTGAACCGATTGTCTTGGCAACAATATCTTGAATACCAAGAGCTTCAAAAATAGCACGTAGCGGACCACCTGCAATGATACCTGTACCAGCAGGGGCAGATCTTAAATAAACTTTACCTGCACCATGTTCACCTTGAATATCATGATGAATCGTACGACCTTCACGAAGGGGAACACGTATCATTTTGTTTTTAGCCTGGTCAGTCGCTTTGCGAATACCATCCGGCACTTCTTTTGCCTTGGCATGACCATGGCCAACACGACCTTTACCGTCACCAACAACGACCAAAGCCGCAAAACCAAAACGACGACCACCTTTTACCACTTTGGCAACGCGGTTAACCGCGACAAGGCGTTCAATCAGATCTGATTCTTCTCTTTGTTGTCTTTCAGCATATGCCATATGTATAATTCCTTAGATTTAAATTCTTAAAACTGTAATCCGCTTTCACGAGCGCTATCGGCCAGTGCTTTGATACGTCCGTGATAAAGAAAGCGACCACGATCAAATTGTACTTTTTCTACGCCAGCCTTCTTTGCACGTGTTGCAATTAATTTACCTACTTCAGTTGCAGCATTAATATTCGCTCCGTTCGATTTAAGCTTATCTTTGAGATCAGCTTCCAACGTAGAAGCTGAAGCAAGTGTCTTTCCTTGCGCGTCATCAATAACCTGCGCGTAAATCTGCTTGCCAGTACGATGTACACTTAAACGAGGAGAATTTGATTTATTAATCTTTCTCAACTTATTACGCGTACGGAAATTACGCTGTTGCGCGCCTGTAAATTTCTGTGCCATTATTTCTTCTTCCCTTCTTTACGTAGGATATATTCACCTTCGTAGCGTACACCCTTACCTTTGTAAGGCTCTGGCGGACGGAAACGTTTAATTTCTGCTGCAACCTGACCAACTTTTTGCTTATCTATGCCGGTTACAGTAATTTTGGTTTGGTTCTCAACTTCCAACTTAATACCTTCTGGAGGATTATAGACAACATCATGTGAAAACCCGAGAGCAAGTTTAATACCTTGCCCCTGTGGCTGTGCACGATAACCAACACCGTGCAATTCTAAAACTTTTTTATATCCGTTGGTAACACCTTCGGCCATAGACTTCGGTTAAGCGCTTCATCGTTGGATAAAGTTTCTTAGCCTGAATGGAGTTAGAACGAGGCTTAAAGCTAATGACTTTTTTACCTTCTTCTTCTCTCGCTTCTATAGACACATCATCATGTGCGCGAAGTTCCAAGTTGCCAAGCTTCCCGGAAACTTTGATGTTCTGTCCTGAAACGTCAATTGTAACGCCGTCTGGTACGATCATCGGATGTTTTGCAATACGTGACATAATAGTTCCTTAAAATACTCTACAAATTGCTTCGCCGCCGACATTTTGCTGACGGGCATTAAAATCAGTCATAACACCTTTTGGTGTTGAAATCACAACTACGCCAAGACCATTCATAACAGTAGGGATCTCACCAGATCCAAAATATTGACGACGACCAGGCTTAGAAAGACGGCTCATTTCTTTGATAGCGCCTTCGCCATCAATATATTTCAGCTCAATTTCAATGTTTTTTCTGTTATTTTCAATATCTACTACTTTATAACCGCGGATAAAGCCTTCTTCTTGAAACACATCCAGTATATTCACCTTATGTGTTGACCAAGGGCAAAGAACCTTCTTATGCGCCGCATGCTGTCCATTACGGATGCGTGCGATCATATCAGCGATTGGGTCATTCATACTCATAATTTTATCCTCTATAAACCTTTACCAACTCGACTTGACAACGCCAGGTAATTCACCTTTGGATGCCAATTCACGAACCATGTTACGGCTTAAATTAAATTTTCTATGGAAGCCACGTGGACGACCTGTTAATGCACATCTGTTACGCATTCTATTTGCAGCGCCATTACGCGGCAAATCAGCAAGATCTAAAACAGCCTGAAAACGCTCTTCAGGAGAGTTTTCACGATTTTTGATGATAGCTTTTAATGCCGCACGTTTTTCTGCGTATTTATCAACCATTTTGGCGCGCTTTTTATCACGTTCTATCATAGAGACTTTAGCCATATGTGCTTATCCTTCTTGATTATTATCTTTGAAAGGAAACTTAAGATGTTTCAGAAGTTCCTTTGCCTCATTATCATTTTTTGCTGTTGTACAAACAATTATGTCCATACCACGCACTTTGTTCACTTTATCGTAATTAATTTCCGGAAATATAATATGCTCTGTAATACCCATTGCATAATTTCCATTACCATCGAAACTTTTACCGTTAATACCACGAAAGTCGCGAATACGTGGCATTGCAATTGTAATCAAACGATCTAAAAATTCATACATACGATTGCCACGTAAAGTTACTTTACAGCCAATATTCATTCCATCACGAATTTTAAAAGAGGCATTAGATTTACGCGCCTTTGTTATAACGGACTTCTGACCAGCAATTAAGGTCATAGCATCAACAGCTTCATTTAAAAGACCACGATCATTAGAGGCATCACCGCACCCCATATTCAAAACAATCTTATCTAGCTTTGGAACCTGATGCGGGTTAGTAAACCCAAAAGCCTTGTTCAAAGCCGGAATAATATTTTTTTCGTATTCTTCCTGTAAACGTGGTTTCATTTTAAATTATCCTTATTCTACTGTATCGCCGGATTTACGCGCAACACGTACTTTTTTACCGCTTTTTAGGGTTGTATAACCGACACGACTTGCATCACCAGACTTTGGATCAGCTAAAGCAATGTTGGATACATGTATTGAAGCTTCCTTTTTTTCAATACCGCCCTGACTTGTTTGTGACTGTTTATTATGTTTGGTCATCATATTGATACCCTGAACGATAACGCGAGACTTACTTGGCATCGTTTTTAAAACTTCGCCTTTTGATCCCTTGTCTTTACCAGCCAATACGACAACTTGATCGCCTTTTTTAATTTTTAACTTTTGTGCTGTCATTTTAGAGCACCTCCCCAGCTAGTGAGATAATTTTCATGTAACCTTTGCCGCGAAGCTCGCGCGTAACAGGGCCAAAAATACGCGTACCGATAGGCTCGCCGTTATTATTAATTAATACGCAAGCGTTTTTATCGAAGCGAATTTTCTCACCATATCCACGCTTTAAACCAAAAGCTGAGCGAACAATAACTGCTTTATGAACCGCACCTTTTTTAACTTTACCACGCGGAATTGCGTCTTTCACAGATACAACAACAATGTCACCAACATTGGCTGTACGGCGGTGTGAACCACCAAGGACTTTGATACACTGAACGCGTTTAGCACCAGAATTATCAGCGACCTCCATATTTGATTGCATCTGAATCATAGCTTATGCTTTCTTCTTACTATCTTTTGTTTCTTTAGCTTTCGGCTTCGCTGATTTTTTAGGTTCAGATTTAGCCTTAGGCTCCGCTTTTTTTGTTACTGTTTTTTTAGGAGTTTCTGTTTGCTCTCCACCTGTTATAACAGTCCACGTCTTACGCTTTGATATTGGACGACATTCTTGAATTTGAACAACAGCCCCTTCTTTAATCGCGTTATGCTCATCATGTGCAGCATACTTATCAGTACGCTTAATATATTTTTTATAAACAGGGTGCATGTAACGACGTTCAACAAGAACTGTTATAGTCTTGTCTTGTTTGTCACTTACTACCTTACCTTCAAGTATGCGTTTTGGCATCTTATATATCCTTATGCTTTCTTCGTGCTTTGCGTCGCTGTTTTTACTCGCGCAATCGAGCGGCGAATTTTACGCATTTTTGACGTATTGTCAAGTGTTCCATTTGCCTTTTCAAAGCGCATATTATATTGCTCTTTGCGCAGGTCGAGGAGTAACTTATTAAGCTCATCCTGTGATTTACCTTTAAGGTCTTCAAATTTCTTAACTGGCTCAGCCATCATCAACTCCTATTTACGCGCCGACGCGTTTTACAAATTTTGTTTTAATCGGCAACTTGGCCGCTGCAAGATCCAAAGCTTCACGTGCTAAATTCTCGTTAACGCCTTCCATTTCGAACATAATGCGACCGGGCTTAACTTTTGCTGCCCAAAATTCAACAGATCCCTTACCTTTACCTTGACGAACTTCAAGAGGCTTCTTTGTAACAGGCACATCAGGAAAAATACGTATCCAAACCTTACCTTGACGCTTAATATGGCGCGTCATCGCACGACGTGCCGCCTCAATCTGACGAGCAGTAATACGATCCGGCTCTAAAGCTTTTAAACCATAAGATCCGAAGTTAAGATCAGTTCCACCTTTAGCATTCCCGTGAATGCGTCCTTTGAACTGTTTTCTATATTTTGTACGCTTAGGTAGTAACATTTTATTGTCCTAAATCTTCCAAAGTTTCTTTTATTTATTCGGTCTGTTATTCGGTCTTTGACCTTGTGGACGACCCTGAGGTCTGCCACCACCACCTTGTTGAGCGGCATTCATACGTTCTTCATGTGCTTGCGGGTTATGCTCCATAACATCGCCTTTATAAATCCAGACTTTCACGCCAATAATTCCATACGTCGTCAATGCTTCAGAAAAGCCATAATCAACGTCTGCACGTAAAGTATGAAGAGGAACGCGACCTTCGCGGTACCATTCCGTACGCGCAATGTCCGCGCCGCCAAGGCGACCAGAAACATTAATACGAATACCTTGCGCGCCCATTCGAAGAGCCGATTGAACCGCACGCTTCATAGCGCGGCGAAAAGATACACGACGCTCCAATTGCTGACAAACACCTTCGGCAGATAGCTGCGCGTCAATCTCTGGCTTACGAACTTCAATAATATTTAACGAAACATCACCGCCTGCACGTTCAGATAAATCACGACGAAGCTTTTCTATATCTGCGCCTTTTTTACCAATAATAACACCAGGACGCGCTGTATAAATTTTTACAGACGTATTCTTTGCCGCACGTTCGATAATAACGTTACTAATGCCGGCAGGCTTAAGCTTATCTTTGATGTATTCACGCAGCTTAAGATCTGCAACCAATTTCTCAGAATAATCTTTCTTAGAAAACCAGCGACTATCCCATGTGCGGTTGATACCGACGCGTATTCCGATTGGATTAATTTTCTGTCCCATAAGTTATGCGTCCTGTTCTTTTACAATAATTGTCAAATTACTAAAATCTTTCAAAATACGAGTTCCGCGTCCACGCGCACGTGCACGGAAACGTTTCATGCGTAATGATTTACCAACATATGCTTCAGACACAACCAAACGGTCAACATCTAAACCGTGATTATTCTCGGCATTTGAAATTGCACTTTCAAGGCATTTGCGCACATCATTTGCAATACGACGATTGCAAAACTCGAGATCTGTCAAAGCACGAGAAGCAACCTTACCACGGATCAACTGGGCAACCAGATTGAGTTTTTGTGGTGATGTACGCAAGTTTTTAAGAAAACTGCGCGCTTCATTGTCATTTGTGCGGGTTGCGTTAGCTGTTTGTCCCATAATTCATTCTTTCTTAACCATCAAAATAAAAGCGCCCCAGATCCTGTTAAAGAGATTCTTATAAAAGGCGCTTAAAAACCTTGGTTTTGCCTCGTGTTAGCCGAGACGTGTTTCCGAAGATGGCTCTTTTTACGTGGTTTTATTTTTTTTTGCAAGGGAAAATTTCATTTTCCCAAGCACTTCTAATAAGTTTACGTTTAAATCTTTTTTATCTCTATAAAGCGTGTATTTTATGGCCTTTTTCGTTAAATTTTTTAAAGAAAAAACCCTCCATGTTTAAAAAAGGAGGGTCTTAGTATTTTTTTATAAATTAATATTATTTTTTAGACTTTTTATCTGCACCATGGCCGTAGTAAGTACGGGTAGGAGCAAATTCACCAAGTTTGTGACCAATCATGTTATCAGTAACTAAAACGGGTACAAATTTATGACCATTATGAACACCGAATGTAATACCGACAAATTGCGGCAGAATAGTTGAGCGACGGCTCCATGTTTTTATAACCGTACGTCTACCACCTTCTAAAGTGGCTTCTACTTTTTTTAAAATTGAGCGGTCTACAAAAGGACCTTTCCATACTGAACGTGACATATGTTCTTACCTTTCTAAATTATTTCTTCTTACGACGACGAATAATATATTTGTCGGTTGCTTTGTTTTTACGTGTTTTCGCACCTTTTGTAGGTTTACCCCAAGGCGTTACCGGATGGCGACCTCCTGATGTTTTACCTTCACCACCACCATGTGGGTGATCGACCGGGTTCATAACAACACCACGAACTGTCGGACGAATACCAAGCCAGCGATTACGTCCCGCTTTACCCTTATTTTCGTTAGAGTGATCAGGATTTGAAACAGCACCAACAGAGGCCATACATGTTCCTAGAACAATACGTAATTCACCTGATGGCAATTTAATCTGCGAATATCCTTGGTCACGACCAACAAGTTGAGCGTAAGCGCCAGCACTACGTGCCATCTGCGCACCTTTACCTGGTTTTAATTCAATATTGTGAATGATTGTTCCGACAGGCATCGCTTTTAGTGGCATAGCATTACCCGGCTTAATATCGGCCTTTTCAGATGCTATGACTTTGTCACCAGCAGCAAGGCGTTGCGGAGCTAGTATATAAGCTCTCTCGCCGTCAGTATATTCAACCAAAGCAATATATGCAGTGCGGTTTGGATCATATTCAATACGTAGAACTGTGCCTTGAACATCAAACTTTGTACGCTTCCAGTCAATAATACGATAGCGTTGCTTGTGACCACCGCCAATGTGGCGTGTTGTAATACGTCCGGTATTGTTACGGCCACCGGTTCTTTTTTTACCTTCAGTCAAAGATTTCTCAGGCGCCCCTTTATGTAGATCGCTGCGATCAACTGTAACCAGCTGACGACGTCCGGGGGAGGTGGGGTTATATTTCTTTAATGCCATTTCTTTTCTCCATTTTCGGCGGAAGCGCCATAAATTTTAAACTTAATTTTTTATTTTACGCCAGTACCAGTATCAATCATTTGACCTTCTTCAAGCGTAATTACAGCTTTTTTAAAGTCTGAACGACGACCAAGAACACCTTTAAAGCTCTTGTTCTTACCTTTTTGGATAAGCGTATTCACTGCCTTTACTTTTACATCGTACAAGGTTTCAACCGCCGCTTTAATTTGTGGCTTTGTTGAATCTTTAGATACTTGAAAAGTAACCTGACCATACTCTGATCCTAATGTTGCTTTTTCTGTGATATGAGGGGTGCGAATGACATTATACATCCACTCCGCAATCTCAACTTTATCTTTTTTCTTTGCAGCCATTATTTAGTTTCCTTTTTTGTAGCTGTTTTGGCTTTTGCTTTTGAAGGAGAGGCTTTCTCCGCTTTTGCGGCAGGACCTCTCTTCGGTGCGGCTCGTTTTTCTTTTTTCTCTGTTTTTGGCGTATCACCATTGAGACGAGATATAATAGTTTCAACCGCGTCTTTTGTCATGATCAAAACATCGCGACGAAGAATATCATAAACGTTCAATCCTTGTGATGGTAAAACATCAATCTTTGGAATGTTATTTGTTGCGCGTGCGAAATTGGCATCGACTTCCGTGCCTACAATAACAAGAGCGCTTTCAATATCCATTTTTTTGAATATGTCAGCCATAGCTTTTGTTTTATGATCTTTAGATTTTGCTTCGTCCAAAATAATCAATTTTTTATCAAGTGCTTTGACAGACAGAGCGGATCTTAAAGCCGCCTGACGAATTTTTTTAGGTAAGTCGAAAGCGTGCGAGCGTGAGCGTGGTCCAAATGCCACACCACCTTGGCGATCTTGTGGACGTTTCAAGTCACCAGCACGCGCGCGGCCAGTTCCTTTCTGTGCCCAAGGTTTTTTACCTGTACCGGAAACTTCACCACGTGTTTTTGTGTGATGAGTACCAGCTTGACGTTTTGCCAATTGGTAATTAACCATGCGATGCATGATGTCTGAACGGATAGCAGCTTTAAAAATGTTGTCATCTAGCTCAACATCTCCGGCTTTAGTTCCGCCTAATTTTGTGACTTGCATTTTCATAGCTTAGTCCTTCTTCTCATCTTTATTATTTTCTTTAGCTTCTTTAGCTGTAATATCTGCAGAACCTTCTTTCACTGACGCTTCTGCTTCTGCTTGTGTAACATCATTGTTTCCAATGTTTGTCGCTTCATCAGCATTAACTTCTTCAGTAGAAGGCGTGCCTTCATTTTGTTCTTTAGTATCTTGCTCTTCAGCCGGAGCAGGTTGAGAGCGTAAACCAGCTGGCATTGGAACGCCCTCAGGCGCAGGCTTTTTAACTGCGTCTGAAATCAGAACCCATGCATTTTTACCGCCAGGAACGGCGCCACGAACCAAGATCAGATTATCTTCTTCATCTATCGCAGCGATTTTCAGATTTTGAATAGTAACGGTTTCATCACCCATGTGACCCGCCATTTTCTTACCTTTAAAAACTTTACCAGGATCCTGACACTGTCCTGTTGAACCTAGCGCACGGTGAGATACGGAAACACCATGAGAGGCGCGCATACCACCAAAGTTGTGACGTTTCATCGCACCTTGAAAGCCTTTACCTTTTGATGTGCTTTGGCAATCAACAAATTGACCAACGATGAAGTGGTTTGCACCAATTTCAGCGCCCAGATCAACTGTATTGGCAGCATCAATACGAAATTCAGCTAGTTTTTTCTTTGGCTCGACCTTTGCTTTGGCAAAGTGACCACGATTGGCTTTAGAGACACGATTAACTTTTGCTTTGCCAACACCTAGCTGCAGAGCATTATATCCGTCTTTTTCTTCAGTACGAATAGCTGTGACTTGGCAATTATCAACTTTGAGAACAGTTACCGGAATTTGCTTTCCATCTTCCAAATCGAAGATACGTGTCATTCCGGCTTTTTGTGCGATTAATCCTGTACGCATATTTTATTTTCCTTCATTGGTCCGGAGATACTTATTGTAAAACAGGACATAAATTATCATTTGTAGCGCTTTATACTCAACTGAGTTCCTAAGAGCAAGAGGTTTTTTGTAATAGCTTATGCAGCTTTATCACGAATTTTAATTTCCACATCAACACCGGCAGGAAGGTCAAGCTTCATCAAGGCATCAATAGTTTGTGGAGTAGGCTCTTCAATATCAAGAAGACGTTTATGTGTACGCATTTCAAAATGTTCTTTTGATTTTGAATTAACGTGTGGTGAACGGTGGACGGTAAAACGTTCGATACGTGTAGGTAAAGGTAGCGGGCCAACAGTTTTTGCGCCTGTGCGCTTGGCTGTGTTTGTAATTTCCGCTGCACTCGTATCTAAAATACGGTGGTCAAATGCCTTGAGGCGAATGCGAATGCTTTGATTATCCATGTTCAATAAACTCTTTTAAATTAATTCAGAACCGTATTAACCACAGTTTTAAGGGGGAATGCAAGTGTTTTTTAGCGTAAAAAGCTCTCGTTACAAAAAAAGCGCAAATTTCTTTGCGCTTTTTAAAATTCTTTACGGCAATAGCTTAGCCAGCAAGCTTTTCTTTAACTTCTTCGGCAACACTTTGTGGTACAGGTTCGTAACGGTCAAATACCATTGTGTATTGTGCACGACCCTGTGACATAGAGCGTAGGTTGTTAATGTAGCCAAACATAGATGAGAGGGGAACAGCGGCAGTAATTACTTTTGCAATACCACGATCCTCCATCGAATTGACTTGCCCACGACGTGAGTTCAAATCACCGATAATGTCACCCATGTAATCTTCTGGTGTAACAACTTCAACTTTCATCATTGGTTCAAGCAGTTGCGGACCGGCTTTTTGCATTGCTTCTCTAAATGCAGCACGACCGGCAATTTCGAAGGCCATAACAGAGGAGTCAACATCATGGTATGAACCGTCAGAAACGTTGACTTCGAAATCAACAACAGGGAAACCGGCAATTATACCAGTCTCTTTTGCCATATTGATCCCTTTTTCAATACCCGGAATATATTCACGTGGAATGTTACCACCAACAACCGAGTTACTGAAAACAAAGCCTGTTCCTGGCTCGCCTGGTTTGAATGTCGCAATAAGACGCGCAAATTGACCAGAACCACCTGATTGTTTCTTGTGTGTGTAATCAACTTCAATTTCTTTTGTAATCGCTTCACGATAGGCCACTTGCGGCGCACCGATGTTGGCTTCCACTTTGAATTCACGCTTCATACGGTCAACCAGAATATCAAGGTGAAGTTCACCCATTCCTTTCATGATGGTCTGACCTGACTCATGATCAACAGAAACCTGAAAAGACGGATCTTCTGCCGCTAAACGTTGTAGGGCAATCGACATTTTCTCCTGGTCGGCTTTTGTTTTTGGCTCGACTGCAATTTCGATAACCGGATCAGGGAATTCCATACGTTCCAAGATAATAGGTTTTGAACTATCGCATAGTGTATCACCTGTTGTTGTGTCTTTTAGTCCGGCCAAAGCAACAATGTCACCAGCCAAAGCAACTTTAATCTCTTCACGTGAGTTTGAGTGCATTTGTAGCATACGGCCAACGCGCTCTCTCTTACCTTTAACAGTATTTTGAGTGTAGGAACCCGCTTCTAGCTTACCGGAGTAAACACGTGCAAATGTTAAGGAGCCCACAAACGGGTCATTCATAATTTTAAATGCAAGTGCGGAAAACGGCGCGTCATCTTCGGGAGGACGTGTCATCTTCTTCTCAGGGTCATCAACGTCTGATCCGTGAACAGCGCCAATATCGAGCGGTGAAGGCAAGAAATCAACAACAGCGTCAAGCATTGTCTGAACACCTTTGTTTTTGAAGGCTGTGCCGCAAATAATAGGATTAAATGCGTTCGCAATTGTTCCCTTACGGATACATGCTTTCAATGTGTTGATATCGGGCTCTGTGCCATCTAGATATGCTTCCATCGCCGCATCATCTTGTTCAACAGCGGTTTCAATCATTTTCTCTCTGTACTCAGCTGCTTTTTCTTTAAGATCATCAGGAATTTCCTGTTCGCTGAAAGACGCACCAAGTTGTTCGCCGTCCCATACAATTGCTTTCATTTTTACAAGATCGATGTGACCCGCATAATCATTTTCCGCGCCGATTGGAAGTTGAATAACAAGCGGGTTTGCACCGAAACGCTCAATAATTGAGTCGATACAATTATAAAAGTTTGCACCCACTTTATCCATCTTATTAACGAAGATCATGCGTGGCACTTTATATTTGTCAGCCTGACGCCAAACAGTTTCTGTTTGCGGCTCAACACCTGCATTGGCATCAAGAACAGTTACCGCGCCGTCAAGTACGCGCAAAGAACGTTCAACTTCAATTGTAAAATCAACGTGTCCTGGAGTATCGATAATATTAAAGCGGTGTTGAATACCTGCATACGGGCTATCATTTTCAATTTTCCAGAAAGTCGTCGTCGCCGCAGATGTAATTGTAATGCCGCGTTCTTGCTCTTGCTCCATCCAATCCATTGTGGCCGCGCCGTCATGTACTTCACCTATTTTATGTGATTTACCTGAGTAAAATAAAATACGTTCGGTTGTCGTTGTTTTACCGGCGTCAATATGCGCCATAATACCAAAGTTGCGGTAGTATTCGATCGGGGTTTCGCGTGACATGCTTTAATCCTTAAATTTAAATGATTCTTATAATTTTGTGTTAATCTAAGCGGTTTATAGGCAAAAGCAGGGTGTTTTGCAAGGGTTTTATTCATCAGAAGAAAAAGATCATGACTCTTTCACGGTGAGCGCGATTTTTCTTATTTCCTGAAACACTGATTCCCATTTCGTATTATTCTCGGCGAGCTTGCTTTTGATAAAAAGAACCTCATCTTCCGAAAGGGGGTGCAGTTTATGTTGATCTAAATCTTTTATATCGCAAAAGCGATCGCTCATATTAAATGTTTTCAACAGAGTCTGTATTTTAGAAGTATTCGAACCGATCGCAGTGAAAGGCGTAAATGTTTTAAGAGCAAGGCAAACGCCATGAAAACGTCCTGTAATATAATGCTCTCTTTGTTTCAAATGCTGCATAAAAACTGTTTCATTCTCAACGATAATATTCTTTTTAGACACGAGTGTTAAAAGAGCGGTCTTAAGATTATACTTCCAGTTTTTACGGTTTGTTCGTACCGGCATATAATATTGATCTTGTGCTTTTGCTATTTGACGCAATTTTTTTGAAATAGGTTTTAAAACAGAATCGCCATAAGCCATGCCCTTGCGCGCTTCTTCAGATATAAGCGGGGGTTGAATGCAATATAAGCTCAAATCAAGTGTTTCCATTGCGGATGCAGAAATGTGCGGGATGGCTTGTTGATAGCTAAGGCTGTCGCGGAAAGAAATAAGATTGAATTTATTAAGTAAATCATACCAGCTATCCGGATTATCTAGGTATAAGGCATTTACTAAAAATTTGGGAATATCTCTTGTTGGTTCATAATCGGCTATATCAAGTAAACGCTTCGCCTCATCTCTTCCATCATGAAGCGTTCCTTCCCCATTTATAATGATTAAATCACATTGAGGGAGGCTTTTCAAAAATTCAGGATCATTTTGCCAATGATATCCAACAGGGGAGCGCGCCATAATTTCAATATCATTTTTGGAAAGAAGGTATTCCATATTACCTATAACATGACGACAGCCATGGTGGTTGGCAGTAGAAGTGTCATTAAGCAAGACTGCTTTAAGTGTTTGCTGCATAGATTTTTTCCTTAAAATATTCTGACCAGCATCGGCTGATTGGTTTTGGAGGCGTCCAGTCTTTGGGAGCATCCAATTGTTTTTGACTGATAAGGGATAAAACGCCCAAATCACTCTGCTTCTTTATATAAGTGTTTATACGGGTATTATAAGCATCAATATTTGGAATAACAGCATATGTTTTCGCGCCCGAGGCAATGGCGTCACCGATCATCGAAACGGACTCTCCTGTCACTAAAATATGCTCGCTTTTATAAATATAATGCTCAAGATCTGTGGGCACATTAGCATTAAATAATACGATTTCTTTTATAATATCTGTTTGTGATGAGACATCTTGAAGTTTTTTCAGTATTTCTGGTGGTGTTCGCGGCGCCGTAATAAGGGTCCATTTTTTATCAAAATGGTGAGAGAGGTGTTGGAGAGCATTAAATACACTCTTCCAATAAGCTTCATTGTAAGTAATGATATTATTTGCATTACCGCCAATCATGAAAAGAAGTTCCTCTCTATTTTGGCAGTCTTTCAATAAAAAGCGAGAGGGGGCATAAGGCAGATTAATTTCACGAGGGGCGCTTACGTCCCCCTGATGTGAAATGATATAGTCAAAGTGCTCATCGCTTATTCTTTTCGGGTGTCCCAGATGAATATTTTTGGACGAGGTTACGTATTTAAGTAAGGTGCTTGCCGCTTCTCCGCTGCCCAGAGTCGAAAATATATAACGAGTGTTATTTAAGTTCAGTGCTGCATTAACATCGCCCTTAAAAAAAAGGTACGATAACCATTTTTCTCTGAATAGACCAGAATGAGCAAAAAGCAATTTATATAGCGGCAGTAGCAGAGGCGTTCTAAAGTTTAAATCGAGCGTTAGAATATCATCATCAGGATAAGCCGCTTTAATTGCTGTTGCCAGAGCATAAATATTATTGAAGTCGCCTTTGTGCGAATTGTTAATCAGCACGAGCGTTTTAGAATTATGGTGTGCAAGTGAATTCATGATGTCTTAAAGCTAGCATATTTTTTTAAGACGAAAATCACTTTCCTTAAATACAGACAAGAAAAAACCCTGAAGAGATCAGGGTTATATTCTTTAAATCGTACATAAGGGTAATATCACCAACGGAAGTGAGCGAATGCCTTATTCGCTTCTGCCATTTTGTGTGTATCGTCACGTTTTTTAACGGCTGAACCACGATCTTGTGCAGCTTCAAGAATTTCAGCGGCAAGACGATCTGTCATCGTATTCTCGGAGCGCTTACGTGCCGCACCAATTAACCAACGAATAGCAAGTGCCTGACCACGATCATAACGAACTTCAACAGGTACCTGATATGTGGCACCACCAACGCGGCGTGAACGCACTTCAACCTGTGGACGTACTTTTTTCAAAGCGCGATGAAAAACGGACAGACCTTTTGATGTTTTACCATCAATATCTGTTGCTTCTTCATCCGCTAAATTCATATTAGCTGCTTTTTTCTCGATCTGTTCGATAGCGCCATAAACAATTTTTTCAGCAATTGCTTTTTTACCGCCAATCATGACGATATTCATAAACTTGGATAAAACAACATCTCCGAATTTCGGATCTGGAAGGATGAGTCGTTTCTCTGCGCGGTGTCTACGTGACATATTCTATATTTCCTTATTTCGGTCTCTTCACGCCGTAACGGGAGCGGGATTGTTTACGATCTTTAACGCCTTGTGTATCAAGTGCCCCACGAACGATAGTATAACGTACACCAGGCAAATCCTTAACACGACCACCACGAACCAGAACAACAGAGTGTTCTTGCAGGTTGTGACCTTCACCGGGAATGTAGCAAATCACTTCGTGACCTGTTGTCATTCTGACCTTCGCCACTTTACGTAGCGCAGAGTTCGGCTTTTTCGGTGTTGTCGTGTAAACACGTGTACAAACACCACGGCGCTGCGGGTTACGCTCTAGGGCGCGGTTTTTCTTATTTTTTACAACCGGTGTTCTTGGCTTCCGGATTAACTGCTGAATGGTTGGCATTCAATTTCCTTGTTTCTAAAACTTTAAGTTTGCACATATAAGGGAAAATCACGCGGCAGGTCAAGTACTTTTTTTACGTCTGTGGCTCTCAATGCCGATTTCATCCATCTCTTTATTTTCTTTGGCCTGGATGGCTTTTTTCTCTGCGGCGATACGTCTGTCATTTGTAATTTCTATTTTTTTCAACTCTGCAAAGGCATTACGCAAATCGGCGCGCGCAATCTCTATACGTTGTTCTAAATTGGCAATGTCTTTATCTATCAGCGCGATTTGACCTTTCATCCCCTCTGCAAAACGACCGAACCATGCCAATGCTTCAAGCATTTCCTGCTCTTCTAACAAAGCACGCTCTGTCGATAGTTTATCTTGATAGCCTTTTTTTTTCTGCTCAAGCGCTTCTGCCTGACGATAGAGGCCGGATAAAAACTTTTGTTTTTGATCAACAGTGTGTTTACGCAGACGTATGAGTGAAGAGAGATTAGCCACCTACAATCCCCTTTAATCTCTGAAAACTTTCCTCGATCGTTGTGCTGTCATCTTTATCTTGCGTTAAAAAGGTTTCGATTTTGGGGTAAACAAGTATTGCTTCATCCACAGCCTTATCTGATCCGCGACGATAGGCACCAAGACGGATAAGCTCGGCCATGTCTTCATAAGTTGAAATAACTTGTTTGGCGCGCTTAAGAATCGCATTTTGTTCCTCTGTAAGCGCTTTGGGCAGCGCGCGGGAAATAGATTTCAATATATCAATAGCCGGATAACGACCGCGATCTGCAATGGCGCGATCCATGACAATATGTCCATCAATAATACCGCGCACAGAATCCGAAATAGGTTCGTTGGTGTCATCCCCCTCAACCAGAACGGAAAATATTCCTGTAATATTACCTTGATCCTGTGCGCCGGGGCCTGCGCGTTCAAGCAATCTGGCAAGTTCACCAAATGTTGTTGGCGGATAGCCTTTGGAAGTAGGGGGCTCGCCTGCGGATAATCCGATTTCACGCTGTGCCATAGCAAAGCGCGTGACTGAGTCCATCATACAAAGAACGTTTTTCCCCCGATTTCGAAAATATTCTGCGATAGACAGAGTCATATATGCCGCTTGACGCCGCATCAAGGCGGGCTCATCTCCTGTTGCAACAATCACTACGGATTTTTTTAGACCGTCTTCACCAAGATCATCTTCCAGAAATTCTTGAACCTCACGGCCACGCTCCCCGACCAGACCAATAACGGCGACTTCGGCTTCTGTATAGCGCGCCATCATGGACAGTAAAACGGATTTACCGACGCCTGATCCGGCAAAAATCCCCATTCTTTGTCCCTGACAGGTTGCGAGGAAGGTATTGACCGCCCTGACACCTAAGTCAAGTTGCGTGCCGATACGTTGGCGTTCGTGCGGTGGTGGGGGCTTGTTTCTGAGTGCGATATGTGTGGCACCGTCCTTCAAAGGCCCTTTATTATCAATGGGATGCCCCAAAGCATTTATGACACGTCCAAGCCAGCTGTCATCGGGACGAACCACCGGCTCATTACTTTTTATGAATGCTTTACACCCCAAACCAACGCCTTCTAAGGTTCCAAATGGCAATAGAAGTGCGCGATTATCGCGAAAACCAATCACCTCGCATGGTATATCCATTGAAGCGTTGGGACGCAGATGAACGTGCGCACCGATTGACAATGTTTCAGGAAAACCTGCAATTTCCACCAAAAGGCCAAGAACCTTCGTCACCGAACCATAGATTTCAAAGTCTGGTAAAATATTCAATGCGGCAGAGGCTTTTTCAGAAAGGCGTGTCATGTATTATTTATAGTCTATCTGGTTTTATCATAAGAATGAATCACTTATTATTAACCTTTGTTAAGATCTTAAATGTTTGTTAATATTATTTTAATAAAGTTTAACAATAGTTAAAATTTGAAATATTATAACAAAGGGGACCTCTAAATGCGTATATTGCTCATAGAAGATGACAGTGCGACCGCGAAAAGCATAGAATTAATGCTGAAAAGCCAAGGATATGTTGTTGATACAACAGATATGGGAGAAGACGGCGAAGAAATTGCGAAGATTTACGATTACGATATTGTCATTCTTGACTTGATGTTGCCGGATATGGACGGCTATGAAGTTTTGAAAAATCTCAGAAATGCCAAAGTTGAAACACCCATTTTGATTCTCTCCGGATTATCCGACATTAAAGACAAGATTAAAGGTCTGGGTCTGGGCGCAGATGATTATCTTATCAAACCTTTTGACAAAGCAGAGCTGGTTGCACGCATTCAGGCGATTGTACGTCGTTCACAAGGACATGCGCATAGTGAAATAGCCACAGGAAAAGTCCGCGTTAACCTAGATTCGCGTACAGTCGAAGTCAGCGGAAAACCACTTCATCTAACAGGAAAAGAATACGGAATTCTTGAATTGCTTTCTTTAAGAAAAGGCTCAACCCTGACCAAAGAACAGTTTTTAAATCATCTTTACGGCGGCATGGATGAGCCGGAAGTTAAAATTATTGACGTATTTATTTGTAAATTGCGTAAAAAAATTCAAGACGCGGCCGGTGGTGAAAATTATATTGAAACCGTTTGGGGACGCGGATATGTTTTACGCGATCCGCAGGAAGAAACAGAGCCCGCCGCTGCGGCAGGTTAATTTCATTTGTTAGATATGAATTAAATTTAAAAGCCCTTTGTTTCAAAAGGGCTTTTCTTTTACATCGCTTTCCGACATAAAAAAGTATGAAAAAAATAGCGATTATCCTTTCGACATTATTGATGTTTTTTTACACAATGACATTTTTTGCCGAACGCGGATGGATGTTTGATATTTTCAGCCATTTTGCAATTCAGTATGCCATTGGCGGCGTTGTGCTGTCGCTGGTATTCATATTCTACAAAAAATGGATGTTGGCTTTGCCTCTTTTATTTTTAGTGGTGGCAAATATATATGAAATACGCCAAAGCTATTCCGATCCCTATATTTTTTCCTCTCCACATCAAGAGAAGGAAAATCTGACGATTATTCATTATAATAAACTGTTTAAAAACCAGCGGTGGGATTTAATAAGAACGTGGTTTGAAGATAATCATGACGATATTGATCTTGTTTTTGTACAAGAAAGTGGCCCCAGAACCATTGAAAAATTAAAAATACTGGAAGATATTTTCCCTTATCAGTTTCCGGAGACGCCAAAACAAAGATTCAATGATGTTTCAATTCTTAGCAAAACGCCTTTTGATGCCTTACGTGTTGTCTATTTGGATATCAACCGCAAAACGGTTGGAACAAAAGTTATTTTTAACATCGAAAATGCGAATAAGCCTGTTCACATTTATTCGCACCATGCCTATACACCGCTTAATGCTGAAAATTATCAAAGCCGAAGCGATGGTCTGGAGACAATTCAAAGAGCCATACAAGGTGATAACCATCCATACAAAATTTTTACCGGTGATTGGAATTTAACGCCGTATTCCCCTGTATTTCAAAAGCTGTTGGCAGAAACGGACATGAAATATAATGACTATTCCTATTTTCCCAAAGTAACGTGGAATAGCTATTTTGTGATGCCGTTTCTAAAAATTCCGATTGATCATTTTATTTACAGCCCCTCTATAAAACAAATCAGCAAAGAAGTCGGACCATCTTTAGGATCGGATCATCATATGGTCATTGCCAAGTTCTATATCCCTGAGTCATAATGCGATTATGAGATTCAATATATCAAAAGAAGAAATTCCTAATTATCTAACGATATCACGCGTTGCACTTATTCCGATTTTGATCGGACTAATGTATATACCGTTCTATTTCACATCGTGGATTGCACTGGTCTTATACGCCGCCATTTGTATCACAGATTATCTGGACGGCTATCTGGCGCGGAAATGGAAAGTGGTGTCTCCCATGGGAACATTCCTTGACCCGATTGCAGATAAGATATTAATTGCGATTTTGTTGATCGTGTTTGTTGATCTGGGACGGCTACCCGGGGTATGGATTTTGCCTGTTCTGATCATATTAATGCGGGAATTTCTTATCGCTGGTTTACGAGAATTCCTGGGGTCAAAAGATGTAAAGGTGCCGGTTATGTTCATTGCAAAATGGAAAACAACTGTTCAAATGGTTGCCATGGGGTTTCTAATTATCGGACATATCAGTAATAGTTTCCTATTCATCGGATGGGCGGGTATTTTGATTGCTGCGGCCATTACGGCCTATACTGGCTATGTCTATATGAAAGCCGGATGGCAACATATTGCGCCCTGCTGAAAATACTATAATCGAGGAAGAAGAAATAAAAGATGTTTAAGCTAGCACAAAAAGCCTTATTTCAAATGGACGCCGAAACGGCGCATGGCGTTGGTATTAAGGCACTTAAAACAGGACTTTTCCCACCCAGAAAACGCGTATTTCCAAAGCTGCACAAAGAGTTATTCGGTTTTGATTTCCCCAACCCAGTCGGGCTCGCCGCAGGATTTGACAAAAATGCAGAGGTTATTCGGCCTATTTTAAACATGGGTTTTGGATTTGTTGAAGTGGGAACGGTTACACCGAAGCCGCAAGAGGGCAACCCTAAGCCGCGCGTTTTCAGGGATATTCCAAATAAAGCGATCATTAATCGTATGGGGTTTCCAAATGCTGGATTGTCAGTATTTAAAAAAAATCTAACAAGTTTTCGCCATTCAAAGGACGGTCAATCTGCGATTATCGGCGTTAATATCGGGATGAATAAAGACCAAAATGAGCCGGTAGAAGATTATAAACTTTTGATTAAAGAACTATCAGAACTTGCCAGCTATCTTACGATTAATATTTCATCTCCCAATACGCCCGGACTTCGTAATTTGCAACAAAAAGAAAATCTTGCGCCCTTTTTGGACGAGCTTTTAAAAGAGCGCGATGCGCATGATTACCAACGTGCAATCCTTTTAAAACTAGCTCCTGATTTAAGCGAAGAGGAGCAAACAGACATCGCCAAAGTTGTAATAGAAGCGGGGATTGACGGTCTTATTCTAACCAATACAACGTTTGACCGCCCCGATTATCTGGAGGCAAAATTTGCAAAACAGACAGGCGGATTAAGCGGTCAGCCAGTCAAAGCGAAATCAACAAATGTTATTAAAAACTTTTCAGAGCTGACGAATGGCGGAATGCCAATCATCGGTATTGGCGGTGTGGCAAATACGCAGGATGCAAAAGAAAAGTTTGAGGCCGGCGCATCGCTTGTTCAGCTTTATACGGGTCTGGTTTATGAAGGTCCCGATGTTGTGCAGAATATTTGTAAGGAGCTATAAGAATAATATTTTGATTTTACGTGTGTTTAGGCTAGAACATAAGCATGACACAATGGACTCCGCAAAGTTGGCGTGAAAAGACCGCCTTACAATTACCTAAGTATCCTGACCAATCTGCTCTAAAAGATGTAGAAGACAGGCTTTCCAAATTACCACCTCTGGTTTTTGCGGGGGAGGCACGCACCCTGAAAGCCAAACTGGCACAGGTATCAGAAGGCAAGGCATTTTTACTACAGGGTGGTGATTGCGCGGAAAGTTTCGAAGAATTCAGTTCGAATAAAATACGTGATACGTTTCGCGTCTTGCTACAAATGGCGGTTGTCATGACATTTGGTGGTGGTTTGCCGGTTGTGAAGGTCGGGCGCGTTGCGGGGCAATTCGCCAAACCGCGTAGCAGCGATGATGAAACGCAAGGTGATGTCACGTTGCCGTCCTATCGTGGCGATATTATCAATAATATAGCATTCACTGAAGAAGCGCGTATTCCAAATCCAAACCGTATGATTGACGCTTATAATCAGGCATGTTCAACCCTTAATCTGCTTCGCGCGTTTGCACATGGCGGCTATGCGGATTTAAGTAAAGTGCATAAATGGAATCTTGAATTTGTAAAGGACTCGCCTTTAAGCGAGCGTTTTGAAGACATGGCCAAACAGATCGGCGAAGCCTTGCGTTTTATGGAAGCCTGCGGTGTGAATAGCACGACCGTTCCTGCCATTCGGGAAACAGAGTTTTTCACTTCTCACGAGGCTTTGCTTCTACCTTATGAGGAAGCTTTAACGCGTACTGATTCTTTGACAGGCGATTGGTATGATACATCCGGTCATCTGCTATGGATTGGTGCAAGAACGCATCAGGCAGAAAACGCACAGATTGAATTTGTACGCGGTATCAATAATCCATTAGGTCTGAAATGTTCACCGGCTATGAGCCCGGACGAGCTTATTCGTCTAATTGATATTTTAAACCCCGAAAACGAAGCGGGGCGCCTAACTCTCATCGCGCGTATGGGGGCAGGGAAAGTGCAAGAGAGCTTGACGCCTCTGGTTCAAAGAGTGAAAGAAGAAGGCCGTAAAGTCGTCTGGTCATGTGATCCGATGCACGGCAATGTCGAAAAATCGAATAGTGGATATAAAACGCGCCGTTTTGAAAATATTATTTCGGAGGTACGCGATTTCTTTGCAGTCCACAAAGCAGAAGGCACGTGGCCAGGTGGTGTTCACTTTGAACTGACAGGGCAGGACGTGACAGAATGCACAGGTGGGTCATATGAAGTGAAGGATGAAAACCTTGGTGACCGTTACCATACGGCCTGTGACCCCCGTTTAAACGCAAACCAGTCTCTGGAGCTAGCTTTCCTTGTAGCAGATGAGTTAAAAGCATTTCAAGAGTAAAAAAATCCCGCTTATGCGGGATTTTATTGAATTCTTAAAGTATATTTACATCATAAAATTTTGAGGCGGACCTGAATTAATTTTCCCTTCCAACTCGGGTTCAAATTTGGGCTCTTCAGGGCCTGTTTGAATACCTTGAGCGCCATTTTGTACAACTTTTGCACTAAGATCAAATTTACCAGTTGCAGCTTGGCGTGCGGCAAAGTTTTCTGCAATTTGTGTTTGGAAACCGCCAGCAGCTGGATCACGTCGTGTATCCATTGCCCAATCTCTTGCACTCTGAGCCATAAACATTGGCAATGCTGGTAAGTTACCTGCCATAAGAGAAATGTTTCTTTGTGCGGAAGGTGATGCAGATGAAAGATCCAATTCTCCTGTTCTTATCTGCTCAAATACAGACACAACTTCTACCGGATCATTCATATCTTTACCAGACATCGCGCCTAAAACACCAAGAGTTGTAACGTAATTTCTAGCTTGTTCGGCTAATGAAGAAAACTGCTGTTCACTTAAATTATCAAGCTCATTAGAGCTCATTTCATTGTTCATGACGCTTTCAAAAATAGTTTTTCCCTGTCCAACAAGTGACAAGGAAGCACCATAAGACATTTGTTCACGATCATATCCTGATGTAACGTCAACAGTAGAGGTATCATTAACAAAGCCACCTTCTGCAGCTATTTGTGTATTAATTTCTTCCTGACGATCCGTCGGACTTAGAAAACTTGCAACAGGATCTTCTGTAATAGTATCAGGGACTTGCATAGCAGCTTCAGGCATTTTTTATCCTTAAAAATTTAATTAATAATATAAATATACGTGGAACTTGCGAAAAAAGCAAACTTTTTACAAAGAAATCCAAACTGGATACATAAAAAAATATGTCGCGATAATACGCATCTTTCTCTAGATTACTTATATGATCAATGGTTTACGTTTTATTGCCGCACAGATAAATCCAACAGTTGGTGGACTTGAAGAGAATATTGAGAAGATTCAGAAGATCTGGGATGATTTTGATGACAAGGCCGATCTTGTACTTTTTCCCGAAATGAGTTTAACAGGATACCCACTTGAAGACTTGGTGCTTCGTGCCTCTTTCATGGAAGAGGTTCATAATCAGATCAACGCACTCTGTCATAAAAATAAGCATAAATCATCTGCCATTTTAATAGGGACGCCGTGGTATGAAGATAAAAAACTCTATAATGCCGCTATACTGATTGAAAAAGGGAATGTAAAAATTGTGTTCAAACACGATTTAGCAAATGAAGGTATTTACGATGAGCCTCGCGTTTTTTCCAATGGCCCTCTACCAGAACCAATAAAATTTCGCGGGGCGAAGATTGGTGTTATGATTTGTCAGGATGTTTGGTATCCAACAGTCTCAAATCATTTGAAATCTAAAGGTGCAGAATGCCTGATTATATTAAACGGTAGCGTATTCGAGATTGGGAAGTATAATTTACGATTATCTATCTGTAAACAACGTGTCACAGAAACAAATCTGCCGCTTCTCTATTTGAATTTAGTCGGAGGGCAGGATGAGCATGTTTTTGACGGTGACTCATTTGGTTTGGATCAAAATGGTGATGTTGTATTTGCTATGAAGTCATTTGAAGAACAAAACCTGCTGATCGAGAAGCAAAGCATAGAAAAACGTCCTACTGATGCACAATTGATATATCAGGCAGCAATGATAGGTCTTCGTGACTATGTTCTAAAAAGTGGCTTTCAGAAGGTACTATTAGGATTGTCGGGCGGGATTGATAGCGCATTAACGGCCATGATCGCGGTTGATGCGCTTGGCGTAGAGAACGTTCATTGTGTCTTACTACCCTCACCTTATACATCATCTCATAGTAATGAGGATGCATTGGCGCTTGTCGAAAATTTGGGCGTTTCATCTCAAGTGATTTCTATAGAACCTGCGATGGACGTATTTCAAAAGATGGTTAAAAATTTGGATGGTTTGGCGCATGAGAATATGCAGTCACGCGTACGCGGTTTAACCTTAATGACTCTTTCTAATCAAAGCGGGGCATTTTTGTTATCAACTGGAAATAAATCAGAAGTGGCTGTTGGGTATTCTACCTTGTACGGGGACATGTGTGGCGCGTTTAATCCTCTTAAAGATATTTACAAAACAATTGTGTTTGAATTGGCGGTTTTGAGAAATAAATGGCAGCCAGGTTTTGCAAAAGGCCCCACAGGATCAATTATACCCAAACGTATTATTACGAAGATGCCGACTGCCGAATTACGAGAAAATCAGAAAGATGAGGACTCTCTACCTCCCTATGATATTTTAGATAAAATTCTGGAAGGGTTTATAGAAGATGAAAAAAGTACTCATGATATTATAAGTCAGGGATTTGACCGCGATATTGTCGAAAAGGTCTATAAATTACTTTCTATCTCGGAATATAAACGCAATCAATCATGCCCGGGTGCAAATGTTACCATGCGTCCTTTTGGCGGTCGCGCGCGGAGGTATCCGATTGTAAATAAGTACTAGTGTGTGTATTCAGCAGGTAAGAATGAAATATGAAAGGCGTCCCACTCATCTTGTTCGATCATATCTTCCGCAGTAGCATCGCCACACATACTAAAAAGAAATGTCGTAATACGGTCCGGATCACTCGATAATTCAGGGTTTTCATTAAAAGCGTCTCTGATTTTATAGGCAGATACATTAACGACCCCTTCAGGTTTACCATCTATAACTCTCAAAAAATCACTACGTCCGAGATCTTCGGCCTCTGTATCGTGTGCTACATGCATACATTCAATCACCTCAAACCTGTAATCGCCATTTAGATCTTCGGGCAACTCTACTGCTTTAACAAAAGCTCTACTATGTGTCAGGGTAACAGGCATAGTGTTATATTATCTATAAACGGCATCTGTTGCCAAATTTCGCGCAATTTGCGCTTCCCAGCGATCACCATTATCAAGCAATTTCTCTTTATTATAAAATAACTCTTCACGCGTTTCAGTGGAAAATTCAAAATTAGGGCCTTCGACAATAGCATCAACGGGGCAAGCTTCTTCACATAGACCGCAATAAATGCATTTTGTCATGTCAATATCATAGCGTGTTGTACGGCGTGATCCGTCATCACGTGGTTCTGCCTCAATAGTAATCGCCAGAGCAGGACAGATAGCTTCACATAATTTGCAAGCAATACAACGCTCTTCACCATTTGGATAGCGTCTTAGGGCGTGCTCCCCGCGAAAACGCGGCGAAATGGGGCCTTTTTCATAGGGGTAATTAATTGTAACCTTCGGCATTACAAAGAAATATTTTAAGGTCAGCCACATACCCTTAAAAATCTCGGTCATCAAAAATGCGTTAAATAAATGTTTCATATCTTATCCATTAAGGTAGGTCGCCAAAAGCCAAAAGCATACCTGAAATTAGAACGACCCAAAGAAGTGTAAAGGGTAAAAAAACCTTCCAGCCCAGACGCATCAACTGGTCATAACGATAACGTGGAAATGTTGCACGCGACCATATAAAGAAGAACAGTACCAAGGCTGTTTTTAAAGCAAACCAGATAACACCTGGAACGAGTTCTAATGCTTCGAGAGGTAAAGGTGGAAGCCAGCCGCCCATAAATAAAATAACAGCCATGGCTGACATTAAAATCATGTTGGCATATTCACCAAGGAAAAAGAGCGCAAAAGTCATGGCCGAATATTCAACCATAAACCCGCCAGATAATTCAGATTCCCCCTCGGGAAGATCAAATGGTGCGCGGTTTGTCTCCGCCAGAATAGACACCAGAAAAACGACAAACATTGGTATAAGCATCAACTGGATATACCAAGGACGCTCCGCCATGACAATTTCAGACAAATTAAGAGAGCCGCATACAAGAAGAACGCTCACAATAATGAGCCCCATAGACACCTCATAAGACACCATTTGAGAGGCAGAACGCATACCACCCAAAAAGGCATAACGGGAATTAGAGGCCCAACCAGCCATAATAACACCGTAAACACCCATAGACGAGATAGCGAAAAGGTAAAGCATGCCAACATTAATATCAGCCAAAACCATCTGCGCCCCGACAGGAATAACAGCCCACGCAACAAGCGCGAGCATGAAAAGCAGCATTGGCGCAATTAAAAAGACAGCGCGGTATGATTGAGAGGGGATAATTGTTTCTTTGGAAAAAAGCTTAATACCATCCGCAATAGGCTGTAAAAGCCCAAAAGGTCCAACAGTCATAGGACCCTGACGACGCTGCATAGCGCCAAGTACTTTACGCTCAAAATAAGTTAAATAAGCAACGGATAGCAAGATCGCGCCAGTAAGAATGCCGATATGTAACAGCATCCATAAAAACGGATAACCATAAATCGTCATAAATTCTATCATTAGCTATTCTTTGCCTTATCAATTGCTTTGCGGAACAGAACTGGATCTGCAATAGGGGGTAGGATAACCTCACCGACACCCATACCACGTACCACAACACGACCGTAATTTAGCATTCTGCCTAGAAGACCCTGAAGAAAATTAACACCTTCAATACGGTCTACCGCGATTTCACCAACATAGCGTGCAATAAGTCCGCGTTTATAAATCAGACGTGAATTTGTCACGGCAATTTCAGTCGTAATTTTGATCACCATCGCTCTGGCAAATCCAAGCAACCCGTAGACAATCATCAAAAACGCCAGAATACGTATGCCAACATGCGAAGATTTAACAGAAGCCATAAACCCATTATCTTCCATTCCAAAAATTGTTGTTTGCGCAATATATGACCCGAACAGCACAAGGACGCAAAGTAGAATGCCCCAGATAATGTGCATAACAGCACCAACATTATACATCCAATGGAAATGCCCCACATGTATAAGTTCTTCGTTTTTCCCTAAAGACTGCTGTACGTAATACATTTATATATCCCGATTCTTTTTATAAATCTTTTATTGATCCCCTAAGCAAATGCCAAGAGCGCGTGCTGTATGAACAAGTGTATCATCTAAATTAACTTCTTGGTAGGCAGCAATTGCATCTGCGATAGCAACATCCACAATTTGTCTATTTTTCCATGCAACCATACGATTGAACTTACCTTTTTCAATCAGCTCAACAGCTTTGGCTCCGAAGGCAGAGGCAAGTAAGCGGTCATTATATGTTGGCGGAGAACCACGCTGTACGTGACCTAACACTGTGACGCGTGTTTCTGAATCTGTCATATCCGCTATCTTGGTTGCAAGATATTGACCGATACCGCCATAGCGCTTTTCACCGCCGTAATAGGTCATCTCGAACTTTTCGCCTGTTTCTGTTTTTACGGCTTCAGACACAACCATGAGCGCAAAGTTCCGCCCGGACTCTTTCACACGTTTGATTTTTGCGGCAACTTTTTCAAGATCATATTTAATTTCCGGAATTAAAATGATATCTGCGCCGCCGGCAATACCTGAATTCAAGGCAATGTGGCCTGCATCACGGCCCATGACTTCTAAAATCATAACGCGATCGTGCGAAGCGGCTGTAGGTTGTAAACGATCAAGCGCTTCTGTTGCTACGGTAACGGCCGTATCAAAACCAACGGAAGCTTCGGTCTCACCAATATCGTTATCAATTGTTTTAGGAACGCCGACCATATTAATATTGCCTTGTTCGGCTAATTTGCTAAGAATTGCAAAAGATCCATCGCCGCCAATCCCGACAATTGCGTCCAGTTCCAGTTGTTTGAAGCCGTTGATGATTTCGCCTGAGCGATCTTTTAAAGAACCATCCGGCATAGGAAAGGCAAAAGGATTCCCTTTATTTGTTGTCCCCAAAATTGTACCACCCTGACGCAGTAAATTACCGTCAAAGTCATTGGGATGAAGCTTTCTAACTTCGGGTGTTTCTTTTAAAAGCCCGGCTGTACCATCAAGGATACCAATGGTTTCCCAGCCCTTTTGATGTGCGCTGTGAACAACTGCTCTAATTACAGCATTCAGCCCTGCACAATCACCACCACTTGTCAGAATTCCGATTTTTTTTGTCATGCTCGTCCCAGATCCTCTTATTTGAATAAGCCTAGAGTGAACAAAAGTTTGAGGGTTTTGTAAAGGATTATGTCGTTAATTCCACATTTTCTTTTTGTTGAAGAATGTGAATAAAGCTTTCTTTTTGATCTTGGAAAAGAATTTCTCCGCTAATATCGCTATATTTTAAAATTTTACTATAGTTCTGCCGCATCATTTGCCGCATAGGCTCGCTCAAAGCCGTTTCAGTACGTATTACAATATCCAAGCGTTTACTGTTTTCAAACGGTTTGAACAATCCATCAATTTGAACAATACCCATACGACTTAAGTCCATGTCGAAAATAAAACGGGTTTGCTTTCTATCTTTTTCTGAACGGTCATTCTGATCATCATGTTTGTAGAAAAGCGCGATATTCTGTAGGTCTGTATCACCTTGAAACGGAAAAATCAGGCCGCGCCAGTCATTCGGTAATTGTTCTGTTGCTACTTTTGAAATATTTGAAAAATCTGCATTTAAACGACTTAGTAAGTCGGATTTGCCGATATTTCTAAGAAGGTCTGCAGGTCTTTCGCTGATCCAAGACGTCATATCGCCTCCTTTAAGAGCCATGATAAAAAGTAGCAAGCCGGGCGGAATTTGTGCGGGCGTTTTGGCGGCGGGGATAATTTGTGAAATATTTTGTGCAAGTTGGGGTGATATCTGTTGAATTGTGTCAATTAATTCATTGAGTGCAGACCAGCCATCTGGCTGCAATAAAGATTGCGTTTGTGTTGATAGAGGACGGATAGAGGAGGACATCTGTTCTGTAGAGAGTGACACAGTATTAGAAAGAATAATATGTGAAAGTGGTATTTGAACGGTCGAGCCGATGGGCAAAACTGTATTCTGTAACGTAAAAAATGATGGCGCACTATTATTATTCATACCGATAGAGGGAACGGAAATAACTGATTGCACGCCGTTAAGCGTTCCAACAACAGTGGCGGGAATAGATATCGGCGTGAAATTGTTATTTAGGATAGAAGTAGAGGGAGGGGATTGTTGTGTGTGAGTCGATATTGTAAGCAATGATTGCGGCTTTATAAAAACAGAGGCGGTTTCAATCATGTCAAAATTTACGATTGAAGGTTGAGAAAGCACGACTTGTGTGTTTGGCAATAACGTTGACTGACTTTGATAGTGGCGAGTTGAAATCAAATCTAAAAGTTGTAAAGGCGCAGGTGTAGTTTTGAATAGTGC
Organism: uncultured Alphaproteobacteria bacterium; assembly: GCA_963710165.1. Classification (GTDB taxonomy): domain Bacteria; phylum Pseudomonadota; class Alphaproteobacteria; order Micavibrionales; family Micavibrionaceae; genus JACKIP01. The sequence continues at coordinate 321,402 of CAVPYZ010000001.1, forward strand.
CGTTATCTGCGGATTAGCAACCAAGCTTTGACGATTATTTTGTAAGAGACTGGTTCTCATCGGATTTTCAGAATTTGAATGTGTTGCAATACTTATAATATTTTGTGGAATAGGAACTGCGAAATCCAACATACTGTAAGAATTTACTCCTAAATTATTATTTATTTGGCTTATGACGGGATTGGCTGTCGGCATATTCTTAAGTACAGCACTATTCTCCAATACAGGTAAGGTATTCACGGTTTGTGGCGTTAAAAGTCGCGTATCAATGGAAGGTATTTGTGCGGGCGTTAGCGGAAGTATTTTTATGGGTTGATTAGGCATCGCCTGAGGTAAAATAGCAGGGGTCTTTGATATAGTACTTGTGCTTAATGGCGGTTGATAAGGTGCTATCTTAGCAGGCTGGGTAGACTGTATTTGAACCTGATCAGTTTGTCTCGGCGGGTTCGGTATTTGCGTAATTGTCGCACCTTGATGCCCATAACGCGCTGGGATTATTTTTATTTCAACACGAGACGCTTTATCAGGAAGGGAGCGATCATTAGGATATAATACCTCAAACTCCCCTTGAGACGTTCGAATAAGAGCGCGATTGGTTTGCGGGTCAAGCTGTGTCACTCGCCCTTCAATACGTTGCGGTTCTTGAGAGGGTGGGTTATTTTTAAGAAAATCACTGGGCGATTTTAAAACACTGACCCGTGCAGGTTTAAGGGTGCTGTTATTGTTAGGCGGCGCTTTATCCGAGGGCGGAAGCGGCTTTGACGGTATGGAGGTAAAGGTATTATCAGCCATAACTTATTCTAACCGATAATTCTTAAAACAAAAATGAAAGGAAGTTTTTATTTTTTAGCTGAAGCCAAAGCCTTTTGGACGCCGGATAATATTTTTATCGCTTTTTGAGCAATTTTTTCAACGTCTTCTGACGCTTCACTATTTGGTGAACGTGTCAAAATAGGTGTTTGATGACGAATAGCATCTTTGACTTTAGGATCCTGACGAACAATTCCTGCCAGTTGAGGGGATAATTTCAGGAAATTTTCACAAGCTTTCAAAAGTGTTTTGTAGGTGCGCTCCCCTTCTGCAGGGCTCGTCGCCGCATTTGCAACGATGCTGACATTTTTTGAAACACCAGCGGCATTACCCAGTTTGATAAATGCATAAGCATCTGTTAAAGATGTTGGCTCATCTGTTGTAACAAGAAGCGTATGAATGGCGGTTGCTGAAAACATCCGAACGGTGCGATCTACGCCTGCACCTAAATCAACCACCACGACGTCATATTTCTCTGAAATTTCCATTAACTGATCGCGCAGCATCGCAAGTCTTTGACTGGGAAGCGCGGAAAGAGACGCTTGTCCGCTACGCCCTGCAATAATATCAAAGCCGCCATCTTCATAGGTCTGAACGACCTTATCAATGCTTAAACGACCGCGAATAACATCATTTAAATCACGACGCGGCATCAAGCCCAATTGCACATCAACATTCGCAAGCCCCAAGTCACCGTCAAATAATAATACTTTTTTACCGGCTTTTGCCAATGCGTGAGACAATGTAATGGAGAACCATGTTTTACCAACGCCGCCCTTACCACTGGCAACGGCCAATATATTTTTTGACCGGCGGAAAACGGGTGCGCCAGTTTTGGTTTCAACTTTATTTTTTTCTGTTTGAGCGACCGAATCAGTCATGATAGTTTCCATTTTCTCTGGTTTTTTCGAATCTGTCGAGGGGGTATTAACCTTTTCTTTACCTTTTTACACCTTGCATCAGCAAGTTAGCGAGTCTTTCCGGTGTTAATGGCATTAACCCATCTGCAACTTGCGCGCTGTGGGATGCATCTGCAAAAGACATACCACCTTGATGTGCCGCCTCAAGAATGCCCCCCAATCGGCGCGCAATATCCAGGCGGCTAGGTAACATCCAACGTGCGCCTAATGTTGCAAACACGCGGGCAATTTCACCGGACTCGGCGGCATCGCCGCCTGCTGGTAATACCAATATGGGTTCAATATTTCCTGCACCCAACATTTTTGCCGTCAGTTTCATGTCATCGGGGTCGAACGGGTTAATACCTGTTGTATCGACATAAACGTGATCGGCGTTCGAAGCTTCTGCCTCCAGCAAAGCAACTTTTAAATCAGAAGGGGTTTCAGCTTTTAAAAGGGGAATCTTTAATATTTTCGTAAATGATTCGAGTTGTTCTATTCCACCAGCACGCACAGTATCTGTCGTAATAACAATAACGTTCTGACCGTTCATAACAGCGCGCGCGGCAAGTTTGGCAGTATTCAAGGTTTTACCAGTTCCGGGCGGCCCGATTAACATCATTGGTTTGTTATAAGCCTTAGTCGGAAAAGGGCGATATCCATAAATATGTTCAAGCGCGGCAATCAAGGCCGTTTTCGGATCGGCGGCACCGACAATCGTGGCGCAGGAAATGATATGATCCATAACATCTTCCGGTACGCTGTGACGCAATAGAATATCCGTAAGATGTTCAACGATAATGCCTTCATCGTCATTACCATCCTCATGAAACCAATCCCCCGATGTATCTTCATCCAGATTTTCTTCAAAATCCATTGTATCGGGTAAATCATCATACGTATCGACATTTTGCTCAATGGCGGCAGTCAGAGCAACACCGCCGCCAGGCTGTTCTTTTGTGCTGACAATAATCGCATCTTCCCCAAGTGTGTCTCTAACCAGTTTCATGGCTTCTTTCATATTTGCTGCGTAAAACGATTTTAGCCGCATAACTTATTTTCCGAATCTTTTTAGTTTACCATAGTAAGATAGAGGGCGGAGAAACTTTGATCAATCTCAATATACGGATTGTTTCATATCTTCGATAAAATCATCTGAAGAAAAATCAGTATCCGCACCAATGATTTTTTTGCGTAAGGTTTGGTCAGGCGCAATGATGTAGGTTTCTGGATAGCGCATTGTCTGAAACAGGTCTTGAGAGATTTTCTTTGACGGATCCCATGCGATGAAAACATTTTTCTGCTCTATTCGAGATTGTGAAACATCACCCAGATCACTGATAAATCGATAGATATTATCTTTCTCGGCATCAACAGTAACAGCAATTAGGACAATATTCTTATATTCTTTTTCAGCAAGCTCCAAAAGAAGGGGGAATTCCTTCACGCACGGCGTACACCATGACGCCCAAAAATTTAATATGATTGTTTTTCCCTCAAAGTCGGATAAAGATAGTTCCTGTTCACTTAATGTTTGAAACGAGAAGTCGGGAGCTTTTGGATAGGAGACAATTTGCTGATCGGTTGAGACTGGCACGTTACGAATTCTTGGTGTCGTTGGCTGACTAATATATATCGTCATAACGATAACAATACCAACACAGATAAATAACAAAAATAGATTAAGTTTCATGTCGAAATTTTCTGGCTATCACTATGCTAGGGACGGCAATCAAAATGGCCTCAATAATGCAAAAGGCTAGTAATCCGTAAGCTATACCAGATACAAAGCCATAGGAATGTAAGCCTACATTCAGTAAGTTAACACCAAACCACGCTAATGCCACAATAATACCCAAACAAGATGTAGCAATCATAAAACCAAATTCTTTTAATTGTCCTGCGATTTTTCCATGAATAGACCATACGAGCCAAAGCACAATAAGAAGTGCGCCGTTTTCCTTTGGATCCCACCCCCAAAAACGCCCCCACGACTGATCCGCCCAAATCCCCCCCAAGATTGTGCCGATGGATGTAAATAAAAGTGAAACGAGCGTAAGCCGAAAGGTGATTGTATATATATACGGACTGATTTTAAATGATAAGGCCTTTGCGAATAGGTAGTAATGAGCCAGTAAGGCCGTTAAGACGCAAAACCCGTACCCTGCCGTAATTATAATAACATGGGTTGCAAGCCAAAAGCTGGTATCAAGTACGGCTGTAAGCACTTGTAAAGTGTCACCTTCACGTGCAAAGACCAACCCTACAAAATAGAAAATGATACCACATAAGCTACCGAGAAATATAAATAAAGCTTTTTCTTTAATAAGTACTGTGAGAAGAAAAGCAAGCGCACAACATATCAGGCTCACAAAAATAACTGATTCATAAAGCGTACTAACCGGCGGGCGCTCCAAAATAATAATGCGCATGGTTAGTGCAAGTGCGTGAAATAACACACCAGTCAAAAGGGTTAAGGATGCCGGTAATAAAAGCGGTAAAGACGGCCGCGCCATAATCATAAGGCCGAAAACGCATGAAAGCGCGTAAAACAGCATGCCGTAAAAATAGGGTGACAGATTGAGGTAACTAACTTCTAATCCTAGCTTATCGGGAGAAAATGATTCACTGGGTAACTCTGACACGTTTTCAAATGCTTGTTTGGTGCTGGAAAGCCATTTTTCAGCATTCTTTGTACGATAAGCCAGCGCCATATTTTGCCATAGGTTTAAATATTGCGCGCTTTCAGGTCCACTCAATCCGGTTTGAATAGCAATCCAAGGTGAATACCACTCCTCAGTTGTGTTCATTGGCCATTCCGGGGGCATAATACGGACGAGATTTTGCGGGTCCGTATTTTGTTCAATAACGGTTAATTGGAATAAAAATGCCTTTAAGGCTTCGCTCGTATCGTCTTTTGAAACTGTTTGGATATAATCTCTAAAGCGTTCCTCATGCTTTTGAAAAACAAGATAGTTTTCAGTATCTTCTAAAGGTATATTCAACTGGTTTCGTACATCCTCAGGCAAATCAATTTTGAGAGGTAAGAGGATATGCAAAGAAGTGATAACACTTTTCAAAAGAGCGGCATTATTATAAAGAGAGACTAAATCTTGTTCTTCCTTGCTCCAAGTCTGAGCATTCTTTTCAAATAATGTTTGAAGTAGCTCTCTTTTAAGTTGAAGCGCAGGAATAACATCGGACAATGAAAAATAGACGATGTCTTCGTCAAGATTCAAAATACTTTTAACGGTTCTGTTTCTAATCTCAAATAAGTTGATAACAGTCGTATCTGCAGGATTAAAAAAGGCACTTGCAAGAAACGTATTGGCATCAATATTTTTTAAAACAGGGGGGTGACTTAGACGCGTGTTTAAATGACGCGCAAAGCTTTCCATTGGTTTGATACGGCCGTCATGTTGAATGGGCAACTTCGAGAAGTAAGCCATATCAAGTTGCTGCGCGCTTGCCAGATTAAAGTGCGTTAGGAATATAAAGAAAAGAAAGGTGACGCACTTATTCATACGATCCTCTCAAACGTATAATAAGATGTAGCAGTAACCCAATTGCAATAATGACGCTGGAAACATAGGGAAAAAGCCAGCCATCATTCTGAACAACCGCAAGAATTGTTGCCTGCCCCGCGGGTGTATCAGCATAGGAGGATTGAAAAAACGTGTACCCTTTATAGCGTAAAGGCTCATTCATACTAATGCGCGCATTCCATGTATTTGCTCCGTCTGAGATTTCAAGATCAGAATGAAAATGGCTGGGGGTTTCAGTTCCCGGATGCAATATTTGTTCAAAATTATGAAGCGTAAAAGTAAAAGGTAGCTTGGTTTCTTCTTTCTGAAACTGTAAACGGTATATTTTATTTCTATCCAAAATTAGAATAGAATGTGGCGCAGCCTCAGTCGAAACATAAATACCGTCTTGCGTTTCAGATCCATTTAAACGAAAGGTAACACCGGATAGATTTGCCTCTTGCTCTTTATTCAGTGATTCATTTTTCAGCTCTATCTTTTCAGCCAAGCCAATGCGGTCAGTTGAACTTTGACGAGCCTCCAAAAACTGACAGTTTTCACATGTATCAAGTATTTTAAGCGTCAGAGATGTTTCAGGAATGGTGAGCACGTTTTGTTTTTCTAGGTCTTGAAAAGAGAAGGCTGCTATCTGATTATCATCTGCGAAGATATAAAAATTTTTCTCGTAATAATCTAAAATACGGTTGCTGCTTTGCCCTTCTGGGATCAACATGAACCCTTCTTTTGTAGTAAGGTTGCTAAACAACGCACCAATGAAAAGCAATAAAATACCAAAATGGGTTAGAACTGTGCCACCGCCGCGCCAAGACCATTTGCTTTTAAAGATAAATTTTGCAAATAAATTGACAAGAATAATGCTTAAGGTGGTTAAACCACCGGGCAACGGAATAATGCCGAGCCATAATATCCAAGAAGAGAAAAATAATTGTTCCGATTGATATAAACCCAGATCTTTTTGGGCAATAGTTCCAATAATAAGCAAGAAAATTAACCAAGGCAGGGTGAAAAACATAATGTCGGGTTGCGCAAGCCGAACACATATTTTTCTAATTTTCTTTAGGGATTTAGTCTTTGTCATGATTATGAACTTGCAACAATCTTATCATATTCTTTTCCAATATGGCACAAGTCAATGTTCCGTTTCGAAAAAGACCTGTGTCGATATTTATACGGTTTGAATGTATCTCCGGTTTTTTCACAATCGTATGCCCGTGAACAATACATTTTTCATGTGGTTCCGACCAAGATAAAAACGGCTCTCTGATAAAACGCATATCCTGTTTCTTTTGTTGACCCAGAGAAACATTAGGTTGAATGCCAGCATGTACGAATGCATAATCTCCCTTAATACTAATATATTGTAGGGAGTGCAAAAAGCTAACGTGTTCTGTTGGGACTCGTTCTTTTAGCTTTCGCTGAAAAATAGTTGCTTCTGAGGCAAGTGCGGGTTTTTTATTTATTAGGCAGCCATAACTTTGCGCCGTTTCTATCCCGCCGTAATCAAGCCAGTTTTCATGCCCTTCGGGATCATCCATATAACCTAAAAAGCCATATTCATGATTACCCATCAAAAATACATGCTGGATTAAATCGTGCTGTAAGGTTCTTAATGACTCTATGATTCTTGCACTATCAGGGCCGCGATCAATATAATCGCCCAGAAAAATGATAATATGTAGTTTTTCCGGGGCTTCCTTTATTTTTATTTTCAGCTGATCATAAAGAGTTTTATATGCATCATAATAACCATGAATATCACCAATAGCATAAAGAACCGTATTATCCGGCGCATAGTGGGGCCAATCAGGGGGAGCAATATTTTTCATGATTTACAAACAACTATATAAAAAACGACTAAACAGCAAGCATAAGCGTAAGAACTTTTGCATTGATTTTCAAAATCATCTAAGATTTAGATGTAATAAACACAAATGAAATGAGATACACTTTGTATAGAAAAAATTTATCTAAAGCAGGGTTTTTGATTCTTTATATTGGAGTCTTAGCTATATCAACTTTTTTTGTAGCACAAGCTACGGCCCAAAATGTGAGAGAAAATCTACAAAGAGTTAAGTTTGAAGGATCGTCAAACGATAAAGGCGCTGTTTCTAAAGGTTTAGATTTGTATGAAAATTACTGGCAACAATTTGACGTTTCAATAGATAGATCGGCACCTGCCTATGCTAAATATTTAAAGCTTAAGCCTAATTCTAAGCAAAGAAACTTTATCGCTTTATATAGAAAAATTGAAAGTGGAGGAACCTGTGCAAAATTAGGGTGTGAAATATCAATTTTTGAAAATACAGGAGACAATCAGTGGCGTATGATTCTTCACAAGTTTTCTCATGACTTATATGTTAGTAATTTGAAAAACAATGGTTATTACAATTTGCACATAAGATCAGCGACCAAAAAAGTAAGCGATGATGGTGGAAGCAAATTAACTAAACTGATTTGGAATGGTGGCAAATATACAGTTTCAAACACTAATCAGTCTGAGAATAATAAATGAAAACAGATCCAACTACAAAGTATGTTTTAAAAACGAAATACTTTTTCCTTTTTATGTCGATAGCTGTAATGACTTTTTTTTATTCAGGTCAAGTCTATGCACAATGTGGACCTTCTAATCCGCCGGGAAGTTTTAACTGTTCTGCATTTACTTCTAGTTATAGCCCAAGTAGTTGTGTTTCTGAAGACTACGTAAATTCGATCAAAACGACAGAAAGTGGAGGTAGATACGTAGACTGCGTCAACTCTATTGGTGCAAATGGAGCGTATCAGTTTATGGATGCAACACGTGCCGATGTATGTAGCAGAACAAGTCTTCCTTGTGTTAGCGCAGGAGATTTTTCGCATTGCCCGGCTTTGCAAGACGCCTATTTTCAGGAATTTAATAGATTAAATTATCAACAACTTCAGTCTTGTGGAGCATTGGACAGAGTAGGACAGACGGTTGGCGGCGTTGTTGTGACAGAAACAGGCCTATTAGCGGCGGCCCACTTAGGCGGTGCGGGTGGTGCATGTAATTGGGCTAATTCCGGAGCTGCCTACAATCCTGATGATGGTGCTACATCATTATCAGATTACGCACAAACCCATGGTGGATTAGCCGGAATGGGGAGCGATTGTCCTCCAGTGACACCTCCTTCAACACCGCCAGCAACTGCGTCATGTTCTGGGAGTGGATCTCCCATGTGTACTTCAACTGATGTGGGAACAGACCCGGATCTAGGTGCACCACCACTACCTATTGAAACTCCTGATATAGCAGATTTTGAACAATGTGCAGACAAATGTGATAATCATCCTAATAGTACAACTAGAGCAGCATATTATCGGAATTGTACATCACCTCCTGGCTCAAGTTATGCTCAATATTCTGGCTGTTGCTGTCCAGGTGATATTATATTAGGTGGCGGTATTAATTCAGGTCGCCAATGTTCTTGTTGTGGTGGTCCTTTATGTTAAAAACACTTTTAGAAGATTGATTTCTTTAATGTTCGCTATCTAGTATAGAGGCAACAGCTTGAACAACAGAAGCAATTCGAACAGCAGTTTGAATTTGTTTTGTTGATACATCATGTTTTAATAATTCACTTTCGTGCGCATTAATACATCCTTTACAGGCATTAATCGCAGAAACAGCTAATGACCATAACTCAAAATCGGCCTTATCAACACCCGGGTTAGAGATAATATTCATGCGAAGTCCCGCAGGCATTGTCTGGTATGTCTCATTACTGACAAGCCCTAAAAAGCGATAATATACGTTATTCATTGCCATGATAGCATGCGCTGCTTTTGCAGCCTCAATTGCATCATCTGAGAGATTTTTGTGTGAATCTTCGGCAATAGCTTTAACAATTAAAGGACTGCGGGTAGCTAAAGCAGAGGCATAAAATGTTCCCCACTTTTGTTGTTCATTTAAACTTTCGTCATTTGCCAAAGAAGATAAATTAAGTTTTATATCTTTAGCATAATTAGGAAGGGCATTTTTTAGAGTCTCAATAGTCATGTTTAAATCCTTGTTGATTTTGAAAAATAGCCGGAGGAGCCTCCGGCTATAAATATTTATTCTAAGCTGCTTCTTTTACGTCATTTGCAGCAGGGCCAGATTTAATTGTGTCGCCACCAACAGGACGGTTACAAGGACAAAGCTCGTCACTTTGCAATGCATCTAAAATACGCAATGTTTCTTTTGGATTACGACCAACATTCAGGTTATTGACTGAAACATGCTGAATAACATTATGTGGATCGATAATAAATGTCGCGCGAAATGCAACACCCGCATCATAATCACGAATACCAAGCGCATCAATCAAAGAGCCGTTCGTATCAGCAAATGACCATTGATTTAGCTGTGCCAGATCAGGATGCTCACGACGCCATGCAAGTTTACAAAATTCGTTGTCAGTGCTTCCACCCATGACAACACAATCACGATCAGCAAATTCACCATTTAGATGTGCAAATTCAACAATTTCTGTCGGGCAGACAAACGTAAAGTCTTTAGGATAAAAATAAATAACTTTCCACTCACCTGAAAAACTCTCTTGTGTAATTTCTTCGAATGCACTTTGTCCGTTTTCTTCATGATTCATGAATTTTGGCTTTACGCCCATAACGTTAAACTCGGGTAATTGATCACCAATGGTAAGCATAGCTTTCTCCTTAAATAATATTTTAGTTAATTAAGTCATACGCAATTTTGATCATAAAATACCAATTGAAATCTTCTCTTTCATTAATCGTTTTTTTCGATTAATTTATATAAAACTAATCGAATTTTATTATGAATAAAGCGTTACCTTCCATACAGCATCTTAAATACTTATCTGCCTTGGCTAAGCATAATTCCTTTAGTAAAGCGGCAGATTTCTGTAATGTAACGCAATCTACTTTAAGTAGCGGTATTAAAGAGCTTGAAAATCTACTGCAATATCCTCTTGCGATAAGAAATAGTCGTTCTGTGACTCTTACACCATTTGGTCGCGATATTTTAAAGCAAAGCCAAAAAATTTTGGACGATGCTTCTTATATTATGCATTTATCAAAAGTTGCAGCACAACCAATGTCGGGGAAAATGCGTATTGGAATTATTCCAACTATAGCGCCTTATTTTTTGCCTAGTACGCTAATAAATATCAAGAAACACTATCCGGCATTGGAAATAGAATTATATGAAAGTTTAACGCATCAGCTTATTCATCAGATTAATGAAAATATTCTAGATATTGCTATTATTGCTTTTCCCTACGAAACAAATAATTTAGAACGCCATGTTTTTTTCAAAGATTACTTTTCATATGTTACTAACAAACAACACCTAGTTAAAAAACCAATCGAAAATTTATCTAGTCGCATAGATTATGCTGATTTACTTATTCTGACAGACGGTCATTGTCTGCGTGACCACGTTTTATCTGCCTGTAAATTATCACAAAAAAAACTAGGATCTGAAAATGTGTTTCAACTATCAAACATTGATACATTGTTAGAGCTTGTAAAACAGGGTTATGGCAACACATTATTGCCCGATATTATCCTACATAATAAAATTCTAGATCCTGATATTCAAGTGATACCTCTTAAGAAACCGCGGCCTTATCGCGAGATTGGCGCCATATGGAGGGGTGATAATTCGCTCAATGATGATATTAAAAAATTGATCAAAACTCTTTCTTGAAAATAGAGGAGGTTTTGTGGTTATTATAGCGTTATGAAACATGATATTTGTGCTTTTTATAGATTTGTCGCTTTGGAAAATTTGCCAAAATTACAATCTGAAATTAAAGAATTCGCTCTTCAATATGATGCCAGTGGAACAATCTTAATTGCACCAGAAGGTATCAATGGAACGATAGCTGCACCGGAAGGTCAGCTTAAGAATGTTATAAATTTTCTTGATAAAAAATTAGGGCTTCTTGAAGGCGAGGTGAAATATTCTTGGTCATCTGAAAAGCCGTTTTTGCGTTTGAAAGTAAGGCTGAAAAAGGAAATTATTAGTATGCGTCAACCTGACGCGAATCCAACAAAGCAAGTTGGTGCATATGTTGAAGCAGATAAATGGAATGAGATACTTGATGATCCTGATATGATTGTTCTTGATACGCGTAATACTTACGAAACGGGAGTGGGTATTTTTGAGGGTGCAATTGATCCGCAAACTGAAAAATTTACACAATTTGCCGATTATGTTGAAAATGAACTGGATCCTAAGAAAAATAAGAAGGTAGCAATGTATTGCACGGGCGGTATTAGATGTGAAAAAGCATCCTCGTATATGATCGCAAAAGGCTTTGAAGAAGTTTATCATCTCAAAGGAGGGATTTTAAAGTATTTAGAAACAATTCCTGCAGATCAATCAAAGTGGAAGGGCGAATGTTTTGTTTTTGATAAACGTGTTGCTGTCGGACATGGTCTAGATGAGGGAGAATATAAATTATGTTTTGGCTGCCGTATGCCGTTAAATCCTGAAGATTTAAAAACAAAAGAGTATGAAGCGGGTGTTTCATGCCCGCACTGCATTCAAAAATTGACACCTGAAAGAGCCGAAATGTTACGACATCGTCAGGGGCAATTTAGCAGCAAATAAATTAATTTCTGGCAATATCAGGAGAGTTAATATTCTCGGCAGACGCTACAAATAATTCATCATTACCTGCTTCCGTTGCTCCCATTATAAAAACATTTGTTGAGTCTGCAACCATGAGAAAGCTTCCTGTTGTGCTTCTAACGCCGTCAGGGTCACTAACTTGAGATATTGTAACGTCTCCAATTTCTAAGGAATGTGTTGTATGTAAGTTTGCCGCATTCATTTTTTCTTCAGAAAATATAGTAGCAGGTGCTGTAAAATGAGGTTGCCCTTCTTTATTCATCATAAAGCCAGGTACGTAATATGAGTAATCTTCTATCGTTCCAGGTGTTAACGAACATGTGCATTCTTCTGGAATCAATCCTGTACCAATAACATAACCGTTACCTTGGCCGTCATAGAAAGCAACAACAGATAATGCATATGGTAATAGATCATCTTGCGAAGGTGTAACAGTGCCATTTTCGTCCGTATAATCAATTTGAACATCATCAGGATCGGTATAAACAACAATTGAGGCACCATCTTCAAATAAAGGATAACGCGCTGATTCGACAGGCAATCCAAACATGTTCGAAATAGTATGCTTTATCTCATCTTCAGTACCGATACTTTGTGGATTATAGGTAACATTTTCGTCGCTGAATGGTGCAAAACTAGAAACACCTTCCCAAAGAGGAGCCTGAGGTGCGTTATCAGCTAATACTGCACCTGTTGATACGGCTAGCAAAGAGACAGCCGCTGCAAATGTTGTCATATGTGATGTTTTCATAGCATTTTCCATTCTATTTTGTAACTATATTACAAAGGTAAATTTTATATAAAATGATTATGAAGCTAGTTTAATAAAAAGTAAAGCGAAAGAATGATTTTTTCTAACTTTGATAAATGCAGCTATTGAGCCTTGTATTACGCGTTAATATTTAAATTCGAATATTTATAGAACTAAAAAAGCCCCCAATGGGGGCTTTCAAATAGTATTATAGGCAATATATTTTAAACTTTAAGCAGCATCAGAGAGAGATGACAAGTCTATCTTCAATCCTGGACCCATCGTCGATGTAACTGAAACTTTTTTCATAAAAGTTCCTTTTGCACCGGTAGGGCGAGATTTTTGAATAGCATTCACAAATGCCTTGATATTCTCAACAAGCTGATCTTCTTTGAAAGAAACCTTTCCAACACCTGCGTGAACAATTCCTGCTTTTTCTGCACGAAACTCTAAAGATCCTGCCTTTGCAGACTCAACGGCTTCTTTAATATTTGGTGTAACAGTTCCAACTTTGGGGTTTGGCATCAAACCTTTTGGACCAAGAACTTTTGCAACGCGTCCGACAAGTGCCATCATATCAGGTGAGGCAATGGCACGATCAAAGTTGATTTCACCGTTATTAATTTTGTCGACCAGATCTTCTGCACCGACAATATCTGCACCAGCTGCTTTAGCCTCTTCTGCTTTTTCATCTTTAGCAAAAACAGCAACACGTATCGTTTTACCTGTTCCATGTGGAAGAGATGTCACACCGCGAACAATTTGATCGCTATGACGTGGATCAATACCAAGATTTAACGACAGTTCAATACTTTCATCAAATTTACGGTTTTTTGCATGCGTTTGTAGAAGTTTTACGGCTTCAGTCACGTCGTAAAATTTCATGCGGTCAACAGCTTCATATGCTTTTTTCATGTGTTTTGATGTCATGTCTTAACCCTCCACCACTTCAACGCCCATTGAATTTGCTGTGCCGGCAATAATCTTCATTGCGGCGTCCATATCATTTGCGTTTAAGTCTTTCATTTTAATTTCAGCAATTTTTTTGATCTGGCTCTTGCGGATTTTACCAACAGCCGGATCGCGGTTTGGCGCACTCGCCCCTTTTTCAAGTTTGGCTTCCTGCGTAATCAAATAACTTGCCGGAGGTGTCTTCGTAATAAACGAAAATGAACGATCTTCATAAACCGTAATAACAACCGGAATTGGCATTCCACGCTTATCTTCTGTTTTGGCATTAAATGCTTTACAGAATTCCATGATATTTACACCATGCTGACCAAGTGCTGGTCCGACAGGCGGGGAGGGGTTTGCTGCACCGGCTTTAATAATCAGATTGATAAAACCAGCAATTTTTTTCTTCTTTGCCATGTAATAGCTCCTTTTTTAAGAAGTTGTGTGGTACGGCGATACAGGTCTTTATATACCTAACCTTCCACAAGTAAATGGTTTATAGGGGAGACCTATTAAAATTGCAAGTCTTAGTTTTTGGAGGAACTCATATAACTATGAGGCAAAACTTAGTTTTTTAATTGTAAGTTCAATCTTACGTTCCAAACGTTTCTTATCAATTGCACCTTCGACAAGTTTTAAATCATCTTGTAAATTTCTAAGCTCTGTCTCAAGTGTATCTTTATCTAGAGATGCAACCGATTGTGCTTCTTCAGCCAAGATAGTTAGGTTATCGGCTGTAACATCTGCGAACCCGCCTGCAATAAAAATGTCTTCATGGCCTTGGTCTGCATTTTTAAACGTTACGACCCCCGGTTTTAATGCGGATATAAGGGATGCATGTCCCGGTAATACACCAAAATCACCCTCACTGCCCGGAACAGACACATAGCGGGCGGGTTCTGATATTAACTTCTCCGAAGGGGAAACTAATTCAAATTGGAATGTTTTTGTTTCGTTCATTCTGTTTTCCATTTCAGTTGGAATTCTAATTCTTCATGGTATTCATCGCGCTCGTGCTCGATATTAAAAATGGCACTGTCTGGAACATAAACGCGCTCACCTGCAATCTGAATTTCAAAGTTTTCACCACTTTCAAGACAATCTGCAAGACGGCGCAGCTTTTCCACAAACTGGGCGGTTGGATAGGCTTTTTCTATGTCTCTGTTTGCCATGAAACGTCCTTACGCTGCCTCGGCGGCCATTTTTTTGGCCTTTTCCTGAGCTTCTTCAATCGTTCCAACCATATAGAAAGCTGATTCAGGAAGGTGATCATATTCACCGGCAACAATGCCTTTAAAGCCTTTGATTGTATCTTCAAGGGAAACAAATGTACCGGGTGTTCCTGTAAAGACTTCCGCAACGTGGAATGGTTGTGACAAGAAACGCTGTATCTTACGTGCACGCGCCACGACCAGTTTATCATCTTCGGAAAGCTCATCCATACCCAAGATCGCAATGATATCCTGTAGCGCTTTATATTGTTGAAGGGTCTTTTGCACGTCACCCGCAACTTTATAATGCTCATCACCAACAGCGCGTGGATCAAGAATACGCGACGTTGAATCAAGCGGGTCAATCGCGGGGTAAATACCTTGTTCCGCAATCGAACGTGATAGAACTGTTGTCGCGTCCAAGTGAGAGAAAGTTGTCGCAGGAGCAGGGTCGGTCAAGTCATCGGCAGGCACGTAAACCGCCTGAACAGATGTGATAGAGCCCTTATTTGTTGATGTAATACGCTCCTGCATCTGACCCATATCAGTTGATAGAGTAGGTTGATAACCAACAGCAGAAGGAATACGACCAAGTAGCGCAGACACTTCGGCACCGGCTTGTGTAAAGCGGAAGATGTTATCAATAAACATCAAAACATCCTGGCCTTGTTCATCACGGAAATATTCCGCCATTGTCAAACCTGAGAGTGCCACACGTGCACGCGCACCGGGTGGTTCATTCATCTGACCAAAAACCAGTGCCACTTTAGATTCGCCGTCCAGCTTAATAACACCGGCATCAATCATTTCATGATAAAGGTCATTACCCTCACGCGTTCTTTCACCGACACCTGCAAAGACAGAGACACCACCATGTTCTTTCGCAATATTATTAATAAGCTCTTGAATCGTAACGGTTTTACCAACACCAGCACCACCAAATAGACCAATTTTACCACCCTTTGCATACGGGCAAAGCAGATCGACAACTTTAATACCTGTAATTAACTGCTCCGCTGATGTTGCTTGATCTTCAAAAGACGGGGCTTCACGGTGAATACCCCAACGTTCTTTTGTTTTAACAGGACCGCGTTCATCAATAGGGTTACCGGTCACATCAAAGATACGACCTAATGTATCATTACCTACAGGAACAGAAATCGCACCACCTGTCGCGGAGACTGGTTGACCGCGAACCAGGCCATCTGTTGTATCCATCGCAATACAACGAACTGTGTTTTCACCAAGGTGCTGTGCAACTTCGAATATCAGTTCTTTATTATCATTTGCTTCATTAACGGTTGATAAAGCATCCAAAATTGCAGGAATGTTTCCATCTTCAAACTGAACATCCACAACCGCACCCAAGATTTGCGTTATCTTGCCTTGAGCTTGTGCCTTTGTTGCATTTTTTTTCGTTGCCATTTTTCTTTTCCTTCGTTTTCTGTAATTTCTTATGTCATTAAAATATTGAGTTCCATGTCACGATGCCAATCAAGACCTATCTGTTCTTCGAAGGGCCCTCTGACACCAATTAGGGCAGCTACTCTTTCATCATCTAATGCTGCGTCTTGAGCAGTTTGAGCTTTCAACATATCATTTGCACGAATAACAGTATCTGCCGTTGCAATTATATCTGCGCGGGGTGCACCAGCATCAAGCTGTGCTTTTAAGCCTTGCGTTGCGCTAAAGAAAACATCAGACGCTGTATCTTCATTTATATCAAAAATGCTAACTCGTTCCATTCTATACGGCCTCCGCGCCTGAAATAATTTCGATTAGTTCTTTTGTAATATATGCCTGACGTGCACGGTTATATTGCAGAGATAAATCATCAATCATCTCCCCTGCATTACGTGTCGCATTATCCATAGCGGTCATACGTGCCGCTTGTTCTCCTGCAGCGCTATCCAATAAAGCGCGAAAGATTTGCATAGAGATATTTTTTGGTAATAACTCGGCTAGAATTGCTTCTTCTTCCGGTTCGAATTCATAGGGTGACTTGGGCTTCGATCCAGTATTTTCGTCATCGCCAACATCAGGCAGGCTAAACGGAATAAGCTGTTGAATTTGAGGTGGCTGTGAAAGAACTGATTTAAATTCATTATAAACCAAGTGGCAAATATCAAATTCACCCTCTTCAAAAAGTCCTAGCGCAAATGAAGAAATTTCATTTACATCAGAGAAATTAATTTGCTCCTTGCCACCAATACCTGAAAAGCTTTTAATAATTAGCTCCGCATAATCACGTTTTAAGATGTCGCGGGCTTTGCGGCCAATCGTAATTAGCTTTACATCTTTACCCAGTCCTTGAAGACGCGTAATTTCGTTTTTCGCAAAGCGGACTAGATTTCCGTTAAAACCTCCACAAAGTCCACGATCAGATGTCATTACGATCATCAAATGTGTTTGATCAAGACCGGAACCGATTAATAATTTTGGAGAGGCGGGGGAGAGTGTCACACCCGCCGCAACACGCGCCATCATCGCCGCCATTGAAATAGAATATGGCTGTGCACGTTCTGCGGCGTTTTGTGCCTTTTTCAATTTCGCCGCGGCCACCATCTTCATCGCCGACGTAATTTTTTTCGTCGACTTAACGGAAGTAATGCGGTCTCTAAAGTCTCTTAAACTTGGCATTTTTATGCAGCCTTTTGTTCAACACTTGAGGCAAAACCGGATGTAAATTTCTCCAGATAGCTATTCATTTTTTCTTTGAGATCATCGCTCAGCTTTTTCTCTTTTGAAATAGTTTTCAAAATGTCTTGAGCATTCGCTTTCATGTCATCACGAAGGGCTGATTCATAAGCGCTGACAGACTCAACTGGAATAGTGTCAAGGTAACCATTGGTTCCGGCATAAATCACCATCACCTGTTCATCGACGGATAATGGTTGATATTGCGGTTGTTTCAAAAGCTGTGTCAGGCGTGCACCACGTGCAAGCAATCTTTGTGTTGAAGCATCAAGATCGGATGCAAACTGCGAGAATGCTTCCATTTCACGGTATTGCGCCAGTTCCAATTTGATAGAGCCGGAAACCTGTTTCATTGCTTTGGTCTGTGCGGCAGAGCCAACACGGGATACAGAAGCACCAACGTTAATCGCAGGACGTATTCCTTTAAAGAATAAATCTGTTTCCAAGAAAATCTGACCATCTGTAATCGAAATAACGTTTGTTGGGATATAAGCGGATAAATCACCAGCTTGTGTTTCAACGATTGGCAGGGCTGTTAAAGATCCACCACCATGCTCGTCAGACATCTTCGCCGCACGTTCCAAAAGACGTGAGTGAATGTAGAAAACGTCGCCCGGATAAGCTTCACGACCTGGAGGACGACGAAGTAGCAATGACATCTGGCGATATGCAACGGCCTGTTTTGATAAATCGTCATAAATTGCAAGAGCGTGAAGCCCGTTATCACGGAAATATTCGCCCATTGTACACCCTGCGTAAGGTGCCAAGAATTGCATTGGTGCAGAGTCAGACGCCGTTGCTGCAACGATAATGGAATATTCCATCGCGCCGTTTTCTTCCAATTCTTTTACCAGCTGAGCAACGGTCGAACGCTTTTGACCAATCGCGACATATACGCAATAAAGATGATCTTTTTCATCTTTTGATTTATTTATTTCTTTTTGGTTAATAATCGTATCAATAACAACAGCTGTTTTACCTGTCTGACGGTCACCCATAATAAGTTCACGCTGACCACGACCAATCGGCACAAGTGCGTCAATGGATTTAATCCCTGTTTGCATCGGCTCGGATACGGATTGGCGCGGTATAATACCGGGCGCTTTTGTTTCAATACGGCGCGTTTCTGTGAATTCAATCGGGCCTTTACCATCAAGAGGATTGCCTAATGGATCTACAACGCGGCCAAGCAATCCGCGACCGACAGGAACTTCAACAATTTTACCTGTTCTTTTAACAATATCGCCTTCGCTGATATCACGGTCAGAACCGAAAATAACACAACCGACATTATCATCTTCAAGGTTCAATGCCATTCCCTTTGTACCATTTGGAAATTCGACCATTTCACCGGCACGAACATCGTCAAGGCCATAAATCTGGGCAATACCATCACCAACGTAAAGAACCTGACCGATTTCGGAGATGTCCATCTTCTTATCGAAATCTTTAATCTGTTTCTTAATAATATCTGAAATTTCTGAGACGTTAATCTTGTCCATTGTCTTTCCTTCTTGTGTTTGTTCTTAAGCTGTTTTTGCTTGTTTTAAATTTTCGTTCGCACTATCGCGTAAATCTTGTTCCAACAATTCTAATCGACGCTTAATCGAGCCATCAATACGTTTCGAGCCGATTGTGATAACGAGTCCGCCAATAAGCTCAGGCTTCACATCAATCGATATGCGCGCTTTACCGCCTGTCATTTGACCAATCTCTTTTTCAAGGGTGGCAGATTGTGTTTTATTCAGCGGGTAAGCCGTTTCAACTGTAGCTTCAATAATGCCCTGAATATCATCCAGTTGAATCAGAACACCTCTCAATATAGATGGTAGGTTAGAAAAACGATTATTCCCCATGACAGTCTTAATAAAAGTAAGTAAGGCGCCAGACATTTTTGTCTTTTTAGCGATATCTTCAAAGACGTTTATTTTTGATGGTTTTGTAAATAGCGGATTTTCGATGACTTCTTTTAACTCTTCACTATCTCTTATAAAAGAAAGCAGCATTTCAATTTCTTCACGTGCTGAATCATAATCTTTTTTCGCAACGGAATCGATATAAGCACTGGCATAACGCTGTGCAAAAATAGGAATTGGGGCAGAATGGGCGGCTGTGGATGTCGTCACTTATAATCCTGTCTCATATTTTTTAAAGTTGTGATCGATTTAGCATAGCGAATGGCGGACTGCAACCTTTAAATCACTCTTTTTATCAGAAAGTTTGATAAAAAATAGAGTGATGCTTTCAAAAGAAAAAGCCCTCTATAAATTATAATAGAGGGCTTTAGAGGTTGGGGGATATTTATCTTAGTCTTAGAAGCTCTTCCGTCATCTGGTCGACAGTATTAATGACCTTGGTTCCTGCAGAATACGCACGCTGGGAGATAATCAGACGAGCAAATTCATCTGCCAGATCGACGTTGGAATTTTCAAGTGTTGCGGTTTCTAATAAACCGGCTCCGCCGCGTCCTGCTTCTCTCAAGTTTTCTTCGCCTGATTCTTCATTCTCGCTATAGGCAGTTCCTGAAATTTCCTGTAATCCGTTGGCATTTGCAAAAGTGACCATCGGAATTTTATATAATTCAGTTGAGGCACCATTTGAGAAACGTGCGACAACAAAACCGTCACGATTAATCTCAACACCTGTCCGAAGTCCTAGTTCGGCACCATTTTGGTCAGAGAAAATAACATTATATTCACCAGAGAATTGTGAAAAACGATCAATTTCAATCTCGATATCTTGCGGATCAGAGCCATTGCCCCAGTCAATATTATTAAGAGAGATGTCAATTTCGCCGTCTACATCACGTAAGGCGTTAATATTACCATCGCCGTTGAAGTTGATATGACCTTGTGAAAGGTTTGTTCCATCGGGTGCAACAATATTCACCTGCCACCAACCGCGTGAATTATAAGCAGCGCTACCAGGTAAGTTATCCAGTGCTGGAAATGTGCCGCCGCTGAAGGGGGGAGCGTCTGCAAAAGTACCGTTACCGGCATTTGGCAAACCAGCAGCTGTTATCGTAGCACCGGACGTAAAACCAAGAACCGCAAGCGGCGTTCCTGTATTATCAGTTAAAGTGAAGTCATCCGGAATAGTGAAATCAGTTGCCTGTACAGCAATTTCGCCGTTTTCATTAATATAGGCATCTGCAAAACCACCTGTTCCACCACCTGCGCCGTCATAATTACTTATGAAGTCAATAAAGTCCTGAACGGTGCTTGTCGCTGTAACTGTAAATGTTTCGTTAGCACCACCTGCGCCGGTATTAAAGTCAATTGCATTACCAGCTGTTAATCCGACATCTGCAACCAATTCATCTGTGGCAGAGACACCAAATCCGGTTGAAACATCTGTTGCTTGCGGACCGTAAACTTTTGTGAATTGCAAGTTGATATCTTGTGGTGAGCCTAATGAATCATAGGTACGAATACTCCGTGTGAAGTTCGGTGTCGTTGTTGGTGGAACCAAACTGGTCACCGGATCAAGTTCCGCACCGACCTCATCCGCGTCAAGGTTCACGGAAAGCTCGACTGTGTTTGTTGGTCGTGTCAAACCGCCAAGAAATGCAACATCAACAGGAACAAGAGAGCTAAGGTCGCCCTGAGCCGCAGGAAGCTCGCCTTCTGAGTCGAGTGGCCATCCATAAAGAAAGAAGCCTGCAGAATTACGTAGATTGCCCTGTGCATCCTCGCTGAATTGACCGTTTCTGGTATAGAGAAACTCGTCCAGGGTACTATCGTCATCATTCCGTTTGATCGGAAAAAAACCGTTTCCTGATACGGACACATCAGTAGAAGAGATAGATTGTTGAATCGGACCCTGCTGATCAACACGTTGTAAACGGTTCACGGCAACGGTACCAGGGGAGTAACGTGATGAACGGCTCTCCGTTGTTACAAGAGATTCAAAGGTTGCTTCAGAACGTTTAAAGCCGATTGTATTAACATTCGCGATATTATTTGAAATAATCGCGGTGTTCTGGGACTGGGCCGAAAGGGCCGAGACGCCTGTAAATAAAGATCCAAATAGGGACATGGTTTAATCCTCCGCGTTAATATTAAAGTTGAGTTTGTAGTTAAATTTTGACCTAATCATAATTGACCTAACCTTTCAGCCATTTCATCTATGGCTTGAATGACTTGTGAATTGAGAGAGAAGCCGCGCTGGTGCACAATCAGATTGCCGAATTCATCGGTAATATCGACATTTGAATTTTCAATGGCCGATCCTCTGATAATACCGTTGCCCTGATCACCGGAAAGGGCGAGAATAGGATCGCCGGATGCTTCCGTAATCGAAAATATTGTTCCGCTTTGATCTTGTAATCCATTCGCATTGGCAAAATTTGCCAGCGGTATCTGGTAAAGATTGGCACGCACACCGTTCGAGAATATTCCGACAACGCGCCCGTCATCTGTAATTTCCGCACCGATACGATCACCAAGGGCGGCGCCGTTTTGGTTTGAATTGATCACATCAAAGTTTCCGGCAAACTGGCTGCTATTTGTAATATCAACAATAATCGAACTACCTGCCGTTGCAGGATCGCCATCAAAATCGATTGGTGTTGATGATAAATCAATTGTTATATTGCCATCGGTATCCGGTGTCGCATTCAAAGAACCATCACCATTAAAATTTAAAAGCCCTTGGCGGATTTGTGTGCCTGTTGCGGGATTGACAATGGTCAGCTCCCACCAGTTTTGCGGCACTGGATCAGTTGTATTTTCTAATGTTGGGAAATCACCCTGATTGGTGTAAATCGTCGGATTTGTAATATCCTCGTCAGGCTCAAACGTCAGATCGCCGGGGGCGTCAGGGTCATTTATAATTCCTAGCGTACTCGCTCCTAATAAAGGTGTCCCAGTTGTTTCAGCAAGAGTAATCGTTGTCGTTGGATTAACTGCTCGCACCAAGAAACGACCATTTTCAATACCTGCTTCTAACTGCCCTGTAATAGCAGGAACAGCAAGTGGATCTGCGCCATGTTGATTGAGGGAATTAATCAATCCCTCCATTGTCGCAATCTGGTTCAGATCAATATCATCACCCGTTGCTTCATCAACAAAAGTATATGTTTCAGAGACACCGCCAGCGTCTACGCTAAAACTATCACCAACATTAATACCGCTATAGAGACCATTTCCGCCTGTCGGAATAAAAACATCTTGTTGTGTTTGCGTAAAGCCACCTTGCGAACTGAAATGCGCCATTGGACCAACAATTTTACGGTATTCAAATGACAGTTGCTGCGGTGCGCCGTCTGCATCAAAAACAGTAAAGCTACGCACAAAACTGGCCTCTTCTGTGCTTGCAGGAAGCTGCGCATTTCCAAGACTTGAGCGCTGCATATCAATATCAGTTGCATTGGCATCCAGATTTAATGAAATGCCGAGTTGCGTCGTAGGTATCGCCATTTCATCAAAGAGGCTGATATTAACAGGATCTAATGATCCGAAATCTTGTGATGTTGGCAAGTCACCATTTACGTCATATTGCCATCCATAAAGGTATTGACCTGCAGCATTTGCAAGAAACGTTTGTTCTGTTCCTGCATTTAAATCACGGACGACACTTTCACCAAATGTGCCGTTTCTGGTAAAAAACATATTTGTCGGTGATGTGGCGTTATCAGCTTCTACATCTGATGTTAAGCCGACCACAAAAAAGCCGTTACCAATGATAGACGCGTCCGTTGCAGAAGATGTTTGCTGCACTGTTCCTTGCTGATCGGCGCGTAATATTCTGGTCGCACGCACACCGCCGGGTTCATAGCTGGGGTTATAGCGTGACGTCGTAACCATATCGTGGAAGGCGGTCTCTGAACGCTTATAACCAACCGTGGTTAAATTCGCGATATTCGTCGATGTAATCGCGGTTCCTTTTGTCTGCGCAGTCATACCACTGCGGCTGGTATCTAGGGCTTCGAATAAACTCATGCGCTACCTCCGTCATTTTCTGTGGTTGTGTCTTCCTCGGCTAGTGGTTCCGGCTCATAAACATTAATCACATTACCAATTGGCACTGCGCGTTCACCTATAAGTAGAAGTGCACGCCCGTCTTGCGATTCAACGCCGCGAACGATACCGCTGACTAAAATTTGTGAATTCAGCGGCGTGCCGTCACTATCAATGGCGTCCACGCGAACTTGATACGTTCCTTCTTCTGCAGGTAATCCGTTATCTTGCAGACCGTCCCAAACAAAGTCTTTACGACCAACGCCGCTTTCGGCAGGAATAATACGAATTGTTGCGCCATCTTCATTGGTAATACGAATATCTGCCTGCACGGCTGTACCATCAACAACGTAAGATACATCGACCGGACGAGCACCATCATAATAAAGCTCAGTCGCTTGGTAATTTGCTTCTAATCCCACGTAACCTAGAGCTTGCGTATTCACATTTGCCAAACCGAAGCTGACAAGGGAATCGAGCTTTTCATTACTATTGATTTGCTGTTCTACCCCTGCGAATGCAACAAGTTGGTTCGTAAACTCGGTTGTATCCATCGGGGATAAGGGGTCCTGATTTTGTAATTGTATCGTTAGCAAGCTTAGAAAATCATCAAAATCTTCTGTTAATTGTGCACGCTGCGTTTGTGTGGCGGCTGTGTTATTCGCGGCTTGTGTTACTGTTAAATCGCTGCTCATCTCATATACTCCTTACACCACCAGATCATAGCGTTGCAGACCGCTATCAGCGTCTGTGTACCATGTCATAGTCGTTTCGATTATTTCTATATTATCAGTGTCGCTGTTGCCGCCGCCGTTTCCATGTCCGTCGCCAGAGCCATTACCATCAAAATCATGATCTTGCGATGCCAGTTCAAATTCCAGATTGTCAGAGCTTACGTCTAGTCCTGCCTCTTGCAGGGCGCGTTCCAAAATTTGTGCATCACGCTGCAGCATCATCCATGTTTCTGGTTTTTCAATAACCATTACAGCCTTGACCAGTTTGTCTTTAGAAAAATTAAGCTCAACTTCGACTTTACCAAGATCAGGTGGGTCAAGTTGAAGAGTCCAATTACGGCTATCGCTATTACTTCCGTTCTTTTGAATAGAAAGCGCCAATGTGTGCGTTGCGGGATGTGCGCTATATGCATGTGGCGCCTGAGTTACAATCGATGTAAGACTTGTTCCGTTTAACGCAGAGGGAAGGGCGGGGATAAACGTCCATTCCTGCCCGCTGAGATCAACCCAGTCCATCGCAGTTTCGTTGCCAAAGGTAGTCATGAAAGCAGGTTGTGTCTGGCTTGCAACATTTTCATTTGCTGCGGTGGCAACCATCTGTAATGCCTTTGATTGGGTCGCAGTAATCTGCTCCACTGATTGAAGTGCGGTTTGCAATTCTTTTAGCGCAACATCTGTTTTTCCAAGAGGGATGCTATCGAGGTCTTTATTAAACCAAAGTGTCTCTGATTTTAGAGGATCATTGTTCTTCTGTAGATTTAAAGTTGCCTGACTAGGTAGCGCTTGCGTCAAACCTAAAAGGGCAATCAGATCGTCATTTAATTCACTTATATTCTCTGGGTTTTGTAAGGATATGTTAGCCTGTTGAGTAAGCTGTTCTAACTCCTGCGGGGATGCCCCTGCCGCAATAATATTTTCAAGAGAAATATTTATCCCCTGATCTTGAATTCAGGTTTTGCAAAATTCTTTCGAATAAATCATCGCCGTTTAAAGTGGCTTCTGTATTTGCAAAGGGCGATGCATCTTGGTTTGAAAGAGTATCAATTTCAACATGCTGTGTGGGAGTCCCCAAAAGTCGGTCTAATAATGCTATTTTAGTCGCATCGGGCAAGGCAATGTTATCACCTTGCAAAGACGTGATAATTTGACCGATCGGCATATCGGCAAAATCTTCCAATTTATAAATATCGGCTGTACTTATCTCCCCGGATAATAAACTTTCTAGGGATGAAATCGCATTATCTAATTCCAAATTCAGTTTATTATTTTCTTTTATCGGGGATGTCATGATCGTTGTGCCTTCCTGCGTCATAAGTCCTTGCTGTAAAAAGCTTTTAAAGAACAAATCAAAGTTTTGGCTTTTTCCATCACGCGCAAAGCTGTTATCCGATTTTGGTGTCGAATTTTGGGCTGCTTCTGTTGTGAGGAAAAAAGTTGTGTCCATGATCAATCCTTATGCTGACTCGCTAACGCCCATAGACGCACGGTTTTTATCATTTAGCTGTCCTGCGGAACCGTACACCAAGCTATTCTGCTCGATTGCCGCACGTCTTGCGATATTCATAATGCGGTCGCTTAAACGTTTTGTACTGTTTTCCATACGCTTCAGCGCTTTTTCATTCTCACCGATCAGCACGTTTAAACCTGATTGTTTTTCCTGTAAAAAGGGAACCAGATTTGGATATTTACTCTTTAATGATTTCGCAACATTTTTGACGGCAAAAATATCTTGCTGATAGGATTTAGCGATTTCCATTTTACGGTCTTGTAAACGAAGAAATCCGTCGCGATCGGCTTTTTTCAAGCAATCCGTCTCTGTTGCCAGAATACTTTCCATCTGGCTGACCGTTGTGACGAAACGATCAACAACGCCTTTAACATCATCATTATTCCTGTTTTTTACAACTTGTTTTGTCATGTGTTACCTTTCCCTATTATTCTATTTATTCGGCAGCTTCTGCCGCTTGCTCACCCTGTAAAAGGAAGAGATTATTTGTAATGTTTTCATTTAATGGCTTTTTGGGGGCCATCGCCTCAATTGAGGTTTGATTGGCACGTGTTGCTTTACCAAGTTCAATCGTCAATGCCTCAAGCTTACCTATTAATGCTTCATCCAAATCTTTAAATTCAGCCATACGTGACTTGAATTCATTTGCGGCGTTGGCATAGCCAAATGTACGCAGTTCTTTCCCTTTTTGAATGCGGGTAAGGGTCGCAGCGTCCTTATTCTTTAACAGCGTGCTTTCTTCCAAAACAAATTCCAGCATTTGGCGGGTGATTTGCGTCATTACCTGTACGGCACTGACCGCGTCCTTTGGAAGAAGTGTTTCTTGTTGGTTACTCTGTGTTGCTTGTGACATTATTTGCCCTCGTCTTTTGGTGTTATATTAGTACTTGCAAAAGGCGTGCCATTTGCACCTTCCTGAATATCAATCAAGGCCTGTTTGACTTCTTGTGAAATTCCAACATTTCCTGTCGCAGCAAGGATTTTTCCGTATTCCTGAACAAGGAAGCTACGAAATACTTCTTCGCCTTTGCCGCCACCAAAAGTGTCATCAACTTCGACTGTCTCGAACATTGGCTTCATCATTTCAGCTAGAAACACCGCCTCGAAATCCTCCGCGGCATCTTCAAGCTTTTGCATGTCATTATCTGCTTTACTCGCTTTGACATGCTCAAGCGCGCGCGTGCTCTGTGCATTATTCGCACCTAGCAAAGCCATAGTTGTATTGGGGGAGAGGTGGTCATTCATTTTAAAGCACCTCAATTTCGGCTTGTAGGGCGCCTGCCGCTTTAATAGCTTGTAAAATAGTGATCATATCGCGCGGGCCAATTCCCAACTTATTCAAACCAGTGACAAGATCTTGAAGTGTGACCCCGGTTTCCAATAATGCCAGTTTGGTATCTTCACCTGTATTGACTTCCAGATCACTGCGCGGAACCACGACTGTCTGCCCCTGCTGTGCAAAAGGGTTGGGTTGCGACACCTGTGGGGTTTCAATAATTTTAATGGTTAGGTTGCCTTGTGCGATTGCAACAGGGCTGATTTTGACATCTGCGCCTATAACAATTGTGCCACTTCGCTCGTCAATCACGACTTTTGCACGCTGATCGGGCTGAACAGGTAACTGCTCGATATCTGTTATCAAGTCCACAATCGTGCCGCCGTAGCCTTTTGGTTTTTTCAAAAGAACACTGGCATCATTTTCCGCCGCAGAGATATTTGCGGACATAAAGCCGTTAATGGCGCGTGATATACGTCTTGCAGTTGTAAAGTCGGGATTTTTAAGGGACAAACGAATATCGCCTAAATCTTCTAATTTAAAGCCGATTTCACGCTCGACAATTGCACCACCCGGCACACGGCCAGAGGTTGGAATATTTTGTATAACCGACGCCGCCTCGCCCTCAATAGCAAATCCCGCAACGGTGACAGGTCCTTGTGCAACGGCGTAAACCTCGCCATCTGCCGCCATAAGAGGGGTTACAAGTAGTGTTCCGCCAAGCAGGCTCTCTGCATCTCCCAAAGACGAGATGTTTACATCAATTGTCGCGCCCTGATTTTGAAAGGGCGGCAGGGTCGCTGTGACCATAACGGCGGCAACATTTCCTGTATTCAGATTTTGCCCCCGCACATTCACGCCCAGACGTTCCAACATTGCGGTTAAGGACTGGCTTGTAAAAGGGGAGTTATTAAGCGTGTCACCTGAATCATTTAATCCGACGACCAAACCATAGCCGACAAGAACGTTATCGCGAACGCCTTCTATATTGACAATATCTTTGATACGGGAAGTTTTTGCCTGTGCGCTGGATAAGATAAAAAATATACCAATCAACAGGAAAGCCGTGAATTTCCAAGGAAAATTCATAATACATTTGGCGGTACGAGACTGATTTTTCGTGTTTTCCATTCTTTAACTCCATAAATTCTATGGAAAGCTATGCGAATGCCGTGCCAAGTTTCTCTATTGTGTGTTACAGGCGAATAGTTTTATTCTTTTCTATGCAACTTTATAAAGATATTTTGCGTTTTATCCCGAAACCTATGTCACATGTCATAATAGCCCTTATAGTGATAGGTCTTATTGAATTTTTCATTGGTGTTGTGATTATGTTTTATCATTATCATATAAAGCATAATCTGGATTTCGATAATTTGTATGTGATGGCTTACATTTCTTCTGGGATTATGTGTGCCGCAATTGGTCTTATCCTTTTGGCGGCTTCTCTTTTCTTTATAAATATACATAACCGTAAAAACGAACAGGATATCTATCTTTTAAAAGAGAAACATATAAAGACAGGTGGCAACTTCATTATAAATCAAATGATGCATTTATGGTATATTGTTATTGGTAGCGTTATTTTATACGTAGGAATAATGTTTTTGCCATTGTAATGTAATCTTCTCAAATACAAGACTGTTTTAATCACTTGTTAGAACCTATATCTTATGATGAAGTAACAATAATAATAAGTATATGGTCGATAAGATGTTTGACAGCACAGAAGAAAAAGTCCTTCCCGTTCTCCCTTTAAGAGACATTGTGGTATTCCCCGCAATGATTGTTCCGTTATTTGTCGGGCGTAAAAAGTCTGTAAAAGCGCTTGAATATGTCATGAATGACGAAAAGCAGATTTTGCTGGTCACACAGAAAACGACGACAGAAAATGAGCCTGATATTGATGATCTACACAATGTTGGCGTTGTAGGTACAATTCTACAAATGCTGAAATTGCCTGACGGGACAGTCAAGGTTCTAGTTGAAGGCGGTGAGCGCCAAAAAATCACCAAGTTTCGCGAGGCAACTGAATTTACCGAAGCGATTATCGAAGACATTGTCGATACAGCGCAGGATGATGAAGATCTGGAAATACTTGCGCGAACCGTTATGGGGCAGTTCGAACAATATGTGAAGCTGAATAAGAAAATACCACCCGAAGTTATCGTTTCCGTTAATCAGATTGGTGAGCCGGCAAAAATGGCAGATACGATTGCGTCTCATCTTGCGATCAATTTGCAGGAAAAACAGGCCTTGCTCGAAATTGCAGATACGACAGAGCGTTTAGAGAAAATTTTTGAATTGATGGAAAAAGAGATTGGCTCTTTAAACATTGAACAAAAAGTGCGCGGTCGTGTTAAAAAGCAAATGGAAAAAACCCAGCGCGATTACTATCTGAATGAGCAAATGAAAGCCATTCAAAAAGAGCTGAGCGACGGCGATAGCAATTTTGACGAGCTTGCCGAGCTGGAAGACAAAATCGAAAATACGAAGTTGAGCGAAGAGGCGAAAGAAAAAGCCGAGGCCGAGCTTAAGAAATTGCGCCAGATGAGCCCGATGTCAGCCGAAGCCACGGTCGTTCGCAATTATCTGGACTGGATTTTGTCAGTTCCATGGAAAAAACGCACGCGTGTTAAAAAAGATATTAAATCGGCAGAAAACACTTAATAAAGACCATTATGGTTTGGAAAAGGTCAAAGAACGCATTTTAGAATATCTGGCGGTGCAACAACGTACAAATAAGGTTAAAGGTCCGATTTTATGTCTTGTTGGTCCGCCAGGTGTTGGGAAAACATCACTCGGGCAATCCATTGCAAAGGCAACAGGGCGTAATTTCGTGCGCATTTCCCTTGGCGGCGTGCGTGATGAAAGTGAAATTCGCGGACATCGCCGCACGTATATCGGTGCCATGCCCGGTAAAATTATTCAGGGCATGAAAAAAGCCGGATCATCCAATCCGTTATTTTTGCTCGATGAAATTGAAAAGCTGGGCAATGATTATCGCGGTGATCCCGAGCTGCGGCCTTACTAGAGGTGCTTGATCCTGAACAAAATGCCACATTCCAAGATCATTATATGGAACTGGATTATGATCTGTCCGATGTTATGTTCATTTGCACAGCGAACGAGTTTCAAATATGCAACGTCCATTTGCTCGACCGGATGGAAATTATCCGGCTTGTCAGGGTATACGAAGAGGAAAAGTTGAAATTGCCAAACGTCATCTGATTTCAAGAAACAAATGGAGACAACGGGCTTGAAAGACACCGAATTTAAAATTTGCGACAAAGCCTTACACGACCTCATCCTTATATTATACGCGTGAGGCGGGCGTTCGGAATTTAGAGCGTGAGATTGCAAAACTTTGCCGTAAGGCAATCAAGGAGATTTTGAGCAAAGGCAAAGATAAAGTTTCAATCACGCCTAAAAACCTGTCTGAAATTCTCCGGTGTGCGCAAGTTCTCACGCGCGAGGTCGATGCCGAAAATGCTGTCGGCGTTGTGAGCGGGCTTGCCTATTCCGAAGTCGGCGGTCAATCCTGTCTATCGAATCGGTCGTTATGCCGGGTAAGGACGGCAAGGTCACTATGACCGGAAATTTAAACGATGTTATGAAGGAATCATGACGGTTGCTGAAATGCTTGTGAAATCACGCGCCCGCAATTCGGCATTGATTATGAGAGTTTTCAAAGACCAGCAAATTCACGTCCATGTTCCTGAAGGCGCAGTCCCCAAAGACGGTCCCTCGGCCGGCGCGGCGATGGTGACATCGATTGTGTCGTGTTTAACAGGCATTCCGATTGATCATGATATCGCCATGACGGGTGAGGTGAACTTGCGCGGTAAGGTTACGCAAATTGGCGGATTAAAGGAAAAACTTCTGGCGGCTATGCGTATCAGGGATAAAAACAGTTTTAATCCCTGAAGAGAATGAAAAAGATCTGGCAGATATTCCTGCAAACGTTAAAAAAGGTCTGAAAATCATTCCGGTAAGCCGAATCGAAGATGTGTTGACGCATGCTTTAACAGACATTCCGCAACCAATTTCGACATGATTCTGATGAAAAAGATGAAGATTTTTCCGAAATATCGTCAAAAACCGCAGAAAATGGCGAAAAAGACGTCATTCACCATTGAGCCCCCTTTAAAAAGGCATTATAACTATAAGTGTTGAACGTAGGAGGAGACTCTGGCTTATATCAGTTTTTTCTATTTCAACATTTGTTTTAACCTTTAACCTAAATTGGGGACTAACTATGAACAAACAAGATCTAATTTCACAAATTGCTGATCAAGCAGACATTTCAAAACAAAAAGCAGGTGTTGCACTTGACGCTACTCTAGAAGCGATCCGTAACAGCCTGAAAAATGGTGATGATGTTCGTCTGATCGGTTTCGGTACATTCTCAGTTGCAAATCGCGCAGCTACAGAAGGTCGTAACCCACGCACAGGTGAAAAAATCCAAATCGCAGCTTCTAAGCAACCTAAGTTCAAGCCAGGTAAAGATCTTAAAGAAGCAGTTAACGGCAAGAAAAAGAAGTAAGCTTAATAACTACTTCTTTTTTTATATTCAAAATAACCCCCCGGATTATTCCGGAGGGTTATTTTTTTGATCTTTTCAAATTTTGGCTTATATTTTCAATATTATAAACAACTCGGATTTTCTTATTATGCGCAAATATATATTACTCACGTCGATTCAGCCTTCTCTCTTTCAGCGCGTCTTCGGCTGTCGCAGGAGAGGCAAAAATTTATAATGACGGTGATGTGATTTTGGAAGGGTATTGGAGTCCTACAAGCTGTGAAACTGTTAATGGGACTGTTCTTATAACGCATCAATGGAAGGGGGTTGGGCGCGTATGAAAAAGGTCGCGCAGATATGCTTTCAGATGAGTGTTATAATGCGTTTGCTGTTGATGTTTATGGGCAGGGTATAAGACCGTCATCACAAGAAGGCGCCAAAGCAGAATCCTCGAAATATAAATCAAATCCTAATCTGGCACGTGGTCGGATGCAAAGCGCGGTTTCATTTGTTAAAACACTACCAAATGTATCTGAAAATAATATTGCAGCACTGGGATATTGTTTTGGAGGCACCATGGTTTTAGAACTTGCACGATCAGGAACAGATATTGATGGCGTTATAAGTTTTCACGGTGGTTTATCAACCGAAGCACCCGCAAAAAGTGATGACAGTATTTCTACGTCTATTCTTGTTCATCACGGAGATGCTGACCCCTATGTGAAACCTGAAGAAGTCTCGGCTTTCAAAGATGAGATGCGCGCTGTTGATGCGGATTGGCACTTTGTCAGTTATGCAGATGCTGTCCACGCATTTACGGAAGAAAAGTCCGGTGACGATCCGTCAGATGGTGTTGCCTATAACGCGAAAGCGGATAAGAGGTCATGGGCATATACATTAGACTTTTTAGAAGATATATTTACAAAATAACCATGCTTTTATAAGAAAAGGCTTGCAATTTTTAACATGAAATTCTAATTTCTTTTCTCTTACCTTTGCTTGTCAAAGGAAGGGCGATTAGCTCAGTTGGTAGAGCGCCTGCTTTACACGCAGGATGTCGGCGGTTCGAGCCCGTCATCGCCCACCATTTTCTAATCTTTAATATATAATGGTAATTGAGAATAAGTCTCATTTTTACCTTGACCCCAAAAGGGCACTAAATTAATACTATATATAATTCATTTTTAGAAAAAGGTTTGTTCCATGAAATATTTTTTACCAGTTTTGACGGTTGCGACATTAACATTTACATCCGCCTATGCGATGGAAAATAATCATGATGATGCGCGTATAGAACATTATCAAGGAGTAGAGCTAAAAAATGATGAGGCGGCTATCGCTTTGTTAAATGAAAAAATGAATGAAATTGAAACAGCTTTAAAGTCTGAGGATATCAACGCACAAATCTTGGAAAATGTTCACGAGAGTAGTTATGCTCTTGAAGATGCCGTCGATAAACTGCGCGACGAAGAGAGCGATAATGAAGCGTTAGATAATCTGGATGAAGCTGTGCAGGCTCTACATTACGCATCTGAAAATCATGAGACTGAAAAAACAAAAGAGTGGTTTGCAAAGATGCAAGAAGCATCAGCCGCTTATCAAGCGCCGGAAGAAGCAAATGTGCAAGACAAGCCGCTCGTCAAACAAGAATTCTATGAGATTGTTATTAAAGATCACAAATTTACGCCGGAGACATTAATTGTTCCTGCTGGTAAGAAAATCAAATTGATTGTCGATAATCAGGATGCGACGCCCGAAGAGTTTGAAAGTCATGATTTCAATCGTGAAAAAATTATCGCAGGAAAAACAAAAGCGACAATTTTTGTTGGTCCTTTGGAACCCGGTAAATATCACTATTTCGGTGAATTCAATATGAAGAGCGCCAATGGCTATATTGTTGCAGAAGCCGTAAATGTAGAAGGGGAGTAAAGATATGTTTGATGGTGCTTTATATACAGCCCCCGTTGTCTTCCGAGAAATTATTGAGATTGCCCTTATTCTAGGCGTCGTCATGGCGGCGACCAGAGGCATGGAAGGCAGATTAAAGCTAACCCTTGCCGGATTAGGAATTGGTTGCCTAGGCGCTGTCGCGATTGCATTTTTTACGGATACGATTTCACAAGCAGTCGAAGGCGTTGGCCAAGAAATATTTAATGCAACCATTATGTTTGTGGCAGTCGGCTTTTTAAGTTGGACGGTTATCTGGATGAAAACACACGGACGAAAGCTTGCACAAAATCTGCGCGAAATGGGGCAAGCAGTTGTAAATGGTAACAAATCAGCTTACGTATTGGTTGGTGTGATTGCTTTGGCAACATTCCGTGAAGGTGCGGAGATTGTGCTTTTCACTTACGCAATGACGGCATCGGGCGCTTATAGCGTCTCATCTGTGGTTATGGGCGGTATTGCTGGCGGCATAGGCGGCGCGATTGTGGGAACAATGTTTTATTTCGGTCTTCTAAAGGCGGCTCAGAAGTACTTATTTACAGTCACAAGCTGGATGCTGATTTTTCTAACTGCCGGTATGGCAGCACAAGGGGCAGCGTTCTTGATTCAGGCAGACATTTTGCCAACACTTATTCCAACGGTCTGGGATACGTCTGCAATTATATCAGGGCAAAGCTTCTTGGGTGAAATGTTAAGCATTTTGATTGGCTATACGCCGCGTCCTACAGGAATGGAATTGTTATTCTACACAAGTGCATTATTGACAATTGGTTTGCTTTATACATTTATGGGCAAACAGACTGCGCCGAAAAGAATACAAAATACTGTTCCTGCCGCAGCGGAATAAAAATAGATATTATAGGTATAAAAAAAGAGGCCGAATGGCCTCTTTTCTGTATTAATGCTATTTAAAAAGCGTACTGCCATCCCGCTATAAGGATAAAGTCTGTTTCCATTTGCGGGCCATTAAGATCACGATAAACAGGAAGTGTCGCTTCGACAGCAAGGCGGTTTCCTTTGAGCATGCCAGAGGTGAAAGAATAATTTGCACCAAGCCCGATATCTATTATATCACCACCAAAATTATCGGGATCAGCCGTTTGCACCGGTGCGACAATATTGGGGTCTATTCCATCAATAGAATCTTGCGTTGAGGCAGAGAAACGTAAAGACGTGCTGAATGAATCGCTCCATCCGTAAGCGCCCCAACTGGTGATCAAATGTTTGTTACCCCAAGAATATCCTTCATTATTTTCATCTTCCAAACGGATTTCAGCGCTATATTGCGCGCCCCAGGTCCATTGCTTCGCCCGTCCGTTATAGGTGATACCAGGATGCAAATCGAATGTTCCCGTTCCCAATTGCATGGCGTAGGGCAAACGTAGATTGGGTGTAGTGTTATTCGGCGCAAGAACTGTATCTGTCTCATCAATTGACCCTGTTGGCAGGCTGAGTCCGGCATTTAGATGGATATGATGCATTTTATCCTGATAAAGGCGGAACAGACCGGATACTTTGGTATCCCCCCATCCCTTACTATTTGTTGTAAATGTTCCCAGACGGTTTGTGCCTGTACCTCCTTGAAATGTAATGTGATCCATTTCTTTATCTAAATAATTCGCCATCGCCATTATAGTTAACCAGTCAGTCGGGGCGTACATGACGCCGAACATATGCATATCCATGGTCATTTCAGTTGGAACAACACGCAACGTAGGTGGCTGACCCGGCGTTCCAAAAAAACGATTGGGCGTGCTTGTAACGATTTCATCGGGGCTAAGGCTATCTGTTCCATCACGGTTTCCTGCCATATCCATACGCATGAAACGATAAGAGACCATCCATTCATTCTTCTTATGCATATGGTCGCCCATGACACCAAGCGGCGCGTGAGAATCAGCCGAGGAAGAAAAATGAAAATGTGCTGCTTTTTCTTCATGACATACATCGCATGCTATGGCTTGGGTTGAAAGAAAAGTCGTTAACGCAAATGTTGCGCATAGTAGTTTATGTTGGGATGTCATTGTTTTTATCCTTTTAAAAAATTAAAAATGTAGAGAAAATATAGTGTTTTAAAGAATAAAAACTGGCGGCGCACGTTGCCCATCCGCTGTAACTTTCTTTGAATACGTAATATAGGCGTAGATGTTTTGAAACGAAACACGTTCAGTAACGATGTCATCAAAAAACGGTGTGATATTCGCGAAGGTATCTATATGACTATGCAGGGAAAACGGACAGGTATCATTACTGATATTTGTTTGATGTTCTGTTGTTTCATCATTCGGCGTTTGTGATGATAAGACATCAATACTTTTATACCCTTCAATCGAACAAATAACGATCGATATTTTGCCGTCTTTATTAAATGATGGCATATATCCGGGAGCGATCATAGACTGCATCCAGAACGTTGTCAGTATAATGAAAAGAGAAGCCGTATGTTTCATCTAGGGCAGATTATGCATAGAAAAAAATTTAATCAAGACATAAAAAAACCGGATCGCTTTAAATTGGGGAAAGAAGGCGCGATCCGGTTTCTGGTAAAGCCGATATACTGATTGAGGGTAAGAGGTATATCGGAAACTGTTTATGTTAGATGTTGGAAATTAGGTCCTTATGGTTATCAATATTCTTTGAGAAATATGTTTTTAATTTGCCCATAGCTCTTTGTTCCAATTGGCGAACACGCTCTTTACTCACTCCTAACGCGACTCCAAGTTTTTCAAGCGTGACACCATCATACGTCAAATGACGTTCACGGATAATGCGTTGCTCACGATCTGTCAGTTTGCTAAGTGCATCATTTAACCATTCAGAACGTGATTCTAAATCTTTCATTCCGATCACAACTTCTTCAGGGTTGAGCATATCGTCATCAGCCAGCATATTTTGCCATTCATCTTCACTATCAGTGCTGATACGTGCATTGAGAGAGCTGTCGCCGCCTGAAAGGCGTTGCTCCATATCTTCAACTTCTTTAACTTTTACTTTTAACTTATCTGCAATTTCAGCGCGGTGGACATCTTTCAATCCGTCGATTTCTTCACGACCTTCTATAAGAGCGCGTAATCGACGATAATTAAAAAACAACGACTTTTGTGCGGATGTTGTACCTGTACGTACGATAGACCAATTACGCAAAACATAATCCTGTATTGCTGATCTGATCCACCATGATCCGTATGTTGAAAATCTCAAATTACGTTCCGGCTCAAAACGCGCGGCGGCTTGCATCAAACCAACATTGCCTTCTTGTATAAGGTCACCCATGGGCAGCCCATAATTTTTAAACTTTGCCGCGACAGAAATAACCAGACGTGTGTAAGACTGAATTAGTTCATGCAAAGCTTTCTCGTCATGATCATGTTTCCAGCGCATGGCCAGATCCTTCTCATGATCACGCTCTAATATTGGTGCTTTCATGGCTGTGCGGATGTAACCAAGATTAGCTTTTTGTGTATGCGGATCGTCAATATGAACCATAATCTGCCTCGTTTTATTTGTTGCTTACTTAATATACGTACTTAATACGCATAAAGTTTCAGGACAGATTAAAAAAAGATTAAGATCTACAAAACATCAAGCATTTCTGCGACTAACGGATGTCTGACAATATCTTCTTGTTGCAGCCGAATGACGGCAATATTGCTCAAGGCCTCAAATCTGTTAGAAACATCTGCCAGCCCTGACATTCCTGTTAGCAAGTCAGATTGATCGGGATCGCCGGTGACAACCATTGTTGAATGCCATCCTAAGCGTGATAAAAGCATTTTTAGCTGACCATAGGTGCAATTTTGCGCCTCGTCGATCACGACAAAAGCATTATTCAACGTGCGACCGCGCATAAAACCTACGGGCGCGATTTCTATTGTTCCGTCGCTAATCAGTTGTCGCACTTTTTTACCGCCCATACGATCACCCATTGCGTCATAAAGGGGACGGAGGTAAGGCGCCATTTTTTCCTGCATATCACCTGGCAGGTAGCCTAAAGACTCCCCGGCTTCCATCGCGGGGCGTGATAAAACGATACGCTCGACGTCACCGCGCTCAAGCGCTTCAACTGCCGCAGAAATGGCGAGATAGGTTTTCCCCGTACCTGCCGGCCCGATTGCCATCGTCAGGTTAAAGTCCTGAATAGCTTTCATGAGAATTTCTTGCCCTTTGGAGCGCGGCTTAATGTTCTTCACATATTTTTTATCACGTCTGTTATCAATCTCGCTATCAAGCGGATGCCAATCTTGGGATCCATTAGAAGGTTGGAATTTAGACACATTTGTACGACGGGACTTCTTGCTCATAAGGCGCTCCTTGTAAGTTAAGTTGAGGTAAAATTAATGTAGAAAGAGAAAAGTGAGTGAAATTTTCTTCTATGCGATAAAAATTGTTATCGCCGTAGGGCTTTGGTGAAAAATAAGTTTTCTTTGATATCAAATAGACTTCCTTATGCCGAGAACCGACAGAATCACTTCTTAATTAAAGTATACCAGAAAAAGCCTTTCCATTCAGGAATAACTACTTAGATTATAAGTATGACTGATAAAGAAAATATTGAAAAAGCCAATCTGACAACCGCGAATACAGACACAGAAACGGGGTGCGAAGGTTTAGATAAACAAGAAGACAAAGAGCAATCCATACGTGCCTTAAAGGATATGTATAAGAGCGGCCTTATCCCCGATGATGTTTTTAAAGAAAAAATGGCCAAGTTGGAAAAAGAGTAACAAACTTTGTTTCTTGCGGATTAAGCATTCTCATGCTTAAAGAATAGGTATGACACGTAAGTATTTCGGAACAGACGGTATCCGCGGGCAGGCCAATAAATTTCCCATCACAGCTGAAATGGCATTGCAAGTCGCAATGGCCGCAGCGAGCGTTTTAAAAAGTGAATCACAGAATAATCACAAATCACGTATCCTAATCGGTAAAGACACGCGTTTATCTTGCTATATGCTGGAACAAGCATTAACGGCAGGGTTTCTTTCCATGGGTATGGACGTCCTTTTGACGGGACCTATTCCAACGCCTGCTGTTGCAATGCTAACGCGTTCATTACGCGCAGATGCCGGTATTATGATTTCAGCCTCACATAACAAATATAGCGATAACGGCATTAAAATCTTTGCAGGGGACGGTTATAAACTTCCTGACGATATCGAGCAAAAAATCGAAGCATTGATTGATGCTAATAATTTTGAAGCACAACTATCCTCACCTGAAGATTTGGGTAAGGCTGCACGTATAGATGATGCGCCTTTCGGTGTTCTAGGGCGCTATATGGAATTTTTGAAATACAGCCTGCCTAAAGGAACAAATTTTCGTGGCTTAAAAGTTGTGGTCGATGCGGCCAATGGCGCAGCCTATAAAATAGCACCGCAAGTTCTATGGGAGATGGAGGCGGAAGTTATTCCTATAGGGGTGTCGCCTGATGGTAAAAATATTAATAAAGATGTCGGTGCAACTGCAACGGAAACGCTTCAAGCACGCGTTGTGGAGGAGGGCGCGGATATAGGCATCGCTTTAGACGGTGATGCAGATCGCCTTATTCTGGTAGATGAGACGGGCGCGCGAATTGACGGCGATCAAATACTGGCACTTCTGGCAACGTACATGAAGCAGGAAAAAATTCTTAATGATGATACACTCGTGGCAACGGTTATGTCGAACTTGGGGCTTGAAAGATATTGCGCGGCAAACGATATTCAATTCATTCGCACCCCCGTTGGTGATCGCTATGTCGTAGAAGAAATGCGCAAACATAATTACAATCTTGGCGGCGAGCAATCAGGCCATATGATACTATCTGATTACGGAACAACGGGGGACGGCCTTCTCGCTGCGCTACAAGTTCTTTACCTATTAAAAAGAAGTAGTCAAAAATCATCTGAATTACTGAATGTATTCAACGCATTGCCACAACTTCTCAAAAATGTGCAGTATGATAGTGGTAATCCACTTGAAGATAAACACGTCACAAACGTTATTGAGGACGTGAAGAAAGAACTCAAAAATAAAGGTCGTGTTTTGGTGCGTCCTTCAGGGACGGAGCGCGTTATTCGTGTGATGGCAGAGGGCGATGATAATCAGACGATAGAAACAGCTGTAGATAAAATATGCGACGCTGTCAAAGCAGTAAAAGTCGTATAGATGAAAATAGTCCTATTGCCTTTGCCTCAATCAATGAGTATGACAGATTAATATGACTATGAATTTGTTACCCAATGGATTAAGTGACCTTCTGCCAGAAATTGCAGAGAAAGAGGCGAATGCGATTCATACGCTTATGATGTTCTTTAAATCTGGTGGATATTCGCGCATTAAACCGCCCTTGATTGAGTTTGAAGATACCCTTTTACAAGGACCAGGGCAGTCAACTAGCCAGCATATGTTTCGTGTTATGGACCCCAAATCACAAAAAATGATGGGGCTGCGCGCTGATATTACACCGCAGATCGCGCGTATTGCTGCGACTAGATATAATCAAAACGATTATCCGTTACGTTTTGCCTATGCGGGCGATGTCCTGCATGTAAAAGGAACACAACTTGATCCAACACGTCAATTCACGCAAGTGGGGTGTGAGTTGATCGGAGAGGATACGGTCAAGGCAGATGTGGAATCAATTATTCTTACCATAGAGGGGCTTCGCCAAATTGAAAAAAGCGATATAACGCTTGATATAACACTCCCTACTTTATTAAGACGTGTTGTGAGTCAGGAAGATAATATTGAGCTTTTTAAAGCGTTGGAAAACAAAAATAGAGAGAAGATCAAGCAGATTGGTGGTCACCACACGGAATTACTTTTGGCTTTGCTCTCTATGTCCGGCAATATAGATCATGATATAAAACAGCTTCGTAATTTAAATGCTTCATCTGAAATCAAAGAAGAATTGGAGCGATTGGAGCAAGTTGTTCACGGCGTAAGAACCCAACTAGAAGAAAAAAATATTCAAAACGTGATGCTAACTATAGACCCTACACAGAATAGTTTTTTCGATTATCACCGAGGTGTATCTTTTACATTATATATGAAAGGTATCACGGAAGTTGTGGGACGCGGGGGCCGTTATAACTTCGACATAGAACAAGGAAAAAATAGCGCAATCGGATTTACGATCTACATGAATGCGTTGCGTCAACTTTATCAAAATAAGGAAACATAATGAGTAATGTAACAGTTATCGGGTCGCAATGGGGCGATGAGGGTAAAGGCAAAATTGTTGACTGGCTTTCCAGTCGCGCCGATGTCGTGGTGCGATTTCAAGGCGGGCATAATGCCGGACATACGTTGGTCATTGATGAGAAAGTTTATAAACTTCACCTGCTTCCGTCAGGTATTGTTCGTAAAGATAAGATTTCGATTATTGGTAATGGTGTCGTGGTCGATCCGTGGGCTTTATTGGAGGAGATAGCAGAGGTGCGTTCGCAAGGCGTTGAGATATCCCCCAAAAATTTAAAAATTGCGGATAACGCAAATCTGATTATGCCTGTTCACGCGGCAATGGATGAAGCGTTAGAGGCGGCAAGAGGCAAGGAAAAGTTAGGTACAACGAAACGAGGTATCGGCCCGACGTATGAAGATAAGGTTGCACGTCGTGGTATTCGACTGTGTGATCTGCGTGATCCAGACCTTTTAAAAGAAAAGCTGAATAAATTGATGGTCCATCATAATGCTTTGCTGAAAGGACTGGGAGCGGAGACAATTGATCCGCAGGATA
Organism: uncultured Alphaproteobacteria bacterium; assembly: GCA_963710165.1. GTDB lineage: Bacteria > Pseudomonadota > Alphaproteobacteria > Micavibrionales > Micavibrionaceae > JACKIP01. Next base: position 362,560 of record CAVPYZ010000001.1, read on the forward strand.
TTTACAATAAGCTGATGTCGATTGCTGATGAAGTTTTATCATATGCCACCCAAGTTTGGAAAACGCTGGACGATGCACGTCGTGATGGTAAGAAGATATTATTTGAAGGCGCGCAAGGCGTGATGCTAGACGTTGATCACGGAACTTATCCGTTTGTGACCTCGTCCAATATTGTTGCTGCACAAGCCGCAAGTGGTTCGGGTGTAAGCCCAAAAGCGATTGGCACCGTTCTGGGTATAACCAAAGCTTACACAACACGTGTTGGAACAGGCCCTTTCCCGACAGAGCAGGAAAACGAAGTGGGTGATCGCTTAGGAGAGCGCGGACACGAGTTTGGTACAACAACGGGGCGTAAGCGTCGTTGTGGGTGGTTTGACGCCGTGATGGTACGCCAGGCGGTCACAATTGCAGGGATTGATGGAATTGCTTTAACTAAGCTGGACGTACTAGACGGCTTTGACGAACTTAAAATTTGCACAGGATATAAACTGGATGGAAAAGAACTTGATTATTTTCCTGCCGGACAAGCTGAGCAAGATCGTGTTGAAACGATTTACACAACAATGCCGGGTTGGAGCGATAGTACCTATGGTGCGCGCTCATTTACTGATCTTCCCGCCGAAGCAGTTAAATACATTCAGGTGATTGAGGAGTTGATCGGTGCACCGGTCTCTATTTTATCAACATCGCCGGAGCGTGAAGATACCATTCTTTTAAAAGACCCTTTCTACGGCTAAACATCTATCATTTCAAATTTGATCTATCGTTAAGTTCTCATTAAGTCCCCTTTGATAGTCTAAGGATACAGAGGTTGGGAAATCTCAGACTTGAAAAACTTAAAACTTATAAAACTTAAACTTTAGGAGATTAGAAAATGAAAATGTTATTCAAAAAGTATATTAAACAAGAAGAAGGTGCTACAGCGATTGAATATGGTATGATTGCTGGATTGCTATCACTTCTTATTCTTGCAGGCCTTTTAGTGGCTGGCCCAGAAATCCGAAGTATTTTTGACAATATTGGTGTAGCCTTGACAGCTGCGAACGCAGGAGGCTAATAAAAAAAACATCAAAAACTATAAAAGCCCACTTGGCATAACGCGGGGTGGGCTTTTATTTTAAAAATCTGAATATGCGGGGCACAAGGATGCAGATTCATCTCAAACATTACTTACATAAATATTTCACGTCACTCAATGGTGCAACAGCGATTGAATATGGTTTGATTGCATGTCTTTTAAGCATTCTTATCATCGCCGGATTAATAGTTGCCGGACCGGAATTGGCGTCACTATTCGAAAACATTGGCACAGTTCTTGTAACAGCCAACGCACAATAAATAATTACTAGCACATAATAAATAAAAATAATTCTTAACCAGAAGCGGGAAAATGATCGGTTTAATTCTTTATCTTACGGGGTTGCTCGTCGCAATTGCATGTGGTGCTTTATCGGCGCATGCTGATTGGAAGGGAATGAAAATTCCTAATATCTATCCCGCCCTTATCATTGGTGCATTCGGTATTGCGTTTTTTGGCACATTTTTGAGCGGTCATGAGGGGATATTTGCCAGCTTATGGATGCAAATTTTATCCGCGGGTATTATCTTTGCTGTCACATTTCTACTTTTTATTACTATTCGTTTCGGGGCAGGGGACTCAAAGCTTTTAACGGCTTACGCTTTGTGGTTCCCGCCGGGAATGTTAATACCGTTTCTATTCTCGATGTCTATCATTGGTGCCGCATTATCATTGCTTGCACTTGTAATTAGAAAAGTTAAACCATTCGAAAATCCGGCTGAAGAAAGCTGGATCGGAAAACTACAGAAAGGAGAGAGCGTCGTCCCTTACGGGATCGCCATTACTGGCGGTGCAATTGTTGCATTTTTGTCGCACGGCTATATCAGCCCGTCAACATTGGAATGTTTTTTACAGACTTCCTGTTCATGATTTGTTAAATTAAAAGGTGTAGTTCTAATTCTAGGGCGTTCTTTTTTAACATTCTTTCGACTTATCCACACGGATAAATGCATCAAAAACCACAAAGGCCTCTCGAACAGACGGAGGAAGCAAGTATGAATAAAAATATATTAATTGTAATGGGCGGCGGCTTAATGGTTGCTATTCTGGTTGCTATGCTTGTGAAATTCGGGCTGGGTGGCGGCGAAAAAGTTGTCACAGAAGAAGGTAAGGTTGAAATTCTGGTCGCTGCACGGATGATCAAGATTGGTGAAGAGCTATCCTCTGATAATATGAAATGGGCAAGCTGGCCTGAAGGTTCGGTTTTTAGCGCGGCCATTCGCCGTAAAAATGATGAACAACTGCCCAATGATGCATTAGAAGGCAAAATTTCAAGAAGTATAGCCGAAGATGAGCCATTGGTTCGATCTGCAGTTGTCAAAGAAGATAAAGGCAATTTCGTTGCCGCAGTTTTAGAGCCGGGTTATCGCGCCGTGGCAATAAGCGTTAAAGCGGACAGTATGGTGGGTGGATTTATCACGCCCGGTGACTTTGTAGATGTGATCCTGACATACCGTGTGAAGCTGGACGATAATGACGATCCATTGGCAAAAATGGTTATTGACCAAAATGTAGCAGATCATGCGACAGAGACGATTTTAGAGAATATTAAGGTATTGGCGATTGACCAAAGTTCAAAAAGTGAAGAAACAAAGATAAAAGTCGCAAAAACAGTCACGCTTGAAGTGGACGGAATTGGCGCTGAAAAACTTGCTTTAGCAAGCGAGATGGGCCCCGTTACTTTGGCGTTGCGTGGGATCGGTGACAATACGATAGGGCAAGAAGGACGCGCCGTTGCAACGGATGTGCGTATGACCAATATTGGTGACCAGATCCTTGATGAATACAAAAAAGCGCGGGGCGGTTCGGCGGATGGTCCGGTCACGCCAAATAGTTCAATAAAAATATATAATGGTGCGAGCGTATCTAGCACCTCAACCAGATAAGATGATGTAAAGGTTTGATCATGAAACATGTAAAACATAATTTTGATTGGGGTATGTCACTACAATTTGTATGGCTTTTATTCCTAGTAATGGCAGCTTTTAATGTTGCGTATGCTTCTAAAGTGGATTTGCGCGATATTCCTTTATACCAATCTAACGACGAAGCTATTGATGTTATGATTGGTAAGGGAACCGTTTTCGCGCTACCATCTGGTGTGTCGGATGTCATGATCGCCAATACGTCAATTGCCGAAGTGACACCCTTAAAATCCGGGCAATTGTATATTGCAGGAATCGGCGCCGGAGATACAAATATCATTATCGTTGATGCAAGTGGAAATGTTATGGCGCAACATGAAATTCATGTGCGATTTGATACGCTTGCGATACAAAATTTAGTAAATCGGTTATTTCCTGATGAAAAAGTTGTTGTCGATTCAATACATGACCAAATTATTTTGACAGGGCATGCATCTTCACCTAATAAAGCATCACAAATTGCAAATTTAATAGGGCATTATGTGAGCGATTTGCAAGATGAGGACGGCAAAGAAATCGATGAATTGATCTCTAACTTAATGACAGTCGGTGGCACACAGCAAGTTATGTTACGTGTGAAAATTGCCGAAGTGTCTCGTTCGATTATTAAAGAGTTAGGAATAGAAACCTCTGTTAATGACCCGGATACGCTGGCAACAAATATATTCGGTAGAGATCCTGCCTCAAGTTTATCGGACGGTACTGACTCGCTTTCTTCAAGAATAGTTGGCGGGCAGACGGGGCTAACAGAAGACCCCTTCGCGGCATTGAGCTTAACGGCTGACTCTGGCATTGGCGGTATTGGGTTTGTGAATGTATTCCTAAATATGCTTGAGCAGGATAATATGGCCAATATTCTGGCTGAACCGAATTTAACAGCTCTCTCGGGCGAAGAGGCAGGTTTCTTGGCGGGTGGTGAATATCCTGTGCCTGTTGGTCGCGATCGAAATGGCAACGTTGTAATTGAATTCAGACCGTTCGGTGTGTCTCTCAATTTCCGTCCGAAAGTTTTGTCTAATGACCGTATTAGCTTGCAGCTGAATACAGAAGTATCTGCTTTGGATTTTGAAAGTTCTGTGACGTTAGCAGAAATCAATGTTCCCGGACTTGATATTCGTCGTGCAGAAACAACAGTTGAGCTACCTAGTGGTGGAACATTGATGATTGGTGGTTTATTGCAATCTGAGAATGTGAAGGGTCTAAGCGGATTACCAGGCGTTATGAATACACCTGTGATCGGTGATTTAATAAAATCGGATAGTTTCCAGAGGTCAGAGACAGAGCTTGTTGTAATGGTTACAGCTTATATGGTTGAACCTTACGCGGATGAAACGCAGGCCGTTCCGATTAATAAAAAAGAAAAGAACAACTTCTTGGCACGCACATTTGCGGCGAATATTCGTGAAGTATATGGAGAAATAGGGCGTAAAGCGCTTTCAAATGAAAATGATAAAATCGGATATCTGATTTATTAAAATATAAGGATTTTTAAAATGAAAAATCAATGGCTTTTGGTTGGTTCTTGTTTATTGGGGTTAGGTTTTACAAGCGCTTGCTCTCTCGATCATGAAGGTAATATGGCGCTTCAACGCGTTGAAGTTCATCAAGAAGAATATGCGGAGCAATATACCTCGCATGACCTGACACAGGAAATGTTAGAAGCAATTGCAATGGATTATCAAAAAAACGGTGATACTGCAACACCGCTGACGCTAATGGTTCAATATGATCCGAGTTCTGCGGAAAATACAGCAATGAATGCGACGAAGCATGCTTCTAAAATTGCACAAAGCTTACGTGAAGCGGGCGTTTCAAATGTCAAAACAGAAATTATGCCGGTTAAAGATGTCGGAAATCATTCAAAAACACTCGTGTCTTTCGATAAATTTAGTGCTCACGCGCCATCTGGATGTAAAACCACAATGCCAGGTTTGGAAAATACAGGAACAGATTGGAAAGCAAACCAGTCTTACCAATATGGATGTTCCGTTGAAACAGCGATTGCACGACAAATCGCCAGACCAAAAGATCTGGTCGGTCGCAAAGGATTTGAGTCTGCCGATGATGGCCGTCGCGCAACAAACATTGTCGAGCAATATAGATACGGCACACCAAATGAAGCATTGGAAGGTGAATCAGCAACAGAAGATTAAATCTGGTTGATAACCTGTATTTTTACTGAGCTATAAATCATACTTAATTATTAGGTAAAATATTGAAATCTTTCATAAAATAACACTTATTTAACCTCCCTCTGCCATGATAAACTATAAAAAGCCATAAAGGCGCACATATAAACTCAGATCTCATTCGGGGGATGAATTAAAACATGTCGGATACATCGGTTTTATTACCGTCATCATCAATTGCCGTTTTTTCAACGGAAGAAAATAGTCGAACAGTCGCTAAGAATTTAAGTAACGATTGGCGCTATGCGCGTGTTGGCATTGAAACTGTCAATGGTAATGTTGATGATGCCATCTTGTATTATTCCTCCCATCCTTCTCCAAGCCTGATGATTATTCAGACTGATGTGATTGATGACAGTTTTACCGAAAAACTTGGTGAACTGGCAGGATATTGCTCCGAAGGCACGGATGCTATTATCATTGGGCCTGATAATGATGTTCAATTATATCGACAGCTTATTTCTATGGGGGTAAGTGACTATATTGTGCGCCCTTTAGATGAGCAGGTTTTTGCCGAGGTTATTGCTAAAACCTTGATTAATAAGCTTGGTGTTTCAGGCAGTCGCCTGATTGTAACGTTAGGAAGCAAGGGCGGCGCGGGTGTCTCTACATTAACGCAAGGTATAGCCTTGGGATTATCAGAGTTTCATCAGCAAAAAACACTTTTAATTGATGCGGCAGGGGGCTGGTCACCTAATACAATCAGTTTAGGGCTTGAGCCGTCAACTACATTACAGGAAGCTACAAAATCAGCCGCTAAGGATGATCAGGCCAGTATTGATCGTATGATTCTAAAGGTGAACGATAAGTTAGGTCTATTGGCAAGTGGTGGCGATATTATGTTAGAGCCGACCATTGAGCGCGAAGGCTTCGAAAAATTACTCAACCTTCTTATGGCGTCTTATCCGATTGTTTTATTTGACGCTTCAGGCGCGCCACCAGAGCTTAAGAAAACTGCTATTATGATGGCGCATAAAGTTCTTCTGGTAACCACGCCAGGGCTATTCTCTCTTCGCATGTCGCGCACATTAATGAGTGAAATAAAAGATATTCGAGACATCAGCGATGAAAGCGAAAATAAAGATTTACTTTCTCTTATTCTTAACCAGAAAGGTATTCAGGGCAAAAAAGAGATTGGAAATAAAGAGATTGAAGAAATGCTTGATCAAAAGCTGGATGCCGTTATTGATTTTCAACCTGAATTAATTGCAGGTATTAAAAGCGAAGGTAAAAAGCTGACGTCTGAAAATGACGGACGTTTGATGATCGAACAGCTTATAAAGACTCTTAATAAAACAATTGCAGGTCTGGATAGTAAGTCGGATGCCAGTGACGCGGATAAAAAGTCATCGCAAGGTATTGGTCAGATGCTTAAAAAATTAACCGGTAAATCATAGGAGGTCATATGTTCGGAAAAAAACAAGAAGGCTCAAGCCCTCCACTCAAAAATAAAGTCGTGTCTAAAAAAGAGGCGGCAAAAAAAGATGAGTCATCGCTAAGAGAAGAATCAGAAAGCAAGTTGGATAATAAGAAGGCTGAGCCAACTAAAACCCTAGATTTACCTGCTGAAAAAGCTAAGCAAGACGAGATTTCTACAGCGGCACCTGAAAAAACTGAAAAAAAAGCTCCAACTAAAAGCTTCGATGATGACGAAATGGATCTTCATGAAGAAGAGGAGCATGAAAAAACGGCCGCGGAATCAATGACTGACTTGCGTTTAGAACGCGCCAGAAATCGGATTTGGTCGGATTTGCGTGATGGTATTGATCTTAAGGCGCTTGCAAGAATGGAAGCAAAGGCGGCACGTACCGAAGTTTTATCTGCGGTTGAGGAAATTGCGCGCTTTCGTAATCTTGATTTAACGCCTGCTGAACTTCAGGGGATCGCGAAAGAGTGTGCGGATGATATGCTAGGCTTCGGCCCTCTGGAAACGTTACTTGAAGAGGACGGCATTGCCGATATTATGATTAATGGTCCTGACATTGTCTATGCGGAACGTAATGGTAAAATTGATAAAACGCCCATAAAATTCCGCGATGATCAACATTTATTGACAATATGTCAGCGTATTGTTGGCGCGATTGGTCGCCGTGTTGATGAAAGCTCTCCTATATGTGACGCGCGTTTGCCCGATGGGTCGCGTGTAAACGTTATTATTCCGCCGCTTGCCATTGATGGTGCGGCGATGACAATTCGTAAGTTCTCCAAAGATAAATTAACGCTTGATAAGCTGGTTGATTTCGGGTCAATGACTCCGTCTTGTGCCAAGCTTATTATGGCGATTGGTCGTTGTCGTGTAAATGTGCTTGTGTCTGGCGGTACAGGTTCGGGTAAAACAACTATGTTGAACTGTCTGACGCGTTATATTGAAAGTGATGAGCGGATTGTCACGTGCGAAGATGCTGCAGAGCTTCAATTACAGCAGCCGCATGTTGTGCGTCTTGAAACCCGCCCTCCTAATCTGGAAGGTGTGGGGGAAGTGACAATGCGCGATCTGGTCAAAAACTGTCTGCGTATGCGTCCCGAGCGTATTATCGTGGGTGAGGTTCGTGGCCCGGAGGCCTTTGATTTGCTGCAGGCAATGAATACAGGCCATGACGGGTCAATGGGGACTGTCCACGCCAATAATCCGCGTGAGGCGTTATCACGTATGGAAAACATGATCGCGATGGGCGGCTTAAACCTCCCTCAAAAAGCGGTGAGAGAGCAAATAGCAGGTGCAGTTCAAGTGATTATTCAAGTGCAACGCCTGCGTGATGGGTCACGTAAAACAACACATGTGACAGAGATTACAGGCATGGAGGGCGATGTTGTCACTATGCAGGATTTATTTAAACTGGAAATCGACGGCGAAGATGAAAACGGTAAGTTAATCACCACACAAAAATCAACGGGGCTACGTCCAAAATTCTTCGATAATGCCCGCCAGTTTGGAGTCGCAGATATGGTTCTGGACGCTATGGAAGAGGCGTATGGTTAATTATTAGAACATGCCTGATGGTTCTCTAGAAGGCGTATTGGGAGCTGCACTACTGTCGCTATCAGAAGAAATAGATAAAACACGATCAAGATAAGATTCTGGATTTTGCAATCTTATTCTAATTTCGTTCCTTGTTTGTATTGCTTTTTCAGCCTCGTCTTGATGGGATGCAATTTTTGCTGGTTTTCCTGTAATAGTATTAAATGCTTTTCCGGCGACCCATCCAGCACCCAAACCAACTGCAATAGGAGCAAGGGCAAAACCGCCTGTAAGTATAACTGCGCCTAGGCCTCCTACAAAGGTCATATTTCTTGTTGTCATTGTGGCGCTACGACTTAATGCGTCTGCTTTTACGGCGTGTGAGACATAAAGTTTATTATAATCTTCCTGCGCATATCTATCGCGTTCAATATTTGTACGGACGATATCTTCGATAAGGTCTGCATTATTCCTGTATTTTGGGGTCGTAATTTGTGAGGTTTCCTCGGAAGGCTGCGAACCTGCTTTTTTAAACCAAGGTAATGAACTTGACATATCATACTCTCTATATTTGTAATTTCTTATAATTACATAAATTATCTTAATTATTCAAGTTTTATTCATGATTTCATTTTAATATCCAGTTCCTGAATAACGGCGTTCATGAACTCTTCTGTCGTTAGATAGGGATGATCTTTGCCGATTAATAATGAGAGGTCTTTGGTCATTTTTCCGCTCTCAACTGTATCAATACAAACTTGCTCCAACGTCTCTGCAAAAGCGTCAAGTTCTGCGTTATTATCAAATTTTGCGCGATATTTTAATCCGCGAGTCCATGCAAAAATAGAGGCGATAGGGTTCGTTGATGTTTTCTCACCGGCTTGGTGTCTGCGATAATGACGGGTCACTGTGCCATGAGCCGCTTCCGCTTCGACACAATCGCCATCAGGTGTCAGCAAAACGGATGTCATCAGCCCTAAAGAGCCGTATCCTTGCGCCACAATATCGGATTGCACATCGCCGTCATAATTTTTACACGCCCATACAAAGCCGCCTTCTGATTTAATGGCAAAGGCAACCATGTCATCTATCAGACGATGTTCATACCATAACTCTTTCTTCTCAAAATCTGTTTTGAACTCCTCATCATAGACTTTTTGGAAAATCTCCATGAACTTACCGTCATAGGCTTTCAAAATTGTATTTTTTGTTGAAAGATAGACTGGATAATTACGCTGTAATCCATAATTAAAGCAAGAACGCGCAAAGCCATAAATCGACGCATCAACGTTATACATGCTCATCGCGACGCCGGAGCTTTCAAATTTGAATATTTCAAATTCGGTCTTGTCGCTGCCATCTTCGGGTGTGAATGTCATCGTCAGTGTTCCTGCACCCGGCACTTTATAATCCGTTGCTTTATATTGATCGCCATAGGCATGACGCCCGACAACCATGGGCTTTTTCCAACCCGGTACATAGCGTGGTACATTTGACATTGTAATGGGCTCGCGAAATACGGTTCCATTAAGAATATTACGGATTGTGCCATTAGGTGATTTCCACATTTTCTTCAGACCGAATTCTTTAACGCGTCCTTCATCGGGCGTAATAGTGGCGCATTTGACACCCACGCCATGTTCTTTAATGGCATTTGCGGCGTCAATTGTAATCTGATCATCCGTTTCATCACGCTTTTGAATAGAAAGATCGTAATATCTCAAATCAATATCCACATATGGTTTAATTAGGCGTTCACGGATCATTTCCCAGATAATGCGGGTCATTTCATCTCCGTCAATTTCAACCAGTGGGTTTTTTACTTTGATTTTTGTCATGCCGATCTCCTCTTATTTCTAATCTAGTGTCGGACGAAATTGAAGAGAGGTCAAGAATCTTCCCGTTACAGATACGTTAAAAGATAAATTACCATAAACATTTAAGTCCTTTTTCACACTCTTTTGATAGGCTTTAGAAGTATAAAAAGCTCAAATAAACTCAAACGTGAATTCAAAATATTATGTCCCCGATCCTTGTGATTAGTTTAGCCGTACTTATCGTGATTGTATTTGCAGTCGGGGCATACTTCTTTTTAAAACAGAATTCTCCCCAAAATGCTCGTGCGCGAGAAATTGTAACAGGGGAGAAAGTGGGCACAAAAAAAGATAATATTAACGTTGCCGATAAACGACGTGCTGAAATTGCAAAAAAACTGAAGAGCCAAGACAGTGAAGAAGGTGAAGACCCAAGTAAGAAAAAGAAGGCAACGTTAAGAAATAAGTTACAGCAAACGGGGCGCGAGCTATCCGTTCAGCAATTTTTCATGTATTCGGCAATTTCTTCGGTTGTACTCATTGTCTTCTCTCTGATCATGGGATGGTCTATTTTAATGATTATATCGATGGCGGTCATCGGATTCTTTGGAATACCGCGCTATGTAATCGGGCGTATGGCAAAGCGTCGCCAAAAGAAATTCATGGAGGAGTTTGCAGATTCGCTGGAAGCCATGACCCGCCTTCTAAAAAGCGGTATGCCGGTCGGGGAAGCTATTGCAATGGTGGCGCGTGAATATACGGGTCCCATCGGCGAAGAAATGACACGAATTTATGAAAGTCAGCGCATTGGCGTCCCACTACATGAAGCCGCGATGGAAGCCTCATATCGTATGCCATTACCCGAGGTTAGAATGTTTGCAACAGGTCTTGCAATTCAGGCGCAAACAGGGTCTAGCCTGTCTGAAATTTTAATGAACCTATCTGTTACAATCCGCGCCAGATATAAGCTTGCACGTAAAGTCAAAGCACTGTCTTCGGAAGCAAAAGCATCAGCCGGTATTATTGGTGCCCTGCCTATTGTGGTTGGCGGCGGTATGTATTTGCTAAAGCCCGAACATATTATGGTGATGGTCGATACACCCACAGGCAAAGTGATGCTTCTTGGTGCCGTCATATGGATGGGGCTGGGTATTCTATCAATGAAATTAATGATTAACTTTAAGGTATAGATATGCTGGAACTGTTCGGAATAGATAACCAGACACTTATTATCATGCTCAGCTCTTTGGTTGCAGCAATCTCTTTTATGGCTTTTGCCTCAATGTTTTTAAGTAAAGAGGAGCGTAAAGAGCGTTACAAAGATATTGTCCAGAAACGTCGTAAAGCGCTTTATGAAGATGCAAAAGCGGGGCGTGATCGCAATATCGTACGAAGCGACGCAGAGCCTTCCGCACGTGAAAATATGGCGATGCTGTATAAAATGCAGGATATGCTGGGCGAGCAGGGACAAAAATTGCGGGACAAAATGCTGCAAGCAGGCTATCGCAATCCGAAAGCGCCAATCAACTTTATGATTGCGCGTATTTCCCTGCCAATCATTTTGTTATTTTTCATGTTTGTTGTTTTTACGTCGATGCCTGAGGAACGGGAATTATCGAAGCTTATTCAATTAGGCGCATATGTGGGCGGCTTTGCATTTGGTTTTTTTATACCAAATATCATTATTAAAAATCAGACACAGAAAAGACAGCAAGATATGGAACTCTCCTTCCCGGATGCGCTGGATATGATGCTGATTTGTGTGCAGGGCGGTATTGGACTTGAGCAAACAATTGACCGTATATCAAATGAAATTGTAGAGCAGTCGCCTATATTGGCAGAAGAACTGGGGATATTAAGCGCTGAAATGAGTATGTTAAATGATCGTCGTGCTGCCTTAGGTGATTTTGCAAGACGGGTTGGCAGCTCTGCGGCAAAATCGTTCACTACATCGCTTATTCAGGCGGAACAATACGGTACATCTGTATCGCAAGCATTGCGGGTTCTTGCCGATGAAATGCGTGATATTCGTATGCAGCGTGCGGAAGAAAAAGCCATGTCTCTGCCTCCGAAACTAACCGTGCCGATGATTATCTTTTTCCTGCCCGCCCTATTCGTGATTATTTTAGGGCCCGTGGGAATACAAATCTCCAATATGTAGCGTGTAGATTGTTATTAAAAAAGGCGTCTTAACGACGCCTATATTTTAAATGGATATGATTTGAAGGAAAGATTATCCCGGTTTGTAAGTGACAGTCTCACGTAAAGCATTGACAATACGCAAGTTACGCTCGATTTCTACGCGTGTGGGATCAGCTGCTTTTGCTTGGGTCAAAACATCATGTGCTTCGGCCAGTTTCTCTTGAAGCATTAAGCTAATCGCCAAATTATTCATGACCGGTACGGGGTCGCCTTCCCAATTTTTAAGGGCCTCTCGGAATGAAAGCTCCGATTCCGGATAAAGGCCTTGTGCGTCCTGCGCGGTGCCTAAAACATGATAAGCAAAGCCGGAAAGTGGGTTCTGTTTTGTTACGTTGCGTGCGATACGCTCCGCTATTTCATAACGTCCTGCTTCCAACTGTACTGTTGCATATTCCAGCTTAACTTGTGAAGATGCGTCAGGATTATTCGCAAATGGTTCCAGAATAATCGCAGCTTTCGTTAGCTCATTCATATCACGAAGACCACTCGCATATCGCATAGCGGCTGTAGGGTCTTTCGGATTTCTCTTATAAAGCGTTTCCAAAAGTTTTAGACCTTCTGCGTTCATACCACCTGCTGTGCTTTGATCCGCCGCGCGCATCAGGGCTTTATCAACCATGCTTTTATCACTTGAAACTTTCTGTGACGTGCTTGAACACGCGCTAAGCCCGATCATTGCGATACTCGAGCTAACTAATAAAAGTGATTTGAATGTGCGTGTCATTATATAAGCCTATATTTTTCTTTAATTATTCCGGTTCCTGACCTTCAGGAAGCTGGCGGGCATTTGCCGTATTTTCTGAGTTGCCGTCTTCATTACCTTGATTACTTTGCGACGTATTATTGTCTTCTTCTACAATACCGATAACATGACACATACCGTCTGTTTCGCAATAGTAATTTGCAGTTTTCACGCAATCATCTTCGCCGCAAGAGGCGGCGCGAACGCGAATATAATTTTCTTTTGGCGCGGCAACAATAATGTGTCGCTGTAAGATAACTTCACCGCCTTGATCAAGAACCGTAAAGTGTGTTGCGCCAGGCGCGCGCGGAACAATCACCAGTCTGTCAGAAGAATCCATCAGCACGTTTGCATGCGCGGGATTACCTACGATGATACTTGCTGCATTTCGGTCGAGCCTGATTAATTCCGATCTGTCCATAGTTAAATGTATGGACGGAGCGGTTTCTGCAATATCATAATTAAGTTTTTTAGCAGGCATAAGATCACCGGAATTTGGTGCGTGCGAATGCGTTTCTGCCATTATAGGCATAGAGATTAAACAGAATAGGAAAAAGGGAAGTAATTTCATAGGGCCCCACGTTTTTATTAATTTAACACGATTTATGATTTAGAAAAAGGAACTTTCATTTTGATATTAAAGGCTACGCCACTGCACGTGTGAATTCCATCGTTGCAGGTTTGTAGTCATGATACATTTCTTGCTCTTGTTGTAAAAAAGACAGGGCAAAGATTGCCCAAAATCCTAAATTAGTTTGTTGAGACGGTTCAGCATTATAAATATTATTACTATTTGATGTATTCGCGGTATTTATTGTCATTGGTTGTTGAATGCCGCGTTTTGCATATTCCGATTGTCGTGCTTTCATATCCTCGATATAGGTTTCACGTTGTTGTTCTTGTAGTTTCATAACGCGCTGTGCCAGACTTTCTTCTTCACGTAATTCGATAAGACGTGTTTCCATCGCACAAAAAGCGCTTTCCGACATATCAGACGCGATCTCAGTCATGGGTGCGTCCTTTCCATGTGTTTGGATAGAAGTAATATAGTGTTTCTGGGATTCAAGATACTGGCGGTATAAATCGGCAAGTAACCTGTCATTTGTTATATAAAGACCAATCTCGGATAGAGGGTCCAATGATACAACGGGTGCCGTGTCATCTGTTAAGCGCAGATCATCCAATCTGGCATCTATCTTATTAAGGATATCGTTAACGGATAATCCGTTCATCCTATATATACTCCCGTTTTATATATTTATTCCAGTTTGAGTATATAAAGCGAAGTCTTATTATTCAGTTAATTACTGATTAAATTCAAAGTATTTTATAAATTTTGAAAAGAAGAAGTGTGATTAAGAGTGCATACCGATAGCGGCTTTATAGAGTTCTAAAAGTTCATCTTCTTCGCGACGTTTTTCAGTATCCATTTTTCTAAGGCGAATAATCTTTCGAATTGTTTTAACATCAAATCCAACAGACTTCGCTTCTGCCATAACTTCTTTAATATCTTCGGCAAGTTCTGACTTTTCCTCTTCTAATCGCTCTACACGCTCTATAAAAGATTTTAGTCGTTCCCCCGCAACGCCGCCAACGTCATTGGCTTCGGTGTCATTATTGCTTGGCGGAAACTCCGCTACATTCGTATCATTCATATTCGATTATCCTTATTTACAACGTCCGGTTTTCCAAGAGCTGATAAGAAGGCCTTCTTCATTTGCGGCATTATCTCGTTTTGCGATAACACAAAAGTAAGCCTCTTTTAATTGCTGCTCGGATTGCGTATTTTTATATTGTGTCAAACGACCTTTGACAAGGTTTAAAACCATAAATATTTCATACCGCCATTGATAAACACCATCAACAGGGCCGGTAGAAATCATTAAGGGATCTTCTTTTAAATAACTTTCCAACTTCGTTTCGTCACCATGGAAAACAGCTGAGAAAATATTAGTGTCTTTACCGAAAGCTTTGTATTGCTCAAATGACGCAGGGGTGAATGAAGGTGAAATTTCCGTATTTAATTTTGATACTTTATCCTTATTAAGGATCATGGCATTCCCAACGTGTTGCGTTAACCATTGTGCAACATGCCGCGTTGATCTGTGAGGTTTATCAATAGGGATTTTATTGACAGGAAGTGCCACATTGTTTCGTGCTTGCTCAGATGTGAGAGGCGCCAGATTGGACTCTGCAAAAGGAGCGACTAAAGTTGTTTCAGGGCTGGGGCTGTTATCAGGATCTTTCAACCCAAGACTAACTTGTACGGTTTCTACGAAGCTGCCTTTTTGGTCATATCCCACTGAGAGATAGAAAAGAAAGCAAATCGTAAAAACAACTAATCCAATTATAATTGTATCAAACTTCATGGAATTATAATTATATCCCCAAATAATTTATTCTTTTTAAATTTCATCACATTTCTTATGTGTTTGTCCACTAAACTCTATAAACATACATAAATAGCGAAATCTTATTCACCATCATACCTATAGTCTTATGCAAAAAAAGTAATATTATAAATTTTTTCTTGTTTTCTTTATGGACTTTCCTCAAAACGCTGTCATTTAATATGTATGGGAAGCGAGCCAACAGATAAAAATACATGGATGTCACGGGCGACAAGATATGGGCGTGTGTCAGGAACTATGGCGGGATTGGGCGCCAAATTATTAGGAGAGCGTTATCTTGGTTTAAAAATAGAACGTGAAGATCATGCACGAAAATTGATGGAGGCTTTGGGTAATTTAAAAGGTCCTCTCATGAAGATCGGTCAAATTCTGTCGACTATACCGGAAGCTCTTCCGCCGGAATATGCCAGAGAACTTCAGCAGCTTCAAGCAGATGCACCGCCTATGGGTTGGTTATTTGTAAAACGTCGTATGAAATCTGAATTGGGTGCGGATTGGCAATCAAAGTTCAAAGATTTTCCGCAAGAAGCATCAGCCGCCGCAAGCCTAGGACAGGTTCATAAAGCAACTTTAAAAGATGAAACACTTGCAGCGTGTAAATTGCAGTACCCGGATATGCAATCTGCCATACAGTCTGATTTGTCACAGCTAAAGCTGATTTTTTCAATTTATAAAAGATACGATAAATCAATTGAAACCAATCATATATATGATGAACTGGCTGAGAGACTTTACGAAGAGTTGGATTATGAGCGCGAAGCGAAACATACACGTCTTTATGAATACATGTTGCGTGATGAAAAACATGTTCATGTTCCGACGGTTATTGATGATCTTTCCTCAAAAAGATTAATTACGACAAAGTGGCTGGAGGGGAATAAAGTCCTAACTTATAAAGACGCACCAGCGGAACAGCGCAATGAAATTGCAATGAATATGTTTCGCGCATGGTACGTTCCATTATATTATTATGGCGTTATCCACGGAGATCCGCATTTGGGCAATTATACTATCCGTGATGATCTTTCGATAAATTTGATGGATTTTGGGTGCGTGCGTGTTTTTCCCGGCAGCTTCGTAGGTGCGGTTATTGATCTATATAAAGCACTACTTACTAAAGATGACGAGTTGGCTGTTCACGCCTATGAAACATGGGGATTTAAGGGACTCACGAAAGAACAGATAGAAACATTAAATATTTGGGCAAACTTTTTATATGGCCCTATTTTGGAAGATAAAGTTCGCCCGATTGGTCATGTTGACGGCGCAGTATATGGCCGAGAAACAGCAAGAAAAGTTCACATGAAGCTAAAAGATCTAAGCCAGAGTAGCGGCGGTGTGAATGTTCCCAGAGAATTTGTTTTTATGGATCGTGCGGCACTCGGACTGGGTTCTGTTTTCATCCATTTAAATGCCGAGGTGAATTGGTATCGTATATTTAATGAAATGATCGAAGATTTCAGCATTTCCAAAATGGAAGAAGTTCAAAGTAAAGCTTTGAAAAAATTTGATCTTTAGCATCGTGTCTTACCTCATAAAAATTAGATAAACTTTTACAAAAACTTTCCTTAAGTAACCTTCTCGTAACCCTTTTTCCTTAAAATAAAAAGGTTAGGTACGGCATAGTGCCATACTAAAAACATAAGGGTTCTTGTATAAGGGATTGAATTGTAATAATATTTTAATATCTATGGCGACGATTCGTTCGCCCCTTTATACAAAATTTTTGCAGTAGGTTTTTGATGAAAAAAATAAAACCGGGGATATTCTATATGAATAATGAGCGCGGAAACGTATTTTTTGCACTATTTGGTGCTGTGGCAGTTGTTGGCGTTATTGGCGCCGCATCGATGAGCATTATGCGCGGACCATTAACAACAATGGTGGAAGTGAATAAACGCACACAAGCAGAAAGCCAGATGCAGATCGCTTCAAAAATGGCGGTTATTGAAGCTGTTGAAAATATATCCGGTGAAGATTGTGATGCAGACGGTGCGATTGAACCTATCCATGCTAGAACCGGCGCAAAGGTCCCTGCCAATGGCGGTTTAATACCAAACTCATTCGGTGTCACAAAAACAGACCCATGGGGAACAGAATATGGTTATTGTGTTTGGGATGCTGGTGTTGATAACTCTAACGCGGCTTGTAATGAATCTGCTGGTGAGGAGCCACTTCTTGAAGGTGACGGAACAGCGAATGACGGTTACACAGTAATTGCAATAATTTCCGCAGGCCCAGACAGAACCTTTGATACAACATGTAATACATTTGCCGCCGCAGATGGAGACAGCAACGGTGACATAGACGGCAGTGAAAAAATGGCCTCTAAACCCTCTGGCACCGATGACATCATTATTGAAGCAACTTACGGTGAGGCCTCGACATTTGCTGGCGGTTTGTGGACAATCAAAACGGGCGATCCGACAACGGCAACAACAACAAGGGATGTTGAAGTAACGCAAAATGCACGCTTTGGCGGTCAGGTTGATCTAGATTTACTGGGTGGTTCTCTTATTCTTCCAAATGAAATTAATTCAGGTGCTTGTTCATCGGCTGCAAATGAAGGAGTTGTAAGACGTAATACGTTAACAAATCCGCCAACTGTTGAGATATGCGACTGGGATAGTGGTTCAGGTGCAGGGTGGGTTAGTGTTGCGGCTGGTGCGACGTCATTATCGCAGTTAACTGATGATGATACGGCTGTTATTCTGGATGATGGAACGCCCGAGATCACGTTTGATGTAAACGGAACCGAAGAATTATCTATTAATGCCACAACTCTAAATGCAGGGTCTTTAAATTTAACAACTTCAGGTACTCTGGCGGCTGGTAATACGACTATTACGGGCACAATCTTAGTTACTGAAGATGTTACGTTAGGAAATGATACTGGCGCAGACACCGTCACAATTACAGCAGTATTGGATGCACAAGGCAACGTTGATGTTGCAGGAGATTTAGACGTTCAGGGAAGTACGATTTTGGGTAATGACGCGGCATCAGATACTGTTACAATTACAGCAACATTAAATGCGCAAGGAGATGCTGATTTCGACGGCGATTTAGATGTTCAAGGAAATATAATTTTAGGTGATGACGCCACCGATACGGTAAATGTTACCGGCTTGCTAACCGTGAATGAAGATGCCGATTTTGATAAGAATGTTAATGTTGACGGTGTTGTGGCTATTAATAATTCAGGTACAGCAGATCCGGCGCTCGACGTTACTGGAAATATCGACTTAACAGGTGATCTGGACGGCGATAATGCGACATTTACGACTGTAACAATAGATGGAACAGGCACAGCATTAACGGTCACGAATAATGTCGATGTTAGTGGCACAATAGAAACAGACGGCCTGACATGGCAGGGGAATGATTTCATTCCTTCATCTTGTCCTTCAGGATCATTTAACCGTTGGGACGGTAACAGCTGGGAATGTGACGCGGACGGTGTTGGCGGTGGTGGCGCTTCCGGTAACGCAACGGATGAACTTCAAGATATAGAAGAAGTATTGAATCGCGGAAGCAATGCAAACGGCGAGGGTCTGGAAGACCTAGGAACGACAGTGATCGGCGCAGCAACTGCAACAGGCGCATTAAGTCTGGATGTCGAGGGCAAAGTCGGCGCAACACAATATTGTGCCAACGACGATACAGACTGTTTTACGACAGATCAAATGAATCAGACTATTTCAGAAGTCTTGGGTGTCGGTGCAGATGCGGGCGGATCAATTGATCTGTTAAATTTAAATGGCTTGGCACTAGGTTCTTCAACGATCAACAATGGCACGAATACAGATGTGCGTATTGATGTAACAGGCGATGTGGCAGCAACAGAATATTGCGATGCAGACGGTGCTAACTGTTTCGACGCAGCAAGTGTCGCGACTTTGGTAGGCGGCGCAGTAACAGAAATTGATGATTTAACAGATGCTTACCATGACATCACAACTGATTTCGATGGTGATACGCTTGATAATGATGATAATTTAGCATTAGGACATGAATTTGCATCGCTTGATGGAACAACACCTGGTGCGCGTAATACCGCGATAGGTGCTACCGCGCTTGTTAACGTCACAACTGCAATTGGAAACGTTGCAGTCGGATATGATGCTTTAACAGTAACAACAACAGGTGGAGGAAACACAGCCGTTGGTGATAGCGCTTTGAGCGCAAATACGGGTAGTTCGAATACCGCAATTGGTAGCTCAGCGTTAGAGAGCAATACTACAGGTTCTACTAATGTAGCTATTGGTGATGACACAATGAGAGGCAATGAAGGTGGGTCGGAAAATATAGCCATCGGGTTCCAAACATTTGATGGCCTCAATGAAGGTGGTAGTAATACGATTATTGGATTCAGATCTGCGCGTAGCAACACTACTGGGGGTAATAACGTTGCTATTGGGGCTAATAGTTTTGGAGAGAATACCGAAGGTTCAGACAATGTTGCACTAGGCGCTAATTCACTTAGAAATAATACAATCGGTGTTTACAATATTGCCATAGGCAGAAATGCCATGGGTAATAGTTCCGCAATGGATGGTGATATGGATGGAAATATTACATTGGGCTATAATGCAGGTCGGAGCTTGGCAGGAGGGGCTACAGAAGGAACGGGTGCAAATTATAACCTTATGCTCGGTTACCAGGCGGGTGATACAACCTCAACAGGTGATAATAATATTATTATTGGGTATGATGTCGAAGCTTCTTCACCAACGGTTAGCCGTGAAATAAATATCGGTAACACGATTTTCGGAATTATTGATGACAGTTCAACTGCCGATCCAGCGATTGAAACACAAATGGCAATTGGTGTAGCGAATGCATCCGCCATTGATGATTCCGCCTTATTTGAGCTTTCTTCAGCGATAAAAGGCTTCCTTCCTCCCCGCATTGCAGATCCTGATGGTGATGTCACTTTACCTGCAACGGGTTTAATCGCGTATGACAGCACGGACAACGAGCTACAGGTTTATAACGGAACATCGTGGGTAACATTCTCGGGTGCGGGCGAAAATATAGTAAATAGAATTCGTGATCTTCAAAATGATACTTACATAGATGTAGATCCAGTAGGCGACGGCATTGCCAATGAAACTGTTTTTGTGAATAACGGGTCCGAGAGTATGCGGATTAAAGCAGATGGAAAGGTGGGAATCTGGGGTTCTCTCTTCTGCGGATATTACTGATGCCCTCACAGTTGCAAACGGAAATTTTGCTTTGAAAACAGATGGAGCCAGCCCAACGAACGCAATAGTAATGTCTGCCAATGGTTCAACGGGCACGTTATCTCTTAGAAATGGTCCGACGACAAGAGTTTGTTCTCTAGTAGCACCGGAAGTCAAAGTTTTTTCAATACAGGTAATTTTGTGTTCGGTAATAATACGGCAAATGACTCGGCTCAATTACAAGTCGATGCAACAGATGCTGGCTTCCTCCCTCCACGCATTTCCGATCCGGTTGGTGATATTACAACTCCTGCTACAGGCTTAATTGCGTATGACAGTACGGATAATGAGCTACAGGTTTATGATGGTACGAATTGGGTTGCGTTTTCTGGTGGTGGGGCGATCACAAGTCTATGGACGGACAACACAACTCATATCTCTCGTGAAAATTTTCATGTCTTAAACAGCAGCTTAGCTGCCGGTTCGACGACAGCGGGCTTGGATCAAGATGGCACTTATACTTTTTACGACCCTGATAAGGGGGCATTAAGAGGGGGAAGCATTTCTTCTTCGGATGATGCCTGGCAAGACGTAAATGTTGGTAATAATAGTTTGGCATGGGGGCTAAGGGCACAAGCAAGCGGTGATAGTTCGATTGCGCTTGGCGGGCGTGTAACTTCTTTCGGTCCTTCAAGCTTTGCTTCAGGATTCAGAACAGAGTCTGGATCAAATAACTCATTCGCCTCAGGTGCTTTATCATTTGCATATGGCTACCAATCTTCGGCAATGGGGTCTTATGTGCATGTAGGCGATACAACAGCGTCCGTTTTTGATGACCGTAATGCATTGGATATGGGTAATTTTTCCTTTGGTATTGGTCTTGCAAATAACGGAACAACAAACATACCGCGCCTGACAGGAAGTCGCTCAATGGCGTTGTTTTTTGATAATCAGGCCTCTTCGACTGTGACGGGCAATGATGTTTTTGCCCTTAAAGGAGGAAAACTTCTTATTGATACTGTCGATGGCGGTACAGATACAGAGTATGGCTGTATTCAATATGATGACACAGCCAATAAGCTTCAGTTTTCAAATGACTGCGAACAAAGTAGCCCGACATGGATGGACATAGGACAAGGTGCCTTAGATGCCGATTGGCAAATCGACGCTGTAAATAATTATGTATACAATATGACAGACAATATCGGGATAGGCGTAGCCACACCAGATGTTGCATTGGACGTAAGTGGCGATATTGAATATTCGGGCACAATAACCGATGTATCTGATCGTCGTTTAAAGACAGATATAATTAAGCTTTCTACCAACCAGATTATTGAAAAACTTGCACAGATTAATACATACTCATTTAAAATGAAAGATGATAAAAAAGGGCGTGTTGAATTTGGTGTTATGGCACAAGAACTTGAGCTATTGTTCCCTGAGCTTGTTCATACGGCAAAAGATGAAATGGGGACTAAGTCCGTAAATTATATGGGCTTGATTGCTCCAATGATTGAGGCTTCAAAAGCATTGAAAGATGAGAACGACACTCTCAAAGCTGAAATGGCTGAGATGAAATCTCAGCAAACACAAATTCTTGCTGCATTAACTGATATGAAAAAAGATGTTGCAGGTATTAAACTTCATACAAATTACGGTATTCAGAAAGCCGCATACGAAAACTGGCCTATGATGTTATTCATGATGATGTTTGGTGCCGTTTTTGTTTTGTGTGTCGGTGGTCTGCGTCGTAAATCATAATGGAATTTCAATGAAACTATTTTTTCGTCCGTTTTTAATAACATTATTTGTGTGCAGCCTCTCATCAGGCGCATTTGCGATATGCCCAAATAACGAGGATTGGCACGCCAGGCGTAGCGGGTGAGATTGAATATTTCACCGCCACGGATAAGTTGATGTATTGCGATGACACCGAATGGGTTGAAATGACCTATAAAGCACCAATTTTACCAGATAGCAGTACGGATTTTTTCAGCTATCTTGAGTTCTTTAAAAATGGTTTAAAGGATATTTTTGTAAATACATATCATCAGTTTTTTGTTCAGGCGGATGCAGTTGTGGCTTCTGAATATATTGCAAATGCCGTTAATTATGATGGTGTAAGTGATTATTTAGAGAAAAATTCAACTTTAACAGGCGTGTCCGATACAAAACAAATCACGGGAAGTTTTTGGATTAATTTTAATACCGTTGCAGATACCATGCGTATCGTTCTTACAGATTCAGGGAATTTTGAGATAAGATAAAGCAACGCATTCAAAAGAATTCAAGTATTAGCAAGAAATAGCAGTGGTTCGGTGATAACAAATTTTTCTTGCGGAGGGGCAAATACAAAGTCAGGAACGTGGTATAATATAATATTCAGTTTTGACATGACTAACGTATCAAATCGCCATTGTTATATCAATGACGTATCTAGTTACACTGATATCGCATACATAGACGATATAATTGACTTAGATACCGAAGGACTTTGGCGCATAGGAGCAAGCACAAGCGGTGCTGCCTCGGGAAAGCTTGATGGAGATATAGCTGATCTTCGGATTGATTTTGGGACATATATCGACTTATCTGTTGAAGCAAATCGTCGTAAATTTATATCGTCATCTGGCCGCCCTGTTGATTTAGGCAGTGATGGTTCTGTACCAACAGGTTCCGCGCCGGATATTTTTCTTTCCGGTGATACGGCGACGTGGCATACAAATGACGGAGTAGGCGGCGGTTTTACAGAAAATGGTGCATTGACAGATGGTGCTACGGTTACCCCTCCAAATATTATCGGTTGGTGGAAACTAGACGAAACAAGCGGTTCTACAATTTTTGATACATCGCCCAACGCCAACAATGGTACATGGACAGATGGCGGTGATAATGATGTTAAAAGGTGTTATTGATCAGGCCTTGAGTTTTAACGGCGCAGATGAGTACATTACATTTACACAAGATACAGTCTTACAGAATTTACAAGAACTAACTTATTCCCTATGGGTAAAATGGAATGGTAAAAATAGTGGTTACCAAGGTATTATAGAGATTAGGGATATCGGCTATTTACGGATGGGATTTAACGATAGCAGCCTCAACTTTGGTGCGACAGCTTGGGATACTAATGTTGGATCATGGGGTAAGAATGTACCAGAAGGGATATGGACACATATTGCTGTAACATATAGCTATAATGACCCAGTTGGAACGGATCCAAAATTTTATGTAAACGGTGTTTTACAAGTCGGACTTAATGAATTTCCAACTCCGGCAGGAATATTTACGCCTACAATAGAAACTCAAGGTATAATAGGCGCGTCTTTTGTATCTGGCATCAGACGCGAGTTCAATGGAGAGATTGATGATGCTCGTATTTATAATAGGGTTTTATCCGACGCAGAAATAACAGAACTTTACAATAAAGCCAATGAAAACCTTGTCGGGCACTGGAAACTAGATGAAACAAGCGGAACAACAGCTGTAGACAGTTCGCAATATGGTAATGATGGATCAATGAATGGCGGTTTGGACGCTTCTAATGACAACACAAATGGTGTTATTGATAATGCGTTAAATTTTGATGGTGTAAGTGATTATATTGATTTGGGTGATCCTAGTTTATCTTTAGAAAATGGGAAACACTGAAAGAACTTACTCATTGTGGTTTAAGACAGATCAAAACGGCACTAGAATTCTCACACATTCTGAAGGTGGTTTCACTACTTCGGGCATTGGTATATCTGATGATAATAAAATAAGGGCATTCTATAATAATTCGAGCGATATTTTTGCAAAAATAGATACAAGTTCGTCTTCATTTTTAGATAACAAATGGCATTATATAGCTGCCGTATATAACGGATCAAACCTAGATTTGTATATTGATGGTAATTTAGAGGCTCAAGCGACAAACGTAGGATTGCCTACATATGAGGTTAATTCTTCAGATAATTATGAAATTGGTGCACACACAGCATCATCGACAGATAATTATTATGGAGATTTAGACGACATTCGTGTTTACAACCGTGCACTCACAGTTGCAGAAATTCAAGAAATCTATAATAAAGCAAATGGTGCGCTTGTTGCGCATTATAAACTAGATGAAACAAGTGGTACAACAGCAGTAGACAGCTCTAATAATAGTAATGATGGGACGATGGGTGGTGGCCTTGACGCCGGTAATGATAACGTTGAGGGGATAGTTGATACGGCACTTGATTTTGATGGAAGCGATGACCGCATTTCTTTAAACGCCCATGAAGAAAACTTTGATTTTAGCGACGAAAACCAATTTACCATTTCCGCATGGGCCAGACCAGTGTCAGGCGATCCGAATACGACAACAATTTTTGCAAGAGGAGCAACAAACTCATCTGCTGGTAACACGGTCTATAGTCTCGAAGGCGGAGTAAATAATGACTGGAACTTTAATATTAGTGATGGGTCGACTGAGTATACAATAGACACCACTAACGGAACTTTTGATTACGGAGAATGGCAGCATGTTGCAGGTGTGTGGGATGGTGAGACACAGTATATTTATCTAAACGGAGTATTGGATAAAAGTTCTTCAAGGTCTGGCTTTAACTTATGGAATGGTAATGAAGCACTAGATCGTGAAACTGCCGTTGGACGGGATGAACGTGGTAATAGATATTATTTTAATGGTGACCTTGACGATGTTCGCGTCTATAACCAAGCTCTTAGCGCCGCCGAAATTAAAGAACTAGTTAGTAATTCCCTAGGAGGTCTTGTCGCGCATTATCGTTTGGATGAAACGACAGGTACTACAGCGGAAGATAGTTCGATTTATGGGAATGATTAGACAATGGGCGGCGGAATTGATGCGTCTAACGACCGTGTAGATGGGCCTGTTGGCACAGGGTTTTATTTTGATGGTGTTAATGATTTCGCGATAGCGTCCTCATCTGATTACACATCGAATAATGCTACGGTATCTTTATGGTTTAAAGCTGTTTCCACAGGCGGAAATAGAATGTTATTTAATAACTATGATGGGCCTTCAAATGAATGGGGGTTTGGTTTAAGCGGCTCAAACTTGAGGTTAAGCAGTGATATAGGCGGGGATGGGCAAGCACTGTATGATACCCCTATCATTGTTGGGCAATGGTACCATGTTGCGGCTATACAAGATAACTTAGAAAACAAATTATATCTGAACGGCGCTTTGGTTGGTAGTGGTGCGTCATCGACATCTAGTTGGAGCAATCTCTCTGTTGGTAGTATACATATAGGCGCAAAAAGAGGTAATTGGCAGTTTTTTGATGGTGATATTGATGATGTTCAAATATATAGTCGCGGTCTAACAGAATCAGAAATCCTTGAACTCTATAATGCTGGCGATATACCTATAGAAGGAAGTTACGATTTAAATGATGGGCTACTTGGATATTGGAAAATGGATGAGACATCCGGAACTGCAATAATCGATTCAACAGGTAATGGTAACGATGGTACTTTACAATATAACAATGCAGGATTTTCTGATGGTCGAGTAGATGGCTCACGCGATTTTTACGATGCATCACGTTTTAACATTCCAAATGGAATTTCAAATCTAGGAAATATGCGGAATATATCTATATCATTTTGGGCAAATTTCGATGAGATGTCTGGCTATGAACAAATTCTCTCAGCTCCAGATTTTGCTTATATAGATAATAGCGATTTTAATCATAATGATTTTAGATTTGTTGCTGGTAACTGGGGTACGACAATTGGACGATTCGAAGTTAATGACGGTTTTGCAAATATTGGAAAATGGCAACATTACACGGTAACATACAGTTATGATGATCCAGTAGGTACACAGCCAAAAATGTATATTGATGGTGTCGCACAAACAGTTACTACATCTACAACACCTGCTGGTGTATTTGAAACGGCAACAGGCACAGAGTTCTATTTTGGTCGAAATTCAAGTTCCAGTAGTTCGGGTATGGATGGAAAGCTAGATGATTTTCGTATTTATAACCGCGTGCTTTCTCCCTCAGAAGTTGAAATCCTGAATGGCTGTACAGGACCGGGAAGTTATTACTACAATTTCTCTGATGATACTATGCAATGGTGTAGTGGCGTGGCTTCCGCGTATAATATGGGTCCAACAGATGTTGGTGGAAATACGACATGTACAATGGGCGGCGACCCGTTTACTGTATCACAAGGCAATATGCATTATCGCCCAGGTTCGGAAACTATGTATTTTTGCAATGGTGATTACCCAATACCTATAGGTCGACAATGTACAAATTGTGGAGGCTCACCGTCTGAAAAAGTTGCTTTTGTTGAATATGACCAAATAAGTGCCCAGTTTTTGGGAGGCATAGTAAGTGCCAACGCTAGATGTCAGGCAGCTGCTAATGCTGCTGGATTACAAGGAACGTACTATGCCTGGCTAGCAGATAGTGATCCAAACTCTGCGCCTGCGACACGTTTTTCTTCGGATATTCGCTCTGGTACTTACGCGATTGTAATGCCTAACGGAACACAGATAGCAGCAGATTGGTCTGATCTAACAGATGGTAATATTTCTAATAATCTGAGTGTTACAGAGTTTGGTTCTAGTTTAATTTCACATGTTGACGGAAACATGATTACAAACGTAAATTCAGATAGAACACAGTTCGCGTCAACTGGAACATGTAGTGATTATACATCTGGCTCAGAACCTGTAAGAAGGGGAGATTCTCGACAGAGTGATGGGCGATGGACGTCTAGCGGAACAGTTGGTTGCAATGCGGGAGCCCATATTTACTGTTTTGAACAATAATTTTTCTTGCAATGCAAAACACTTTTCGGCAATAATTAATTATGAGTTTGAATTTAAACATTCTGGTTAACGTCCTTGTGGTGGTGCTTCTTGGGAAGCGCTTTGGACGGTATGCCTAGAATTTAAATAGCAAACAACCAAAGCGCCCCGATCTAAAAGACGGGGCTTTTTTTTGATTGAAATAATGTGATGAGATACTAAAAAGAGGAGAAACACATGGCCGGCGCAAAGATTAAAGAGATGACAGACAAGGTTAAGGCAGCCATGCCGAAAGCCGAAAAAATGACAGGCGCCGATATCGTCCTCCGCGCGCTGAAAGAACAAAATGTCGATACAATTTTTGGCTATCCAGGCGGTGCCGTTCTTCCTATATATGACTCAATTTATCAACAAAACCATGTAAAGCACATACTTGCGCGACATGAACAAGGTGCGGGTCACGCAGCAGAAGGTTATGCACGTTCAAATGCGGGAAAAGTTGGTGTCTGTCTTGTAACATCAGGGCCCGGCGCGACAAATACAGTGACAGCGCTAACTGATGCTATGTTGGATTCTATTCCTATGGTTTGTATTACGGGTCAAGTTCCAACATTTTTAATTGGTACAGATGCGTTTCAGGAAGCGGATACGACAGGTATCACGCGTGCTTGTACAAAACACAATTATCTGGTTAAAGACGCAAATAAACTTGCCGAAGTTATTCATGAAGCATTTCACGTCGCACGCTCCGGTCGTCCTGGACCTGTTGTGATTGATCTTCCTAAGGACGTACAATTTGCAGAAGGGGTCTATAAATCAGCCTCTGAATGTAATTTGGCAGATCGCTACGATCCCAAGACGACACCTGAAAATGATGCTATTAATGCCGCTATAGAGATGATGGCATCTGCAAAACGGCCTGTGTTTTATACGGGCGGCGGTATTATTAATGCGGGGCCCGAGGCTTCCCGAGCATTAAGAGAGTTAGTCAAACTTACCGGCTTTCCCGTAACATCTACGCTTATGGGGCTTGGCGCTTATCCTGCCTCTGGTCAAAACTGGCTGGGAATGTTGGGAATGCATGGAACGGTCGAGGCAAATATGACGATGCACGGATGTGACGTAATGATTAACATCGGCGCACGTTTTGATGATCGTGTAACAGGTCGTCTGGACGCCTTTTCACCCAATTCAAAGAAAATACATATTGATATCGATCCCAGCTCGATTAACAAAATTGTTCATGTTGATCTGCCCATTGTCGGCGATGCCGCGGAGTGTATTAATGCGATGATCTCCGCATGGAAAAAACGCGGTTTTAAAGCCGATCAAAAAGCGCTCGGTGATTGGTGGAAACAAATTGATGGTTGGCGCGCCAAGAAGTGTTTGGCTTACGAAGAATCAAAAGAGATTATCAAACCACAATATGCTTTAGAGCGTCTTCAACACTTCATTGATAAAGATCCGCGCAAGGCCTTTATCACAACAGAAGTCGGCCAGCACCAGATGTGGGCGGCGCAATACTTACCATTTGAGGAGCCCAACCGTTGGATGACTTCAGGGGGGCTTGGAACCATGGGGTATGGCTTACCGGCCGCCGTCGGAACGCAGATCGCAAACCCAGACGGACTCGTTATCGATATTGCCGGTGAAGCCTCTATCTTGATGAATATTCAGGAATTGACGACAGCTGTTCAATATCGTTTACCTGTTAAAGTATTTATCTTGAATAACGAATGGATGGGGATGGTGCGCCAATGGCAAGAGTTATTGCATGGTGAGCGTTATTCTGAAAGTTATTCGGACTCACTTCCTGATTTTGTGAAGCTGGCAGAAGCATATGGCGGTAAAGGCTTGCGCGCAAAAAACCCAGCAGAATTAGATGGCGTTATTCAGGAAATGCTATCCCATGATGGATTGGTTGTCTGCGATATCTGTGTTGACCCGAAAGAGAACTGTTTTCCAATGATTCCATCGGGCAAAGCACATAATGAAATGATTTTAGCAGCCGATGCAGAAAAATTTGATAAGAAGCTGGTTTGAATCAAGACTATAATAATTGATACATAGCTTACATGTTAAAACATCATTGTTTGATTAGATGGAAAGGCCGTAAAAAGTTACTTTTTTCTGTTGAGGAAAGAAATAATGGCGATTTGCTTATATATTTTAAACATGCAAAGTATTTAACTAGTGAAACTAAAAAGGAGTTAGATCGTCATAAAGAAGACCAGTTTTCTATAAAAACTCAAAAATATAGCGTTCATAGGTCGCTTAAAAGTAGAGAAAATGGCAATTTAATAAAACATACTCTTGGTTTTTTTGATAAAACTGAAAAAACAACAGCTTTATTTACAACAGGCATAAAGTCTGGAATTTTTTCTCCTTTATATATAAAGTTATCGGTGGATTTATCTGGTAAAGCATATAATTTTGTAAATACTAAAAAAGAAGATTTTACCCTTATTGGAAAGGCATCGGGTAAAATATCTTTTATTTATGGACTGTTTGTATGTGATATTAATACACAAATAATTGAACCTAATTTTACCGATGTAACCTATGAAATTTCTTATTTTAAACATTTTAAAATATTGCTTTTGTGGTCATTTATATCTTCCCCATCTATAGCAGACGGATTAATTTATCATTTTCTTTCGCATGCTGGTGAACCAAAAAGTTTAAAATTAAAAAAAGCAAACGACAAAATGATAGAGGGATTTACGAACGATGAAATTTTTGATTTATTCATTGAAATAAGAAGCATGATGTTATATCAATTTGCCGAGGAAAGAAATGCATTTTCTGTACTAGAGCAAAATTATGATATACCTAATTTCTTTAAAAAAGATCCTTTTTTAAAAATCAATAAGGCATAGGATATTTCTTATAGACCCGATCAATGTCTTCTAATATTTCGTCAGTTAGCTTGATATCTTTTGAACCAATATCGCGTTTTAGCTGTTCCATACTGGTTGCGCCGATGATATTTGATGTAACAAAAGATCGTTTTGTTACAAACTGAAGCGCCATCTGACAAACATCCAATCCATATTTTTCGGCAATTGCGATGTATTCACGAACCGCCGCCATGGCGTTTTCTGTGTCGCGTTGGTTGGGTCTGTTATCAAGTGACCAGCGCGATCCTTCCGGTCTGGCACCGTCTAAATATTTTCCGCTTAAAGAGCCTGCGGCTAATGGAGAATAGGGAAGATAGGCCACGTCTTCACGAACACAGGTTTCACCAAGATAGACTTCATCGACACGATACAGCAGGGAGTATTCATTCTGGATAGAGGAAAGACGAACAAAATCTTTTACTTCGGAAAGGTGAATATATTTCATCACGCCCCAAGCCGTGTCGTTTGAAAGACCGATATGACGTACTTTACCTGATTTTACAAAGCTCGTTAGTGTTTCTAAAATTTCACAAAACTCATCAACTTCTTTTTGTGTCGTTGTATCTTTTGTAAAATCAATTGTTCCACCCCAATGTTTTCCATGGTGCGGGTAACCGCGATTAGGGGCATGTAGTTGATACAAATCGACGTAATCCATCTGTAAGCGTTTTAATGAACCTTCTAATGCATGTTCTAGGTTTTGGGCATTTAACCCCTCTGCATTTCTTATCCAAGGGATACCATTCCCCAGCATTTTACCAGTTGCTTTGGTGGCGAGAATAATATCATCGCGCTTGCCGCGCGCCTTGAACCAATTTCCAATATACGTTTCTGTCAGACCTTGTGTTTCAGCTTGGGGAGGAATGGCATACATCTCTGCCGTATCAAAGAAATTTATGCCTTGCTCAATCGCATAATCCATTTGCGCATGGGCATCAGTTTCGGTGTTTTGATTGCCCCATGTCATTGTGCCAAGGCAAATTTCGCTGACTTTTAAGTCTGTGCGTGCAAATTTATTATATTCCATTTGATCCATTCTCCTGTATTTCAAAGAACATAATCGGCATAGCGGGCGATGGGAAGAGGGGATTTAAAATTATTTGGGTTCTATGCGGATTAACTTTCCATTTTGTGCGTCGGTCAGGATATAGATGTAACCATCAGATGCGGCTTCTACATCGCGAATGCGTCCATATCCATCTATCAGTCGCTCCTGATCTATAACAGTATTCTTTTCAATCGTTAGAAATCTTAAATGTTGTTCGACCAAGGCACCAATAAACAGATGCCCTTTCCACTGCGGAAAACGATCATGATTATAAAAAGCCATACCGCTAGGTGCGATAGAGGGATCCCAATAGATGAGTGGTTGCGCCATATTCGGGGCGGATGTTTTGTCAGAGATAATGGCTCCGCTATAATCAATACCATAAGTAATTTCAGGCCAACCGTAATTTGTACCTGCACGTAAAATATTGATTTCATCACCGCCTTTTGGGCCATGCTCATGTATCCATATACTATTATCTTCATGATTAATTGCTGCGCCCTGAATGTTGCGATGCCCGTAAGTGTATATTTCGGGTTTGTCGCTGGCGTCATCTATAAAAGGATTGTTGGGTGGTATTGATCCATCATCATTAATTCGGATTGTGGTGCCCAAATGATTATGAATATTTTGTGCTTCATCCATGAAGAAATAACGATCACCCAATGTTATTAAAAGTGTGTTATCCGGCAAAAATAATAGTCGCGAGCCATAATGCAAACTTCCTTTTGTTTTTGGCGCAGCCACAAAAATTGTTTCCAAATTTTCAAGTTGATGATCTATCAGCTTTGCTCTTGCTACCTCTGTACCTGCATTATCTTTTGTGCCGCCTGCATAAGAAAAATAAACAAGATTGTTTTCCGCAAAATCAGGATGAAGTACAACATCCAAAAGCCCACCCTGTCCATCAACATACAAATTTTCAGGAAGCCCACGTATTGGTTCAGGGTCAAGAACACCGTCTTTTACAAAGCGCATCCTGCCTTCACGTTCTGTGATCAGAACATTACCATTTGGCAGAAACGCCATACCCCATGGGTATTTCAAATTTTCTGTAATAACGGTTGTTTTAACCACCTCTGCATATAAAGCAGAGGTGGAAGAAATACATAGGATAAATGTAAGAAAAATAAACAAATATTTTTGGATAGAAAATGACATCATTTTTCCTCTACCTATTTTTGTTCAGCCTCATACACTTGTGCACCGACGCAGGCTAGGGCGGTCATATTGACAACGCTTCTGACTGTTGCGGCATAAGTTAAAATGTGTGCGGGGCGCTTCATACCTAAAAGAATTGGTCCAATACTAATACCTTCGGCCATAATTTTCAGCATGTTAAAGGAAATATTTGCGGCCTCTATATTGGGCATAACAAGCAGATTGGCTTCGCCTTCAAGTGTTGTGTTGGGCATGACTTCTTTACGAATTTTTTCATCTAACGCGCAATCTGCATGCATTTCTCCGTCAATTTCAAGATTTGGTTCTTTATCGAGAATATATTGCACGGCCATACGCATTTTCCCTGCAGAGCCCTCATGAACACCAAAGTTCGAATGGGACACCATGGCAACTTTGGGCGTCATTCCAAAACGTTGAACTTCTTCGACTGCCATTAAGGTTGTATCGCAAATCTGCTCCATTGTTGGTTCAGGCGTGACCTGCGTATCAGTAATAAAATAAGTCCCTTTTTCGGTGCTTAGAATACCCAGTGCAGCAGCTGTTTGAACGCCTTCTTTTAGACCGATAATATCTATAATATTTTTAAGGTGGTATTTATATTGACCAACCGTACCACAAACTAGACCGTCTGCCTGATGTTTATAAACCATCAGTGCGGCAATTGCTGTTGTATTTGAACGTACAATCGTACGTGCAACTGCGGGGGGAACACCGCGGCGTTCCATGATCTGGTGATATGTCTCCCAATAATCACGATAGCGTTTATCATTTTCGGGATCGACCAGTTCGAAATCTTTATCAATTTCCATACGCAGGCGAAATTTTTTAATGCGATTAATCACAACTTTACGACGACCAATCACGATAGGTTTGGCAATTTTTTCATCAACAACAACCTGAATGGCGCGCAGAACTCTCTCTTCCTCGCCTTCGGCATATACGATTTTTTTCGGTGCCATACGTGCGCGCTCGAAAATCGGCTGCATGACTTGATTTGTTTTATAGAAATATTGCGTTAGACGTTGTTCATAAGCATGAAAATCTTCTATCGGTCGAGTCGCGACACCACTTTCCATCGCAGCTTTTGCAACGGCAATCGGTACGCGTGTAATCAAACGCGGATCAAAAGGTTTGGGAATAAGGTATTCGGGGCCGAACTCTAATTCTTCCCCTGCATAAACCGAAGCTACTTCGGCGCTCGCTTCGCGGCGCGCAAGCTCTGCTATGGCATCAACGCAGGCAAGCTTCATTTCCTCATTAATTTTTGTCGCACCGACATCTAATGCACCACGAAATATAAACGGAAAACAGAGAACATTATTAACCTGATTGGGGTAATCGGAACGTCCTGTACAAACAACGCAATCACTTTTGGCTCTCTTGGCAAGTTCGGGAAGGATTTCCGGTGTAGGGTTGGCAAGCGCCATGATCAATGGTGCACCCGCCATAGAGGCGACCATGGCTTCATCCAGCATATTCGGACCAGAAAGACCAAGAAAAATATCTGCGTCAACCAGGGCATCAGTTAACGTGCGACGATCCGTATTATTTGCAAATGCTTCTTTATAAGGGTCCATCCCTTCATTTCGTCCGGTGTGAATAACACCTTTGCGATCACATACAATGATATTCTCCTTTGGAACACCTGCATGAACAATTAAATTGAGGCAAGCAATCGCGGATGCGCCCGCACCATTTGCAACTAATTTTACTTTCTTGATGTCACGCCCGGACCAAAGCAGCCAGTTTTTCAGCGCAGCTGTTACAATGATAGCTGTTCCATGCTGGTCATCATGGAAAACAGGTATATTCATGCGCTCACGCAACTGCTCCTCAATGTAAAAACATTCCGGTGCTTTAATATCTTCAAGATTAATCCCGCCAAAGGAGGGTTCAAGACGTGCAACACATTCAATAAAAGCATCCGGATCTTCTTCCGCAACTTCCAAATCAAACGAATCAATATCAGCAAACTTTTTGAAGAGAGCCGATTTTCCTTCCATTACAGGTTTGGATGCCAATGCCCCAATATTTCCTAAGCCGAGAACAGCTGTTCCGTTGGAAATAACCGCAACCATATTTCCGCGCGAGGTATAGTCCAATGCTTTTGTAGGATCTTTTTCTATTTCAAGACACGGCGCAGCAACACCGGGAGAATAGGCAAGTGCCAAATCACGCTGCGTTGCCATCGGGGTCGTTACTTTAAGGGAAATTTTACCCGGTGTCGGATATTTATGATAGTTGAGAGCGCTCTGCTCCAAGGATTCACGTGTCATGATTTTCTGAATAATTATTAAGGTATATACTAATTCTGATGTAACAGAGGGTGCAGCATTTCACAAGCATATCATGTACTGCGTTGCGGTACGGATTCGTTGAAAAGAGGTAGACTCTTATCACCTTTCAATTTGTGAATAAACACGTTATCACATTACAATAAAGTCTTATGAAGGGATAAATAATGTCTGAAGAATGGTGGCGCGGCGCAGTTATGTACCAGATTTATCCGCGCTCTTATAAAGATACAACTGGTAATGGAATTGGTACCCTGAAAGGTATCTCAGAAAAGCTTGATTATGTGGCGTCTTTGGGCGTTGATGGTATTTGGATTTCTCCGTTTTTCAAATCACCAATGAAGGATTTTGGATATGATATATCAGATTATCGTGATGTCGATCCCATGTTTGGAACGCTCGACGATTTTATAGACTTACTAAAAAAAGCGCATGGATTGGGGCTAAAGATTATTATTGATATGGTGCTTAATCATACGTCTGATCAACATGAGTGGTTTCAGGAAAGCCGCAAAAATCCTGACGGCGATAAGCGCGACTGGTACGTTTGGGCAAATCCAAAGCCTGACGGTTCCCCTCCGAATAACTGGGTTTCTGTATTTGGTGGCGCCGCATGGACGTTTGACGCATGGCGTGGTCAGTATTACATGCACCAGTTTTTAAAGGAGCAGCCCGACCTCAACTATAATAATTCCGAGGTAGTAGATGCTATTTTAGAAGAATGTAGATTCTGGCTTGATTTGGGTGTCGATGGTTTCCGTCTTGATGCGATCAATCATTGTACATGTGACCCTGATCTTAAAGACAATCCGCCGAAATCAAGTGGTTTTTCTGCGCAATTGGATTTTCCTGACCCTTATAGTATGCAGCAACATAAGTATGATAAGACACAACCGCATAATCTTGACTTTATGAAACGCATACGCACGTTACTGAATGAATATGACGGCACTTTTTCTCTCGCTGAAATCGGGGATGACAATCCCATGCCGACATCAGCAGCATATACGAATGGTCCGGATTTACTTCATACCGCATATAGTTTTGCAATGATGGGCAACGCGGGAAAGCTGCCGACAGCCTCTTTCTTTAAAAATATTATGCTGGAACAAGTTTTGGCCGGAAAAGAAAGTTGGCCGTCATGGGCTTTTTCAAATCACGATGTTGTCCGTTCTGCGTCGCGTTGGTCGGATGGTAAACACGGATATAATCCCGATATATCAAAAATGCTTATAGCAATTCTCTGCACCTTACGCGGAACAAATTTTATTTATCAGGGAGAAGAGCTGGGCTTGCCGGATGCTGAAATCCCATATGAGAAAATACAGGATCCATGGGGGAAGGTTTTATATCCAAAATGGCAAGGGCGTGATGGGGCGCGTACGCCAATGCCATGGACAGATCAACAACCCAATGCGGGGTTTTCGGATGTGGGAGAAACGTGGCTACCCGTGCCTGATGTTCATCATGAATTGTCAGTTGAAAGTCAGGAAAAAGAAGGCCTCTCAACTCTGAACTTCACTCGCTCTTTTTTGAAATGGAGGCAATCGGAGTCTGTGTTTAAAATAGGTGATATTAAGTTTCTAGATGATCTTTCGGATCATATTTTCGGGTTTTACCGCTTTGATGCGAACGTGAAATATCTTTGCCTATTTAATCTTTCAAATGAAGAAAGCATACTCAAAAAACCACAGAAAAATTTAGAGTCGGTAGAGTTACCTATTTTAAATAACCATCACCAATTTAATCGTGATCAAATAAAATTGAAACCATATGGCGTTGCTATCCTAAAAGTTGAAAGTTAAATTTTTTATTTCCGATCTATTTTAACTTTATGCAAATATGCTCGGATTTTGCACGGAAAGTTTTGCAGAATTGACGGTTTTGAGTATTCTCTGTAATTGAGATGAACGCTTTGTAATAAAATGCTTTGAAGCCTATTTATTACTGGTGCGGCCGAAAGGACTTGAACCTTCACGGGATTTAACTCCCACAGCGACCTCAACGCTGCGCGTCTACCAATTCCGCCACGACCGCGTGATAAGAGTATCAGGTAAGACTTGATAGGATTTATCAGAAAGCCCATAATCCTGCAAGTATGGAATTTATCACATCACAAAAAACTATTGCGTATGATACGGCCGTGACGTTCATGGAAAAACGTATTGCCGATATTCGTCATCAAAAAGATAAAGAATGCATTTGGTTATTAGAACATCCACCTCTCTATACAGCAGGAACCAGTGCGAAAGAAACCGACCTTTTAAATGCGCGTTTTCCTGTACATCAGACAGGACGCGGCGGCGAATACACCTATCATGGGCCGGGGCAGAGGGTTGCCTATGTTATGTTGAATTTAAAAAACAGGCAGAAAGAGCCGGATATTAAAAAGTATGTCTGGCAGTTAGAAGAGTGGATTATCCTTTCTCTTGCCTCTTTAAATGTTATTGGTGAACGCCGTGAGGGGCGCATCGGCATTTGGGTAACAGGGGCGAATGGAAAAGAACAAAAGATTGCCGCTTTAGGTGTGCGGATACGACATTGGGTCAGCTATCACGGCATTGCTATAAATGTTGATCCTGATCTATCCCATTTTGATGGTATTGTGCCGTGCGGTATCAAAGAATTTGGCGTTACTTCGTTGCGACAAGAGCTGAGTCGTCACATTCCCATGAATGAGTTGGATCAGGCCCTGGGCTTCTCGCTGGCCAAAGGTATTTGAGGACGAGCCTTCATAAAAGCTCCTAGATCATCAGCCAAATTTGTCATAGCTGTTTTAATGACCTCAATGCCCTCATGCGCTTCGCAAGTATCTTTATCCATATAAGCTTCTCGGACAATTTCGACTTGAATGCTATGTCTCTCTGCCTCCGGTTTGCCATGCTGGGCTACAAGTTCCACGCCTTTTAAAACGCGATTATCTGCGACTTTAAACCCTTGATCTTCCAAAGAACCTATAACAGCTTCTTTAACGTCTCTGGCGGCGGTGGTATTATCACGCGTTCCGACAAAAAAGGTATGATCGGATAGACCTTCTTCCGGCTTAATATTTGCGATGCTAAAGGAGTGACAGGTAATATGCGCGTTCTGACCAAAATCATCCATATTCCGATCAATCAAACGCTCTAGCTCATCATGATATGGCTGCCAGTAACCATCAATACGTCGCAAAACTTCATCTTCCGTCGGGGCTTCATCTGTTATTCTGACATCACTTCCCCAATAGGCCGTTGTACGACATAAGCCAAGACCCGCGGCAGCATAAAAGTCATTCTCTGCAGGGATTATTTGTCTGAGAGGCCCACTAATATGGTCTGGATGAACGCTATTTACAGGGCGATTAAGATCTACATATCCTCTAGATACTGCCGCCTCTAAAAGCGGGTATCCTCGTTGAAGCAAGGGACGGGTGATCTCATCCAGAAAGAAATCAGACTGTTTACGCACATGTATTGGATTACATACGAGTTGGGCATCTTCGGGAAAGAAAATACTGGAGTGGGGATTTTCAAAAACGACGGGTGCGGCGAGTTTTTGGGGTGAAAATGATATATAAGCCGGATGGGTTGCAACTTTATAATCTCTGGATAAATCCATCATAACACCGTTTCTATTTATGTTTATGAGTTGTTCTATACCTAATCTGCGGCTTTTAAGACAAGATCTTTTTGAATTAATTCCGCTAAGAACTGAAATAAACCTTCCAACGCGCGTATTAATTTCTGTGATTGTGGTAGGAATTCTTGTGTATTTTCATTCCAATAGAGCTTTTTGCTGATTTCAAATTGAAGGGCGTTTCGTCCATGCGATGGTTGCCCGTGACGCTTTATAAGCTCGACCCCTTTATAGGGATCATTGATAGAAACACGATAACCCGCTGTTTCCAGATATTTTTTGATATCCTAAATCATGCTGCTGTTACAGGTTGTTCCGTACCTGTCCCCTAAAACAAAATCAACAGGATGGCCGTCTTCGGTGCGGAAAGAAGATGTTGGCATGGAATGCATATTTAAATAAAAAACCTGTCCAAAATTATAATGCAAGTCATCAAGTTTTTGTTGCAACACATTATGATAATTAAAGTAATAATGCTGTAGCCTATGTTGCGCCTCACCAAAGTCTAAAAGCCGGTTATAGATAGGAAGTCCGGGTTTGACGAGGCGACGAATAAGGCCATAGCCCGCGCTTGACCGTTGTGTGGGATTAATGGGTGCATCAATACTTTTATTGAACAGAACATCATCAATATCATCTGCCGCGCGGTTGACATCAATATAGCATCTGGGGAATTCGCACTGTAACAGTGTTGCACCAAATGCGGGAACTGATTGCAGCAATATTTCTAAATGATTATCTTCTGTCGGTTGCAAATCATCAAAGGAACACGCATACCCAAAATCATCGGGATAGACCCGTCCGCTATGGGGTGAATCGATTAATAACGGGATAATATATTCGTTTGGTTCGTAAAGCGTATATACGCCTGTCATTTCTGACTTGTCTATGCTCATAACTCCCACTATTGTGCAAAGGAACACGAAAAACAAGCCAGAAAGAGGAGTAAATACAAAATGTTCGACTTACGTGCTATCAGAAACAATCCGCAGGCATTTGATGCAAACTGGGCGCGGCGCGGATTATCGGCACAAACTCCGCAAATTTTAGAGCTTGATGAAAAAAAACGCGAACTTCAAACAGAACTGCAAGAGCTGCTTGCAATACGTAACGAGAAATCGAAAGAGATTGGCAAAATAAAATCACAGGGCGGTGATGCTGATGCCATTATGGCAGAGGTGAGTGCTTTAAAAGACAGTATCGCTGAATTAGAAGAAAAACAAAAACAAGCTGAAGAAGCTTTGAAAACGAAATTATCAGGCATTCCGAATATTTTGGCAGATGACGTGCCCGAAGGCGCGGATGAAGATGAAAACGTAGAGATCAGAAAAAATGGTACGCCAAAGCAGTTGAATTCAACACCAAAAGACCATGTTGATATTGGTGAAGATTTGGGAATGATGGACTTTGCGACAGCCGCAAAAATGTCAGGATCACGATTTGTATTCTTGCAGAGTGGATTGGCAAGAATGGAGCGCGCGCTTGCTCAATTCTTCCTCGATACGCACACTAATGAACATGGTTTGACGGAAGTCTCTCCGCCGCTTCTTGTCAATACACAAGCAATGTATGGCACAAGTCAACTGCCAAAGTTTCAGGATGATCAGTTTGAAACCACGGATGGTCGTTGGCTTATACCGACATCAGAAGTCACGCTTACAAATATTGTTGCAGAAGAGATTATTGATGAGGAAGAATTACCACGACGCTATACTGCTTTTACACCCTGCTTTCGCAAAGAGGCCGGTAGTGCAGGAAAGGATACACGCGGCATTATCCGACAACACCAATTCTATAAGGTAGAAATGGTGAGTGTGACAACACCGGATAAATCAGAAGAAGAACATGAACGTATGACGGGATGTGCAGAAAATCTTTTGAAAAAGCTTGAATTACCATTTCGCACGATTGTTCTTTGCGCGGGGGATACAGGCTTTGGCGCGCGCAAAACGTATGATATTGAAGTTTGGGTGCCATCACAAGAAACCTATCGTGAAATTTCAAGCTGTTCTAATTGTTGGGATTTTCAAGCGCGTCGTATGAATGCGCGCTGTCGCCCCAAAGGTGAAAAGGATACAAAATTTGTGCACACTTTGAATGGTTCGGGTCTTGCTGTTGGGCGCGCATTGGTTGCCGTAATGGAAAATTATTACGATCCCGCCGATGGTGGTATTTTTGTGCCTGAAGCTTTGAAGCCGTATATGGGCGGATTAGAGAAAATCTTACCGAAGGCTTGAACTAAAAGTTTCACAATTTGAAATCATGTGTGTAGACTCATATTAATATGTATCACGCAGAACAGCTCTCACCCGCATTTCAAAACCAAGGACGGATTATTCGCCTAATTATGCATTTGCGTGATAAAGGCGTAAATGACACATCCGTTTTATCTGCGATTGAGCGTATTCCGCGGGAGGTTTTTGTTCCGCAAGAAATGTTGGATCAGGCCTATGAAGATATTGCTCTGCCCATCGGGCGCGGACAGACAATCTCTCAGCCTTTAATTGTTGCGCTTATGACCGAAGCTTTGGAAATCAGCGACCGCGATAAGGTTCTTGAAATTGGTACGGGTTCCGGGTATCAAGCGGCCATCCTTTCCAAGCTGTGCCGTCGTTTATATACAATTGAGCGACACAAACCATTATTGCAAAGCGCTCAAAGCATTTTTGAAATATTAAAGCTGCGTAATATTACGGCCATTTGCGCGGATGGTATGAAAGGCTGGCCTGTTATAAACGGCATTACGCAAGCGCCGTTCCAACGTATTATTGTGACTGCCGCCGCTCGTGGAAAGCCCCCACAAGAGTTGCTGGATCAGCTGGATGTGAATGGTATTATGGTGTGCCCTGTCGGGGAAAGTTCGGATGATCAGGTTTTAAAACGCTATCATAAAATTTCTGATGAGACCTATTCCATCTCCGATATTTGTCCGGTGCGCTTTGTACCGCTTTTGCCAGAGGTTGCAAAAGACTGAAGCTTAGAAAAGCTCGAATTTCAATCCGACTTCATGTATAATCTTAATGTTCAAAGAGTAATCATCTGATATATCAATAAATTTTATGTTTCGAATTCTGTTATTTACAACTGCACTTTCTTTAACGGCCTGTTCCCAAACACCTGCGCCGCTCACGACTTATGGCGTGCAAGCGGGGGCGGGCAGTTCCGGTGTTCATACTGTTTCAAACGGCGATACGCTTTACAGCATATCAAAACGCTACAAAGTCGACCTACCCGAAATAAGTTATGCCAATAAGCTGACCGCACCTTACAGGTTGAATGTCGGGCAGCGGATAATCCTCCCTCCGCCTGAGAAATACGAGGTTAGAAGTGGTGACAGTTTGTCTAGTGTGGCGCGCCTATTCAATGTTTCTGAATCACGATTGGCAGAGTTGAATAATATATCGAAACCATATCGTATTTTGGCAGGCGAGATTTTAAATATCCCTAGATTACGTGGATTGGAGGGGGAGATTGCATCTGTTATGGTCACACCTCTCGCCAAGGAAGCCGTTCCTGCTCATAAAACACAGCGTAACCCTATCAAAAAAGAGGTTTTAAAACCTTTCTCAAAAGCAAAACCGGCTCGAGCCGAAAATGTAGTTTTTAAGCGATCTCTGCCCGATGCAAAGCCAAGTCGATTTATAAAACCGGTAAATGGGAAAATTATCTCATCATTTGGTCCTAAATCAGGCGGACTTCACAATGATGGTATTAACATCTCCGCCAAACGAGG
This sequence comes from uncultured Alphaproteobacteria bacterium, assembly GCA_963710165.1. Classification (GTDB taxonomy): domain Bacteria; phylum Pseudomonadota; class Alphaproteobacteria; order Micavibrionales; family Micavibrionaceae; genus JACKIP01. The sequence goes on from CAVPYZ010000001.1 coordinate 404,619, forward strand.
TGATAATGTAAAGGCGGCGGCAGAGGGTGAGGTCGTCTATGCTGGTAATGGCCTCAAAGGGTATGGGAATTTAGTCCTTATCAAGCATGGCGGACGTTATTTAACGACTTATGGTCATTTGGGGCAGGTTTCTGTCAAAAAAGGTCAATACGTCAAAGCCGGTGAAAGTATTGGAACCGTTGGTACATCAGGACAAGTGAAAACGCCTCAGCTCCATTTCGAAATCCGTAAAGGAACCGAGGCCGTTAATCCTGATAAACATATTTAGGTATTCGTGCTTTGTGACACCTTGTAATTCTTCGGTGAAGCAGCGCTTTCTTCCAATATCTCTTCTTTAACCTGTGCGTATGCCATAAGGCTGAATAAGAATGTTCCCCCCATTATATTGCCCGCCGCTGCTGTACCAATATAAGCAAACCCTTCTGAAAACGGAATAAGGCCTTGTAAGAGCAAAACAAACACTTCGCATGATCCAACAATAACGTGTGCAAAATCACCGATAGCGATCAAATACGTCATCATAATAAGAACGGCGAATTTAGAATATTGCGAATTTGGTAGCAACCAAGTGATCGCCGCAACAAGAAAACCGGCAGGAATGGCCTGTACAAAGACATCCATGATGGGGCGATGTACTGCATGATGGGATATGTCCGTCATTGTCTGGGTTACATCTGGCGGTATCGCATTTGTAAAAACGGCCAGTAAAGCCATCGCAAATGTTCCGACCATGTTGGCTAAGAAAACAACCAGCCATAAATTCATCGTTTTATATAGGGTACGCATATTTTTACGATCCAGGAGTGGAAGCACCGCAGAGATAGTGTTTCTCAGTAAAAAGCTGAAAACGTCCCAAAATGACAATTGTAAATCCGATACAATATCCAAAGTTGGAGATGAGGAAGGCGCCCTGGAATTCCGGCAAATGATGTTCTAGAAATGTTTCTGCATAAAGCGAGAAAGAAATCGCCAGTCCGGCAACCAGACCGGACCATAATAGCGCGGTATTTGTTCGGTTTAGCTCTTCCTCTCCCTCATGAGAGAGAATGCCATATACGCGGCTGGATTTGATAAATTTTCCGCCATCTGTTTTTTTGTCTGATTTTGCCATGATTAAAGATAATGTCTTTCTGCGATTGCGCCAAGTAATAAATCCTATGATGATTGAGGGGAATCATATTTATAGGCATAGTAGTTAAATGTTTGATTTCATTTTTAGTTCCATGACGGCGTTTCAATCAATCATGATGATGTGCGGGGCGTTAATTTGTTTGGCAATAGGTGCTACCTTATCAGGTGACTTTTTAAATTGGCGTTTAAATGCAAAGCGCATAAAGGGCAAAATTATAAGTTATGAGGAGCGAAAAGGCGGAAAACAAACCTTTTATTATCCTATTGCAGAATATTGCGCAAAAAACGGTGAAATCAAAAGAGTTACATCCGAGGTAGGAAGCTCTTACTTAAATAGTAAAAAAGTCGGTAGGTCGGTTATAATCCTTCATTTTCCAAATACAGATAAAAAACCCAGGATTCTAGGTAGCGGATTATTATTTGTTGTCATAGGTCTTATTTTTATCGTAACCGGATTATTTTTATTCTATCAAGCGGCACTTCTATTTGAAATGAATTGGTACTCGGCGGCTGTAATATTTGGAGTATGTGCCTTTATATGGAGCAAATTCCAGCGAATAGATCAGCCTTTTAAAAAATTCAAAAAAATGAAACGCCAAAGCTTCAAAAATAACGTCAATAACGCCGTAAATGTGTCTGATAATAAATCACAAAGCCGTAAGGAATTGACAATTAAAGAAATAAAAATGATTCAGAGCAAAGCGGATGTTCAGCAAGGTCGTTGGGCGTGGCTGGTTTTATTAATAGGATTGCTATTTCTAGGAATAGGTGGATATGTCGGTCACAGTGTGTGGTTTTTAGAAACCTACGGCATTGCTGTTAAGGGGCGTGTTACAGATATGAAGACGAATACAGATAGCGATAACAGCACAACATATTCCCCTATTATAACCTATGTAACGAATAAGGATGAAAGCATAACGTTTACATCAAATTATGGCAGTAATCCTCCACGCTATAAGGCTGGCGACGAAGTGAGTGTATTATATGACACAGAAAATCCTTCAGATAACGTTATGATTGATCTCAGGTTTATGGAATTGGCTATTGCCGAGCATTCTATCTGCTTTAGGAGCGTTCTTGTTTTTAATAATTTTTCCCAAAATGATAATAGCCGGGCAACGCGCAAGGTGATGCGATGAATTCTTTTTGACAGAGATTAAATTCCATGGTCGGATAGGTGTATGACAAAGAAAGTAGCTTTATTGGTTGGTGGTTGGTCTGCGGAGCGTCAGGTCTCTCTTGATAAAGGTAGGGAAGTTGAAAAAGCCTTACGTGAGGCAGGGTACGATTTAACAGTTATTGATGTTAAGAAAGATTTAAATCATCTGATCTCTCAGCTAACACCCAAGCCGGACGTGGTATTTAATAATTTATATGGTCGCGGTGGCGAGGATGGAATTATCCAGTCCATATTGGAAATGCTTGAAATTCCTTATACGCATTCCGGCGTAATGACTTCCGCATTGGCAATGAATAAACCGATGACCAAGCGCGTTGCAATGACGCTTGGTATTCAAAGTCCTGAAGGTGTTGTGGCGCATAAGGAAGACGTCATGGCGTCACAAACGCTTGATCCGCCCTATGTCATTAAACCTGTTTCGGAAGGTTCCAGCTGTGGCATTACAATTATTAAAAATCATGATAATAAATTGCCATTCGATGAAAGTTGGGACTTCGGCGATTACGCGCTTGTTGAAAGATTTATCGAAGGGCGTGAGCTAACCTGTGCAGTTCTCGATGGAAAAGCGCAAGACGTGACTGAAATAAAATCGCAAACTGATTTTTTTGATTATGAAGCAAAATATCAGGACACCAGAACGCAATATATTCTACCTGCAGAAATACCTTCCGATGTCAGGGAGCTAATCATGGATTGGTCAGAACGAATGTATATTGCACTTGGATGCGGCGGGCTGGCCAGATGCGATTATATATATGATGATCGCATTGACGAAGCAACGCATGCGATATACTTTTTAGAAATCAATACCCAACCTGGCTTTACGTCAGCTTCAATCGGTCCGTCACAAGTTATCCATCATGGCATGTCATTTACAGACCTCTGCAAACATCTCGTAGAAACAGCAAAATGTCACGAAACACAACAAAAGGCACACGAAAAACAGACGTCAGGCGAGGCCGTGGACGCGGCAGCTTAAGAGCAAAGCTTTTTATCTGGTCGAAGAAATTCGGACTTCTATTTGCGGTATTTGTTTTTATCATATGGCTTGCAGCATGGTTTTTTCTAAGCGGTGCCAGTACATCATCTTGGGATTACCTTGAAAACGAAGTCGTTGAAAGCGCGGCTGATCAGGGATTTCGTGTTGAAAATATTCTGATAGAAGGGCGCATAAATACCGATCTTGAATTATTGAGCGCCATTATCAATACAGAGGAGGGTGACCCACTTCTTGATTTTGATCCTGATTCTGTTCAGCCGATGATTCAAAAAATTTCATGGGTGCGTAATGCCACAGTTTTACGGCGCATGCCCAATACCATACATGTGATTTTGGAAGAATATCAACCCTATGCGCTGTGGCAATATAAAGGCGACGTTGTAGTTATCGGCGATAATGGCACAATTCTGACAGATGATTTAAACGAGAATTTTAAAAACCTGATTATTCTGACCGGAGAAAACGCACCTGTTAGAGCAATTGAGCTGATCGAGCTATTAAAAGCGGAGCCCGTGATTTTGGATTATGTAGAAGCGGCGTCCTTAATAAGTGACCGACGCTGGGATTTAAAATTAAGAAACGCGCAAAGCGTTTCCCTTCCTGAGGTCGATATTGGATTTGCTCTTCGTCGCTTGGCGCAAGCACAGGAAGAGGATTCAATATTCGAGAAAAATATAGCTCATATAGATCTGCGTGAAACGGATCGCATTATCGTTAAAGAGCGTTAGACAAATCCATAACTTCTAGACAGCTATCACACGGTAGTTTCGTGCCTTCCCATCCGTCCATCGCCAAAGTCAGATACTCATCAGGCGTTATCTCTCCCCAGCGTGATTGATCTGTATCTTTTCCAAAAACACTTGATAATGTTTCTGCTGTTTGTGCTTGTCTCTGCATCTTATATTCCATGAAATTGATAATCATTCTCAATAAATACAAAGATTTTTATTGGGTATCAAGTCTAAATATAAGTTTTTTTAAATTATCTGATTTTCTAGAAGTTTTGCGGCGGCGCGTCGTGCTTCGCCTGTAATTTCTGCGCCGGATAACATACGTGCAATCTCTTCGCGTCGTTCTGCAATGTCTTTGAGCGGTGTAATCGTTGTGGTGACCTCATCGTCATCTCCGCCTTTTTGAACAATCCAATGAGATCTGCCGCGCGCCGCAACTTGTGGGGAATGGGTCACAACCAGTATTTGCAAATTCTGTCCAAGGCGGGCAAGACGTTCGCCAACCGCATCAGCCGTTGCGCCGCCAATTCCGGCATCGACTTCATCAAAGATCATCGTATCGACAATACTGACCTCTGCCATGACAACTTTCAGCGCAAGCATAAAACGTGACATTTCACCACCGGACGCAATCTTACCTAACGGCCCCGGTTCTATTCCGGGATTCGTGGCAACCAAAAATCGTACCTTATCCATACCAAATTCGTTCCAACTATCTTCTGGCAGAATTTCGACGTGAAGTCACAAATTTCGCCCTCTCCATTTTCAAGGGAGGCAATTCTTTTGCGACATCCTGATCCAGAGTGACAGCTGCTTGTTGCCGTTTTTTTGAGATGCTTTCTGCTTTAGAAGCATAGGCTTTGCGTGCCATATTCGCCTCTTTTAAAAGATTGCTCAACAAGTCATCGCTCGCTTCAATCAGGTTCAATGACGCAGCCAGCTCATCTCGTTTTTTCGGCAGATCATGGATGGTGCATTCATGTTTTCTTGCCTGTGCTTTTAACGCGAATAAGCGATCATCTATTTCCTGAAGATTATCGTCGCTTTCATTGAAATCATTTGATGCGGATTGAATAAGGCTGACAGCTTCTTGTATTTCGGCATTGGCACGATCAAGTGCTGCGACTGCGGGGTCTAAGCTTTCACCTGCTTTATCAATAATTTGGTCAAGCGCCCGCGCCGCAATATTAACGGGGTCTTGGTCTTCGCTTAGCGCGAAAAATGCTGCATTCAAACCCTCTAAAATACTTTCGCGATTCATCAGGCGTGTGCGCAATGCGCTAAGCTCTTCTTCCTCGTTTTCTTGCGGGTTCAACTTATCAAGATCTTCAACGGCCTGTCTCAAATACTCTTCTTCTGTACGGGCTTTCTCATTTGCCGCCTCTTGACGTTCAAACTCGTTCCGTGCCGTCTTCCAGCTTTGCCATAATGTTTTCATCTGCAAAAGGTCATTAGAAATCCGCGCGAATTGATCAAGGTGAGTGCGATGTGTGGACGGATCAAGCAATCCTTGTGTCTCATGCTGTCCGTGAATCTCAACTAACATGTTGCCAATCTGTGACAGCATAGTGATGCTGATCGGTTGGTCATTTAAATAAGCTTTGCTGCGCCCATCGGCTTTCAATGTGCGTCTTAAAATAAGCGTTTCATCATCAATAATAATATCTTGGCTTTTGAAAAATTCGAAAACAGGATGGTCTTTTTTCAAATCGAATGTGGCACTTACCGACGCTTGGTCTTGCCCCTTACGAACCAGCCTCGCCTCCGCACGTGTACCCAGTGCCAATCCCAGAGAATCAAGTAAAATAGATTTTCCCGCGCCTGTCTCGCCGGTCAATGTACAAAGCGCCTCACGAAAATCAATCGTCAGATGATCAATCAGAACAATATTTTGAATGGTAAGGCTGTTTAACATAGCCCGCCTATGTTACTAACGCGTCAGAAGAGAGTCGATTGTTTTATCAACCCAGCTTCTATCCTTGAGTAATTGCTCGCGTGCATCAGGGTCTAGCAAATCATAAGACGCTTCATACCATTCACTTCCAGGGTAATTATGACCCAGTACGGCAGCGATTTTATAGGCTTCATCACGAAGACCGAGGGTCATATAGCTTTCGACCAATCGATGTAATGCTTCGGGTGTGTGGGTCGTGGTTTGAAAGTTTCTAACGACAACTAGAAATCGATTTATGGCCGCATTAACTTGATTCTTTTTCAAATAATAACGCCCAATTTCCATTTCTTTCCCTGCCAAGTGATCAAGCGCCAGATCACGTTTCAAAGTCGCGTCGCGCGTATATTTACTTCCCGGGAAACGGTTAATCAAGGTGTTAAACGCATCCAGTGCATTTTTGGTCAAAGACTGATCACGACTTACATCTGCGATCTGGTTATAGTAACTCATCGCACGCAAATAATAGGCATAATCAACATCAGAATTACCGGGATGCAATTCGATAAAACGATCAAGCGCCAGAATCGCCTCATCATACTTTTCGGTTTCGTAAAGTGAAAAAGCCGCTTTCAACTGTGCTTGTGTGGCCAATTGAGAATAGGGATATTGCCGCTCGACCTCGTTGAATAATTCAGCCGCTTCACTATTGCGACCATCATCGAGTGCTTCTGTCGCTTCGGCATAGATTTCTTCTGCCGTTGCTTCTGTGGGATTGAGTTTCGTGTCACTCGCACAGGCGGTCAAAAGGAGGGCGGTGCTTAAAGCTAAAAAAGAATAAATTTTCATACTTTATTTTTAACGTTTGTAAGGTCTTAAGACAAGTCAGCATTTTAAAGTAAATAGCGCTTGAAAAAGAACAAATCATGAACTAATGTTTATGCTCATGAAAGATAAGCTTGGAACAAAACTTGAAATTCTGGCGGATGCGGCAAAATATGATGCTTCCTGCGCATCCGGCAGCGCCGGCAAACGTTCTGCAAAAAAGGATGAAAAGGGGATTGGCTCTTTAACCGGGGGAACGGGCATCTGTCACAGCTTTACGCCGGATGGCCGCTGTGTGTCTTTACTGAAAATTCTCATGACCAATTATTGTATTTATGACTGTCATTATTGTATTAACCGCGTGTCGAGCAACGTCCGTCGCGCGCGTTTTAAGGTAGAAGAGGTTGTTGATCTAACGCTTGGTTTTTACAAACGTAATTACATTGAAGGCTTATTTTTAAGCTCGGGCATTATCCACACGCCGGATTACACAATGGAAAGTATGGTACGAATTGCAAAGGCGTTGCGGCTGGATCACCATTTTAAAGGATACATTCATCTTAAAACAATACCGAATGCCTCCCCTGAACTTCAAGAGGAGGCCGGGCTTTACGCGGATAGGCTTAGCATCAATGTTGAAATGCCAACACAAAGTTCACTCGCAAAATACGCCCCTGAAAAAGACTTGAAAGAAATTACAAATTCAATGGGTAAGTTGCGGTTTAAAATCGCCGAACATAAGAAAGACAAAACCCATACAGGACGAAAGCTACCGCGTTTTGCACCAGGGGGGCAATCAACGCAAATGATTGTCGGCGCGGACGGATCGAACGATAAAACCATTCTTTCAACAAGTGTTGATTTATACGGCCAGCAAAAATTACGTCGTGTTTATTACTCGGCCTTCAGCCCCATACCCGATCCCAGTATTGTCCTTCCATTAAAGCCTGCACCGCTGATACGGGAACATCGTCTCTATCAGGCAGATTGGTTGTTACGCTTTTACGGATTTGGCTTAGAAGAAATTCTTCAGGGGACTAAGGATAATATGCTGGATATGTCGCTTGATCCAAAAACGGCTTGGGCTTTAAATAATCGTCATTTATTTCCAATCGATTTAAATAAGGCGGATAAGGAATGGTTGATGCGCATTCCTGGAATAGGGGCGCGGACTGTTGCAAAACTAATATCTCTACGCCGCTATAAAGCATTACGTTGGGAAGATCTGGTGAAATTAAAATTACCTCTTAAAAAAATAAAACCGTTCATTTTACTCGAAAATTATAAACCATCTGGACGATTATTAGACTCAATGGATCTTTCAAAATCACTGACTCAGCCGAATCAATTAGAGCTATTTGCGAGCGCGGTATGAAAACAATCATGATTAAATCCATTCCCGGATTTGAAGAATGGCGTGACAAAGCGAGAGTTGCAATCGAAGATAAAACGGCTCCTGTGGATGTATATTTTACTACGCAGCCATCATCTCAAGAAAATTTATTTGAAACAGACCAAGCGCAATGTAAAAACAACACGATGAAACCGTTTTCTATTCCAAAAAAATTTTTGGAGGAAGCGGCGATTGTTGCCTGCCATAAAGATAGAGAACGTTATGATTTATTGTATCGCATATTATGGCGTCTGTGTTTTGAAAATAAAAACTTACTTAGAATTGTAACGGACGAAGATACGATAAAATTCTATACCTTATTTAAAGCCGTGCGGCGGGATGCATATAAGATCACAGCCTTTTTACGATTTAGAGAGGTTTTTTATAATCAGGAAGAATATTTTGTTGCATGGTATGAACCGGAACATTTCTCGCTTGAATTGAAGCTCGATTTTTTTAAAACACGATTTAAAAATATGAAATGGTCAATTTTAACACCTTACCGTGCCGCGCATTGGAATGGCACACATATAAACTTGGAGGATAACCCCGATAGAGCGCTTTATCCAAAAGATGACCAAATTGAAAAATACTGGATTAAATATTATGCGAGTATTTTCAATCCCGCGCGCGTCAAGAAACAAGCTATGATGAGCCAGATGCCGAAAAAGTACTGGAAAAACATGCCTGAAACAAAACAGATTGAAGAACTTCTTAAATCTTCTGAAAAAAGAACGAAAGATATGATAGAGAGCCAATAAATAGGCTCTCCTACATAATATTCTAATTACCGGTTTTCATGAAGTTAGAGAAATCAAATCCTGCAAAATCACCGCTTCCTGCTTGTTGATCGCCTTGTGATTCTTCTTCAGCTTTGCGCTCTTCTTCGGCCTTGGCCTCTTGTTCCGCTTTAATTTGATCAGGATCTTTACCAGCAGCTTTCAAAGCTTTGCGCACGACCGCATCAAGCTCAAGATAGGTACATAGTCCCAAATCCGCAGGATTACGTGGTTTGATGTTGGAAATGTTTGCATGTGTACGATTACGAATATTTTCAATAGTCGGTTTTGTCGTACCGATCAGTTTAACGATCTGACTATCTTTAACATCAGGTTGGTTTTTCAAAATCCACGCAATACCATCGGGCTTATCCCCGCGTTTTGAAACTGGCGTATATTTTGGCCCTTTTGAACGAACTTTTAAACCAGGCAAATCTTTGCGTTTTTTATGAACCATATGATACGTCGCGTCGGTTTCGGCTTTTTCGATTTCTTCTTTTTCGACTTCGGAATTCATAACAGGATCGCGTCCGACAATACCACGTCCGACATCACCATCAGCCAAGGCTTGTACTTCAACCTCGTGCAGGTCGGTGAATTCCCCGATTTGTTTGAATGTTAAAACAGTATTATCAATAAACCATACAGCCGTTGCTTTTGGCATTAATAGTCCGGTCGGTTCTAGTGGCGCTGCCATCATATACTCCTAAATTTAAAGTCGTGTTTTCATTTGCAGACCTGTCCCAAAGATTTGCATTCTTTTTCTCAATATTGAGGGGAATGAAAAGAATATACTTACTTCTAAAGATTTTTCCAACAAAAAAATCTTATTCATATATTTTAAAATTTAAACGAATCGTTTTTTGCGCTAAATTAGAGGCATGTTTGATGAAGAAGATCCCAGAGAAAAAGAAACAAATACCCTTAATCGTAATTTAGAGCCACTTTCGGTGCATGAGTTAACAGAGTATATTCAGGAGTTAAAAGCAGAAATCAAGCGTGTTGAAGCGGATATAAAAAACAAAGATGATGTTTTTAATGCAGCAAATAGCGTCTTTAAGTCATAAATTATGTAGTAGAAGTTTCGGCGGCATCTTGTAGGATTTTATCCTTTGGCGACCATTTTTCTATTTCTGCGTCCGTCATTTTTAAGTCTTTGGACAGCAGAATTAATTTATCAATGAAGACTTCAATTTTCTTAACATCTGTCATCGGGTCAATTGTCTCAACACGTAAAAAAGCATCGTCATTGTCATACACCATAAGAGCGACAGCATTTGGCATATTAAAGAATTTGTTCAGCTTTTCTAAACGGTTAGGTGTCAGATAGGCTTCAATAAATTTACGCTCAGAGGCCGTAATCAAATGGCTTTTATTCCAGTCTTTATTGTCAGGATGATGTGTTGGCCCAAAATTCAGCAATTCGATAATACGCATGGCGGCAATATTTCCCAATGCGCCGGTGCCGGGCATGCCATAGCTAAAAATCACTTCGATAACCGTTCTATACTTCACCATGCCACGACTGGACTCATCAACACGCGGTTGTGAAAACAGGGAGACTTTGTTTTTCTTATAATAGCCTTCGACAATGTTTGACTCGAAAAATCCGCCCTTGACTACCGATAAATCGTGTTTTTTTCCAAAGGTTTCCCACGCTCTCTTTTGTCTCAATAGGATAATTGTGGACCACGAAAATATCGTCACGATAAAAACAACGAAAATAATATAAATGATAAGCCAGAATATAGACATGAGGTCCTGAAATAATTGTTATAACACTTTTATCGTAAGCTGAATTGAGGGCTCTTGGCAAGAATGATGTTTCCTATATAGTTGATACCTATGAAATTTTATACAACATTCGAGCACGAAGACATTACACCGACATCTCTTGTTTTTCTACTTCACGGTTGGGGTGCGAATGGTCAGGACCTGATATCCGTTGCACATATGTGGCAAAGACACTTTCCGGAAACCTTGTTTATTTGCCCGGAAGCGCCAGAGGTCTGCGATGCGAACCCGATGGGGTTTCAATGGTTTCCCCTTGGCGACTGGAGCCCTGAAGAGTTTCGTAAAGGTGCAGAAAACAGCAGAATAAAGCTGGACTCTTTTATCCATGCCAAGATGGAAGAGTTCAACATACCTCCCGAAAAAGTAATTTTGATGGGATTTTCACAAGGTATGATGATGGCACTATCCGTCGGGTTGCGCCAAAAAATAGCATTCGGCGGTGTCCTTGGGTATTCCGGTGCGTTGATAGATGAAGATGAAACCCTTCCTGAAACTTATGCAAAACCTGACATATGTTTAATTCACGGCGAAGGCGACAACGTTGTGACGATTGATCGTCATGATGACGCTGTCGAGTGGTTAAAAACACATAATTATCATATAGAATCGCTTAAAATTCCACGTTTGGAACATGGTATTGACGAAAATGGATTAATTAGGGGATTAACGTTTATCAAAGGCACATTTCGTAAGTGACTTCATAAATCATCTAAAATTCCTGATAACCCGCAACTTATGCTATAATATATAAAGATTCGTAATGCTCTTTTATAAGCTCTAGAGCCTCGCGCATCTGACGTAGTTAAATTTGGAGGATAGTTATGCATGGCCCCATAGAATTTACAGAAGTGACTCAAAATCATCCTTTGGAACAATGCCCGACTCTTATATTAAATGCCGACTATCGCCCTCTCAGCTACTATCCGCTTTCCCTTTGGTCATGGCAAGATGCTGTAAAAGCGGTGTTTCGTGACTCCGTTATTGTTATATCGGAATATGATCGCGTTATTCACTCCCCAACACAAGAAATCAAGTTACCGAGCGTTCTGGCGCTGAAAGAATACGTCACAACCGCACGGCGTCCCGCATTTACGCGCTTTAATGTCTTCCTGCGCGATAACTGGCATTGCCAATATTGTGATGAATTATATCGTACACAAGAATTAACATTTGATCATGTAACACCACGTAGCCGTGGCGGGCGCACTGCCTGGGAGAATATTGTAACAGCATGCCGTTCTTGTAATACCCGTAAGGGAAGCAAAATGCTGCATGAATGTGACTTGAATCTTAAACGTGAGCCACGTGAACCTTCGCCTTACCAATTACAAGAATATGGTCGTAAATTTCCGCCGCACTTTCTTCATGAAAGTTGGGGCGATTTTCTTTATTGGGATAGTGAACTGGACGAAGTTTAAGATAATTTTTTAGTTGTAACACTACATATAAAAGACTTTAGTCCCGCTAGACCGCAAGCCACAACATTCCAGCCCGCCATAGAAAGACCTAATACAGGATCTTGCCATGGAATAATATTACAGGGAACAGGCGGTGCGGATGCGGCCGCTCTTAAATTGGTAGGGTCGAATTTACAACCTTCAAGCGCCGATTCCCACCATAATTGCTCAACCCCCACATGATAGAAGGCCAGGGCGCTATTCGTGAGGAAAACGATACCCGCAAGGACTAACATCAGGGCAGCGCCGTTGTAATGATTTTTCTTTGCAAGTTTGTAGATGACCAAGCCCAATAAAATATTGATCGCAAAGGGAATGCGTTGGTAAATACACAAAACACACGGGGCCATATCAAAGCCATATTGCGCTATAAACGCCGCGGCGAGGGCAGCAACACAAAAAATAGCAATACCCAGTCCAAATATATGCGGTTGCCAAAAATATTTTATAAGCGTCATGATACTATTTATGTAACACATTTTTGCTGTAAAGAAAGATATGATACGAAGAAGCTATGAAAACAGAAGAGATAAATATTCATCTTGGTGGAACTGAAAACATTCAATGCATTAAAGATATTTCAATGGCCAATCAAACGCATAAAGATGAAACTTACTGGGATTTGAGTAAAATAAAGATCAAGAAAGAAGAGCTTTCTTTGATTATAGCGAAATCATGCGAAGGGGACATAATCGGGTATGGTTTTTTAAACTGGAAGCCGAAATATCGTGTTTATGAGCAATTAAATATTCCCGAAATTCAGGACTTGAATGTTTTGAAAGATTATCGTCGCCAAGGTATTGGCAAAAGAATGATCGAAAAATGCGAGGATATAGCGCGTGAAGAAGGGCGCGATCAGATAGGTATCAGTTATGGCCTATCTAAAAATTATGGTCACGCACAACGTCTTTATACCTCTATGGGATATATACCTGATGGTTTCGGTGTAACATATGATCGTGAGCCTGTTTCTCATGGGCAATTTCGATCCATAGATGACAATTTATGTCTGATGTTAATTAAAGAACTTTGAAAGGGAGAGCAGCAGAATTATTTAGCAAATCTTTTTTAATCAATACCAGACCGATATCACCACATGAGGATCGCATTTCTGCAACCAGTTTTCCTTCATTATTTACAATATCTGTAAAAGCATCAGGTATCTTTCCGTTAAATTGCACAGGACAGAGTGTTTTCTTCGTCAGGCCACGAAAATGCATGCGCGCGGTTAGCTCTTGTCCCATATAACAGCCTTTATTAAAATCAACGCCGTTAAAGCGATCAATATTACATTCTAGCAAAGTTGATTTTTGGGGGATCATATCGCGGGAACCATCAGGCACGCCTAATCTAAGTCTTATTTCGTCCCAAATATTAAAATCAGATCGAGTTACATGATCCGGAATATTCAAACAACGAAAACCTAATGTGCTATGACGTGTGTCTTGAAATGTACCAGACTGATTTTCAGCATCAAAAACTGCATATACACTTATATTTTTATCTAGATCAAAAGATACATCCGCACGCAATTTGAACATCTGCAAACGGTTAAGAAGATTTTCTGCTCGTTCGCCGCCTTCACATTCAATATAAATTTTATGATCACACCTAAATACAAAGAAATCGAACAAGAATTTACCGTTTGGCGTTAAAAGGCAGGAATATAAGCTCTTCTGTGTTTCTAAAAGCTGAATATTGTTCGTAATCAGGCCTTGTAAAAAGCTCATAGAATCGTGGCCTGATAAGGTTATCAGGCCACGATTAGGTATCTCACAATAAACGGGTTGATCCGTCATATTGAATTAATAATTATAATAGGCACGTCCTGCATTCTTAACGCCGCGATCCTTCTCTTTCTTTGGATCCATCGGTTCAAGAATGGTTTCTGTAAAGTTTTCACGTGCTCTTCCTGCTGTTAAGCGAGGAAGAACTTCAACACGTTCCCACCCTTTAGTATGCATGCATGTTTCAAAATCTGTATAATCATAAACTTCGGTAATCATACTACCATCACGCTCTGGTGTATCAAATTTTGCCATTTTGCCTTCAGGCGTTTCAGGATCAATAGGAAAGCCGTTTTGGTCAAGACCAGCGGGGAATGCATTTTTGATTGAACCAAGACGTTGCAATTCTTTTAATTCAACAACGCAGGTTGAAATATCACGGTGCAATATTTGCTGTGCTTTTGGTCCGCGCATATAAACTGCGGATGATGCACTTGCGCGTTGCCAATATTGCCCTTTTTCTTCCAGATCAGTTTGCGTAAAACCGGTTATTGTACAGGCACTTAGTCCCAAAGACGCAGATGCGATCAAAAGACCTGTCAAAAATTTATTCATATCTCAAAACCTCTTTGATTTTTTTATTAAAATAGCAACTGCAGAAAATTAGTACAATCTTTTATTTTCATTCATCTTTTCTATTGATTGACCACGCTTCGATAACAGGCCCGTATATTGGCGTATAATCAGGTGTTTTGAGGTCATTTTTCTTTACGGCGATGTAATCTTTATTGTTAAAAAACAACGGAATAGCAATAAATGATTCTATCAAAAGTGTATCCAGTTTTTTTGTATGAGCGATCAAGTCATCATAATTTTGAACATTTGCAATGGCCTCTGCGGTCTGATCAATTTCAACGCTGCATATTCCGGCATAATTAAAACGACCTCGCTCTTTCGCTGCATCACATCCCCAATACACCATTTGTTCTGTACCGGGGGACAAGCTATTTTGCCATTTGTGCAAAACCATATCGTAATCGTAATCCAGTAAGCGGTTCTGGAATGTCGCGCTATCTAATGTTCTGACGGAGGCGCCAATACCAAGCCTTTTCAGTGATTGTACGAAAGAGAGAACGATCTTCTCATATTTTGATTGATTGATAATGACTTCGAATTTGAAGGGAATATCGTTCTTAACCAGTTGATTATCTTGAATGGTCCATCCGCTTTTTTGCAAAAGCTGTTGCGCTTTTTGAAGTCGCTCACGTTTGGACATGGCCTCTCCCGGAACAGGTAAATCGGCGCTCAATGCTGAATTGGCAAAAAAGCTATTTGTTCTTTTTAAATTATCTTCAAAGAAGTTTTCTTTAATCCAATTACCATCAAATGCATAAAATAAAGCCTTCCTAACATCCATATCAGAAAAGAGTGCGCGTCTGGTATTAAAAATCAACGCTTCGGCGGGTTGCGGGCGTCCATGTTCAAATTCCAGTTTTTCAATCCCTTCTACATTATATTTTTCGCTCCACCGTTTCGGGTCATTTTCGCGGCGCAAGTTCAGATCGCCCTTTAGAAAACTTTCAAGCGCAGCTGTATCATCGCGATAATAATCAAAAGAGACCTGATCAAAATTATTCATATTAAAGCGTGCAAATTCATCTGCCGCCCAGTAATCGGGATTACGCTCATACACTATCTTAGAGCCAGGCTGAATATCTTTAATAATATAGGGTCCGCTGGAATTGGGCATTTCAAGTAATGTTGATTCGAAATCACGTCCGCTCCACCATTCTTTGGATAATACGGGCATCATCGCCATAATCATTGCGGTTTCCTGATTATAATTATTTCCGAAAACCATTTTAACGCTGTGTTGATCTTGCTTTGAAATATCTATGACTTGTGCGTAAACGCGGCGCATATTAGGGCGACCGTATTCTTTGAGAGTTTCATAGGAAAAAATAATATCCTCCGCATCGATCATGCTCCCGTCATTGAATTTTGCTTTTGGATTAATATGGATGATTAATTCTGATCGATCTTCTTTCAATTCTATTTTCTTGGCAATAAGAGGGTAGAGCGTAAAAGGCTCATCCCACGAGCGAGCCATTAATTTGTCATAGATTAGATTTAACCCGGACGCCGCCTTTCCTTTGATAGAATAAGGATTAACCGTATCAAACGTGCCAATTTCAGACTGTTTTAGGTGCCCACCTTTTTGCACATTAGAGGATGCATAGGATAGCCTTTGATCATCTGCTGTTTGAGCAGGATCGCCTGTCATCGCTATACCAAAATTGAACGGTATATAGGCCGTGTTTTGCTCTATATTTTCCGTTGTTTCTTGTGAAAAAGAATTTTCAACAGCGAAAAAAGTAACGGAAAAGAAAAGAATGTGGATTAAGATAAGGGGCATGAGTAAAAAATATCAGAGATAGGCAGGGATTCCAAACATATTAGTGTTGGTGTGTCTTTAAGCGATATCACAAAAGCCAAAATTGACGGGATCGCAAACGTAATAACCCCGGATTTGGAAATAAGGGGTCGTTTGAATGCAGCTATTTTTAAGGCGGCCGGCGAAGAGTTGGACGATTTCATTCTTGAAAACATAATTGCCCCGCGCGAAAAGGATACATTCATAACACCTGGCTATAATTTGCCTGCTAAAAATATTATTTTTTCCGTTGTTCCGTCATGGCGCAGCGATTTGGATATTATTGATAAACATTTACTCGACGCAATAACAACCATCGTTGAAGCCGCAAAAATAAATAATATAGAAACACTCGGCATCCCCTTGATTTGTTGTGGGCGTAAAGGCTATCCGCTCAGCCGTGGCGTCCGATTAATCTTACAAGGCGTTTTTGAGAGCGCAGGCCCTCCACTCAAGCATATAGAGTTTATTTGTGATGACCCAGACGCCGTACGGCTTTATCTAAAAAGACTAGAAGCCTGATCAGGAACACAAAATATCGACAACTTTCAAAATTTTTTGTTGTTCGTTCTGGGTTTTCACTTTTTTGAGTAACGATGAAATATGCATTCCAAGTAACTCGCTACGTTCTTCAATAGAATTAGGATGGTGCTTTTTCTGCCTTAGAAAGAAATCGTAAGGCACGTCATATAATTGCTTCAAAACCATCAGACTTTCTATAGAAATTCTATTTTTACCCGCTTCATACTTTTGAACTTGTTGATAGCTGATACCCAGTTTTATAGCTATATCTTCCTGTGTCATATGGTGAAGCTCACGAAGCTGTTTGATATTTTGTCCTATAATATGCGACATATTTGTCTGGGCCGTACGCTTGGTTTTTAATTTATTTGAAAGAGACATAGCCAACCTTTTTAGATCATCAATTAACTTTAATAAAAGTATATGACTTTTGACTATCTAATGCAATAGAATTAGATAACATTTCGAAAAAATTATGATATGGACGAAAAATTTAAAAAAAGAATAGAGTTTCTGGTTGATCAGGCAGGGGGGCAAAGCGCACTTGCACGCTCTGCGAATATGTCCTTGGGTGCTGTGCAGCGTTATTTAAAAGGCGGCGATCCAACGCGACTAGCGCTTATCAAGTTGGCTCAAGCAGGGGAGGTAAGCCTGAGTTGGCTAATTTACGGCGAAGAAGGTAAAATTGAAATCTCGTCAGAAGGTCGTAAAAAATATAAAACTTTTGGCTTTGGTGAAGCATCTGATCAGGGGTGGCAAGAGCCATTCGCCTATCGCATTCGCACCGAACTGGAATGGCCCGATCCAGAATGTTTTGCCATCATTGTAAATGATGATCTAATGCAAAAAGAGGGTATACGTAAAGGCTTTACATGCTACGTTTCTCCAAATACACGCGCCCAGCCAGGCGATATTCTTTTCGTACAAAAAAGTAAAGGGCAGGCGGCCTTTAAAATCTATCAAAAAGAAGATCAGGAATGGATTTATCTTAAAGGGTATACCCCTCAGGATAAATCTGGCGATCAAAAAATGTATGAAGAGCAATTAAAACAAAACGATATTCAAAAAATCGCCCCGGTTATCTTTGTAAAACGTCGTTAATTATTTCAATCCCTGAAACTCTAACTGCCATTTCATATCCTCTTCTGTCAGGGGATAATCTTGTCCGCCTTTAGGATAAAGTAATTCTTTGGGAGACACTTTTCCAAGTTCCTGTTGAAGGCGCAATGCCAGACGAACGGACAAACCTGCTTTCCATGTAATTGCAATAATCGGCTTTGGCGCACGCAAGTTAAAAATTCGGTTGATGTCTTTTAATTTATACCCGCTCAACTTTGACAGTGCGGCAAAAACGAATTCCGTATCACGCATGGCAAGAGCGTCCGATATAACATCTTCATCCAGTATACCTTCTTTATATAATCGCTTTGCGCGTTTCTCAGGAGCTTCGTTTTCTCGCGATTGTTCGTCTGCGTAATCCATCCGTCTTTTAAAGGCGTTAGAAATATCTTGCATCGTTTCATCGTCTATATCACTACGCTGAAACAGCATGTCCTTGACGGCTTCTTCGGCAAATCCTGCCAATTCTTTCGCCATGGTGCCCGGCAAATTTTTATGACAGGCGAGGGGGTTTTGCCACTCTGGGAAATTCCTCGATTTTTCAATGATATCCTGAAGCAGCTCTTTTTGAATATCGGCGCCATCATTCTCAAGCAATATCGTTCCGGCGGGAACGTGTTCGGTTTTTATAACGGCTTTAGAGACATCCGCACTGACTTTATCACGTCCTGCAATGGCTTCAATTGCCCAGCCTGCGGGGTGCTGGCTTAAAATATCCAGCATGTCATCATCGGAAAGCGCCGCGCAGAATTTCAGAATAGGGGCGGAAACTTCGCGCTCTATATCACGTGCAAGTTGACCTGCGATTTTAGGCGGCGTATGCGCATAATCTTTAAGCGAGCTTGAAAGCGCCTTACGTATTTTCAAAACTTCATCAAGAGCTAACGCGCCAAGCGCTTGTACGGCATAGGCATAAAGTTGGCTCTGTTTATTCTTGGATAAGCTAGGCAGTAATTTCAAAAGCCGTTCTGCAATCACGACCCGCACATCTTCATCGCTATCATGCGCCAAAATAGGGGAGGCATGAACGGGTGTAGATTTATTTTCAGCAACTGCCTTACGTACGCGGGGGTCAGGATCCTTATCCGCCAGATAATATAAAATTTCCTGATGCGTTTTGGATGAACCGGCAAGCGTTATGCGTTTTTTCACATCTGCGGTCAGCGCAGTTTGCTTTTCCGCCGCATAGCGTTTCGGGTTACGCTTTTGCTTGCCCGATTGCTCATTTAATTTCTTAATAGATTTTTGGGGGAGTAGATTTTTGATTAAATCCTTCATGAAAGCAGTCTAGTCGATCTGATTCAAAAAGTCGTTAATCTTTTAAGCGTCATCCGGTTTCGCCATTTCTTTCAGACGGCTCACAGTTCGTTCAAACTCAAACCCATGGTGCGTTCCACGGTATAATTTTTCCGGTGAGGTATCTGCTGTGGCATAGAGATTGTTTTTTTGATCATATAAAATATCAATTAAGTTCATAAAACGCTTAGCTTCGTTGCGTCTGTCATACCCAAGCTTAGGAATATTTTCTATCAGAATATTTGGATAAGTTGTTGCAATTTTTAGATAATCCTCCGCGCCCAGGGGCTGTTCGCATAATTCACTAAATAAAAAACGTGCCGTAGTATCGGTTGCGGCTTCGATCTCTATATCGCGCGCCTTAACCGATATTGTTTTTGCGGTCGGAACATCGCCGTCAATCAATGTCAGAAAGACCCGATTCGCCCAGTTATGTGCAGGCTCTCCTAAGGGGGTAAAATATTTCTGGCTTAAGTCAACATCGGGTGATCGCTGGCGATAGTCTGTATTGCTATCCAGATGAAGAACGCGCATATGTTTTTTGAGAAGAACTACAAATGGCTCAAAACGATCACGTTGCAGCCCGCCTTTATATAACTCGCTCGGCGGGCGGTTGCTGGTTGTCACAATCACCATACCGTTCTCGAATAGGGCACCAAATAGTCGTCCCAGTATCATGGCATCTGCAACATCGGTCACATGAAATTCGTCAAAACACAGCACATGACAATCTTTGGCTAGATGCGCAGCATATTTTGGCAGTATATTATCCATTTTTTTACCGCGTTCTTCATGCAGAAAATTATGTGTTTCAATCATAAATTCGTGAAAATGGCAGCGGCGCTTAGGAATAAAATCAGGTAAGCGGTCATAAAACAAATCCATCAACATGGATTTTCCGCGCCCAACACCGCCATAAATATAGAGTCCGCGCAAAGCTTTTGGCTTCTGAAAAAATGACCACAGCCCTCTAGATGAGGCAGGATGACTTATAATTTCTTCGTATAAATGCTGAAGTGCATCCACGACACGCGCTTGCGCGGCGTCTGGATTAAGGTCATTCCTCTGTAGGAGTTTCTGGTAAGTCTTTTGAACCATCTTTATTCATTATCCTAACCAATATAATTGAAATTTCATAGAGAACCATCACAGGCAGCGTTAAAAGAACTTGTGAAATAATATCAGGCGGAGTTAAGAATGCCGCCACAAGCAAGGTGCAAATAATCATATACTTGCGCTTTGATGCCAGCCAGTCGGCTGTAACAAGCCCGACCTTACCAAGCAATGTTAAGAGCACAGGTAATTGAAAGCAAAGTCCGAAAGCAAAGATCAGCGTCATAACCAAATCCAGATATTCACTAACGCGTGCCTCCAGTTGAATAGGAAGTGTTGTTTCTCCGCTATTAGTCTGAAAACTTAGAAAAAACGACCAAGCCAATGGCATGACAAGATAATAAACCAGCGCACCCCCCAAAAAGAAAAGGATCGGGGTCGCAACCAAAAACGGTAGAAACGCTTTTTTCTCATTCTTATAAAGGCCGGGGGCAAGAAAGAGCCAAATTTGTGTAAGCAATATCGGCGCGGTCAAAAATATTCCTGCAAAAAACGCGACTTTTATATAAGTAAAAAATGCCTCGGTAAGTCCTGTATAAATCAAACGCTGGCTAGATTCCTCCCCCATCGCAATCGCAAGTGGGTTAACCAAAAACCCGTAAATCTGTTCGACAAAAATGTAACAAATCCCTGTTCCCGCAAACATCGCCACAAATGACCAAAGCAGCCTTTTGCGAAGTTCAACCAGATGCGAAAGAAGATGTTCTGTTGGGTTTGTATCCATTATTTTTTCTCGACAACATCAACATTTGTTTCTATTTTCTCAGACTTTTTAAGAGGCAACATCTCGGCCTCTTCGTCTAGCTCCCTTTCATCAAGAATGGTGGAGGGGCTACTATTGTCTAAAGGATCAACCGAAAAATGACGGATTTCATTCAGATTATTATCATCCATAAATTTATCGAATTGTGAGGTCATGGAATAACGAATATATTGCAACCGTCGCACACCTTGCCCCAATGATTTCAATAAGCCGGGAATGTCTTTGGGGCCGATCAGAAAGATACCTGCGGCGACCACTATAAACAGCTCGGCGAAAGAAAAATCAAACATGGTGGTTTAATCGTCTTTTTTCTTTGGATTGCCGATTTCCTTCGGCTCTTTTGCTTTATCTTCTTCGCTCAATCCGTCTTTAAAGCTGCGGATGCCTTTTGCCAGATCGCCCATAATACGGGGGAGGCGGCCCGCGCCGAATAGCAGGAAGATTGCAATTACAATAATTAATATTTGCCAGATACTTGGGGACATTTGTTAAACCTCTTCCTCTTCTAATTCATCGTCAGTGTCGTCATCTTTGCTAAACAGGTCGGGAACGGTATCAATGGCCGGACGTCGATCAAGCAAACCCGACGCTTTCATTTCATCCAACCCCGGTAAATCCATTGTACTCTCTAAACCAAAATGATCAAGAAAAGCATTCGTTGTAATCCATGTTAATGGTTTACCAATCGTCTCGCGACGCTTTCCGGGTTTGATCCACTCACATTCCATCAACACGTCCAATGTACCTTTACTGGTTGCAACACCACGAATATTCTCAATTTCCGCGCGCGTGACTGGTTGATGATACGCTATAATCGACAAGGTTTCCGTTGCTGCCTTTGATAATTTGCGAACTTCACTCTTTTCTAGAGCCAGTTCATCCGCCAGATCGGCAGATGTGCGAAACGCCCAATGATTATTAAATTCTGTTAAATGAATACCGCGCTCTTCATAGTCTTTTTGCAATGCCATTAGAAGTCCGCCAACATCTGCATCCTCGGGCATACGCTCATGCAATTGCTGCGGTGTCAGAGGTTCTGTTGCAGCAAAAAGTAGGGCTTCGAGAAGGTTTTTATGATTAATCATTCAGCCCTCTTACATAAATTGGCTTAAATAGTCCTTCTTGTCTGATTTCCAGTTTACCCTGCTTTGCAAGTTCTAGTCCCGCTGTGAACGTTGAGGCAACGGCGCTTTTGCCATAGAGTTTATTTTGAATACCTTCGGGAATAAATGATTCGAGTGTTGCCCAAACACTTTTCATGCCGGATTTGGGAAGGCGTCCCAGCATTTTTGTCATGCGTGACAAGGCATTATCCATCGACATTAAGTGGAAAACGGGCAGGTCATAATTCTGGCTGTCTTTACGGAATTTGATTTCTCCGTACCCCTTTAACAAATCTATTAATGACACATCGTAAGTCATTGATGTTTTGGTGGTAAGCCCTTCTGCCATTCCGTGTGAAAAAACACTCTCGCCAAGCTGGGGGCGTTGGAAAAGAGCATCTCCTGCATCTTGCATCGCTTCCAAACGCCGCAATTGAAATTGCAATGCTTCTGCCATATCTTCGGCACTGGCTTCTTCCAATGTGTTTTCCTGTGGTAACAACATACGGGATTTTAAATAGGCAAGCCACGCCGCCATAACCAGATATTCTGCGGCCAATTCCAGATTATGTTCTTTGGCACGTTCAATAAAAATCAAATATTGTCTGGCAAGTTGCAAAATCGATATTTGCATCAAATCCACTTTTTGTTTGCGTGCCAAATCCAAAAGAACATCAATAGGCCCATCATAGCCATCTAGACTAAGAAGAAGGGCGTCTGCCTGTTCTATATCCTGCGCATTACTTTCTGCACGGGGAGGGTCTTCCACAAATTCGGACATAATTCCTGCTTAGCATGGATAAAGTAAGAAGATAAAGTCATAACGTTGCGTTATATAGCTTTATACATAGGTTTTTGGTTGATCTGAAATGATCCGCTATTTCAGCCTTGTGTAATTTGAAGAAAAACATCTTCCAGATCGGATTCATCAGTTGTAATATCGACAATACCAAATCCTTCTTTTTGGATCAGCTCAATCATTTCCCCGACACTTGTATCTTCTGGGCTATAAAGAATTTTTAAGCCGCGTTTTCCCGTAAGATGGGCGCCAATTTTTTCAAGGGATTTGGGGAGGTCTTCAACTGCTTTATCAACACGAAATGTAATTTCCTTATTATTGATGCGCCCGAGTAGCGTCTCGGTTTCTTCACATGCAACAACCTCGCCATGATTGATAATGGCAATTTTTTCACACAATTCTTGCGCTTCTTCTAGGTAATGCGTGGTAAGAAGGATCGTCACGCCCTGACGGTTTAGCTCTTTGACATTTTTCCAAAGCTGACGGCGCAGTTCAATATCAACACCCGCTGTCGGCTCATCTAACACCAGAATAGGCGGCATGTGCACCATGGCTTTTGCGACCATCAACCGGCGCTTCATACCGCCGGAGAGGGAGCGCATGTGCGAATTTGCCTTGTCGCTCAACCCGACCATCTCCAAAATTTCTTTCGTGCGACGGTCTTTCTTTGCAATGCCATAGAATCCTGCTTGGATATCGAGCGCTTTATAAGGTGTAAAGAACGGATCCATAACAATTTCTTGGGGAACGATGCCAATATTTGCCCGCGATTGGCGCGCATTTTCGTCAATATCTGTGCCCCAAATATTGACGGAGCCGGAAGATTTCATCACCAGACCCGCCATAATATTGATCAGCGTCGATTTTCCCGCTCCGTTTGGACCAAGCAAAGCAAACATAGAACCGCGTGGGATGGATAAAGAGACGCCTTTTAACGCTTCTTTTTCAGGGCTCTTTCCCGAAGTAGCATAGGTTTTCTTTAAGTTTTTAATTTCAATCGCATTATCCGGATAGTCTTCAGTCATATATTTTCAATCAGTTAAAAGGCATTAAAAAAGGCGAGATGTAATATATCCCGCCTTTCAAATAAGAAAAGTAAAAAGATTTACTATGCCGCTTCTTCTTCAGTCTCAGCTGCAGGAGCGTTTTCTTTAACTGATTCTATACCGTTCTCACATGCGGATTTTGTCGTGTACATCTCTGATGATGCAATGACTTGTCCGTTTTTAGCTGTAAGATTGAAGTAAAACTGCCCATTCTTTGCTTGTTTGATCAAAATTTTTGGGTGTGATGCCATGTTGATATTTCCTCGATAGCTCTTAAAATTAAAGTTTATAACTCGATTTTCCAGAAAATTTATAGTGGTGTCAAGGGAAACTGCCGCTTTCTATAAATTTCGCATATGCCATTGTGCTTCTGATCCCAGATATTCAATAATACCATCACCGTGAAGCCAGTCTTTAGCTGCTTTATCTTCGTTTAAATAGGCAGTCCAGAAAGCAAGGCTGACACGCTGAATTATTTTTTCATGCTCTTCCCGTTTGGAATTATCTTTTAATCCGCCGCGTGACCCTGCAAAAACCATATGGTCGCCGTCTTCCAAAACCAGTAAGTGTTGATCAGGACCATTAGCGCTTTCAAATATAGGCAGTCGCGTTGTGTAATCTTTATTAGAAACAGGCGAAGAGTCTTCCGTCCCTGTCATATATAACATGGGAATCGCAATTGGCCCGTAAATACGTTCTGGCGGTTCTGTCTGGTTGTAAGTCGGGCCAAGAGAGTAGGGCAGGCCGCATTTAAAGCGTTCGTCGCGCATGGAGTAAAGCCGTTTACCTTTCCCCAGTGTATGACCAGCCATAATTTGCGTTGTCACCGCTCCAAATGAATGTCCCGACATTCCTACCCTATCAAAATCAATGAACTTATAGGGTTCTTCGTCCGCTGATGCGCGTTTTTGTAATTCGTCCAGCACAAATGACGGATCTTTAAATCGCTCCATCGAAACATGGCGGGTAATTTTATGCGCACGAATGACGTCCCACGGATGACCCGGCTTACCTTCCCATATACTGGTATCAGTTCCAATATGGGTCATGTGAACCACTATGAACCCTTGCGCTGCAATAAAACGTCCTAAGAAAGCCGCGCCGTCTCGTCCACCGCCTAGTCCGTGGCTCCAAAAGATACAGGGTAATTTTTCATCGCCTGTGTTTGGAACATATATTTTAACAGGAACTTTGCGCCCTCGCTTATCATCGTAAAAGTCTTCACGCAGAATCTTTACTTTATAAGGCGCGTCTTTCATAAAAATCATGGGTCGGATTACTTCTTACGAAACTGATCCAAAGAAATAACTTGCCCACCATTACTATCGTCGCCGTCTTTTTTCTTCTTGGAGGATTTTTTCTTTTTGCTCGATTTCTTACCGCCGCCTGATCCATCAGGATCATCGCCGTCTTCATCTTCAAGTTCGTCTAGTGCATCCAGCAAACTTTCATTTAAATCATCTGTTACCGGCTGAAACTGTAGGGCGAAATTAACGGACGGATCTGCAAAAATACTGATCGCCGCAAGCGGAATGGTTAAAAGCTCCGGTATGTTATTAAAGGATAGCTTGACCTGAAAAATTTCGTCATCAACAAACAGGTCATAGAATTGATATTGTAAGACAATCGTCATTTCACCCGGATAGCGTTCTTTAAGGTAATCCGGAATATTAACACCCGGATACTCTGTTAAAAACGTAATATAGAAGTGGTGGTCACCGGGAAGCCCGCCATCCTCTATAACGTTTTCCACGGCTTTTTTAACCACACCGCGAAGGGCATTTTCCACCATTTTGTCATAACGTAGCATGTCTGTTGAGTCGCTCATAAATATCAACGTGACAGGCGGCATGTGAAAAATCAAGATACTTTATCGTATGATTTGCAAGATATCGCACTTGACCATTAATTTTGATCGTTACATAGTGTGGCTATGAATAAACAAACACTGATCGCACTCTCTTTCCTCATTCTTATCGGCGCTGGCGCGCTTTGGTTTGCAACATCATCCAAAGACACAACTGCCGGACAGGCGGTGGCCGCCGAGACCGATGCAACGGCAAAGGTTGCAGATAATGCAGAAGCCAACCCCGCAACCAGCAATCCATGGTCAATACGGTGTAACCAGATTGCCAAGCCGGAGAGCGAAGAAACAACTGAGTTTTGCCAAATTGCACAACGCCTGAATGAACAGGAAAGCGGCAAACGATTCGCAGAGTTTCTAATCGGTTATCCAGCCGAAACAAAAGGCGAGGCACGCGGCATTGTCATTTTACCTTTGGGTGTTTTATTAAGCCCGGGCGTAAAAATGCAGATTGATGACGGCAAAATGTACCAGTTTGATTACCGCTATTGCACAGATATTGGCTGTGTCTCCGTTATCAAGCTGACCAATGAAACGATCGAGGAAATGAAACAGGGGAATAAAGCCGCCATACAGTTTGTGAGCGCTAAGGGCCTTCAGATAAATCTGCCAATCACGCTCAGCGGCTTTACAAAAGCCATAACAGACCTTCCAAAATAAATTTGATAAATTCATTTAGCGATAGAATCAATTTTAATAAAATTTTAAATACTTTCGGTAATGATGCCCCTCGTTGGGGTGTTTCCGATATTAATTCAGTTACCAATCTGGATTGAAACTCACAAAAGAAGGTGATGCAAATATGCAACATGAATATAAAAAAGATGATTTATTTAATTGCAGCACTTGGCAGATGCCTATAACAAAGGTAACTTTTCATCAACGATAATTACGAATTGGGTCTTATGGATTCACATATAAGATTAACTTTTAAACTTTTAACTAACTAACGTTCGATAATAAGGAGAATACAATTATGACGAACTTTAAAAAACTTCTACTGACAGGTACGGCTGTTGTAGCGATGGGCTCTTTTGCTCCTGCTGCTTTTGCCGCAAATGTCGAGCTTGATGGCGGCGCAGCTGTTGTTAATGACACAGGCATTGATGATACTGATGTCTTGATTGATGCTGCTGATGACGCTACTGACAGCAGAACAGTAAACACTAATGGCGTTGCTTTAACGCTTGGCGCAGATGGTGCGGCTGCTGGTATTAATGCAGTTGGTGCAGGTGATGCAGATGCTTCATCCGTTTCTTTCACTAACTCAACAACAACTGCAAGTACAATTACAGTTGAAGATGACGGCACAGATGCAATTCTTCGTGCGGATTCTGCCCTAACTATCAATCTTGGTACAGATGGCTCAACAGATGCAACTGGCGCGACAAACATGATCGTAAGTGGCAACATCAACACAACAACAACAGGTATTGTAAATTTTGTTCTTGATGGATTTGATGGCAATACATTAACATTGGTTGGTGATGCTGATCTTGGTGATGATGGTGCAACAACTGTCGGTACCATTACATTGACTGATGCATCTGATACTCTTATTGTTGGACTTGACGCAGATGTTGGTACAACTGTAACTGGCGATATTCTTGGTGCAGGTGTTGTTGATCTTTCTGGTGATGATGCGGGTAGTTCTGGCGCGACAATCGCTGGTAATGTAGGTACAAGCGATCAGTCTTTGGCTGAGATTATCATCGGTAACGATAACACTGATAGTGCAACTGGTACTGATGCGGCTACTATTCAAGGTAACCTTTACGCAGATACAGTAACTTTTGAAGCAACAACTGTCGCAGGTGGTACAACTAATGGTGGTACGTTAAACCTTACTGGTACAGCGGCAGGTTCAACTGTCATGCTAGGTTTTGTAACAACAGCAGTCGATAATGATGGTATTTTGAATGTCATTCCAGCAGGCGCAAACGATGTGAATATGACTGTTACTGGTAACATCGGTGCTAGTGACGCTGCTCTAGGGTCGGTTAATCTTGGTAATAACGGTAGTGCCGGTGATTCAAGTTTGACAGCTGGTGGCGATCTTTATGCAGGTATCGTTACACTTGCTGAAGATAGCGACGGACGTGATTCAACAATAACATTTACTGGCGGTAGCTCTGATACAGCTGCAATGATTGTTGCGAATATCGAAGGTGCTGGTGCTGGTGAAGGTGACGTTGTTGTTGCTGATGGTGCAAACGTAACTTTTGCTAATGCAATTGGTGGCGGTACACGTATCAACGAATTTGATGTTGCCACAGGTGCTACAGTTAATATTAGCAATGACATTCTAATTGATTTTGATAGTGCTGAAGATGATGACGACGTTGCAACTGTTGTTGTCGCTGATCAGGTTGATCCAGCTGGTTTTGACATCAATGGTACATTGAATGTTGATACATCCGGTGCTGCTGTTGAAATTGATGACGCTACTGGTATTATGGCACTTGACGGGACTGTTAATGTTGACGGTACAAACGGACTAACACTTGGTTCAGCTGGCACAATTCACGCTGGTTGGAACGATGTTGCAGCTAAGTTAGTTACTAACGATACAGTTACTTTGTCAGATAACTTCTTGGTTGGTAACAGCGCAGAAGATCGTTACACAATTAATCTATCTAGCGCAGCTGGTACTGTTAACGGTGGTGGAAATGACTTGGTCATCGATGCATCTGGTTCAAAACTTAATCTTGGTTTGACATCTGATGCAGCGATTGACTCTGGTGATACTGTTACTTGGTTGACAGGCTTCTCAGTAGCTTCTGATCTTGACGGCGAACTTGCTGCTGAAGACATTGTATTAAACTTCAACAACTTAATTGTTGCTGATACAACTGGCTCATCCGATACTGAAATCACAGCTGATCTGACATTCCAGGATGCTTCAGACGCAGGTTTCGACCGTAATACAGCCGGATTTGTAGATGCAGTGTTAAGTGGTTTGGATACTGATACTGATGCAGATACAGCCGCTGCTACAGCAGCTGATACAGCTTTTGTTACAGCTAACCCAGGTCTTGATGCTGATGATCCTCGTCGTACAGCTTTGACTGACTTGCGTAATGCATTAATCTCCGCGCCGACTAACGCTCAGGCACGCGATATTGCTGAAGCTGCTGGTCCTATCGTTGATGGTGGTGCACAAGTAACTGCAACAACAGGTGTTGTGAATTCATCACTGGGTATAACAGGTGAGCGCATGGCTGCTGTTCGTTCAGGCGACACAACAGGTATGGCTGCTGGTAACATGACACACGGCCTCAAAGTTTGGGGTAAAGTGTTTGGTACCACAGGTGAGCAAGATGACCGTGACGGCGTAACAGGTTTTGATATTGATACAGTCGGCGGTACAGTCGGTGTTGATACACAAACACTTGTTGAAGACTGGACATGGGGTCTAGCATTAACTTATGCAAATACTGATCTTGATAAAAATATCGGTTCAGTTGGTAGTGTTGATACGGACGTTGATACATACCAAGCCATTATTTATGGTGACTATAAGTGGGATGCAATGACATACATGAACGTTCAACTTGGTTATGCCATGAACAACGGTGAGCAAGAGAGAACAGCGCTTGGCTTAACAGCTGATGCTGATGTTGACTCTGATGTTTACTTTGCTCGCTTGGAAACTGGTCGTGATTTCGATATGGATAATGGTTTCTCATTAACTCCAATCGCGATGTTGAACTATATGCACATTGATCTTGATGACTATAACGAGAGTGGTGCTGGTGCAGCTAACCTAAATGTTGACTATGACAACATGAACATACTAGAACTTGGTCTAGGTGGTGAAGCAAGTTACCTAATGCAAAATGCAGATGGTTCTTTCTTGAAGCCTAAGCTACATGCTGCATACCGTTACGACGTAATTGGTGATGAAGTTGAAGGTAGCGGTTCTGTTGCAGGCGCAGCATTCGATACTGAAGGTTTCGATGCACAGCAAAGCACATTCAATGTTGGTGCTGGTCTTGAGTTCTACTCAACATCCAACTGGGATATGTCAATCAACTATGATTACGAAATCAAAGAAGATTATGACGGACACAATGGTTACGTTCGTGCCGCATACAAATTCTAATTTGATTTAGATATAATTTAGAAAGCCCCGCAATTGCGGGGCTTTTTTTATGCGGGAACTATAAGCTGAGAAATACGTTTGATCTTTGTAGCTTATCAATAGAAAGACACGATAATGGCAGATAAAGAAACCTGCGCAGAATGCGGAGCTTGGATAATAGAGGGCTCAACCGTCTGTCCAAAATGCCAAACACCGACAAAATAATAAATATTAAGAGATTTTCTGCGCTATTAGTTTCATTTCATCTAATAAGCCTGCGCAATAAAGGGCAATATCACAGCCAGCATCAAGGCAATCTTTAGCGCGAGTCGCAATATTTCCATATTCTGCCAAAGCTCCCATGGATAAGTCATCGCTAAAAAGTAGACCTGTTAGCCCAAGTTCCTGTCGTATAACGTCTTGAATAATATGACGAGAAAGCGACGCAGGAAGCTTGGGATCTATGGATGTATAGAGGCAATGCCCAACCATGCCGGCTAGGCTTTCGCCATAATTAGTCTCTTTAATCAATTTTTGAAACGGTAAGAAATCATTTTCACGTAGTTCTTGCAAAGAGCTATCTATAACAGGAAGCTTGGCATGACTATCAACCATCGCGCGTCCGTGACCAGGAAGATGTTTGATAATGGGCGTAATATCTCTCTTGATAAAAGTCCGGCAAGCTATGTCACCTAACCGTGCCACTTCTTCTGGATTATTGGAAAAAGCGCGATCACCGATTGAAGTATCTGTATGGCTATACAAAACATCTAAAACAGGTGCGCAATTCATATTGATACCAACGCCCTTCAAATCTTTAGAGATAGCTGAAATGGTCTGCACCAGCTTTTCTTCGTTATTACAATCATTCATGCATGAATATTTTGACCAATAAGGAGGCGCAAGTCTTTGAACACGACCACCTTCTTGATCAATCATAATATTGGTATCATCACCGGAAATGTCTTTTAGAGACTGCGTTAGTTTTTTTAATTGTTCTGGCGTATCTATATTTCTTTTAAATAGAATATAACCATAAGGCTTATTTTTCTCAAAAAATCGTGCTTCTTCTTCTAGTATAGATAAGCCTGAAAAAGAGAAAACAACAGGTAGTGTCATAGGGATAATTATCTTATTTTGTCGTCACAAAACAGCTTCCTGCTTGCGCGTTTATTTGATTACAAAGCTTATTTGCCACTTCTTTAGACAAAGGTCCGGCCTGTATCCGATAAAAAGTGCCTTTTCCTGATATCGTTGCGATTTCTGAGCGATAATCGACAGTTTTTAAACCAGAATGCTTATCGGTAAGTTTTTTCCACGATTCATTAATGCGCGTTTTATCTTGAATACTCGCAAGTTGAACATAATAATTACCAGAAGATGTTGCAGAAGAAGGTTTCTCTGCTATAGGCGCTATAGCTTTTAGTACAATAGTTGCCGCACCCGCTGCAGGTTCTGTATTTTCAATATTTTTTGTGTTGTCTTCTTTGTTTGCCGTTGATGATAATGTTGGGGTGTTATCGAATATCCCCGGAATGGCGCGCGGAGGGCTTATAGGAATATCAACAGCTATTTTTTCTTGTGATGATACTGTCTGAGAACGATCTAAATTTTGTGTATCAGGCTCGGTAAGTTCATTTTGTGACGGAGCACTTGAACTTATTTTCTCTTCGTTATCGAGAGAGTTATTATCTTCTGCATTAGGAGTGCTAATAATCTTACTTTTTGACGTATCTTGAACAATGTCAGAGTTCAGCCCCGCAAAAAGCTCTCCTCTTGGCATTGGTTGCTCAGTCAAATCTTGAGGCTTTAATAGGTTCTCTATTTTTTTAGGATTATTGGCGGAACCGAATGTCTGATAAATGCTGCTATTATAATCGGCGGTGATCGTAATATTTTCCGGCTCGGGCTTAACGCGTATTGGCGACTTCTCGGCATAGATAACAGGGAGCGATTCGCTATTCGTACGATCAGAAGGATAAAAAGCCCAAATTGAAAAAACAATAATGAGCAATGTACCTATCGATAAAACGCCAAGGATATAAGGGTTCAGAGAAGATACTTTCTGCCTAAAACCTGATTTGGAGGATGTTTTTGAATCATAAAAAAAGAGGATCTGTCATAATGGATGAAAGTGTAGTTTAAGACGCGTCATTCTTCAAGCGGGAATAATTAATATCGAAATTATGTCCCCATATATATTTAGCTGTAATACTTGAAGATCTTTAAATTTTATTAAGCCTTTATAGTTATGATACAATGAATTATAGAAAACAAAATTTAAGAGTGGGAGCATATATGTTCGAGCATTGTTATTTTATTACAGGCTCTAATCAAACAGTCATAATTGTTGTGCCTGAATTGCTACCCGATTCTAGTATTTTAAATTTATCCGTCACGCCCAAGCAGATTGCTTTTGCTGCTGATTACGAGGTTTTTGCCAAAGTGCCGTATTGCGATGATGATATTTACCATCGTCTTAGTGAGCATACGCAAGTCGGTATGATTTCTTTTGAAGAAAAAGAGAATATGCCTTTACCACAAGAAATTACACATATGGCATATGTTGAAATATGGGGAGATCAATAATGTCTATAATACCAGGAACCAGTCTTAACAGCCTCGGCCCGCTTTCAATTGCAAGTTCGACAGGGGGTAGTGTGTCTCCGACGATACAATCAACAATTATAAGCGCTAATGCCTCAGATAAAGGGCCCACAACACAAGCAATGGCGCAAGCTGTTAATCCTCATTCTACAGCGCCTGCTGTAACACCTGATGGCGTTGATCCTTCCCTCACAGCTGATACAATAGGTTTTTCGTAGTCTATATTTCATAATTTGGGTCAAAATTGAACATTGATTTCAGGTATATAATTTTTTATCATACATACGTATATATAACGCTGTTCGATAAAAGGCTTACTCTTGAAAACTGCATTCATCACTGGCATCACAGGACAGGATGGTGCATATCTAACTCGTTTTCTTCTAGATAAAAACTATCAAGTACATGGTCTGATCCCGAGATGTGAGGTGGATAACAAATATCGTATAGAGGCGCTCGTCGATCATCCAAACTTAAAATTGCATTATGGTGATATGACAGATGATAGCAGTCTATACCGTATTATTTCTAAAATAAAACCTGACGAAATATATAATCTGGCTGCACAGAGTCATGTTGGTATAAGTTTTGACATACCCCAGCAAACACAGGACGTAAACGGGGCGGGGGTTTTACGTTTGCTTGAAGCAGTTCGGCAGAACAGCCCAGAATCAAAAGTATATCAAGCGAGCTCTTCCGAGTTATTTGGAAATAATGCATTTCCTCAAACCGAGATGACACCGATGCAGCCCTGTAGCCCCTATGCAATAGCAAAGCTATATGCTTTTCATACGATAAAAATGTATCGGGAAACTTATAATATTCACGCTTCCAATGGAATTCTCTTTAATCATGAAAGCCCTTTTCGAGGGGATGATTTTGTGACCAAAAAAGTGACTAAAGCCGTTGCCGCTATAAAATGCGGTCATAAAGATCCTCTAACTTTAGGAAATTTGAATTCGCAACGTGATTGGGGACATGCACAAGATTATGTAAGGGGAATGTGGCAGATGCTTCAACAGGATCAGCCTGATGATTACATTCTGGCAACGGGGAAAACTTATCAGGTACGCACATTGGTCAAACAGGCATTTAAAGCAATTGGTACAGAAATTATGTGGCAAGGACAGGGGCTGGATGAAGTTGGGATGAATAAAGAAACGTTAGAGGTTCTTGTGAAGGTTGATCCTTCTTTCTATCGCCCCAATGAACTACATACGCTTTGCGGTGATGCTTCTAAAGCGAATAATATTTTGGATTGGTACCCTACAATATCTTTTGAGGAGATGATAAAGGAGATGGTGGAATTTGATATAGCCGCACTACAAAACGCAAAAGAGCTAAAACGTGCCGCTTGATCTGACGAATAAAAAAGTATGGGTCGCCGGTCATAAGGGTATGGTCGGCTCTGCGGTTTTGAGGGCATTAGAAAAAGAGCCGTGTCACATTCTAACTGTTTCTAGGAAAGAGATGGATTTGCGAGAGCAAAAGAGTGTCAAAAACTGGATAAAGTCTCATACACCAGACATTATTATTCTGGCCGCGGCAAAGGTTGGCGGAATTGGTGCGAATTCAGATTATCCGGCAGAGTTTCTTTATGATAATTTAATGATACAGACAAATATTGTACATGCGGCACATGAATCAAATGTTGAAAAACTGCTTTTTCTGGGATCGTCTTGCATCTATCCGAAATTTGCGTCGCAACCTATTCAGGAAGATGCTTTGCTAATCGCGTCTCTTGAAGTCTCTAATGAAGCTTATGCGATTGCCAAGATTGCGGGACTGAAACTATGCCAAATGTATCATCGTCAATATAGTGACAACTTTATTTCTGCCATGCCGTGTAATTTATATGGAGTGGGGGATACCTACGATGTTGATAAATCACACGTAATTCCTGCAATAATTATGAAGTTTCATGATGCTAAACAAAAAAATGCGTCGCAAATAACCTTATGGGGAAGTGGAACACCGCTGAGGGAGTTCTTATATGTAGATGATCTGGCAGAAGGGCTTATTCATCTTCTGAAAAATTACAATGAAGAACAACATATTAATATTGGTTCAGGACAAGAAATATCGATAGCGGAATTGGCAAAGCTTATTGCGAGGATCGTCGGTTACGAGGGCATAATCAACTTTGATCATACAAAACCGGACGGAACGCCAAAAAAACTTCTGGATAGTACGCGTATCTCTAAAACTGGCTGGCAGCCTAAAACCAAATTAAAGGACGGTCTTGAGCTTGCTTATGATGATTTTATTGCAAACAGACAAAACGCCCATGTCGCAGAATAACTTTAAAAACATCCGTCCCGTTCTATTATGTGGTGGCATGGGGAAACGCCTTTACCCCCTATCTACACCGCAAAAGCCAAAACCTTTTTTACAGCTCACATCATCTAAGTATAGTTTGTTTCAACAAACACTTCTGCGTATAGAGGAATTTAAAGCGCCTGCCATTTTATGTAATAAAGATCATATACATCTAGTGCGAAGGGAGTTAGACGAATTAACCATTCAGCCAGATAGTATTATGAAAGAGCCGATCTCAAAAAACACTGGTCCCGCCGCCGCGTTAGCAGCAAAATATTATAGTCAAAAACCCAATCAAGAAATGTTACTTTTTCTACCATGCGATCATCATATTGAAGATATTATACAGTTTAAAAAAGCTTTGTCTGAAGCTTACGAACATGCCCAAAAAGGAAACGTCGTTTTATTTGGCGAGACACCATTAATGCCGGAAACAGGTTATGGTTATATTCAGGCCAAGTCTGAAAGTAAGATAGCGGACATTTTAAAATTCCATGAAAAGCCCGATCTTGAAACGGCAACACGCTATATAAATCAGGGTGCTTTCTGGAATACAGGGATTGTTATGGTTGAATCATCCAAGCTAATGCAACTTTATAAGTCTCTCGCACCAGATATTTTTAATATTTTGGATCAGATCAATCCTGAAAATATTTCACAAGATATATACGATCTGTTCCCTGATATCTCTATCGATTGTGCGATTCTAGAGCATGCAAATGATCTGAAAATGCAACCTGTATCAATTGGCTGGTCTGACATCGGGACTATAGACAGATTGAAGGCGCTCGCTTAATATTAGAAAATCAAAATACGTCACTTTTATAAGTTATTAACAGACTAAGGCTATAATATTATAATGAGCGAAGAGCGCAGGGTTCACGAAAGTTATCAGACTTATTTTTCAAAAAAATATTGGCAAAGACAACAGCTTGTCGGTCCGGGAGAGTTTTTTTGCTCGGATAATGCCGATGAGATATTGGTCGCAGAAACGGGTGCGGGCGTTATCGTGTGTATCTATGATATGGACGCGCACGTTGGCGGCATTGCCCATATACTAATTCCTGAAGATTTGACACGTAATTTTAAAGATCAAAAGCATCATCAAGAAAACATTATTAATCATGCCAGATCCCCATTAGAGGGTCTTATAAATGCATTAAAGCGCAACGGGGCAGGTAAGAAGCGTATTAATATTCGTTTATCCGGAGGCGCCAGCATTATGAATGATGAATTTGATATGGGGCTCAAAAATGCTGTCTTTGCACAAAACGAAATTCTGGATAAGGGGCTGCGGCTTATTACGCAGGATATTGGAGGCGAAAATTGTCGACGCGTTCATTTTTTCCCCTATACCGGGCGCATGGAGAAACATCCGTTACGGCGAGAGAAAGATAAAAATGTTCTGTGAAAAAGAGAACATAAGTATTTGGAAGAGCTAAAAGAAAAATTTAAATCGGATGATGTATGAGCCAGACAACCAATAAAATCATGATGATGGAGCCGGTCGGCTTTCATTCCAATCCTGAAACCATGGAAACCAATACTTATCAGGCTAAAGACCCCTCAGATTTAACCAGCATTAAACAACAAGTTGTTCAAGAATTCAGAAACCTACGTGACCGACTGGTGGAAACTGGTGTTATTGTCGTGACTGCACTGGGGCATCAGGATTCTCCAGATGATATATTTTGCAATAACTGGGTGGCGACCTTATCTGGCGGACGTATGATTTTATATCCGATGCTAGCCAAGAACCGCCGAATTGAACGTCGTGATCATATTATGGAGTATCTAGGGCGCTCTTACGATGTCGCCATGGATTTATCCTACGAAGAGAAAGACGAACGATTTTTGGAGAGTACAGGGTCTCACTGGTTGGACCGTGAGAACAAAATAGCTTACTTTGCGCTGTCTCCACGTACGAACAGAGATTTAGCGGAGCAATGGTGTGAATTCTTTGGCTTTGAAACGATCTTTTTCAATACCCTAAATCACGCAGGAAAACCCGTTTACCATACTGATGTCATGATGTATATCGGCACATCGGTTGCGGGCATTTGTGGCGATTGTATTATAGAAGAAGATCGGAAACTCGTTTTGGACACATTGTCGGAGCATAGAGAGATCGTCGATATATCCATGGAACAATTGCGAAATTTTTGTGGAAACTCTCTTGAGGTGCGGGGTGCTGATGACAAAAAAATACTCGCCATGTCAACAACCGCTTACAATGCCTATCGCGATGATCAAAAAGCGATACTTTTAAAACATGTCGATGAGATTATTCATAGCAACATCACCACAATCGAAATGTATGGCGGCGGCTCCGTACGGTGTATGTTGCTTGAGCTTCACTAATTTATTTTATTTTTTCGAAGGATTATTCTCTTTCAGTCGTATCAGATATATAAACCAACTAAATATCTTGATGAAAGGATATCACATGAAAAAATCTAAAATCTTACTATCTACAATTATCTTGGGAACGATGGCTTTTGGAGGCGCTGCTATTGCGGAGCATCATGAAGGCGGTCACAAAGGCAAGCATTTTGAAAAAATGGATAGCAATGCAGACGGAAAAATCAGCATGGATGAGCATTTAACTGCCGCAAAAGAGCGTTTTGCCAAAATGGATCAGGATAGTGACGGCTTTGTTACAAAGGACGAAGCACGTGCATTGAAGAAAAAAATGCGTGATAAACGTCCAAAGCCTGAAAACACCGTAGAATAAAGCATCGGAAGTGTGTATCTTTTTGCATCATGGAGTTTGATTTAGACGACTCAGACGAGGAATTGGTTCTTCAGGTGCAAAAAGGTGACGCTGAAGCGTTTGCTATGCTCGTTTCTAGGCATACTGATTACCTTTATCGTATTGTGTGGCGTACCTATCCTGATATTCAGGAAGCCGAGGATATTGTGCAGGAATGTTTTCTAAAATTCTGGAATAAGCCCAAACAATTTGATCATTCAAAAGGAACACGGTTCCGAACATGGATAACACGCGTGGCCATGAATCGATCCATAGATATGGCACGAAAGAAAAAACCGACCCCAGACTATGAATATTTACTTCAGCAAAGTATGGATGATCCGAATATCCCCTTGCATGAACTAGAAAAAAAGGTTGAAAAAATGGAGTTGGAAGAGGCAATACAGCATCTGCCCGAACGCCAGCAACAAGCGCTCAACCTCTGTTTCTACGAAGATTTAAAGCAAAAAGAAGCCGCGGAAGTGATGGATGTAAGTTTAAAGGCACTTGAATCTCTCCTGATGCGCGCAAAAAAGGCATTATATCAAATTATGATTGATAGAAAGGCAGGTCAAAATGCGTCATGAATTTAATCAAAATATGATGGGGGCACGATTAGTTCCGCCAACGCCGAAGGGGCTGGCGGATCGTATTATTGCCAAAGCACAGTATCGCCCAGTCGAGGGTAATATCTTTATGATGTTTATATTACCTCGCCCTTTTATGGTCGTAACCTTACTATTTGTTTTGAGTTTTGTTGCCGGTATCGGATTGGATTTGGGGTTCAACTCTATTGATAATCTTATGTTGAATCAGCAAGATATACTTTACGATATCGATAACACTATATATGTGGATACCTTATGAGCCAGAAAATCAAAATTATATTTACTTTATCCGTTTTGCTGAACGTTATTCTTTTGGGAATGATGGGCGGCGGAATGTTGCGTATGTATAATCACATGGGAAAAGGTGACTTCCGCAAAGAAATCGAATCACTTCCTCAAGATGTACAACAAAGAATCGATATTGCCTTTCGTTCTTCCAGACAGGAAATGCGCTCTCTATTCAAAGAGTCGCGTGAAGCCAAAGAACAGGTACGCAACAGCTTAAATGCCCAAACCTTTAATCCTGAAAACTATAAGCAGTCAATCGAGCGTTTAAACCAGATCAAATATAGAATGTTACAAGTCCAAGCAAGAAAAACAGGCAGCATTGCCGCCGAATTAAACGCTGCCGAGCGAAGACGTTTTGCCGGTTACTTGATGCGCGGGGGAAGAAAAGGTCAGTTTCAAGTAGAAGAGGGCGGACGCTCGCCGCCGCCGAAACATAGATCGCAAGCAAGTCAACAACCTGAGCCGCGCCCACAACCTGCTCAGGTGCAGGATGAACCATTCGACCCTGTTATGCTCCCTATGCCTGAAATAGATTAAACGCGATAATGCTTAAATCATCGCCATGCCGCCATTCACATGAATGGTCGCACCTGTGATATATCCCGCATCGTCACTTGCCAAGAAAGCAACCGAACTTGCAATATCTTCTGCCGTTCCCATTTTCGCCATTGGAATGGTGCCGTTTATTTTGGCCTTTTGATCATCATTCAGCGCGTCTGTCATGGCTGTCGCAATAAAGCCGGGGGCAATGCAATTTACTGTTATGCCACGACTCGCAACCTCCGCGGCCATCGCTTTGGTCCAGCCAATCATGCCGGCCTTACTGGCAACATAATTACACTGGCCAGGATTACCCGTCACACCGACAATAGACGCAATGTTAATAATGCGCCCGTTGCGACGTTTCATCATACCGCGCTGGACGGCACGTGCCAGCTGAAAGGGCGCTGTTAAATTGACATCTAAAACGGATTGCCAGTCTTCATCTTTCATCCGCATGGAAAGCCCGTCACGCGTCAAACCTGCGTTATTGACCAGAATATCAACTTGACCAAGCGCTTCGTCCGCTTGTTTGATCAGGGCATCTGTTGCGCCGTCTGCAGATAAATCTGCCGCTAAGACGACGGCATGATCACCTAGCTCATCTTTCAAACTGTTTAATTTCTCTTCATTACGACCTGAAAGTCCTACCTTCGCGCCCTGTTTAACCAGCGCACGGGCGATGGCGGCGCCGATCCCGCCTGTGGCTCCTGTGACAAGTGCTGTTTTTCCTGTTAGATCAAACATATTTTTCCTCTTTAAATTTTTTGATAGCCCTATATTGTTAAAGGCATAATTACAAAACATCAATGATGAAAGGACGTCAATAATGTCACGCGCAAAAATAGGATTAATAGGAGCCGGTATGATCGGGGGGACACTCGCCCATCTGGCGGGGTTAAAGGAACTCGGGGATGTGGCACTCGTCGATATAGCCGAAGGTATCCCGCAAGGAAAAGGTCTGGATCTGGCAGAATCATCCCCTGTAGAAGGTTTTGACTGCAACTTCATGGGATCAAATGAGTATGACGTGATTGAAGGCGCGGACGTTATTATCGTCACCGCCGGTATCCCGCGTAAACCGGGTATGAGCCGTGATGATCTGATCGAAACGAATACAAAAATTATTAATCAGGTTGGCGCAAACATCAAAAAGCACGCGCCTGATGCATTCGTTATTGTAATTACCAATCCCCTCGACGTGATGGTTGAGGTCATGCAACGTGCGACTGGTTTTGAGGCGAAAAAAGTTGTCGGTATGGCAGGCGTACTTGATTCGGCTCGTTTCCGTTATTTTTTAGCTGAAGAATTTGGTGTCTCTGTCGAAGATGTCAGCGCTTTTGTATTGGGCGGCCATGGCGATTCGATGGTGCCATTGGTACGCTATTCAACTGTTGCAGGTATTCCGCTTCCTGATCTGGTTGAAATGGGATGGTCAACACAGGATAAAATTGACGCCATTGTTAATCGCACACGTAAAGGCGGCGGGGAGATTGTGGCACTCCTCAAAAACGGATCGGCATATTACGCGCCGGCATCATCCGCTATTGCAATGGCGGAAAGCTATCTGAAAGATAAAAAGCGTGTTCTTCCCTGTGCAGCAAAACTTACAGGGCAATATGGTATTGACGGCCTTTATATTGGCGTGCCGGTTGTTATTGGAAAAGACGGCGTCGAGAAGATTATCGAGATTAAGCTAAATACAGAAGAACAAAAAATGTTTGATAGCTCGGTAGAGGCAGTTAAAGATTTAACCACAGCTATGGAAAAAGTTGCGGCTTAACGATTATAAGTAAGAAAAGAATAAATAAAAACCCGGTACATACCGGGTTTTTTCTATTTTATGATGCCATTGAAAGAGCGCTCATCCCTGGACCGTTATCCATACGTTCCATAAGAGGGTCTTTATAAGTGGCCGCATTTGAATTAATCGGATTATTAGCAGACATTTCAGGTGTAGGTTGTCGCGCAGGATCGCTAGGCTGCATAACCGTACCGGTTCTTGCATCATGAAATGCACCGTCGGATATAGCACCGTTTACATATCTAGCGCCGCTTAATTCAATAACATTATCCCCCATATAAGCAGTTACAGAGGCGTAATCAGCCGGAGCATTCAAATCTGTTACTTCAACGTCACTAGAAGAAGGCGGCAATAGATCTGCACCACTCATACCAGGTGATATAGATAGGGATGCTTCAGAAGATGGTGCGCTGTTAATATTTGCTGCCGTAGGTGTCATATCTTGTGCATATGTTTGTGCAGCTTCTGTAACCGAAACGCCCATTTCGCTTGCACGTTCAATCATTCCTGGATAACGCGCCTCAATAAGCATTTCTTGCATAGGTTCAGGAAGCATTTCTATCGATGCTAAATCAGGATTCTCTGCCGCAAGAAACTCTGTTCCCTGAGTATGCATTTCATCTGCTGTTAATGGTTCAGCGGGAAAATTGTTAGATGGTGCGCTGTTAATATTAGCAGTTGGGGCCGGTAGCAAAGCGCCTTCCATACCAGCTTCAAGTAATTCAGACCTTAAAGACATGGCGTCCATTGCACCTTTTGAACCAGCACAAACTAGAGACCCTGCCGCTGCTGCTTGAGCTTCAATTGCAACTGAATTATATGGAGTAGGAATTATATCTTGTGCATATGTTTGTGCAGCTTCTGTAACCGAAACGCCCATTTCGCTTGCACGTTCAATCATTACTGAATAACGCGCCTCAATAAGCATTTCTTGCATAGGTTCAGGAAGCGTTCCTATCGATGCTAAATCAGGATTCTCTGCCGCAAGAAACTCTGTTCCTTGGCTACGCATTTCATCTGCTGTTAATGGTTCGGCGGGAAAATTGTTAGATCCGGCAAAATAATTAGCCATTCCGTCAAGGGTATCAACTTGAATTTGCTCTTGCTCACGATCCAACTTAATACTATCTTCT
This sequence comes from uncultured Alphaproteobacteria bacterium, assembly GCA_963710165.1. Classification (GTDB taxonomy): domain Bacteria; phylum Pseudomonadota; class Alphaproteobacteria; order Micavibrionales; family Micavibrionaceae; genus JACKIP01. The sequence goes on from CAVPYZ010000001.1 coordinate 446,724, forward strand.
GCCGCCTCAAATTCATCCAAAGCCGCTTGCTCTGCCGCTGCTCTTTCTTCAGGCGTTTGCGCATTTCTAAAATCAGCCGCGTGTTGGTCTACACGATCAAAAGAAGCTTCAATTTCTTGCTGTAATTCGCGTCTTGCAACTATAGTTTCTTGAAACTTATTTAAAGAAAGTGCCTGAGCTGCACTAAGCCCCACACCAACGAACATAGCTGACCGCATGGATTGTTCTCGTTGTTCTTTTTTATCTGCAAGAATTTTTAGCTGATTATCACCACGTTCGTTGGCATTAGAGCCGGCATTCATGGCAATCATTTCTGCCTGTGTTGTATGAAGGGCATTATTTCCAACCAATGCAGAATAAGTCGTATGTTCGTGCGAACCCGGATGATCAGCCGATGGTGCAAGATCTTGCTGCCCTACATTTAAACCGTTTGCATCGCCATTCGACCTATTTTGAATATCTTCTGCCTTTGCGACTTTCGTCTCAGGAGAATCATCTTCTCTTATTTCTTCAAATTCACCAAAACGACTAGTGTGGTCAGTTGCCATAATACGTACCTTTCATATGTACTTTATAATACTTCTTTTTTATCTGCTTGTCAAAAAATACGTTCTAACTTTGTTTTTTATTATTTTTAACTTAGTTTTTTATATTATTCGTTTTTCAAACATTCATGAATAAAAAGACGGTTGAAAAAATGCAGGTAAGTGATATTCATTAATTAAAGCATAATATAATGATCAGGTAAATAAACTATGAATATTCATGAATACCAAGCCAAGGAATTGCTTGCAAAGTATAACGTCGCCGTTCCAAAAGGCATACCCGCGATGAACGTGGAAGAAGCAGTCAATGCAGCAAAGGAATTGGGAAGCAGTTTATTCGTAGTCAAATCGCAAATTCACGCGGGCGGGCGCGGTGCAGGACATTTTAAAAACAATCCTGAAGGTAAAGGCGGCGTAAGACTGTGTAAAACAGTCGAAGAAGTTAAGGCTGCCGCCGAAGCGATGATGGGTCAAGTTCTTGTCACAAAGCAAACCGGTGAAGAGGGGAAAGAGGTACAGCGCCTCTATGTGACTGATGGCGTTGATATTGATAAGGAATATTACGTATCCGTTCTGCTTGATCGTGCAACGGGTCGCGTGACCCTGATGGGATCAACAGAAGGCGGTATGGATATTGAAGAAGTCGCGGAAAACACGCCCGAGAAAATTCATAAGGTTGCTATTGATCCTGCAACGGGTATACAGCCTTTTCACGCACGTAAAATTGCGTTTGAGCTAGGGCTTGAAGGCGCGGCAATGAAATCAGCTGTTAAATTCTTTATGCATCTTTATAAGTGTTACATGGATTTAGACGCTGAAACGATTGAGATCAATCCGATGATTGTATCAAACGGCGAAATTATGGCACTTGATGCTAAAATGACCTTCGATGACAATGCGCTGTTCCGTCATAAAGACATTGCCGCAATGCGTGATGAGACAGAAGAAGATGAAAAAGAGCAGCAAGCCCATAAATACGATCTTTCCTATGTCGCCCTAGACGGTAATATTGGCTGTATGGTGAACGGCGCTGGTTTGGCGATGTCTACCATGGATATTATCAAACTTTATGGCGGCGAACCTGCGAACTTCCTGGATGTTGGTGGTGGCGCAGATGAGGAAAAAGTAACGGCTGCATTTAAAATTATTCTTTCTGACGAAAATGTGAAAGGTGTTCTGGTCAATATCTTTGGGCGGAATCATGAAATGCGATGTAATCGCCAAAGGCGTGATTGCCGCAGCGAAAGAAGTTGATTTGTCTGTACCGCTGGTTGTACGTCTGGAAGGCACCAATGTTAAGCAGGGGAAAGAGATTTTAAACTCTTCCGGTCTTGATATTATTGCCGCAAATGATTTGGCAGACGCGGCGCAAAAAGTTGTGGATGCAACGAACAAAGCAGCAAAAGCTGCGTAAAATAGAATAAGAAAGAAAAATTGAATGTCAGTACTTGTTAATAAAGATACAAAAGTGATTTGTCAGGGCTTCACAGGTTCGCAGGGAACATTCCACAGCGAGCAGGCGATTGCCTATGGAACACAAATGGTCGGGGGCGTGACCCCGGGAAAAGGTGGTAACGAACATTTGGGATTACCTGTTTTTAACACGGTTGATGAGGCAAAGCATAAGACAGGCTGTAATGCATCTGTCATATACGTGCCACCTCCTTTTGCCGCCGATTCTATTTTGGAAGCGATTGATGCAAATATTGAACTGATTATTTGTATTACGGAAGGCATCCCGGTTTTGGATATGGTGAGCGTTAAGCGCGCATTACAAGGGTCAAAGTCACGATTGATCGGCCCGAACTGTCCGGGTGTTATCACACCCGATGAATGTAAAATCGGCATTATGCCCGGTCATATTCATACACGTGGCAAAATCGGTATCGTTTCACGTTCTGGCACACTAACTTATGAAGCCGTTGCGCAGACAGGTGCAGCAGGACTTGGGCAATCAACGTGCATTGGTATTGGTGGTGATCCCGTCAATGGGACAAACTTTATTGATTGTATCGACCTATTTATGGATGATCCTGAAACAGAAGGTATTCTGATGATTGGTGAAATTGGCGGTACAGCAGAACTAGAAGCTTGTGACTATTACAAGTCCTTAAAGAATAAAAAACCAATTGCCGGTTTTATCGCTGGAGCAACCGCCCCTCCCGGCAAACGTATGGGCCATGCGGGTGCAATTATTTCCGGTGGTGATGATACGGCGCCTGCTAAAATGGAGGCAATGCGTCAGGCCGGATTTAAAGTATCTGAATCTCCTGCTGGTTTGGGCGACGCGATGAAAGAGGCAATGGCGGCTTAAATGAAATGGATATTGGCGGCATTTGTTTGTATACTTTTAACAATGCCGGCAATATCTCAAGATAAAATGACGCCAGATGATCTTGCTTGGAAAGCACGCATCATTTTAGTCAAGGCGCATGAAGGTTCACCTTCACTGAAAAATCAGATCAAAATCATAGAAGATAACAATCAGGCTTTTAAAGAAAGAGATATTATTATTCTTTTCATGAGGGACAAGACGCTATCGACAAATAATTTGTTAAATGCTTTTCCTCTGCCATCTATCTTGGATGAAAACTGGTATGAATGGATAAAGGGCTTTATTCATGGAAACACATATAAAGCGTCGGTTTTGCTCATTGGTAAAGATGGTGGTTTGAAGCGAATATGGACTGGAAACGATTTGCCCGTACAGTCTCAGGAAATTTTTGAAGTGATCGATTCGATGCCGATGCGCCAACAAGAAATTCAAAATAAAGACGAATAAAAACCAAAAATAGACTCTTTGTCATTTTTAAAATCTCTGTTACAAATATTCTATGGTGAATTTAAACAGCTTTAGCGAAGAAGAAAAAACGCTTCTTATCAAATTACCTTTTCAAGTCGGGGTGAATATATCCGAATCTGATGATGATGGTGGTGATGATAATGAGGCGTTAGAGATGGACGCATTGGCACGAATTATCCGTTTATTGCCAGGACTTTATAAAAATGCGCCACTAACGCAAGAAATCCTCATTCAGACAAGAGAAGGACAAGAAAACTGGAGCGAATGGAAAAAAGGAAGCTTCGATTTAAATAGCGAATGCACAAAAGCCATAGCTCTTTTAAAATCCAAAGCGGATGAATCAGAAGCAAGGGCCTTTAGAAAAGCTCTGTTGGAAGTGGCAGATACAGTTGCGCGTGCGGCGGGTGAAGGTGCTATGCTAGAAATCAGGCACGAGCCAGATTCCTCGTTCTTACGCTTTATCAAGAAGGCAATGTTATCTCTCGGGATGATAAAGGATGACGATTCTGCAAATATTTCTGTAGCAGAGCAAGCTGCAATCGAAAAAATCGATGCGGCTCTATCCATTTAATTTTTTAATTACTCGGCTTCAATAAAGATATTTGAATCATTTGAAAGGCGAATGATTTCTTCTGCTTCCAGTACGCTATCATCGAATTCACCGACCACTTTAATGTGATTGCCAACTTTTATCAGATCATCCAAAACAATATCATCAAGATTAACATCTTCGGTATCAACTGTTAAAAACTCATCTTCTCCGATTTGAAGCGTTAGTTGCTCAATACCCATTTCAACAACTTTACCGCTCGCAATGCTTTGTCCAAACTCGTCGCTGATGACCAGACTTTGGGCAGAGCTAATGGATGATGTAAATAATGCTGCAATGAAGCAGGTACTCATAAATAATTTTTTCATTGTAATCTCCTTATGCTTTTCAAACAGATAGAAAAATCAAAAGTTCCAAAAAGGGAATATTTAAAACTGGCACACTCTTTGCATTATGTAAATTATAACAAATAACGGAGATGACCATGACAAACATTATTTCAAGAACACTTCTTAAAGGCGCACTGATCAGTTTTCTTATCTTTATGCTGATTAGCTATATGGACAGCAATATTGCAAAAGCAATCGAATGTTGTTCAGCTGATACATGGATTTTTTAAAGTATTCCCTCAAGAATAGGCTTTATATCCCCTTGACCCCGTGAAGTAAAACTTCTCCTAATGTAAAGTCTATTCTAGCCTTCAACGGTTCCTATTCATTTAGGAACCGTTTTTTTCTTTTGCCTAAACCCTTTCCTCTGATGGCTAAGCGCGATATATTATTTAAAACAATAATCACGGAAAATTTACTATGTCAGCAGATAATCTCTCATTTCTTTCAGGCGTCAATGCGGAATACATTGCTCATCTCTATGCAAAGTACTTACAGTCAAAAAACAGTGTAGATAATAGCTGGCAGGAATTTTTTTCCGATCTGAATGATGCAGAAATTTCCCTACTGAAAGAATTACACGGTGCAAGTTGGACGCCGGTGGAAAACAGACGCAGCGCAAACGGGTTTGATCAGATGAGTTCTGCGCCTAGTGTAACGCAAGGCGGGGCACAGTCATCTGGCGCGCAAGTTGTTGCGTTTCCATCATCACAACAACCACCTGTCGCCACAGGCGATATCAAACAAGCCGCACAGGATTCAATTCGCGCATTAATGCTAATTCGTGCATACCGTGTGCGCGGACATCTGGAAGCCGATCTTGATCCGTTGGGATTGCGCGAGCGCTCCCAGCATCCGGAACTTGATCCGACACATTACGGGTTTACATCTGCCGATTATGGCCGCCAGATATATATTGGCGGTGTTTTAGGACTCGAGTACGCAACCCTGTCCGAAGTGATGGAGTCGTTGTCAGAGACATATTGCGGAAAAATAGGTGTTGAATTCATGCATATGTCTTCGCCCGAGGAAAAAGCCTGGATTCAGGAAAGAATAGAAGAGCCACATAACCGTACGGATTTCACATCAAAAGGTAAGAAAGCGATTTTACAACGCTTGACTGCGGCGGAGGGGTTTGAACAGTTCCTTCACAAAAAATATACCGGCACAAAACGTTTTGGGATTGATGGTGGTGAAGCCCTTATCCCTGCTATTGAACAGGTTATGAAACGTGGCGGTCAAATGGGGTTGAAAGAAATTGTATTGGGCATGGCACACCGTGGACGTTTGAATGTGCTTGGTAATGTGATGGATAAATCCTTTACTGCCATTTTTTCGGAATTTCAAGGAATGTCATCTATTCCTGAACATGTTCTGGGATCCGGCGATGTGAAATATCACATGGGAACGTCCAGTGACCGTGATTTTGACGGCAATACTATTCACTTGTCTTTAACGGCAAACCCGTCTCATCTGGAATTTGTAAATCCCGTTGTGATCGGCAAAGTGCGCGCCAAGCAAGTGCAAAAAAATGATTACGAGTCAGAAGAGGTTATGCCTATCCTCCTTCATGGTGACGCCGCATTTGCGGGACAGGGGGTGACGGCTGAAACACTCATGATTTCCGAATTACCGGGCTATCGTGTTGGTGGAACGATGCATATCGTCATAAACAATCAGATCGGTTTTACCACCATGCCTAAATTCGGACGCAGTGGGCCATATTGTACAGATGTCGCCAAAATGTTGTCTGCACCAATCTTTCACGTCAACGGCGACGATCCCGAAGCTGTGGTTCATGTTTCAAGAATCGCAACAGAATTCCGCCAGACATTTAAGAAGGATGTTGTAATCGATATGTTTTGTTACCGTCGCTACGGTCATAATGAAGGCGATGAACCTGCCTTTACACAGCCTGTGATGTATCAAAAAATCGCAGAGCAGGAAACAACACGCAGCAAGTATGAAAAACAGCTTATTGCGGAAAACGTTCTTTCAGAAAACGAAGCCAAAGAAATCTATCAGGCATTTGAAGAGGAAATGGAAAACGCATTTGAGGCCTCTAAATCCTATAAACCGAATGATGCAGATTGGTTGAAAGGCGCATGGGACGGTTTGGCAATGGCACATGGCGAAGATCGCAAAGGCGAAACGGCGGTGTCGGAAGAACAATTAAAACGTGTTGGCCAAAAGCTTTTGGAGATACCGAAGGATTTTGACTTGAATAAAAAACTGGTACGTTTATTTGATACGAAACAGAAAATGTTCGATACAGGCGAAAATTTTGACTGGGGAACGGCCGAGGCGTTGGCTTACGGCACATTACTAGATGATGAATACTCCGTACGCCTGTCAGGGCAAGATGTTGGACGCGGCACATTCTCGCATCGTCATGCCATTGTCTATGATCAAAGTAATGCGGAAAAATATCTGCCGCACATGCATATTTCCGATAAACAAGGTCGTTTTGAAGTTCACGATTCGCCGTTATCCGAAATGGCTGTGATGGGGTTTGAATATGGGTATTCACTTGCTGATCCGATGAGCCTGACAATCTGGGAAGCCCAGTTCGGTGACTTTGTAAATGGGGCTCAAGTGATACTTGATCAGTTTTTATCAGCGGGTGAAATTAAATGGCTGCGTATGTGCGGCCTGGTATTGTTACTTCCTCATGGTTATGAAGGGCAGGGGCCGGAACATTCTTCCGCTCGACCAGAGCGTTTTCTACAGATGAGCGCTGAAGATAATTGGCAAATTTGTAATATCACCTCACCGGCAAATTTCTTCCACGCCATGCGTCGTCAAATGGTGCGTGACTTTAGAAAGCCCTTGATTATACTTTCGCCAAAATCACTCCTGCGTCATAAATTAAATGTCTCTAATATTGAAGACTTTACAGGCGACAGCACGTTTCACCGTGTCTTATGGGATCATGATCGTGAAAAACTGGCGGCGCCAAAGAAAATCAAAAAAGTTATTCTCTGCACAGGTAAGGTTTACTATGACCTTCTTCAAGAGCGTCGTGATCGCGATAAATATGATGTGCGTTTACTACGTATTGAACAGCTTTATCCGTTCCCGCATAAGTCGTTAGAAGAAGAACTTTCGGTTAACCCGAATGCCGAAATTATCTGGTGTCAGGAAGAACCGAAAAATCAGGGGTACTGGCACTTTATCCGTGAAGAGCTAGAAACTGTTCTGGCAAAGACCAAACATAAGACCAAAACGCCAAAATATGTCGGACGTCCTGCCGCCGCAGCTCCTGCGACAGGTACGTTAAAACGCCATCAGGAAGAACAGAAAAAGCTAGTTGATGAAGCGCTAAGTTAAGCTATTTACGGATGAGGGTAATATATTCATATGAAAGCCCCTCATCTGTTTCATGCTCTTCTGCTGATGTTTCTTCCCACTCATCCATGTGCAAATCTGGAAAAAATGCGTCGCCGTCCACGTGTGTGTTAATTCGTGTTAGATAGATTTTATCTGTAATAGAAAGCGCTTGTTTGTAAATTTCTGCGCCGCCAAAAATAATGATTTCATCCAGATTATTTTGAAGCGCAAACTCCTGCGCTTGATGTATTGATTTTTCTAAAGACCTCGAAACATGAACACCTTTAATCTCTGATGGTGCTAGGGTGCGGCTGATCACATAATGTGTCCGACCGGGCAGGGGTTTTCCGCCGCGGTGATCTGAAACACTCTCATGAGTTTTCCGTCCCATAATAAGGGGCTTGCCCATCGTAATTTCTTTTAATCGTTTAAGATCACCCGGTATATGCCACGGCAAATCTCCATCTTTGCCGATACAATTATTCTGCGCTGCTGCAACAATTATACTGGTTGTGGGAAGCTTATTATTTGAATTTGAAAACATGTTCTATACAGCAATCGGCGCTTTGATATGCGGATGTGCTTCATATCCTATCAATTCAAAATCATCAAATTTGAAATCAAAAATATTATCAACATGCGGATTCAAATGCATTTCGGGAAGCGGTTTCGGATCACGGGAAAGTTGCTCCTTCGCCTGTTCCATGTGATTGGTATAGAGATGTGCATCGCCAAAGGTATGCACAAATTCACCAGGCTTCAGTCCGCAAACCTGCGCGACCATCATAGTTAGTAAAGCATAGGACGCAATATTGAATGGAACCCCCAGAAAAATATCTGCACTACGCTGATATAGCTGACAAGATAATGTACCGTTTATCACATAAAACTGAAACAGAGTATGACAGGGCGGCAATGCCATTTTTCCAACCTCTGCAACGTTCCAGCCGCTAACAATATGACGTGTGGAATGCGGGTTGGTTTTGATGGAATGTATAACGTTTGAAATCTGGTCAATTGTCCGTTTTTCACCATCTTCTTCAAGTGTGGGCCAACTACGCCATTGTTTACCGTAAACCGGACCAAGGTCACCGTTCTCATCCGCCCATTCATCCCAGATACGCACACCATTTTCTTTCAGATACCTGATATTCGTATCACCTGATAAAAACCAGATCAGCTCGTGAATGATTGATTTCAAGTGCAGTTTTTTGGTCGTAACGCACGGAAATCCCTTTTGTAAATCAAAACGCATTTGATATCCAAAAACAGACTTACGCCCCACGCCTGTTCTATCCTCATGCTCAACACCGTTCTCATAAACATGCCGCATCAAATCCAGATATTCCTTCATCGCGCTTTTCTCCTATCTTTAATGATTCTGTTTCACATTATAGCATGATGACGCAAAATTTTAAGCGCTCAGAAACGTTGGTTCTTCTTTATACTCAGAGGAATTAGGAGAGTGGACCGCGCGCCCGAATATAGGCGTACAATTAATAATATTCGGAGTGGCGTAAGCTTGTCCCAGTAATTGTCGACCATTTTGAGTAAGAGCTGCTATTTCATTGGAATTAAGGGGATGGTAAAGTAGCGTTCTGAAACCCTCAACTGATCTAACCGCAATAAGTGTTTCTTCGTCTGCTGTTTGTTGAATTTGTTGAACAGTATTTACTTTATCGCCAATCATAGTGGCGATAAAAACCAGATCATATTCACTATAATCTAATAATCGTCCATCTGCGCAAATTGAATCAATCTGGTCGGAACAGCCACATAAATCTATAAATTTCCCACCTTTCTCGGAAGCTTCTTCATCAAAATCAATACATGTAATGTCTGCGCCTATATCTTGATGCAAAAATAAAGCACTCAACGGTAGTGGACCACTACCAACGAAAGCGATTTTTCTAGGCGATGTTGATTCTTTTAGAACTCCTTCTATGGCGCGCACTTCTTCTTTTACAAGTGTTGTATAGTTATCTAGATATAGAAAATCTGTAAGTTGTGGTTGGGTGTTTCCATTTATAAAATGATCTGCAAAATAATGCTCCATAGCGCTCTCTGCTTCCCACAATCTGGGCAGCATAGCTTCTCTTGCAACTTGTACTTCAGGATGGCTAAGGACTGCGCTACTGTCTATTTTGCTTTCCCCTGCGAGAAGAACTTCGCGAACAAAATTACCAAGAGTTTCATTTATAACGTCATTATTAGGAGATAAATCGGTTTCTTCTTGTAAAACACCATTCGTGTAAAGAATCAGATTTATCATTTCTTCTGCAGTATTAATTGTCATTACAACATCTCTCTATTTTTTTTATAAATTTATTTATTGCCGGAGGGTATGATTGAAACCATAAATAAGGCTCGTTCAATTCCAGCTCTCCTAAAGTAAAATTTTCTCCGTCCCAAATACCATCTACACGCGCGTATAAAGGAATTTCACCCAGCCGCGCAAGAATTTTTTGAGCCTGAACAATTATGTGATGATCAATATCTTCAACCAGTTTTGTTTGACCTCCATATCGTGATTGCACGCGATACTCTCCAATTGATGGCAGTTTGTGTATGGCATGACTAAATTCATCTTTGAAAAAGATAAGAGAATATTCCCCAAATGTTTCGATTTCACTTAAATAAGGCTGAATAATCATATCGCGCTTTAATTGACGATAAAGACTCATAATTTCACATATAATGGAGAGGTTAAGATTTGATTTGTGGAGTTTATAAGTCAAATATCCGCTGGCGCCTATGGCGGGTTTTATAACGAGCTCATCATAATCGAGTTGGTGAATAACATCATTCAGAGTATCAATCTGTTCGTGTTCTAAAAATGTAGTCGGTATACTTTCCTCATGACCAAGAAGGTACTTTTTAGAAATATTCTTTATAATTATATCTGGAGAATTTAGAAGGTGAAGATTTTTATCTTTAACGAAATTCAGCCAATCGTAAAATTTTGCAGGATCCAGGTGGTAATCCCATGTACAACGATTAATATAAAGCAGATCATCACGCCAATCTTGTTTTGGATCGTCCCAAAAAACCGTATCAATATTATGACCTACAGTCTCAAGCTCTGTCGCAAGGTAAGCGTCATCTTCTCCGATGCCTCCTCTTGTTTTACTACAAACAAAACCGATATTCATTAGTCAGATACTCTTTAATTAAATCATTAAGAGTAAATAGAACTAAATTAATCCTGTATCAACGTCAATAAAGAAAATGAGACTTATTCGCAATTAAATAAGGCGTATATACGTTTCATACATTAATGATTCTTAATATTGCGCAACTGGAACAGGTGATGGATTTGATGGTGTAATTGTATATGTTTTTTTGCTGGACTTTTTAACACCCGAATTGTTATTCGTTACTCCCAAGTTCTTTGGGTAAAAGATTATTATCGATCAATCTCACCAAACACAATATCCATTGATCCGATTATGGCGACGGTATCGGCCAATTGATGTCCTCTGGAGAGAAAGTCTAGCGCTTGGAGGTGTGCAAAACCCGGGGCGCGGATGCGGCAACGTTCCGGACGATTTGTGCCATCGGATATCAGATAAACCGCAAACTCGCCTTTGGGCGCTTCAACAGCTGTATAGGTTTCACCTGCAGGGACGTGGTAACCCTCTGTATATAATTTAAAATGATGGATCATCGCCTCCATGGAGGATTTCATTTCCGCGCGGGAGGGAGGAGATACTTTGCGATCATCTACTTTTACAGGTCCTTCTGGCATTGTTTCGATGACTTGACGGATAATCTTGATCGATTCGTACATCTCCTGCATACGAACCAGATAACGTGCATAACAATCACCGGAGTTTCCAACAGGAATGTCAAAGTCATACTTTTCATAACCGTCATAAGGTTGTGATTTACGTAGGTCCCACGCAACACCTGATGCACGAAGCATAGGGCCGGTAAAGCCCCAATCAAATGCCTCCTGCTTGGTGGCAACACCAACATCAACAGTTCTTTGTTTGAATATGCGATTATCGGTTAACAGCGTTTCCAGATCGGCAATGACTTTAGGAACAGAATTTTCTGCCCAATCCAGAATATCTTCGGCTAAACCTTCCGGCATGTCTTTGGCAACGCCGCCTGGACGAAAGTAATTTGCATGCAAGCGCGCGCCACAGACGCGATCATAAAACCCCATGCCTTTTTCACGTTCTTCAAACGCCCATAGGGAAGGAGTAATGGCGCCAACATCAAGGGCGTAAGTCGTAACATTTAAAAGATGGCTCAGTATGCGTGTCACTTCGCAGAATAAAACACGTATTGCCTGCGCGCGCGGTGGTGCGGTAATCCCTAACAGCTTTTCTACACCCAGTGCAAAGGCGTGCTCCTGATTCATAGGTGCAACATAATCAAGACGATCAAAATAGGGTGTTGCCTGCGTATAGGTTTTATATTCGATCAGCTTTTCAGTTCCACGGTGGAGTAACCCAATATGCGGGTCTGCGCGCTCCACAACCTCGCCTTCCATTTCCAGAACAAGACGTAATACACCGTGCGCTGCCGGATGCTGTGGGCCGAAATTCATTGTATAGGGCTTGATCTGCGTTTCGTCAGATAGCGGTTTTAAAGATTGTGTCATTATAAGTAAATAAAGTTATGTATGCCTAAATCAAATTTGTTTCAATATAAAGAATAGCGGAGTGGTCATATCCCCGCAATCATTAAAAGCTGCCCTGATCAATAATCTGATTATTGAATTTACACTGCCATTGCGGAGCTTCACCTGTGGTCTGTAAAGTGCTGTTATTGATCGTGTCAGCACAATATAGCGCGCATGATTCCTGTGTCATTGGCGCATTCGCTTTTTGCATATTTATACCGCCACCTGTCGCACTAAAAGAACAAGAACCGTTTTGTGACACGTTTTGGCCACAGGCAGATAAAATAAATAGAGAGGCCGTAATAAGTAAATAGCGCATATTATTCCTTTAAAAGTGTTGTTGGTTTTTCCCCGATAAATTTTGGTTTTACGGCTTTTTCATCGCCCGGCAGCATAACATCTGTCATACCTTCCCATGGCGAGAGATTATCGAACATACGGAAATCTTGCTGTAATTGAACCGGTTCATAAACCACGCGTTTTTGTTCTTCGTCATAGCGTAGCTCAACGTAGCCTGTTAAAGGAAAATCTTTACGTAAGGGATGACCTTCAAACCCGTAATCAGTTAAAATCCGACGCAAGTCTGGGTTTCCTGAAAAAGGAATGCCAAACATATCCCATACTTCACGCTCGAACCATCCAGCGGTGATGTAGGTATTGATAACTGAGTTGACTGGTTTGTCTTCATCAACCGGAACCTTTACCCGCACACGGTTATTCTGCGACATAGAGAGTAAATTATAAACAACATCAAAGCGCTTTTCTCGTGCGGGGTGGTCAGTTGCTGTTATATCAACCAGCATTTCAAATTTACATTCAGCATCGTCACGTAAAAAGCGTAAAACGTCATTTATATAATCGCCCTTAACATGAAGCACAATTTCAGAGAGCCCGCTTTTATATGTTTCCAAATGGTGATCCAGAACCTTACCTTCCAGATTTTCCTGAATATGTTCGGCTAGATCTTTAAGTTGTTCGTCTGACATGATGCTATATTATGCTTTACTATTATTTTGTAAATAAAAGGATTTAAAAATTATGCTTATCGATGAAAAAAAAGTTAGAGGATAAGTAATAAAAAGCCAATATATGCCGTATGTTTTTCGGACACCTAAACTGCAAAAGCCAGAATAAACTAGTCTTTCCATTTCATTTTCAAATTTTATTGTAGAACAGTACAGGGATACCAGCGGAAAATATAGAATTGTTAAAACGGAAATGATTAAATATGAAAGTCTCATATAGCTAATTTTTCGTTTATATCTAAAATCTTTAAAAATGCAGAAATAGCTTATCAGAACAACTAGCCATAAAATAATATCCAAACTGGTACCGCTCATAACTAACGGGCAATCCTCGTATCTTCTCTTTGAATTTTCTTTTGAAGTTGGAGTAAGCCGTAAACGAGGGCTTCCGCAGTTGGCGGGCAGCCCGGAACATAAATATCGACGGGTACTATGCGGTCACAACCACGCACAACAGAATAGCTATAATGATAATAGCCACCACCGTTGGCGCATGACCCCATGGAAATGACCCATCTTGGTTCAGGCATCTGGTCGTATACGCGGCGCAAAGCGGGAGCCATTTTATTGGTCAATGTTCCTGCCACGATCATCACATCTGATTGACGGGGGGATGGACGTGGGATCATACCAAAACGGTCAAGGTCATATCGGCTCATATAAGAATGAATCATTTCAACTGCGCAACAAGCTAGGCCGAATGTCATCGGCCAGAGCGACCCGGTTCTGGCCCAGTCAAACAGGTTATCAGCAGAGGTTAGCAAGAACCCTTTTTCGTTTATATGCTTGGATAGCGCCGCAGGAACAACATCTTGCTGATCAGGCGACAGCGCTGGAACTCTTGTTTGAAAGTCATAGTCCGGCGCGATAATATTTTTGCGGTCATGTGTCATAGTGTGCTCCCAATTTCTACTCCCAATCCAGGGCTCCCTTATTCCATTCATATATAAAGCCGATGGTTAAAATACCAAGAAAGATCATCATAGAAACAAAACCATAAAGACCAATGTCACCAAGTGTGATTGCCCAAGGGAACAGAAAGGCAATTTCCAGATCAAAAATAATGAATAAAATCGCAACAAGATAAAAGCGCACGTCAAAACGCCCGCGCGCATCATCAAAAGCATCGAAACCGCATTCATAAGCGGCCAGTTTATTTTTATCAGGATTACGTTTCCCCACCAGTAAAGACCCAAGAATCATCGCTACAGATAACCCTGATGCAATAATCAAGAAAACGAGAATAGGTAAGTATTCTAAAAGAAAGTCTTCATTTGCCATGAATTTTTTATACGTGTTTTATTGGCTGTAGGGAAGGGAATTATGCTATAATAATAATATGAATTCAGGTTTTTTATCTTATGATGCTGTTTTTGCGAATGATAATCGTTGGGACAACCAAGCCGCGATCATGTTAGGTCGCTTTATTGCCCTTCATCAGTTTCGCGAGAAATATAAAAAAAATATGAGCGCACTGGCGATTAGCCCTGATTTCTTCTTTTTTTGCGGAGCAATTAAGCCTTAAGTAAAAAACCAACAGCAAAAGATTGATTTTTTAATAAAGAGCGTATAAATATTTCTGATGCAAAAAATTCAGTCCTTCATCGCTTCCAGCGTTTTAATAGCAGGTATAAGCCATATTTTCTGTTGCGGTATACCGCTTGCATTTAGCTTTCTAAGTGTTTTAATAGGGGCTGGTGTGGCAACATTTTTACCTGCGGGAATGATGGAATTTCACGAAATTCTACACGTTTGGGAAATCCCGCTATTGATTTTTTCGGGGGCTGTGCTCTTCGTTGGGTGGGGGCTACATATTATTAGTGAAATGATCGACTGCCATAACACTGGGTGCGTTCACGAACCTTGCGGCTCAAAAAAGAAAAAATCACATCGCATTTTATTAATGGCAACCATTCTATTTTGTATTAATGCGACTGTTTTATTTACATTCCACGGCGCAGAATTAGCAGAGCAAGACTACGCACATCATACTCATTCCTCTTCAATACATGAGTGATTAGTGGTTTAAACATTTAAGTGTGAATGTTTTGTACTGTTATTTCGAATCTTATATAATAATCCTATGATTGATAAAAAGCTTTTTACATATGCGTGTGATGATCATAATCCGATTTAAAAATTAACGATACGTTGTATCGAACGCCTGACAGGTAAGTGGAAAATCTGGCGTTTATATAATGATTATCAGTATGAAAACGGTCGTACCAATGAAACATTTTGGGAGGCCGCTATTCGCAAATTGGATATTACTCTTAAATATGATCGTAAAAAACTGGCTTCTATTCCAAAGACAGGGCCGCTGGTTGTTGTTGCTAATCATCCCTACGGCGTTCTGGACGGCTTGATTATTAATATGATGATGAATAAGGTGCGCCCTGATTATAAGGTTTTGACAAACTCTGTATTGTGTCAAATAGAAGAAACAAAAGACAACTTGTTAGAGATAGATTTTGCCTCGACAGAAGCGGCGCTTCAAACAAATCTTTCGACTAGAAAAGCAGCACGCGATTTGCTTAAAAACGGCGGCGCCATTGCTGTGTTTCCTGCGGGTGGTGTTTCAACGATACCGACGTGGAAAGATAGAGTGGCACAGGATACGGCGTGGCAAACATTTATTGCCGGTTTGATACAATCTTCTGAGGCAACTGTTGTTCCTATCTTTTTTGAAGGTCAAAACAGCCGTATGTTCCAGATGGCAAGTCTGGTGTCACCAACACTGCGTCTTGCGATGTTTTTCAAAGAGGTTGCAGACAAAATAGGCTGGACCATCGGGGTTAAAATTGGTGATGCCATTCCTTTCGAAAAAATCGCGCCTATAAAAAATCGTGCTGATTTATGCCATGAGCTTCGTACAGTAACATATAAGCTAGGCGGGATGGATACGCTTTCAGCCCCGAAAGAAGCGTACCGCATTGAAAATAATATTAAAAAAGCGCGTGCGAAAAAGAAGGAATAGTAGACTCTACCAGCTTCCTGTATTCTCCATACTGTCCCATGGCGCTTGTGGCTCTAACGAGTCACCTTTTTGCAGTAATTCAATCGAAATACCGTCAGGTGATTTTACAAATGCCATATGACCATCACGTGGCGGACGATTAATGGTAACGTCTGCATCCATCAAAATTTGGCAGGTATTATAAATATTATCAACGCGATAAGCCAAATGACCAAACCCGCGACCTTCCACACTATAATCTTCTTTATTTCCGTCTTTATCCGGCCAGTTATAAGTTAGCTCTAACAGTTTGGATTTATTATCATTTGCGGCATCACGATCACTTGGTGCACGAAGAAAGATAAGGGTAAAGCGGCCTTTTTCATTTTCCACACGGCTATGTTCTTCCAAACCGAGCTTGTTACAATAAAAATCCAGTGATTCGTCGATATCGCGTATGCGTACCATTGTGTGTAAATATTCCATTATAAAATCTTTCTATTTAAATCTGACTTGTCTGACGGCTTCTCCGCAAGCAATGGCGGCCGCATTGACAATGTTTAATGACCGCGCTTGTTTTGACATAGGGATAATGATTCTTTTTTCAACGTCATTATGCACATTTTCAGGAACACCTGCGCTTTCCCGCCCCATTAAAATGATATCATTCGTTTTGAATTGAAAGTCATACAAATTTTCTGCCGCTTTTGTCGTCATCAATACCTTACGCATATCAGCTGTTTTTTTCTGAAAGTCTGTCCATGATGTGTGGCGTGTTATATGCATTAAATTCACATAATCCATAGCCGTGCGCTTGAATTCACTTTCTTTCCAGGGGAAGGCACAGGGCTCTATAATATGAAGCGTGAAATCAAGGCACGCTGCCAACCGAATCGCCGCGCCAACATTTTGTGGAATATCAGGCTGATAAAGGGCAAGATGAAGATGCATATTTTTTTATTCCTTTGTTGAAAGATATCTTAAAAAAACTTATAGTGCGGGCTTGATTTAAGATGCACAACAGCCCCATATTAATTAATAACTAGTCGAAATAAAATGTCTAAAAACGAAAAAGACGAAGATAAACAGAAAAAGACAGGAAAAGAAGAGGGCGAAAGCCGTCGTGATTTCTTGTACCTGACTGCGGGCATGTTCGGTGCCGTTGGCGCGGGTAGCGTCGCGTGGCCTTTCATAAGTTCCATGAACCCCGGTGCAGATGCCAGAGCGCTTGCATCGACGGAGGTTAATCTGGCACCTGTCGAAGTTGGGCAATCAATTACAGCAATGTGGCGTGGAAAGCCTGTTTTTATTCGTCGTCGGACTGAAAAAGAAATTGAGGAAGCACGCGACGTCGACGTGTCCAAATTAACAGACCCTCAAACGGATGAGGATCGTACAGAAAAGCCGGAATGGTTAATTTTGGTTGGCATATGTACACACCTTGGCTGTGTGCCGTCAGGACAAAAACCTTCGGATCAAAAGGGTGATTATGGCGGCTGGTTTTGCCCTTGCCATGGTTCCCATTATGATACGTCTGGGCGCATTCGTAAGGGGCCGGCCCCACAAAATTTAACAGTTCCACCGTATGAATTTTCAAGCGATACGGTTATAAGAATAGGATAAAAGCATGTCAGGTGGAGAGCGCGAAAAATTTGATAATACAGTTGTAGAGTGGATAGACTCCCGTCTGCCTCTCTTCACATTGATGAAGAAAGAATATGGTGTTTTTCCAACGCCTAAAAACTTCAACTATTTCTGGAATTTCGGGGCTTTGGCCTTTTTCATGTTAATTACGATGATTGCCTCTGGCCTGTTTTTGGCGATGCATTTTCAGGCCAGTATGGAAGGGGCTTTTCCGTCAATTGAACGTATTATGCGTGACGTAAACTGGGGGTGGATGTTGCGTTATATCCACATGAACGGCGCGTCAATGTTCTTCATTGCTGTATATATTCATATTTTCCGTGGCATGTATTACGGATCATACAAAAATCCGCGTGAACTGCTCTGGATACTGGGCGTAACAATCTTTCTATTGATGATGGCAACAGCATTTATGGGCTATTCCATGACCATGTCACAAATGGGAGGTTGGGCCGCAACCGTTATCACAAACCTGTTTACAGCCATACCCTTTGTTGGTGAGAGTATTCTTAATTTACTTCTTGGTGATTACACAGTCAGTAACGCAACCGTGAACCGGTTCTTTGTGCTTCACTTCTTGCTGCCATTTGTGATTGTTGGTGTCGTATTTTTACATATTGTTGCGCTTCATATAACAGGGTCAAATAACCCAACAGGTATCGAGCCAAAGGGACCGCAGGATACATTGCCGTTTCATCCTTATTACACAACTAAAGACGTATTTGGTCTTGGCGTGTTTTTGATCGTTTATGCTTACCTAGTCTTTTTTGCACCGATGATGTTGACCCATGCGGATCACTTTGTAGAATATGACCCGCTCGTGACACCGTCACATATTGTGCCGGAATGGTATTTCTTACCGTTTTACGCTATTTTGAGAGCGATGGTTTACGAAGGACTCTATGCGCCGCTTGTATTCCTAGAATGGCTAGGTATTACAGCCAAGTTATTGGGTGTTCTGGCGATGATTGGTTCAATAGCTATTCTGTTTGTCTTGCCGTGGTTGGACAGACACCCGGTCAGAAGTTCGCGCTATCGTCCTCTTTACAAACCGTTTTTCCTTGTTTGGGCGGCCAACGTTGTGTTGCTAGGGTATCTGGGGGCGCTAACGGCGGATGCGACTATCCTTGGCATACCGGCAACAATTATTGGACAGATCAGTACGGCCTACTATTTTGGATTTTTCCTTGTCGTTCTACCTGTTCTGACCAAAATCGAAAAAGCCAAGCCCTTACCAAGCAGTATCAGCGAAGCTGTCCTTGAAAAAAATAAGAAGAAAAATAAAAAAACCAAAGAAGTTAAAGGGGCAGTTCCAGCCGAATGAAACAGTTCATCCTAACATTATTCGTTTTTGGTGTATTTGTGGTCACAGCAAATACGTCTGTATATGCCGCCGAAGCAGGTGCGGTTCCAGCCCATCAACATTGGCATTTTGACGGACCAATGGGTTCTTACGATAAAGCGGCTCTTCAGCGCGGGTTTCTGGTTTATAAAAACGTCTGTTCCGCCTGCCATAGTATGAAGCATATGCACTATCGCAACCTTGACGCTCTTGGATATAGCGAAGCGCAAATTAAGGCGATTGCGTCTGATTATATGATTTCAGATGGACCAAATGAAGATGGTGAATTCTTTGAACGTCCCGGACGTCCTGCGGATCGCTTTAAATCACCCTTTCCAAATGAAGCTGCGGCAAAAGCGGCTAATAACGGTGCGTACCCGCCTGATATGTCTTTGATTGTGAATGCACGTCATCATGGGGCTGATTACATCTACGCTCTTCTTGCTAAGGGATATGTTGAACCGCCAGAGGGTAAAGAACTGGCACCGGGGCAATATTATAATAAATACATGGCGGGTAACGTAATCTCAATGGCGGCGCCTTTGTCTGACGGTTTGGTGGCATACCCGGATGGTTCCCCTGAAACCGTGTCACAATATGCAAAAGATGTGACGGAATTTCTAAAATATGCTTCTGACCCGCATTTGGAATCGCGTAAAGAAATTGGCATTCGTGCCATGATCTTTTTATTCTTCTTTTCACTTGTGTTCTTTTTAGCGAAGAAAAAACTCTGGAAAGATGTGCATTAGATCTGATTGTGCTATTTAAATAGAATGCACACAGCCGAAATGACTCACAATGAACCTCCCTATTTTGACGGCCTGAATGAGGGCCAGCGCGAAGCTATATTAGTAACAGACGGGCCGCTTCTGGTTCTTGCCGGTGCAGGTACAGGTAAAACACGCGTTTTAACAACACGTCTTGCCTATATACTTCAGACAGGACGTGCATTTCCGGGGCAAATACTCTCAGTCACTTTTACAAATAAAGCCGCGCAAGAAATGCGTGAGCGTGTGGCAAAACTTTTAGGGCAATCTGTGGAGGGGATGTGGCTCGGCACCTTTCATTCGCTTGCCGCCCGAATGTTGCGTCGTTGCGCAGATCGTGTGGGGTTATCTTCCAATTTCACCATTATCAATCCTGATGATCAGGTGCGCCTAATGAAGCAGTTAATGGAAGCCAATAATATAGATACGAAAAAATGGCCACCGAAAGCGATGATCGGACGTATTGATCGCTGGAAAGATCAGGGCTTGAAACCTTCCGATGTGAAAGCAGATGATGTTGGCGACGCTGCAGGCGGGCAATTACATGCGCTGTATCATTCCTATCAAGCGCGTTTAAGAACGATCAATGCCTGTGATTTTGGTGATCTGTTACTACATATGATCATCATTATGAAAGATCCGCAAAACAAAGATATTCTGGAAGATTACCATAGACGCTTTCGCTATATTCTGGTCGATGAATATCAGGATACAAATGTGGCGCAATATTTGTGGCTGCGTCTTTTGGCACAAGGATCAAATAATATTTGCTGTGTCGGTGATGATGACCAGTCAATTTACGGCTGGCGCGGTGCAGAAGTTGGCAATATTTTGCGATTCGAAAAAGACTTCGAAAATGCAAAAGTTGTAAGGCTTGAGCAGAATTATCGTAGCACGAATACAATCCTGTCCGCCGCCAATGCCGTAATTGCCAATAATGAAGAGCGTTTGGGAAAAAACCTGTTCTCCGCTGCTGGTAAGGGCGATAAAATCATCGTGCGAGGATTATGGGACGGTGATGCAGAGGCGCGCTGGGTCGGTGAAGAGATCGAACAGCTTCAACATAAAAAAACAAATCTGAACAACATTGCCGTATTGGTACGCGCCGGCTTTCAAACACGCGAATTCGAAGAACGTTTTATCAAACTGGGTCTTCCCTATCGGGTCATTGGTGGGCCGCGTTTTTACGAACGTATGGAAATTCGTGATGCGCTCGCCTATTTCCGTGTTGTATCGCAACCGCAAGATGATCTTGCCTTGGAACGTATCATTAATACGCCCAAACGCGGCATCGGTAATGGAACCATTCAAAAACTTTATGAACACGCACGCAAACATGATTTTAGTTTATATAACGCCATCCGTGATCTGACCCAGACCGGTCATATTAAAGGCAAAGCCAAGCCAAACTTGATGAAATTGATTGATGATTTTGAACGTTGGCGTGACCAGTTTGAAAAAATGCCGCATCTGGAATTGGCATCTCTGATTTTAGAAGAATCAGGTTACATGGAAATGTGGCAAACCGATAAATCACCCGATGCGCCGGGACGACTTGAAAACCTGAAGGAGCTGATTTCCTCTATGCAGGATTTTGAAAATTTTGGGGAATTTTTGGAACATGTCGCACTCGTCATGGAAAATCAGGATAATAAGTCTGCCGATCAGGTCACATTGATGACATTACACGGCGCAAAGGGATTGGAGTTTCCCGTCGTGTTTCTTCCAGGCTGGGAGGAGGGGCTATTCCCCTCACAGCGTACTATGGATGAAAGCGGGCTAAAGGGTCTAGAGGAAGAGCGCCGTCTGGCATATGTCGGGTTAACTCGCGCGCGTGAGAAAGCCTATGTTTCATTCGCGGCAAATCGTCGTATGTATGGGAACTGGATCAACTCCATTCCATCACGTTTTGTTGATGAGATTCCGCAGGAGCATACCGAGACCGAAACAGGTATGTACGGTTTTGGTCGTTCTCAACATTGGGATTCGTCTGGATTTGCAATGCGACCTGATGTTGATCCCAAAGACCGGTTTAGAGGCGTTCCGGCCAGCGGCAAGTCATTTTCGTCCAATGAACGCAAATCCAAAGCAAGTTTTACACGCGGGGAGCGCGTCTTTCATGAAAGTTTTGGAGAGGGCGAAGTGATAAATATGGATGGTAGAAAACTGGATATCGAATTTGACGATCACGGTCATAAGCGCATTATGGATGCCTTCGTTGAAAAACTCAGCTAAGCTTTAATTCTCAAGGTTACATGAAATAAAAGCTGTTTCATCTGCACTGTCTAGGCGACCATCTACGGTTGTCGCAACATCTAAGCCGCCATTTGCATTCAAACCAATTCCCAGAAATGTTTGAAACCCTGTAATCGTAAGCGTAGGTTTATCAGAATAACCTTCAAAAACACCTTTATTATTTAGAGAAGCATTAACCGCATTCCCGTACGCACTTGCCAAGATAGCCGTACCTTCAACAGGAGATAGAGGGAGGTCAAGTGTTTCATCACCGACTGTTACCATTAATCCGTCTTCTTGTGACGCGATAGAAATCGGTCGTCCAGCAAAATCACCTTCATTCATGGTTAGATTAATCTGCCCATCACTAACGGAACATTCTCCTATCGCACCTTCGTTATTATCTGTCTGTGCAAAAACAGGTTGCGCAGCAAGTAAGGCTGTAGATAAAAGAAATGCATTTTTCATGATTACGCCAATATGTAAATAATTATTATCTTGAACATTATCATAAGACGCCCTAGCTTTTCAAGTATGGCTATTCAAAATAAAATTCAGAAAAATAAAACGGCTATTATATTCGGCGGTACCGGCTTTATTGGTCGGCAGGTTGTCCGTGAACTGGCGGCTTTGGGGTTTCAAATTAAAGTTGCAACACGTGTGCCGGAACGCGCTTATTTCTTACGTCCACAGGGGGATGTGGGGCAAATCGTTCCTGTCGCATGTGATTATTCACAAGAAAGCATCTCTAACATAACACAGGGATGCGACGTTGTTGTTAATACAATCGGTATTCTGTTTGAGAAGAGTAAGAACGGCTTCAAACGCGCCCATGTGGACATACCAAAAAAAATCGCAACTGCCGCAAATGAACAGGGCGCTGATACGTTTGTTCATATTTCTGCACTTGCTTGCGAGCGTGGCAGTTCAAAATATTCCCAGACAAAACTCGAAGGGGAGCAAGAGGTCTTAAAAGCATATCCGAAAGCGACTATCTTGCGTCCATCTGTTGTTTTTGGTGAAGATGACGCGTTTTTCAATATGTTTGCAAAAATGTCAGTCTACCTGCCGTTTTTGCCTTTAATAGGCGGTGGGAAAACGAAGTTTCAGCCTGTTTATGTTGGGGACGTTGCTGATGCAGTGATTAAAGCAATTACAACGAATACGTCTAAAGCGCAGATTTATGAGTTATGCGGCCCTGACACCGTCACTTTTAAAGAAATTTACGAAATTTTGATGAAGGAAACCAAGCGAAAACGTTTTTTGCTCCCGCTGCCAATACCCGTGGCAAAATTTCAGGCATTTTTTATGCAAGCTCTACCACAGCCGCCTCTTACACCGGATCAAGTCGAGAGTTTGAAAACCGATAATGTCAAAAACCCCGATTCTTTAGGATTGGAAGATCTCAATATCAACCCGACAGCTATGAAGTTAATCCTTCCGGAATACCTTGAACGGTATAGACCTGGCGGGCGATTTGCATATCAAAAAACAGCGTGATATAGACTAGTTATGTTTAAAAAAATTATTTTATTATTTGTTCTTAATTTAATGATACTCCCCGTCTCTGGCGCACTTACGGCTATGGAAATGGGAATTTCCTACGTTGTAAATGACCGTATGATTTCCGATCTGGAAGTGAAAGAACGCATGAAGTTGATCATGTCATCATCCAACATTCCCGATACGGCTCAAAACCGACAAAGGCTGATGCCGCAAATCCAGGGTATGTTGATTGATGAAGCCATTAAGCTGGACGCGGCACATTCAGAAGATATAGACGTCGGACCAGATGAAATAAATGGTGGTATTGCCAGAATTGCAGAACAAAATAACTTTTCCTTCCAACAGTTTTTAGAGCTTTTAAAAGCGCAAGGCATTCCCAAAAGCACGCTTGAAAATCAGGTGCGTTCGGAGATTGCCTGGGGCAAATATGTTCAAAAAGAACTTCGTCCGATGATCAATATTAGTGATTACGATATAAATGCGGAAATTGAGCGTCTAAAAAATAATCCAAAATTCAAAGATAACTTACCCACGCGCGAGCAGGTATTAAGTAAAATCGGAAATGAGCGTTTAGGGCGATTACAAGCACGTACACTAATGGATTTAAAATCCGGCGCTTTCATTGAGAGCCGTGGATAAATACGCCGATCTTCCTCCCCTGCGCGAGGTTATAAATGACTATGGCTTGAGGGCTGAAAAATCCTTAGGTCAAAATTTTATTCTTGATCAAAACCTGACGGATAAAATTGTTCGCAGAGTTCCTAATATTTCACAATCTTATGTCATTGAAATAGGTCCGGGACCGGGTGGGCTGACCCGTAGTATTTTACAGTATGACCCGCTTCATTTGACTGCCATTGAGTATGATGTAAGGGCTGTAAACGCCTTGCAGCCTTTAATAAAGATAAGTAATGGCGTGTTAGAAGTGCGCCAGAATGATGCGCTCAACATGGATATGACCCAAGTTGAACCAAGAGCTCCGCGTATTATTATTGCCAATCTACCCTATAATATCGCAACACCGTTGCTGATCGGATGGTTGAAGCAAATACATAAAAATTGCACCTGTTATGATCATATGACACTCATGTTTCAAAAAGAAGTGGCCGAGCGCATTGTGGCGAAACCAAATACCAAAGCCTATGGACGATTATCTATCATGGCGCAGTGGCTGTGCGATGTTTCTGTGCTGTTTGAATTACCACCCAGCGCTTTTGTACCGCCGCCAAAAGTTACATCTTCTGTTGTGCATTTCAAACCACGACAGCTACCGAATGATACGCCTGATTTCAAAACTGTTGAAAAACTAGTGGGGGCGGCCTTCAATCAACGTCGCAAAATGATACGATCATCTCTAAAAGATTATAGATATGCGATTGAAGAAGCAGGCATAGAAGAAACAAAACGCGCAGAAGATTTATCTATCGAAGACTTTTTAACGTTAGCCTCTTTCGTAAAAACCTGATGACCTAGTCTATAGGCAGGTCAAATCCGCTAGCAATAAATTCAGGATTAAGCCATTTTTCGTCACGATTATGCCCATAAGTTAAGTCATGCCCCGTTTCTGCATCTTTGATAAATCCGCCTGCACTATTTAAAATAGCGTGAGCAGCGGCGGTGTCCCACTCGCACGTGGGGCCAAAGCGCGCATATAAATCCGCTTTTCCCGAAGCAATCGCACAAATTTTCAAAGAGCTGCCACGTTTAATCAGTTTTTTAACTTTGAATTGCTCCAGATAAATATCAAGTTTATCGCGGTAATGACCTGACTTACTTGCCATAACCGTCAATCCGTCTTTCGGCATATCTCTAACGCCCATTGGTTTTTCAATGCCGCTATCCTCACGCCATATTTTTGCAGTGCCTTCACCGCATCCGCTATATAAATCACCGGAATAGGGGGCGTAAATAACACCGATAAAGGGAACTCCGTTTTTAACCAGAGCTACATTCACGCTATACTCACCACCACCGGATATAAACTCACGTGTTCCGTCCAGCGGGTCAACCAACCAGAAATAATCTGATGAGCCAATCGTGTCACAGGTATCATCTGCCTTTGACTCCTCACCGATAAACGGCACGTTCGGTAACATCTCATAAAGTTGTTTGCGGATATAATCTTCTGCCTTTTGATCGGCAATGGTAACGGGTGAACCATCACTTTTGTCATTTAAAATGCTGCTACTATCCTCAAAATAATCAAGCGTGATCTGACCTGCGGCAATCGCAATCTGTTTTAGCCTGTTACATAAGGCTTGCGGATGAAGGAGGAGTTTTTCTGACACGTGCGTTTATTCGATCAATTTGGTTTCTGCCGAGAGCGTATTTTTTTCGATCGGCAGTCCGCTAACAAGCTTATTTTGCAATCGCGCTGTCATATCCGGCTCATCATCTTTATCTTCAATATGGTTCAAGGCACGTTCCCATTGAAACAACGCTTCGCGTTTACGTCCAACTTGCCAGTAAGCATCACCAAGATGTTCGTTAATCGTCGGGTCATAAGGCAGATAGGTAATAGCTTTTTCTAAAGGACCAATCGCTTCTTCAAAACGGCCGAGTTTATAATAGGCCCACCCAAGGGAATCTCGAATATGCCCGTCAGTCGGGCGACGTGAAACGGCATTCTCCAGATATTCTAAGGATTTGGACAGATTTTCATTTCGCTCTGCCCAGCCATAGGCTAAATAATTCAAAACAAACGGATCATTCGGACGATATTTCAAGGCTTCCTGAAAATCGGCTTCTGCATTCTTCCAACGCTTTAAACGCTCATAGGCCATACCGCGCACATAATATAAAAACCAGTACCGGTCTGTGACCTTTCCATCTTTAAAGCTATTGATCGCTTTATCGTAATATTTCACCGCGTCTTTATAATTTTCAGCGCGCCTGTTAATGTCACCGACTTGAATAATTAAATCTCTATCCGGCTGTTTGGTATTCAGGGTTTTTAATCCGTCTATCGCGGACGCATTTTGCCCCAGACTTTCTTCTATTTCCGATATTTTGAGCTGCACTTCCACGGCATAACGGCTCTCCGGGTTGATTTTCTCATAATGATAAACCGCTTGC
Source organism: uncultured Alphaproteobacteria bacterium (assembly GCA_963710165.1). Taxonomy (GTDB): domain Bacteria; phylum Pseudomonadota; class Alphaproteobacteria; order Micavibrionales; family Micavibrionaceae; genus JACKIP01. The sequence goes on from CAVPYZ010000001.1 coordinate 473,524, forward strand.
TTGAATTGTCCGGTCTCCGAATAAATTTTAGCCAGAAGGATATGTCCGTCTTCTAAATTCGGTGCGATGTTCAATCCAATATGCGCAAAAATACGCGCGCTATCCGCACTGTTCTGGGCATATAGGATTTTAGCCATATCGATATAGGCATGCCCCGCGCCCTCATTTGCGGTAAATTCCCTCATAAAATGCGGGCGGTACGCACTTTGTTTATTCTTGATAAAGTTCAATCTTTTTTGCAAGGCGCCAATATTTTGTTGGTTTAAAAGCGCCGTATAGATTTCTTTGGCCTTTTCATCTTCGCCTAAAACCAAAAACGCGTCCCCCAGTTTCAAAGAGGCTGTTTTATTTGTAAGCTCATAAGTCTCTTCTGCAAATGTAAGGCTTTCACTTTCTTTATCTAATAAACGTCCGATCAGCGCGGCGTGATAGGTATCAAGCGGTTGTTTCTTTAAATCTGTAATATCAAATTGACCAAGGGCGGCCTTTGTCCAACTGCGTAGAATACTTGCAGCAAAATTTTCCATGCCGCCATCTTCCATTTCGGCAAGCTGTTGCAGAGACTCCTTATAATTTTTATTTTTGAATTCTTTTGCGCTAAGGAATAAAATGGCAAGTGCATCTTGCGGCTCGTCCTGAATGACCTCTGCGGCATAATCCGCCGCCATAGATAAATCGCCTGCTCCCATGGCAACAACCATGCTACGACGTTTCATATCTTCATTTGACGGGTCTTTACGTGCGACGATATCAAAATAGTAATTCGCAGCGTGCCAGTCTTTATCAATCTGGGCATGACGCGCGGCAAGGTAATATCCCGCAAAGCCGGGGCGCGGACCTAAGTCTTCTAATTTCACAAGATTATTATTCTTGATAATAACGGTTTCATTCAAAATCCCTTGTTCTGGGAACGGAATTTCTGAAGCCACGGCGAACCCCGAGAATAGTAGGGAGGATGTTGTGAGGAGGTGGAGTAGTTTCATTCTTTGCATTCCAATATTTTTAACATATAGCTACCGCCAGAGTGATCATATCCTGCGGTTTTAAAACCTGTTCGCTCATAAAGACCAGTTTTATTAGGGTAGGTGCCCAGAATAATTGTAATGGTCTGTTTTGCTTTTTTCATAATTTCGTCAAAACAAGTTTCTATTATTTTTTGTGCTATGCCTTGATTTCGAAAATCTTTGTGAACTGAAACCCAGCTTATTCCCCATGTGTCGACTGTAAATAATTCTTCGCTATATGCGGCTGCTCCGATAATTTTATCATCTATAGTAGCCACAATGAACGTAGGCTTTCGAAAGTCATTAGAAAAAGCGCATTTAATATATTTGCGGGCAAGATTTCTATTATCCTCACCGTTATTAAAAACCAAAAAAGTTTCTAACTCTTTCGTTTTTACTTTTTCAAGTGTTCTTATCTCCAAAACCTACATACTTCCGTAATTCGGGCCGCCACCACCTTGTGGCACGGTCCAGTTGATATTTTGCGACGGATCTTTAATGTCGCACGTCTTACAGTGTATACAATTTTGCGCATTTATGACGAATTTTGTTTCCTCACCGTCTTTAACAAATTCATAAACAGCTGCGGGGCAATATCGTTGAGATGGTCCTGCATAATCAGGCAAATTAACAGCAACAGGAATATCAGCGTCTTTTAATTTCAGATGAGACGGCTGATCTTCCTCATGATAAGTATTAGTCAGTTGCACACTGGTCAGTCGATCAAACGTAAATTTCCCATCCGGTTTTGGATACTCAATTTTGGGATAGTCCGCCGCTTTTCCTGTTTGTGCATGATCGGCATAATTTTTCAGAGTGTAGGGCAACATCCAACCGCCAATTGTTTGAAACGCGGCATGAACCAGACCGAACCAAAGCCCTTTTTGAAATCCGGGGCGGATATTTCTGACCTTATGAAGTTCTTTATGAATCCACGATTTTTCAAAACGATCCTGATATTGTTTGAATTCCAGACCATAGTCGGTTTGAACGTCAAGGCGGGAGGCAAGCGTATCTGCGGCCAGCATACCTGATTTCATGGCCGTATGGTTGCCCTTGATTTTTGGAACATTCAAAAACCCGGCTGTGTCGCCAATCAACAGACCCCCGGGGAAAGTCAGTTTGGGAAGGGATTGAAGTCCGCCTTCAACCAGCGCACGTGCGCCATAGGAAATGCGCTTGCCGCCTTCCAGAATTTTTTTAATATCGGGATGAAGTTTGAAACGCTGCATTTCTTCATAAGGTGAAAGATAAGGGTTTTCGTAGTCCAACGCAGTTACGTATCCGATTGAAATCATATTATCGCGCCAATGATACAGCCACGACCCGCCATAAGTTCTGGAATCCATCGGCCAGCCAATAGAGTGTAAAATTTTACCGGGCGTATGATTTTCTTTTGGAATTTCCCAGACTTCCTTTACACCCAGTGCATATGTCTGCGGATCTGAATCAGCGCGCAGTTTATATTTATCAATCAGCGTTTTTGTTAACGACCCGTGGCAGCCCTCCGCAAACACAGTCTGTTTCGCATGCAGCTCAACGCCAGCTTCAAACGCATTTGTTTTTTTACCGTCTTTATCAATGCCCATATCGCCCGTGGCAACACCAATTACTGCGCCGTCTTCATTATAAAGAACTTCTGCGGCGGCAAAACCGGCGAAAATTTCGATGTCCAACGCTTCTGCCTGTTCACCTAGCCAACGTCCAAGCTCACTAAGAGAGATAATATAGTTACCATGATTTTTCATTTGCGGAGGTGTGGGCAGACGGAATGATTTTTCTTTGGTTAGAAATAAAAAGTGATCGTCTTTGGCCTCAATATCTAAAGGCGCGCCTTTTTCCTTCCAGTCAGGAATCAACTCATCCAGCGCGCGGGTTTCAAAAACCGCCCCTGATAATAAATGCGCGCCGACTTCCGATCCTTTTTCTAAAATACAGATAGAAAGGTCGGGTTTCAGCTGTTTCAAACGAATGGCGCATGACAAACCAGCAGGGCCGGCCCCCACAATAACAACATCATAATGCATGGCTTCACGGTCCGAACGGATAGGGTTATTCATCTGGTGTCTCTTTTTGTTCTTTGTTTTTCTTTTAATTTACCCTAAAATTCTTAATATCTTAAGAAGTGAATTAGAAAAAAATAGAATAAATGCAAAGTAATGAGCAAGACGCCTATATCGCAGCCCTGGAATGGCATTTGGAACAGGGTGCAGATGAGCAGATCGCGGAGCAAGCCGTTACTGACCGTTTTCAAAAGCTCAGAGACGTCGTTGCGACTACGATTTCAAGAAATGAAAACGCGCCGCAGCAATACCAACAACCGGATAGAATAAAGGGCGGGGATCAAGCGGCCGTAACGTTATTTCCCGACGCAAGTAAAGCAGTTGTGGGATCACCACAATTTAAACAACAAGCCATTGATATCGTCTCGAAAATAAAAACACTTGAAGAGCTTTCACAAGCTATTCAGCACTTTGACGGGCTCGATGTTAAGAAAACCGCAACCAATTTTGTGTTTGCAGACGGAAACCCGAATGCAAAGCTTATGCTGATCGGGGAGGCGCCGGGGGCGGATGAAGACCGTGCGGGAAAGCCTTTCGTCGGGGTCAGCGGCCAATTACTTGATAAAATTCTGGCTTGTATCGATATAGACAGGGCAGAAAGTGATCCGCATAAAAGCATTTATATATCCAACGTTTTAAACTGGCGTCCACCCGGTAACCGTACACCTACACCGCAAGAGATGGAAATATCCCTCCCGTTTATCGAAAAGCATATTGCATTGATTAATCCGGATTATCTGCTTTTTTGCGGTGGTGTTGCGGCGCAAACGCTGTTGCATACAAAGGAAAGCATCTCACGCCTGCGCGGGAAAATGCATGATTTTCAACCGCAAACGATATCTGCAGAAAAACCGATAAAAGCGCTGGCAACCTATCATCCTGCCTATTTATTGCGCACGCCCTCACAAAAAGCGAAAGTGTGGCAAGACATGCTGTTTCTACAAAAGATGCGACGTGATAACTAGACAGCTTTTAGAATTTCTCTTATAAACGCTGAATGCATCGGATCGTCCTATGGTTGGTTTGCGCGTTTTGCGTGTTTTTGTTTGTGCAACCATCACAGGTATTCGCACAGCAAGCTTTGACAAAAAAGCTTCTGGAATATAAACCGCCCATAAAGCCGACGCGTAAGCCAAAACCACCGAAGACGGGTGAGATCGAAGAAAAAGAACTCCTCAAATACCAACAAATTTTTGCCCTTCAACATGAGGCTAAATGGAATGAAGCGGATCTGGTTTTAAAGTCTTTGAAAGACAAACGTCTTGTCGGATATGTTTTGAAAGACCGTTTTCTACACCCGACCTACCTCTCATCTTATGATGAATTAAAAAGATGGATGTTAAAATATTCAGATCATGCAGGCGCAAGACGCATTTATAATCTGGCTGTAAAAAAGAGGGGCGCAGAGGGGCTTAAAAGTCCTGAGTCTGTAAAAATCACACACCGCTATATTGACATTACGAAGAAGTCACAACCCCTCTATAGTAACGGATTAAACAGAACAGGTTCACAAGAGCAAGCGTTCAAATCAATCGCTTTAGAAGTAAAAGGGAAGATTCGTAATGAGCGACCCACAGAGGCATATGGCATTTTAAACGCACGGCGCAGCTCTCTTACAAGTCTGGATTATAATCGTTTAAAATCACGAATTGCCGCCAGTTATATGCACGAAGGTAAGATTACTAAGGCATTCACTTTGGCAAAGCAAGCCGTTGATAATGCGGGCGGTCGCGTTCCGCTTGGGGCGTGGGTCGGCGGTTTATCGGCGTGGCGTAAAAATGACTTCGCCGAATCAGCCAAGTTTTTTGAAGTCGCGGCGGCGTCCGAATATGCAAATGCATGGACACGCTCCGGCGGTGCATTTTGGGCATCACGGGCGCATATGCGTATGAATAACTTCAAAGCTGTAAGCCTTTGGCTAAATAGAGCCGCATCAGAGCCCCGCACATTTTATGGTTTGATTGCAACGCGCGCCTTAAGCCGTAATTTGGACTTGGACTGGAATATTCCAGTCTTGGGGTTAAGCCAAAAAAGGCTGATTACACGTGATGATTCCGCTATTCGTGGACTGGCTTTGGCGCAATTGGGTCGTTTTGACGAAGCAGAGGAAGAATTTAAATTTGTTGAAAAATCGGCGGACGTTGATGTTCGCCGTGCCGTTATATCGGTTGCAGAAAATATCGGCGCGGCGGGAATGTCATGGCGCGGAGCCTCCTATCTTATTTTAAGAGGGCAAGATAACATTCCCTTGGCGGCGCAATATCCTGTCACGCGTTTTAAAGGGGAAGGTGCATATAAAATTGATCCCGCCTTACTACACGCAATCATGCGTCAGGAATCACGCTTTCGCCCAACAGCAGGTAACCCCAGCGGTGCATCCGGTCTGATGCAGCTGTTACCTTCAACCGCGCGCGGTATAATGGGGGATAACGTTATTGAAGCGGCAGGGGGGGACTCAGCCCTTTTTGATCCGGAGTTTAATATGCAGGCCGGGCAGAAATATATCCATGAACTATTCAAGCGTTATGTCCCTAATAAAAACTTATTTGATATGTTGATTGCGTGGAATGCGGGGCCTGGAAATCTTCAGCGCTGGAAAAAAAGTCTGAAGAATATTAATGATCCTTTGTTATTCATCGAAACAATACCTGTCGCCGAAACGCGCGCCTTTGTGGAAAGGGTCATGACCAATTATTGGCTATATCAAGATCGCTTTGACCAAAAAACGCCGTCTCTTGACGCTGTAGCGGAAGGTAAATGGCCTATCTACATTTATCAATAATTTCAATTATTTGCTCTTTGACTTGAATGTTGGATGTGCAGAGAAAATCACCGGATGAGGCGAGGGTCATGGCACGCCCGCTCCAATCACATGCTTCACCCCCTGCACCAGTTACAATAGTGGGGATCGCAGCATAATCGTATGTCGCAAGTCCTGTTTCGATCACAACATCAAGCCCCCCAAATGCAAGCATTCCGTACAGGTAACAGTCACCGCCCCATATGAAAAAATCAGCATGTTCTCTCAAAGCGTGTAGTAAATCCGGGTTTTTGTTAAATTGCTGTGGAGACGTACTACCTATACGCAAACGCCCTTTTTTATGATCTTTATTTGTTTTTATTATAGAGTTGTTTAGCGTTGTTTCTTCATCTTTCACCCCAAGCCATAACTCATCTGTAATCGGTTGATAAATCGCACCCATCAACGGAATGTCTCCGTCCCACAAACCGATTAACGTTCCAAAGGACGGGCGACCGGAAACGAAAGATTTGGTTCCGTCAATCGGATCAACCACCCAGGTTAAACCGTTCTGCGATTTTTTAGTGCCATGTTCCTCCCCTAAAAAACCGTCTAGCGGTCTTTTTGATTCGATAATATCGCGTAGTGTCTGCTCAATCTCTCTATCTGCAATTGTCACGGGGCTATCATCCCCTTTATGGTCAATATCAAAACCTGTACGGTAATATTGCCGAGCGATTTTGCCTGCATTTGTGACCAATTCGTGTATCAGCGATTTGAATTCTTGCATGTGCGGCGTGCCTTTAATTTATTTTGTAATCTTTTTTATTATCGGGCGAATACTACATGAATAAAAAGAAAGAAGAAATAAGCATGAAACACCTGATAACAACACTTGGCCTGATAGGCACCTTAACTGCGCCTCAATTGGCGAATGCACAGGAAACCAATACGGAAACAGCTATTTTTGCGGCAGGGTGCTTCTGGTGCATCGAAAAGGATATGGAGAAGGTTAATGGCGTTCTAGATGTTGTGTCCGGCTATACGGGCGGTGAAAACACCAACCCCACATATCAATACCATCCGGGTCACTATGAAGCAGTCAAAGTGACATATAATCCTGCAACCGTTTCATATCAACAGCTCTTAACGGTGTTTTGGAATAATCATGATCCGTTTGATGCGAAAGGACAGTTTTGCGATAAAGGAAGTGCCTATAAAGCGGCGTTATTTCCTCTCAATGAACAACAAAAAACCGCCGCTGAACAATCGCTGGCAGAGGCGCAGGACGATTTTACAATGAAAATTGTAACGCCTGTTCTGGGCGCGAAGCCGTTTTATCTGGCAGAAGGCTATCATCAGGACTATTATAAAAAAAATCCGATCAAGTATAAATTTTATCGCTGGAATTGTGGTCGTGATCAACGTCTTGAAGAAATAGCAGAAGCCAGAAAATAATGCCAAATGAGAAAATTGTATTTAAAGGCGAAGGCGGCCAGATGCTGGCGGCACGTTTAGATAAGCCAGACGGTATAATAAAGGCCTATGCAATCTTTGCCCATTGTTTTACAGGCACAAAAGATATACTTTCCGCGAAGAAGATTGCGGAGACTCTCGTCCAACAAGGAATCGCTGTATTTCGGTTTGATTTCACAGGGCTAGGGGAGAGCGAAGGCGATTTTGCAAATACAAATTTCTCTTCCAATGTTGATGATCTGATCTCTGCCTCAAAATATATGGCGGAATATCACGAAGCGCCAGATATATTGATCGGTCATTCGCTCGGTGGGACGGCTGTACTCGCTGCGGCAAAACATGTTTCCTCTTCAAAGGCTATTGTAACGATTGGTTCCCCGGCAGATGCCGCCCATGTGGCGCATACATTTTCAGATTACAAAGAGCAAATATTAAGCGAAGGCGCAGCAGAGGTTTGTCTGGCGGGTCGAGTATTCACTATCAAGAAACAGTTTCTTGAAGATATCGATTCGATTAAAATGCAGGGATGTGTTCAAAATCTTGAGAAAGCTCTGCTTATCATGCACGCACCACGTGATGAGGTTGTAGGCATCGAAAATGCAGGCCAATTATTTTCTTGGGCAAAGCATCCGAAAAGCTATGTCTCTCTAGATGACGCTGAACACTTATTAATGAACCGTAATAATGCCAGCTATGCCGCGAATATTATTGCCGCGTGGGTTGTAAAATATATTGGTTAAAGGTCGATGCTTTGCCCTATATCCAGAAGAATTAAATCTCGACCGGCATTGCTGAATTTTGACCTAGACTGATCATGATCAATTTCTATGGGTGGAAATGTATCAAAGTGCATGCCGATAATCTTATGCGTGCCAACAAACTCTGCTGCGCGAATGGCGTCATCTATGCCCATTGTAAAATTGTCACCGATACAGAGCATAGCAAAATCGATGGCGCATTCCTCACCAATCAGTTTCATATCATAGGTCAGTGCCGTATCACCGGAATAATAGAATGTCGGCCCGTCCTTTAATGTTACAACGAAACCAGCAGGTTGACCGCCATAAGATCCGTCGGGCATGGATGACGTATGAACTGCCTGAACCATTTTGACCCGTCCAAACTCAAAATCATAACCACCGCCATGATTGAGCGGATGGGTATTCTTCAAACCTTTTTCACCATACCAATTTACAATTTCAAAATTCGATATGATTTTAGCGCTTGTGCGTTTTGCGATACTCTCTGCGTCCAAAACGTGATCCTGATGACCGTGAGACAGTAATATATAATCCGCAGGAATCGTATTGATATCAATATCTTTTGTTAGGTCATTACCACTGATAAAAGGATCAAGAAGTATGTTGATACCATTATGCTCAATTAAAAAACATGACTGCCCATAAAATGTAATTTTCGCCATTTTTTCTGTACCTATTTTAACCCTACTAAAGAACGTTTTCTTTTTCCACATGATCGCGCATAATTTTGACATTGCGCTTATTTGCTTTCCAGCCGACATCAAAAATATCACCAATCAGCGGAATCATGCCGATTAGCCAGTCCATGAAAACATTGAACCGCATATGCCATACTTTATGTTTAGGCAGATTAATTTTTTTTGCATGAGACATAATGAATGCCGATATTGCCAAACTGATCGTATCGCCAACAACAGGAATAAGCCCGATTAACGAATCTACGCCAAAATTGATTTTTGTTCCAGGTATGGTAAAGGCGCTATCCAGCAATTGCGCCATTAATTCTAACTGGTCAATTTGTGAAAATTCTTCGGGCGGTTTGTTTAGAACCTCGACTTTTCCATGTTGTGTATCGATATCATCCATATAACTAACATAACGTAATAATTCTATCTTTCAAGCTTGATAGTAAGGGTGGATAGTGCTTTACTCTGTTCGAATAATATCATGTAAGGAGAGTATTTTATGAGTGCAATTATAGGTGTCCACGGTCGTCAAATTCTGGATTCACGCGGTAACCCAACTGTTGAGGTTGATGTGATGTTGGAGAGCGGTGTGATGGGACGTGCGGCTGTGCCTTCTGGTGCATCTACCGGTGCTTATGAAGCAGTTGAACTACGTGATGGAAATAAGTCCGCATATAACGGCAAGGGCGTGGAAAAAGCAGTCAGTTTTATTAATACAGATATTCAAGAATCTCTTGAGGGCATGTTTGCGGATGATCAGATCGCAGTTGATCAAGAGTTGATTAAATTGGACGGCACTGAGAATAAAAGCCATATGGGTGCTAATGCTATTTTAGGTGTCTCTCTTGCGACTGCCAAAGCTATGGCGCAAGAGCAGGGTAGTTCTCTCTTCCGCTATATTGGCGGTATGTATGCCCGCACATTGCCGACGCCGATGATGAATATCATTAATGGCGGCGCGCATGCGGATAATCCGATTGATATTCAGGAATTTATGATTATGCCTGTTTCAATGGACAGCTTTTATGATGCCCTTCGTTGTGGCGCAGAAATTTTTCATGCCTTGAAAAAAGAACTATCGGATGCGGGGCATAACACCAATGTTGGTGATGAAGGTGGTTTCGCACCTGCCTTAAAATCATCCGAAGAAGCGTTGGACTTCATTATGAAATCCATTGAAACTGCCGGATATAAACCGCAGCAAGATGTTGTGATTGCCCTGGATTCGGCATCAACCGAATTTTATAAGGACGGTCAGTATAATCTTGCGGGCGAGGGCAAAATTCTGGATGCAGGTGGTATGATTAAATATTATGAAGACCTCTGCGCGCGCTATCCTATTGCCTCTATCGAAGATGGTCTGGGCGAGGATGATTGGGAAGGATGGCAAGCTCTAACCGCGTCACTCGGAAATAAAGTTCAGCTAGTTGGCGATGATTTATATGTCACAAATCCAAAGCGTCTTGCAAAAGGTATCGAACAACGTGCTGGCGACGCCATTTTGGTCAAGGTAAACCAGATCGGCACATTAACGGAAACTATGACGGCCATTGAAATGGCAAAACGTGCCGGTTTCGGAATTGTATTATCTCATCGCTCCGGCGAAACGGAAGATACAACCATTGCCGATATCGCGGTGGCAACAAATGCGGGTCAAATTAAGACAGGATCACTGTCTAGAACTGACCGCACCGCCAAATATAATCAGCTTCTTCGTATTGAAGAAGAGCTCGATGATAGCGCTGTTTATGCAGGACGTTCTTTTATCAAAGACGGTTTTGGTCATTCAGAAAAGTCAGACAAAAAAGCAGCTTAGAAAATGAAGAAAACGCCCCACATAGCGAAAGTATATCTTCTGCTCGCGGCGTTTTTGATTGCCCTTCCAACCTTGGGAACAACATATTATCCGGGACAGGCAGGACGCTTTCTTGTCGCATCGGAGAATCTTCGTGTAGAGCCATTTCGTGAAAGTGTAATCTATGTAACACGTCATAATATCTTCGGCGCGTTCGGACTTGTTATAAACAAACCCATTGATCTGCAAAAGCTGAAAGAACAAGGCGTTACAATCCCAGCGAATGCAACACCCCTAATGTTGGGCGGACCGGTTAGCTTTCCAGAGAAAGCATTTTCAATCCATGCAAACCACGTTCAAGAACCGGTTACAGACAATCACAAAAACCATGAGTTATCTTTGGAAGAGGTCATAAAACAAGTCGAGCGTTATCCTGAAAAACAGATCTATTTGGGTTATTCGGGTTGGGGACCTTTGCAAATGGATATAGAAATCATGCGCGGGTCATGGACCATTATCGACGCGCCAAAAAATATTATTTTTGAAGAAGAAAATTCTTTCGATATTTGGCGTGATTTGAAGAATAAACGAACACCTGACCGCTATATTGATCAAAAAATATAAGAGCAATTGTGGATAAGTCTTGACGAGACCGAATCACATGTGATTCTCTAGAACGGATGAACCGATTTCTTTCAGAGTTGAGTTTCAAAGACCACAAACTGCTTTTTTTGGGAATGCTCCTGTGTGCTTATTTTACGTACCACTTATTTTATGGCCCGCGCAGCTTACCCTATTTACAAACTTTACAAAGTCAAAACATTATTCTGGATGAACGGCTAGGGCAGGCGATGACGCAACAGGATGATCTGCAGAGTAAGGTAGTCAAACTGCGCCCTGAAACACTTGATACTGATTTATTAAAAGAGCGCGCCCGTACAATGCTTGGCTATACGTCAGAAAATGAGATTATTGTGATCGAAGAATAAAGCGCACTTTTAAATCTATTAACCTTTTTCCTTTAAAATCAAATTACTAAGTAAAAATCCTTATATATCAATATGTTGCGGCGCAACAATTATGGTTTTTTACTTGGCAAAGGCGTATGAAGACTCTATATAAAGCTATAGAATAAACCGAAACAAGGATTCTTCATGGCCAAAGCAGGAAATGCAAAACAGGCAACGAAAAGGAAACCCGAATTGCAATCAGTCTCGAATAACGCCTCAAACTCAAAACCCAACCCGTCAGAAGATGAACTGAAAGAGTATTATAAAAATATGCTCTTGATCCGCCGTTTCGAAGAAAAGGCAGGGCAGCTCTACGGTATGGGTCTTATCGGCGGTTTCTGCCATCTTTATATCGGTCAGGAAGCGGTCGTGACGGGCATTTCTGCCGCGCAAGATAAAGATAAGGACAGTGTCGTCACAACTTATCGCGATCACGCCCATATGTTGGCATGCGATATGGACCCCCGCATGGTAATGGCGGAATTAACAGGGCGCATTGATGGTTATTCGCGTGGTAAGGGCGGCTCCATGCATATGTTTTCGAAAGAAAAACGGTTTTTTGGCGGGCATGGTATCGTTGGTGCCTCAACCTCTATCGGTACAGGCCTTGGGTTCGCCCATAAATATAAGGAAGATGGCGGCGTTGCTATTTCTTACATGGGCGATGGTTCTGCCAATCAGGGACAGGTTTATGAATGTTATAATATGGCCTCTTTATGGAAGCTACCTATTCTCTATGTAATTGAGAATAACAAATACGCCATGGGCACATCAACAACACGCCATGCAGCCGGCGAGCTTTATAAGCGCGGTGAGGGATTCGACATTCCCGGTGAGCAAGTCGACGGTCAGGATATATTTGAAGTTCATCGTGCGGCAAAACAGGCGCTTGACCATATTCGGGAGGGCAATGGCCCCTACATTCTGGAGTTCATGACCTACCGCTATCGCGGTCATTCCATGTCTGATCCCGCAAAATACCGCACCAAAGAAGAAGTTTCCAGTTGGAAAGAGGAGCGTGACCCGATTGAGAAAGTCAAACGCTTCATGATTGAAGAAAAAGGCATGGATGAAGAAAAAGACATCAAGCCCATTGATAAAGAAATCAAAAAAATCATCAAAGAAACTGAAGAATTTGCAAAAGAATCCCCAGAACCCGACGCGTCAGAACTCTGGACAGATGTTTTGGTTGAGGTTTAGTAAGGGCTTTTTATGACATCGCAAAACCTATCAGAACTAGACAAACTGCTTCTAAAAGCACAGGAAAATCCCGATGAGACGGAGTTTCAGCACGCATATTATGAGGCGTTTCTGAATACGGAGCTATTTATCCCGACTGTTTCGAAACCTGCGAATGGCGTCGAGTTCACAAAAGAAGATAAAGAAATTGACGCTGTTATTATTCCGAATAACGACAAAAATTTCGTCATGATTTTTGATGACGTAGAGAATTTGAGTGCGTGGGCGCAACACGATGTGAGTATTCTAGAATTAAGGGGGCATCAAATCATCAGCATGTTTTCGCAAGATACATATTTCATGCTAAACATTACCTCTGAACAACCAAGAGAATTCACACCGGAAGAAGTAGAGTGGCTTCTCTCCGCGTCTGAGCCGAAAAATCAACAGGAAAAATCATAATGACCATACAACGTTTTCACACAAATGACCGTATGAGCCAGATTGTGGTTCACGGGGAGACTATTTATATTGCGGGTCAGGTCGCGTGGAAAAATCGTGGCGGGTCAATTACGGATCAGACAAATGAAATTTTGGACGCAATTGACAACTATCTAATCGAATCGGAAAGCGATAAATGGAATATTTTATCTGCATCCGTTTGGCTATCCGATGCCGCCGCGCAACTAGAAGAATTTAATCAGGTCTGGGATAATTGGTTGCCAGAAGGTCACGCCCCGACACGCGCTTGCGTAGAGTCAAAATTAGTAGCACCGGACTTTCACGTTGAAGTCGCGGTAATTGCAGCAAAGAAGCAATCACTATGAGCAATTACAAAAATAAGGAAGCTGAAATTGAGACGTTAGATGGTATTAGAAAACTTAAATTCGTGTTGTTGAGTGTTTTATTTTTTTCTATATATACATTTCTAGTATATCTCTTAGCGTTTGTTTTTGAAGACCACATTCTCAGAGCATTTACTGGAGGCTATCAAAGAGCTTCTTTTGGTCTGGGTATTAATAATGTTGCATCATCAATAAGAGCTATCGCAACTCTACTTGTATCAATAGGTATTATTATTGTCCCTTTTATGACATGGAAGAAATTTTTTATAAAATATGGTGAAAATACTCGCCCTGTAAGCAAATTCAAGACAAAGAAAGAAGTTTAAATGCCAATTAACGTTTTAATGCCAGCCCTGTCTCCGACTATGACGGAAGGAACGCTTGCCAAATGGATTAAACAAGAAGGGGATTCTGTTAATCCGGGCGATGTCATTGCGGAGATTGAAACCGATAAAGCAACGATGGAAGTCGAAGCAGTCGAAGAGGGCACAATCGGAAAAATCCTGATTGAAGAAGGGACGGAAAACGTGGCCGTGAACACGCCGATTGCTGTGCTGTTAGAGGACGGCGAGAGCGCGGACGACATAGACGAAGACAGCCTTGAGGTAAATGTTGAACAAGACGCTGCGCGTGGTAGCGAACCGCAAATAGATATAAAGGATAGACCTGATACGGGGCCTGCGCCCACACAACCTGGCGGTGCAGATATTGAAAATCGCGATATTTTATACGCACAAGGCGCTGTGATAGAGCCGCCGGTTTTTGACGAAGCCGTTTTTATGAAGGATACCTATGAATGTACAGTGCGGGAAGCTTTGCGTGATGTGATGGCGGAGGAAATGCGCCGCGATGAACTGGTTCATATTTTGGGCGAAGAAGTTGCAGAATATCAGGGCGCTTATAAAGTAACCCAGGGGTTATTGGATGAGTTTGGTGCAAAGCGGGTCATTGACACACCCATCACAGAGCACGGCTTTGCGGGGCTGGCTGTTGGTTCTGCCATGAATGGTTTGAAGCCAATTGTTGAATTTATGACGTTTAATTTCGCCATGCAGGCCATTGACCATATTATTAATTCTGCCGCTAAAACGCTTTACATGGCGGGGGGGCAATTAGGATGCCCGATTGTATTCCGCGGACCAAACGGTGCAGCCTCTCGCGTGGCGGCGCAACACTCGCAATGTTATGCCAGTTGGTATGGTCATATTCCGGGTTTGAAAGTGATAGCCCCATGGAACAGTACAGATTGTAAGGGGTTATTGCGTGCCGCAATTCGTGATCCAAATCCCGTTGTGTTTTTAGAGCATGAGTTGATGTACGGTCAAACATTTGACGCACCAACAGATGAAGAGTTTGAAATTCCTATTGGCCGCGCCAAAATTGAACGCGAAGGATCAGATGTTACCATTGTGGCTTTCTCTATTATGGTTGGAAAATCATTGGAAGCTGCTGAAAGATTAGCAGAAGAAGGTATTGATGCCGAAATTATAAATCTCCGCACCATTCGCCCGCTTGATCGCTGGACGATCCTCGAGTCACTTAAGAAAACCAATCGCATGGTTGCCGTTGAAGAGGGCTGGCCATTTGCAGGTATTGGGTCAGAAATCGTTGCTTTGGCAATGAATGAAGGGTTTGACCATTTGGACGCACCGGTAAAACGTGTCCATGCCGCCGATGTACCGCTACCTTATGCGGCTAACCTAGAGGCGCTAGCTCTTCCGCAGGTTGACGAGATTGTGAAGGCTGCCAAATCTGTGTGTTATAAATAGAGGAAGTTATTAACGTGATAAGATCTCTTTCTCTCGCCGGATTAAAAGATAGCTCCTCTTTCTTTGCTGCTTTGATTTCAGAAGGTTTTAAACCAAACGTCTGCGGCTCATCGTGCTCTTCCGCAGAAAAAAGAATGGCGTGGTTAACAATTCTAGAGAAAAGCCTTGTACGGTTTTCGTCAACTTCGTTTGTGGCAAATTTCAAGACAAGGTCTTGTAATTCTTTTTCTCTATCACATGCAGACGCATTTTGGCTATCCTCCTCGGTTGGGTCAAAAGATGTAGGCATATCTTGTGGTAATCCAAATTGATCTAAAAGTGTCATCTATGTTCTCCCTCTTTATTTTTATAGTTACTAATGCGATAACAAATTATGGTTTTAAACGTCAAGGATAAAATATTATGCCAATTAAAATAACAATGCCTGCTCTTTCCCCTACTATGACGGAAGGGACGCTCGCCAAATGGGTGAAAAATGAAGGGGATGATATTAGCCCGGGTGATGTCATTGCGGAGATTGAGACGGATAAGGCCACTATGGAAGTGGAAGCTGTTGAAGAAGGCAAGCTGGCCAAAATTATTATTTCCGCAGGTACGGAAAATGTTCCTGTGAATGAAATGATCGCTGTTATGCTGGAAGAAGATGAAGACGATAGCGCCCTTCAGGATTTTTTAAATCAGAGCACAAACGATGACGCGCCTTCAAAAGAACCCAAGGCAGAAGATGCAGAAAAAGGACATGGCCGCACCAAACAAGCGCCGGAAGCGTCTTCCTCTCAAAATAATAACTCTCAAAATCAGAGTAGCAATAATTCAAGCAGGATTGTCGCCTCACCTCTCGCCAAACGCATAGCAAGCCAGAACAACGTTAACCTATCTCAAGTCAACGGCAGTGGTCCACAAGGCCGCGTCGTAAAAGCGGATGTTGAAAAGGCTATGACATCGGGCAGCGCACATCGTTCAACCACCTCATCAGCACCGATGGCACAAGGCGCCGATGCGCGCGCGCTGGCTGATGCATATGGCATGGAATATGAAACTGTAAAAAATTCTGGAATGCGTAAAATTATCGCAAAACGTCTATTGGAATCTAAACAAACCGTTCCTCATTTTTATCTGACTGTTGAATGCCAGTTAGATGGGCTGCTTGATGCTAGGAAATCAATCAATGCCGAAGCCGATGGTGAATACAAACTATCCGTTAATGATTTCGTGATCAAAGCGGTGGCGGAAGCTCTTCAAAAATACCCTGCGGCGAACGTGGCATGGACGGAAGACGCCATTTTGCAGTTCAAACATAGTGATGTATCAATTGCTGTTGCAACAGAAAGCGGATTAATTACGCCAATTATTAAAAAGGCGGAGGAAAAATCCCTGAGAGAGATTTCAACCGAAATGAAAGAACTTGCAGGAAAGGCGCGTGACGGAAAACTGAAACCAGAAGAGTTTCAAGGAGGAACGTTCTCTATTTCCAATCTGGGTATGTTCGGCGTGGATGAATTTTCAGCCATCATTAACCCGCCGCAAAGCTGTATTCTGGCAGTTGGCGCAGGTAAGGAAAAACCCTATGCTAAAAACGGCGCGGTTGCGATCGGCACATTTATGAACGTGACACTTTCAACAGATCACAGATCAGTTGACGGCGCTGTCGGAGCAGAATTTTTGAAAGTCTTCAAACGCCTGATCGAAAATCCAATTTTGATGATGACGTAACCTATTTTAACTAAAAAGGATAAAACTATGAAAAAAACAATCATAATAGCGGCATTTTGCCTCATTTACACAAGCGGTCTTACAGCTTGCAAAACTACAGTCCAAGACGGACCACGTAAAGTTGTTGTTGAAGATAATGATAGTAGCAGCGATAGAAATTTTTGTCCTCCGGGCCACGCAAAAAAAGGATGGTGTTAAGAAATCATGATCATAGATCATCGCACTTATAATATTCTTCCGCGTCTCACGTCGCGATACATGGAAATATTTAAGACACAATGCGTGCCGATTAATCGTAAATATTTCGGGCAAGAGGTTGGCATTTATTTAACTGAAGTTGGGCCACAAAATCAGCTGACACATTTGTGGCAATATGATGATTACGCGGATTATGAAGTCAAACGAAAAGCGCGTGACGGCGACCCCGATTGGCCAAAATATTTAAAAGATACGGAAGGGTTATTAGTCTCTCAAGAAACGAAGTTGATCAGAAAAATCTGAATATGATTGGTATAAATTATACTCATGCAAACCAAGATTATATCGGGCGCATTAACCTTGTAGATATTCGTGCCGATTTGCATACCTTTGGTAAGAATTATCCATCAAGCGGAAATGACGCCGGTTTCTTAAGGGAACGTATTCAAAATAACGAAGTCTTTATTGCTTTAGATAATGAAGAGCTGGTCGCATTTATTATTTTTGAAATAAAAAATGACGAGAAGCTCTGCTATATTCATCAAGTATCTGTAGCACCGGAATTCCAGCGTCAAGGCATCGCGAAAGAATTATTGAATAAAGTTATTGATGAAAGTAAAAAAGAAGGATGCGAAATCGTTTGTTTAACAACGACTTCAAATGCACCATGGGGTGTGAATCTTTATAAAAAAACGGGTTTTGATGAGGTGTATACAAAAGATGTCAAAGCTGAAATAAAACCATATCTGAATGAATGGCTCGGATATAAACCCGAAACTAAAACGTACTTTGAACTGAAAATACAAGGATAAAAAATGGCTGAACAAAATTTTGATGTGATTGTAATTGGTGGTGGCCCAGGCGGATATGTGGCAGCTATCCGTGCAGCGCAGTTAAAGATGAAAGTGGCTTTAGTGGAGCGTGAACATTTGGGCGGTATTTGCTTAAATTGGGGATGCATCCCGACAAAAGCGCTTCTTCGCACATCGGAGATTTATCATCTAATGCACCGCGCCGAAGAATTTGGCTTGAAATGTAGCGGTGTCGAATTCGATCTGCAAAAGGTGGTCGAACGTTCCCGCGGTGTGGCGTCTCAGTTATCAAACGGCATTAAACATTTGATGAAGAAAAACAAAGTGACTGTCTTTGACGGTGAAGCTAAGCTGAAAGGAAAAGGCAAAATATCCATAAATGATAAGGATGAAATCTCCGCCAAGAATATTATTATTGCCACAGGGGCACGCGCGCGTATCTTGCCGGGCCTAGAGCCTGATGGAGAGCTTGTCGTAACATATAAAGATGCAATGACGCCTAAAACAATGCCGAAAAAACTATTGGTTGTTGGATCTGGCGCAATCGGAATCGAATTTGCCAGCTTCTATAGAACTATGGGCGCAGAGGTGACAGTTGTAGAAGTGATGGATCGTGTTCTTCCTGTCGAGGACGCCGAAATTTCTAAGCTGGCGCATAAATCGTTTGAGAAACAGGGCATGAAAATTATCACCAATGCCATGGTAAAGAAGCTGGACAAAACAAAAAAAGATGTAACAGCGCATATTGAAATTAAAGGAAAAATTGAAAAGCAAACGTTTGATCGTGTGATCATGGCTGTTGGTATTGTTGGCAACACAGAAAATATTGGTCTTGATAAGACCAAAGTTAAAACAGATCGCGGGCATATCGTCACCAATGAATGGATGGAAACAGCTGAAAAGGGTGTTTACGCCATTGGTGATGTAACAGGCGCGCCATGGCTTGCCCATAAAGCGTCACATGAAGCTATTATTTGTATCGATAAGCTGGCAGGGCAAAAAGGTGTCCACCCAATGAATAAATCTAATATTCCGGGCTGTACCTATTGCCATCCACAAGTTGCGAGTGTTGGCTTAACCGAAGAGAAAGCAAAAGAAGCCGGGCATAAGATTAAGGTTGGTCGTTTTCCGTTCATGGCGAACGGAAAGGCTATTGCACTCGGAGAGCCGGAAGGCCTCGTTAAAACAATCTTTGATGAAAAAACAGGTGAGCTGCTTGGCGCACATATGATCGGTGCGGAAGTGACTGAATTAATTCAGGGCTATGTGATAGGAAAAACCGCAGAATTGGTTGAAGAAGATTATATGCACACCATTTTCCCACACCCAACATTGTCCGAAATGATGCATGAATCTGTTTTAGATGCATATGCACGTGCAATTCACTTTTAAATATTTTATAATCTAAAAATGGCAAATAATAAAAAAGACAGTTCAGGAAGTGGCGTCGCATTACTTGTTCTTGCAGGTGGTTTTTTATTAATCATTCTGGCGGCCGTTTTTTCGACCTCACACCCGCTTGATTTTATTGTAAACTTTTTTGCAACCTTGACAGGTTATATTTTTATTATAGCTCTGTTATGCATTGCTGCATCTATCTTCATTTATTATTGGAAAATAGGAGCAGCTGACCCAGATAAAACCTTGTCTGAAGCGACAAGAGACAATTTAGAATATTCGAGGGATATAACAGAAGATATTAAATATAAAGCAAAAGAATTTTATGCGGATTACAAGCAACGTGTAAAAGAAGCAGAAGAAGATAATAAATCTGAATGACATATAACACAGACTTACTGGATCGCACCAAGCGCCATCGTGAGAAGCAGAAAAATCCGGATCGTCCCATGGGTAAAAAACCGGATTGGATCAAAGTTCGTGCGCCACAAGGAAAAGTGTACGAAGAAACCAAAGCCATTGTGCGCAAACAAAAATTAACCACAGTTTGTGAAGAAGCCGGGTGTCCCAATGTGGGTGAATGTTGGAATAAACAGCATGCAACATTTATGATCATGGGCGAAATATGCACGCGTGCCTGTTCGTTTTGTAATGTGGCGACGGGCAAACCTGATGTTCTAGATCAAATGGAACCACTTCGCGTTGGTGTTGCGGTCATGCAGATGGGATTAAAACATGTTGTAATTACATCTGTTGATCGTGATGATCTGGATGACTGCGGTGCAGAGCATTTTGAAAAGACTATTAAAGCCATTCGTTTTAAATCACCTGAAACTACGATTGAAATACTTCCTGGTGATTTTAAAGGAAATCTGACCTCGATTGACCGTGTCATCGCGGCGCAACCAGATGTCTTTAATCATAACCTAGAGACTGTTCCGCGCCTTTATCCCACTGTTCGACCCGGTGCGCGCTATTTCCGCTCATTGCGTTTATTAGAACGTGTAAAAGAAAAGGATCCCAAGCAATTCACAAAATCGGGCTTGATGGTTGGCCTCGGTGAAACAATGCAGGAAGTCATGCAAGTCATGGATGATATGCGCGCCGCAGGAATTGATTTCATAACAATTGGTCAATACTTACAGCCAACGCCCAAACATGCGCCTCTGGATCGTTTTTGGACTCCTGAAGAATTCAAAGAGCTAGAAACACTTGCCTGGGGGAAAGGTTTTCTGATGGTATCGGCATCACCCTTGACGCGTTCTTCCCATCACGCAGGAGAAGACTTTGCAAAATTAAAAGCATCCCGCGCCGCCAAAATTATGGCAGCGGAGTAGGCGGCGTGCCATCCCACTTTGAACAAAAAATTCTTCCCTATACGCCTGAACAAATGTTTGATCTGGTGGCGTCCGTTGATGACTATAAAAAATTTGTGCCATGGTGTGTCGGTAGCCGGATTAAAAAATGGGAAGGCGATGATATTTTTTATGCCGATCTGGTTATTGGCTATAAAATGTTTCGGGAGAGGTTTTCTTCAAAAGTGCATCTTGAAAAACCAGATCGTATCCACATCCAATATTTGGAAGGTCCTCTAAAACACCTAACAAATGAATGGCGCTTTATACCGGAATGTAACGGACATTGCCGCATTGATTTTGCCGTAGAATTCGAATTCAGTAATTTTGTGTTTCAAAGTATTGTAAACGTGTTTTTCAATGAAGTCGTCAAACGTATGGTCAGTGCTTTTGAAAAGCGTGCTAATGAGTTATATGGTTAAGTAGAAGCGTAAGCGCTTTTTCCGCTGTTTGTGTACGGATGGACTCACGATTACCTTCAAAATGACACTCAAATGACCCGATATAATCCTGATCTGCTATCCCTATATAGACAAGACCAACGGGCTTATCACTTGTACCGCCTGTCGGTCCCGCGACACCTGTCACACTAACCGCAAGCTGCGCTTTTGAATTTTTAAGTGCGCCACGTGCCATATTCTCTGCCGTCTCCGCACTGACAGCACCATGAGTTTTCAAGATTTGTGATGAAACACCCAACAATTCTGTTTTTGCATCATTAGAGTAGGTCACAAAGCCGCGCTCAAAAACAGCGGATGATCCTGCGCGATCTGTCATCAGCTTTGCAATCAACCCGCCCGTACAACTCTCTGCCGTAGCAAGCATCATTTTTTTCTGTTCAAGTACTTTTGAAAGTTGTTCAACCAACAGCGATAAATTCATGATATCCATATCCAACCGCTGTAAAACAAAGCGCCGCGGCGATCCCTGCTAAAACGTCATCTATCATGACACCCATGCCGCCTTTAATATTTTTGTCTGCTAATGAAATCGGCCAAGGCTTTAAGATGTCAAAAAAGCGAAATAAAACAAAGCCGATCACCGGCTGCATCCATCCGGTCGCATAAAGCGGCGTTCCGGAATTTTGGAATACCCACACGAGGGGTATCAGTGTCACCATTATGCCCACGACTTCATCAATCACAATTCTTTTTGAGTCATGGGTCTTGTGGTCTTTATCAAATTTATCAGCAGAGATGACACCAAGTAGAAAGAGCGCAAGGGTGAACGAGGCGTAATATAAAATTGAGATATTTTGCTCAAAATAATGATGCCAATTTAAGAAGAGCAGATAGATAAATAATAAGCCCCCAAGCGTGCCCCATGTGCCGGGCGCTTTCGGTATGCGTCCCAGATATCCCCATGTGGCGAAAAGATCGTTAAGCTGTTTCATATCTGTTTATATTAGCGCATATTGTAGCCTGACACGCAATCCCTTCTCCTCGTCCTGTAAAACCCAGCTTTTCAGTTGTTGTTGCTTTGACATTCACTTGTGCGGGAACAATATCGAGCAGCGATGCAATCGAATCACGCATTTCATAGCGCCTGTCTTTTAATTTTGGTGTTTCGCAGATCAGAGTAATGTCGATATTATGAATTTCACCGCCTTTATTTGTAAGCATTTTGTGAGCCTCTTCTAAGAAAAAGCGACTATCTTTATCCTTCCACATATCATCGGACGGTGGAAAATGAAGCCCGATATCGCCTTCACCGATCGCGCCTAATAAAGCATCTGTCAGCGCATGTAAAACTACGTCACCGTCTGAATGTGCTGTCAGGTTCCTGTTATGTGGCACGTCAATGCCACCGAGGCGAATGGACGTCACTGTTTCATTTCCAAATGCATGAACATCAAACCCTTGCCCCATAACAATCATTTTATTTTGCGACATTATATCCTCTGCTTCTTTTAAATCTTCGGGCCATGTAATTTTTATATTCGGGCTACTACGCTTTACGACTTTAGTTTTATGCCCATCCGCCTCCATCACACCGCAATCATCTGTAAAATTATCATCCTCTCTAAATTTTTCATGAGCGGCGAGAAGGTCGTCAAAAATAAATCCTTGAGGCGTTTGAAGTGCCCAGCAATTCGTGCGATCAATTTTATCTGTCAGATTAAAATGTTCATCTACACGACGAATAGTTTCAGGGATAGGTTTTCCAAGAAGTAGCGGAGGACGCCGTTTCCAGAGTTTGCAGCAATTGATCAATATCATCATGCGAAAGAAAAGGGCGCGCCGCATCATGAACCAATATGACACGCGGTTTATCATTTTGATCAAAGCTCTTTAAGCCTTTGTAACAACTTTCTTTTCTAGAAATGCCACCATTAATAGCGGGGGGCAAATTCAGGTCGGAAACAGCATTATGATATAAATCGGTCTGGTCTGGATTTATCACAACTCTAATAGTTTGACAGCTTTGGTGAGACATAAAAACATCTATCCCATGACGCAGAACAGGTTTCCCGCATAAAGTTTGATATTGTTTTGGCGTGTCCTGTCCAAAGCGTGATGCGGAACCTGCGGCAAGGATTAAAACACTAAAGAGCTGATTTTTCTGCATATAAATTTGAATTTGGCACAACTCCCTCTTGCAAAAAAGAGGAAACTTGCAGATATTGAGTGTGTGACAAAAAATCAACACTTTCCATTGAAAGAAGATTATGAGTTTTTTGGCGGGAGCATACAGATATACACCGCGAATAAGGAGTAAAAGCTCAACCGGTAAAGCCTCTTGGGAGAGGATTGTCGCATTCTGTCTTATTTTTGTCGCAGTCCTTTTTGCCACAATAACTTATATGGTCATGGCTGAAATTGTGCCTGTTGATAATAACTCGCAAGTGATTATCTGGCTGTTGAACCTTGATATTATCATATTGTTATTGCTTGTTTGTTTGACTGCCAACAGGTTGATTGCGTTGTGGTCCAACCGTCGAAAGGGCGTGGCAGGATCAAAACTTCAGACGCGTCTTGTGTTGATTTTCAGTGTTCTTGCCGCTGTTCCGGCGATTATTATGACGGTTTTTTCTGCCTATTTTTTCCATTATGGTATTCAAACATGGTTTAGCGAACGTGTACGAACCGCTGTCTCGGAATCTCGCGCCGTTGCTGAAGCCTATCTTGATGAACATCAGGCGGTCATTCGTGCAGATATTCTAGCCATGGCAGAGGATTTAAATCGTAATGCCCAACAGTTAAAAGCAAATCCTCAAGGATTTGAGCGATACATAAAAACACAAATTAAATTCCGTAATTTCGCTGAAGCCGTTGTGTTCAGCAAAGGACAAAATATTTATGCGCAAACCGGTTCGGAAGGATTGCCGGTCAACCTATCCCCCGAAGAGGTTCTGAAAGAAGCGGAGCGTGGAAAAGTTGTCTTAATGACAGCCCCAAATGAAGATCGTGTTCGCGCGCTGGTAGAGTTAGAAGGGTTTGATGATTCATATCTGTATGTTGCACGTATTGCCGACCCGACGGTTTTGGCACGTGTTAACCTTACACGCGCAGCGGCGGAGCGATATGACGATCTGCAGAAAAGCTATTCTGATTTGCAAATCAAATCGCTTCTTATTTTTATTGTTGTTGCGATGGTTTTATTGCTGTCTGCCGCATGGGCAGGATTGGTTTTGGCACGTCAAATGACAGATCCTGTCACTGCTTTGATCGGCGCGGCAGAGCGTGTGCGCAGCGGTGATTTAACGGTGCGTGTTCCTGAATATGAGAGCCTTGATGAACTGGATTATCTGGCGCGGGCATTCAACCGCATGACGGACCAGATAGCAACGCAACGTGACGAATTAATCAGTGCAAATCGCCAGATGGATCATCGCCGCCGCTTCACCGAAGCTATTCTGGCGGGGGTATCGGTCAGCGTGATGGGGGTTGATAGTAAAGGACTAATCACCATCGCCAACCAGCCCGCAATTATTTTGTTTTCAGGAAAAAATAATAAAGAAGAAGCCGATTTGTTGGGGCGCAGAATTGGTAATGTTATTCCCGGTCTGTCACAGTTAATTGACGATGCCAGAGAAACGCCCAATCAAGTATCTCAATATGAGTTACCATACATCAACCATTTGGGGCACAGGTTGAATTTACTGGTGCGTATGGCGTTTGAATTTGTTGGTGACGATGATCTGCGTGCCGTTATCACGTTTGATGACATTACTGAGCTTCAATCCGCGCAACGTAAAGCGGCCTGGTCAGATGTTGCCAGACGCATCGCGCACGAGATCAAAAATCCCTTAACGCCAATACAATTATCAGCCGAACGTCTTCGCCGTCGTTATGGTGAGCAAATCACGGATAAACCGGAAATTTTCGAGCAATGCATTGAAACAATTATCCGTCAAGTGGGCGATATTGGCCGTATGGTCGGGGAGTTTTCTTCGTTTGCACGTATGCCCGAGCCAGATATGGAGAAAGAGAATATGGAGATTTTGATCAAAGGACTTCCTGTTTTTGCATCAACAAGCCAATAGCGACGTTGATCTGCAAATCGAAATCCATCCCGATCTAAAGCAAGAAGATATGACAGTTATGTGCGATGCCGGGCAGGTAAGTCAAGCCGTTACAAATCTGGTTCAAAATGCGATTGATTCGGTTTTGGATCATCATGAAAAGAAACAGAATGCTAAACTATGTATCTGGGTCACTCGAGGAAGAAAATGTCTTAAATATCCTTGTGAATGATAATGGTCCCGGCCTACCCGAAGGAACAAATCTGGCAAAACTGACAGAACCATATGTGACTTTTAAAGAAAAGGGAACGGGCTTGGGGCTTGCCATCGTCAAAGAAAATTATGGAAGATCATAAAGGGCAGCTTATAATCTCGCCACCGCATGTTGTATCTCTGTGGGATCATCACAAGCTTCTATCCGGTGCCGCTATCGGGATGCAATTTCCGATTTATAATGAAAAAACCGATCAGGGCGCGATATCAGAACAAGATCATAAAAAGGTTAATGTGGCATAGATGAAAGTTATAGGGTCAAAATGAATGAAGAAGAGATATAAAATACTAATCGTTGATGATGAAGCCGATATCCGTAATCTGATACAAGGTATTTTGGAAGATGAGGGGTATGATACGATTGTCGCGGCCAACGCGGAACAAGCACTAACAGCTGTGTCAGAGCAAATGCCTGATCTTGTTATTCTTGATATATGGTTAAATAACAGTGATAAGGACGGGGTGGAGATACTCAAAATTCTCAAAAAGAAATACTCCAATCTTCCAGTTATTATGATCAGTGGTCATGGCACAATTGAAACCGCCGTCTCATCAATTAAGATGGGCGCATATGATTTTATCGAAAAACCGTTCAAATCAGATCGCTTAATTCTTATGATCAAACGCGCAATAGAGGCGGCGACCTTGCGTAAAGAGAATATGTCGCTTAAGGAAATTGCCGGTCAAAAAGGTGACGTGTCTCTAACCGGAAAATCAACTTTGATCCAATCCGTTCGTCAATTGATAGATCGTGTGGCACAAACCAATAGCCGGATTTTGATAACAGGTGAGCCGGGAACAGGAAAAGAAATTGCCGCGCGTCTTATTCATAAATTATCAGCGCGCCATCATAAAACGATGGTTGTCATGAACTGCGCCATTATGCACCCCGATCATATGGAAGAGGAGCTGTTCGGCACAGAAACCAATGGAGAGGTTCATCAGGGATTACTAGAGCGCGCCAATGGCGGGACGCTTTTATTTGATGAAATTTCCGATATGCCACTTGCAACACAAGGCAAAATAGTGCGCTTGCTGCAAGAACAAACGTTTTCACGCGTGGGCAGTTCGCACTCTATACAGGTTGATATTCGTTTTCTGGCCTCATCTAATCGTGATCTGGAGGATATGATCAAGCGCGAAAAGTTCAGGAAAGATTTATATTACCGCTTGAATGTTGTGCCTCTAAACATGCCGCGTTTGAGGGATAGAATACAAGATTTGCCGGAGCTGATAAAAACGTTCTGTAAAGAGATTGAAATTCAATCCGGCTTTGCCCCTAAAAGTTTCACGCCCAAGTTAATGAATGTTTTGCAATCCTATGAATGGCAAGGAAACGTGCGACAATTACGTAATGCCGTGGAATGGATGATGATCATGAGCGGGCCTCAAGTAAATAAAATATGCGTTGATTATTTGCCGCCAAATCTGGGGCAACAAAAAAGTAGCGTGAATCAGAATTCAAAACAGCCTATCCAGATTATGCCTGAAATTATGTCGAAACCTCTTCGCGATGCGCGTGAAGAATTCGAACGTCATTATTTACTGTCTCAAATTAAGAAGTTTGATGGAAATATTTCAAAAACAGCAAAGTTTGTTGGTATGGAGCGCTCGGCGTTGCACAGAAAGCTAAAGATGTTGCAAATTAATGCATCCTTGAATGAGCTGGAGAATGAACCCCACATGGAACAGACAAAAAGGCAGGCAGTTTAATGAGAACGATTATTTGTGGCGCAGGTCAGGTCGGATATAATATCGCCTCGTATTTGGCGAAAGAACATAATGATGTAACGGTTATTGATTTGAAGAGCGATCTGATCGCAAAAATTAATGATGAACTTGACGTGAACGGTATCGTGGGTCATGGCTCAAACCCTGATATTCTGAGGCTTGCCGGTGCAGAAGATGCCGATATGATTGTCGCTGTGACCCATTATGACGAGGTCAATATGGTCGCATGTCAGGTTGCACATTCTTTATTCAATATTCCCAAAAAAATAGCGCGCGTCCGCCAATTAAATTATCTCGATCCTGCATGGGCAAATCTGTTCAGTCGGGCGCATATGCCGATAGATGTGATTATCTCGCCTGAACGAGAAGTCGCAAACAACATTCTTGAACGTGTCAAAACGCCGGGAACCACCGATACAATCTCTCTTTTGAACGGCGAAGCATATTGTTTGAGTGTCGTCTGTGAGAAAAATTGTCCTATTTTGCATACACCATTAAAGCAATTACTAAATCTGTTCCCCGATCTTGATGCACGTATTCTGCTGATTTCACGCGCCGGAAAACACATTCTTCCCGATGTCGAAAACCAGTTTTTCGAAGGGGACGAAGTTACATTTATTGTACGCAAAGATCATATTGAACGAGCATTACAAGCTTTTGGTCATGAAGAAAATGAAGCGGCAAGTGTTCTGGTGATCGGGGGCGGTAATATTGGCGTTCAACTTTGCAGTCTTTTAAAAGAGCATAATAAAAAAATAGATTTGCGCGTGATTGAAGCCAGTGCCTCCCGAGCAGCGGAGGTCAGTGAACTTTTTCCAAACGACATGGTATTGCACGGTGACGCACTGGACAAAAAAATTCTTGAAGAGGCGGGAATCGATAATATCGAAACGGTCATATCCGTTACAAATGACGATGAAGTGAATATCCTCAGCTCTTTACTAGCGACGGAGGGGCGGGACGTCCGCACAATTACGTTGGTGAATAAAGAGATATATACAACGCTTACGGCGGCATTGCGTATCAATGCCATTGTCTCACCGCGTTTGATTACTGCATCGCAAATTATGAAATATGTGCGACGCGGACGTATCGACGCCACCCACAGCATTAAAGATGGTTTCGCCGAGATTATCGAGGTGCGCGCATCTGAATCCTGCAAAATTATCAACATACCGCTTGAAAAATTACACCTGCCCCCTGGTGTTGTGATCAGTATTATTCAGCGTGATAACAAAATTATCGTGCCCGATAAAAATACGATTGTTAAAGCGGATGATGTGATTATATTCTTCGCGACGCACGGTTCTATTTCTTACGTTGAACAGCTATTTTCCTTTAAATTCGATTTAATATAACCCTTTTAAATCAGTGGCATCTAATATAATTTTCTTTAAGAAATTATCTTGCGCTTTGCACAAAACTGCCATACACCTAGAGTAATAATAAAAAATTAGAGATAAAAACTATGGCCGATAAACAAAATATTCAGGATGTTTTTCTGAATAAAATTAGAAAAGACAAGAAGACAGTCACTGTTTTTCTCGTTAATGGCGTAAAACTTCAAGGTGTTGTGACTTGGTTTGATAATTTCAGTATATTATTGCGTCGTGAAACACACGCACAGCTTGTATATAAGCATGCCATTTCCACAATCATGCCAAACGGGCCGATCAGCTTTAGAGAAGATGTCGCCGATGAGGACGCGACAGAAGATGAAGCAAGCGATTAATTAGTCTTTTGAGTCTAGATACTTTTTTGAAAGATTAAATAGCTTTGCTTGCGTCCTGCTCTTTTGCCTTTTAATTCATACTTGGTTGCAATCCAGTTTTGCGGGGGCGTTTGCCAGTCGCGCTTCGATGATGCTGTCCATTCAAATGCAGAATGGTTAGACGCTTCTGTGACCATCCATTCCGCCAGATCATCAACGTCCGTTGTCATGATTAATTGACCTTTAGGTTTAAGAAGACGTGCAAAAACATCCAGATTCTCTTGTGAAATAATCCGGCGTTTATGATGACGTGCTTTTGGCCATGGGTCAGGATTCAATACATAAATCTGGTCAAGGCAGGCATCATCAAAATATTGAATCAGGCGAATGGCATCATCCATCCAGACTTTGATCTGTTCCTTATTTAGATTTTCCTCTTCAATCTGCTTTAAGAAAGCGGACATACCGTTAATATAAGGCTCTGCACCTATGAAGCCTGTATCGGGATGCATTTTCATCATTCCAGCCAAATGATCACCATCACCAAAACCGATTTCAAGTATTGTACGTTCAAACGCCTGAGGAAAGTAGGCGGAGGGGGCAATTTGTTCTGCCGCCGTACAAACTGTTTCAGGAAAAGACAATTTTTCCAACAACTCGTCTAATGCTTTTTGACGCATAGGATTAAGGGGGCGACCGGAACGTCGTCCATATACGCGTCTTTTTTCTGTTGGAATATTTTTAGCCAATTTCGTTTTGTAATTTCTCTATAAGGTCTAGTTTTTCCCATGAAAAGCCACCATCTGCCTCAAAAGGGCGGCCGAAATGGCCATATGCCGCCGTGCGCTCATATATGGGGCGGTTTAATTGTAAATGCTCACGAATGCCGCGCGGGCTGAGATTAATAATGCGTGGTATCGCTTTCTCGATGACGTCTTCGGGAACGGCGCTGGTGCCATGTGTATCAATATAAATAGATAACGGCTTGGACACTCCGATCGCATATGAAAGCTGTAGAGTGCATTTTGTGGCCAGTTCTGCCGCGACAATATTTTTTGCAATGTAGCGCGCAACATAAGCAGCCGAGCGATCAACTTTTGTTGGATCTTTTCCGGAAAATGCACCGCCACCATGCGGGGCTGCGCCGCCGTAAGTGTCCACAATAATTTTGCGTCCTGTCAATCCGGCATCACCGACGGGGCCGCCAATCACAAAACGTCCTGTTGGATTAATATAGAGTTCATCATCCGGGCACATCCAATCATCAGGCAGGGTGTTTTCAATATAGGGCCTGACAATATCATTGACGTCTTGCTGTGATAAACCCTCAGCGTGCTGTGTTGACAGAACGACAGAATGCGCGCGAACCGGACGATCATCTTTATAAACCAAAGTCACTTGCGATTTTGCATCAGGTTCAAGCTGGGAAAGCGCGCCGCTATGACGCTCATCAGCCAACTTTTTCAAAAGCAAGTGCGAGTAATAGATCGGGGCAGGCATCAACGCTTCTGTCTCATCACATGCAAAGCCGAACATGATTCCCTGATCTCCTGCGCCTTCATCTTTTGTTGCAGAAGCATCAACACCAACGGCAATATCGGCCGATTGATTATGCAGACGCACGTCAATCTCTACATCACGCCAATGAAATCCTTCCTGTCTGTAACCAATATCCTTGATCTTTCGACGTACGATTTGTTCGATCTGCTCGTGCGAAATATCTTCGCGACAACGCACTTCTCCGATCAAGCCGACAAAGTTTGTTGTGGCTGTCGTTTCAATCGCTGTTCTGGCTTCGGGATCATGTTCCAGATAAAAATCAAGCAGCGCATCTGATATCTGGTCGCATAATTTATCAGGATGCCCTTCGGAAACGGATTCACTTGTAAAAATATAATCGGAACGTGATGACATGTTGAACCTTAAAGCTATTAATCTAAAATTTGCAACATTCTACAGATATAGGGAATGACTGCAATCAGCTTTTTGTGGCGTTATCTATATTTTCGGCATAAGTTTTAATCATCTTATACATACCTTTACGTGCTTTGGGGTCTTTAACACTGTAATAAGAACGTAAAAGATTAATCGTTTCAGTTGTTTGAAAGATATCAACTTTATTTGTTTTGCCCTCTGACGTACCATCAGCACCTTCAAAAGGGGCTTGTTCGCCTTCTGCAAAGCCGACTTTTTTGGTATTTTTATTTTCTTCAAAAAAATATGCAGAGGGGACGTCGAAAATATCTATGATTTGTTTTATTTTACCCGCGCTGATGCGATTTGTGCCTTGTTCGTACTTTTGAACTTGTTGAAACGTGATGTCCAGTTTTTTTGCTAAGACATCTTGCGTGTAATTATTTAGCTTACGCAATACACGCAATCGTATGCCGATTTCCTTGTCGTAATCTTCAACGCGGCCCTTGGGTTTCATTTTTGTTTTCATAGTATTTCTCTAAATATAGGTAATTACTATCCTTTTTAAATTATTTTTCAGAATAAATAAACACCTAAACTGGGATATTCCGTATATATAATAATATCTTAAGTATTATTACCATAACTATCTATTGGTTTCTTTGCGGAATATATATACTCCGGCGAGGATAAATATCAATAAAGCCCCCATAATTTTCTGTCCGTATTTTGCAAATATCGTTTCATTTTGCAACGGTAGTACAAGTCGTGAAGAGACGACATCGCGTTTGCCATATTCTATCTTACACAATATGTTTTCCGAGCGGTGAGATAAATGAGGACGTTCCGGTATTTGCAACCCTTGCCACAGGCCTGCCTGTTTCAATGGCTCTATACTGGGCGCTGACTAAATGCTGTTGTGGTCCGCTACTGTTACCGTACCATGCGTCATTTGTCACATTCACAATTAAATCTGGATGCGGTGTGCGCTTAACGCGCTTCGGCATACTATGTCCCGGGAAAATAACTTCGTAGCAGATAAGCGGGCTGATCGAAAAATTCTTTGTAATTTGTATTTTTTGCGGACCCGGCCCCGCTTGAAATCCTGAAAAATTCACAATGGGATCTAGCGGAATATACTCCTTAAAGGGAATATACTCCCCGAATGGAACAAGGTGGTGTTTATCGTAATTGCCGATAATCTGTTGCCCCGGTCCAAAAACGGTTAAACTGTTATAAAAATGACGCTCTTCGTTTTTAACGACACCATGTAATAATCCTGTAATCAGATGATTACGTGATTTTTCGGGCAGAATATTTTGTAAAACGTCTTTATTCTTTTCTTTAAATAAGATTGAACGTACCGAAGCCGTTTCAGGCCAAATCACGATATTCATTTTATTCGGATGATCCTTCAAGCCTTTACGGCTGAGCTCCACCAGATTTTGAAAATGCCCTTCCAGCTTGCCGGCTTCCCATTTATCTTCCTGCTTAATATTGGGTTGAACAAGATGTAAAACGACATCATCAATAATATAAACCGGCTCTGTTTTGAGGCGATTGTGACCCCAGAAATATAATCCGCTAAAGCTGAGGGCGGTCATCATAAATGTTAAAATAAGGGGTGTGCCGCGTTTGTGTAAAAAGAACAGCGCAGGCGTCGCCGCCCAAAAAATTGTCAGGAATGTCAGGAAATATAGGCCACCAATGGATACAGACTGCGCAACGGGTGGGACGCTGATCCACGTGTAAGCGAAGTTATTCCATGGAAAGCCTGTAAATAAATAGCCGCGCGCGAGTTCACTTAAGCATAAAGCCAATACAAATGCCCACCATCCGCTTAAATGTTCCAGATCGAAGCGTGACGTAATGAATGTGATTAACAACGCGGGAAATAAAGCGAGCGCAGCGGGCAACCCGCCAATGGCTAGGGGATAGGCCCAGTAAAAATCTTCATTACCGGGGACAAGTAACGCATTTGAAATCCAGCTTAATCCAAAAACAAAATATCCAAAGGCGAACAGCCATGTATATAAGAATTTATAGCGCTTTTTCTCTGCTCTTTGCACGGCATAGAACAGGGCGGGAATACCCAGAAACAGAATAAACCCCAGATTATAAGGCGCCATTGCCAGATGGGATAACGATCCCGCAACAAAACATAACAGCGCAAGCAAAAAATTATGGAGCATTTTCCATTCTTATCATGCTATGCACATGACGCAAAATAAAAGCGTGGGACAGATCGAAAAAGAAGAGCGTTAATTTTGTAATGCAGGGCAAGCCAGCATATTTTCAATGCGTTGATCAACAAATTGTTCTCTCACGCCCTCCTTACCGGGCGCGGCAGGCATGATTGTGTTTGCGATGTATCTGAAGTTTGACAAAATAAGCGCTGCATCTGCGGCAAAATCATCGCTGTCTTCCTTGATTTCTTGAAATGCGGCACAATCTGCGCCTTGCTCTATCGGAAAGTACTGACTTTGTCGCTGATTGATAGGGATATCCAAATGGGAAAGTTGAACATGCGCACACTCATGATGGAACAAAAATTCCTGAAAAAGTGGATGTAAGTAGGGCATATTTGTTTCGTCATAATAAATACGGTCTTCATTTACAATGCCGCCGTTTTTTCCGACTTCAAAATCCCCCGCCGCAGCTAAAAACCCGCCAAATTGCACAATCTGCTCGCTCGTTCCTGCGTAATGCTGAATCGTCTCACCTTGCTCTGTGGTACAAACAGGCGGCGTAATTAAGCCATAGTTCCTGATTTCTGGCTGGTAGCCATCTGCAGGGTTCGATTGCGCAAAGGCAGGAGACAGGGAAACGATACTCGCTATTGAAAAAGCAGAGATCAGGGAAAGGGTTTTTCTAAACATACTACTCTTATAAAGAACAAAAATTGTTCATGCAAAAGATTTTACAAAGCGGGAGGTATGATCCTAAGGCGGTTCACACGACGCGGATCGGCGTCTAGAACTTCAAACTTCATGCCGCTTTCTTCATGGGTCAGAATTTCACCGCGCGCCGGAATGCGTCCTGAAATAAAGAAAACAAGACCACCGAGCGTATCAATATCCTCGCGCTCATATTCATCAATCATTTGACCGAATTCTTTTTCAAACTCTTCCAGATCATAGCGTGCATCAACAACAATGCTGCCGTCACTATTGCGGGTCAGGGTTGGTTGAATTTCATTTTGAAACTCGTCATCAATCTCCCCCACAATGCTTTCAACCAGATCTCCAATGGTTACCAGCCCGTCAATACCGCCATATTCGTCAATAACCAGCGCCATATGTTTTGTTGTCTGCTGCATTTGAAGCATCAAATCAAGAACTGGCATAGAAGGGGAGACAATAGGAACGGAGCGTATAATATCCTTCAGTTTAAAACTGTCATTGCCCTTGGCAAATTCCGCCATGATATCCTTAATATGTATTGTCCCGATAATATCATCCAGATCATCGCGATAGATCGGCAGGCGGCTAAATTGTTTTTCTGATAACAGCTCGAATAATTTTGTTTTATCTGTCTCCAAAGGAATGGCAATAATATCTGTGCGCGGCACCATCACATCTGTCACGGTCATATCACGCAGTTTCAGAATGTTTGTGATTAGAAGACGCTCATGCACGGCAACGTGCTCATCCTCATTATCTTCATATTCTTCGATAACTTCTTCCAAAGCTTCACGCAAGGTTGGCTCCTGACCTTGCGGCTTGGTTTTAATTAAATCTTTCAGCCACGTGAAGGGCGCGGCATTTTGTTCTGTACACTTATTAGGAGAGTCTTTGGGGGAAACCCCCGACGGAGGTTCCGATTCTGGCCCTTGTTGGGCGTCTTCTGGTTTTGTTAACATGGTATCATTATTTTATCATAAGAGTTGCTGTCCAAGATAGGGGTTTTTTATGCCCAAACGCTGTAATATCCAGATTTCCATACTTTCCATGTTATCCGCATCTTGTGTATTTTCATGGTCATAGCCCAGTAAATGCAGCGTTCCATGTACAATCAGATGGATAAAATGTTCTTTCTCAGACTTTAATTGCTCTTCTGCTTCTTTAATAACATGTCTCACGCGCAATAATAATATCACCTAAAGGGGCGTGTGGCCCTTTTTCTTCTGTTTCGAAAGACAGAACGTTAGTTGGCTTGTCTTTACCGCGATATTCACGGTTGAGGGTTTGAACCAGGTCATTATGCGCCAGAAGAATACTGACTTCACATCCATCATCTTTGGAGAATTGCGTACAGAAAAGGGTTTCGCGCACGGCAATCTCTGCCATATCACGCGGATTAAAATCAAGTTCCTCCCACTGCGGGTCGGCAACCTGAATATCTACGGTAAATGTACGTTCCGGCGGAGAGGGCGTTTTATTTGTTTCTGTGTTCATATGCTTCGATTATTTTCGCGACAAGATGATGGCGCACAACATCCTTTTCACTGAACATAATAAACTTGATTTCGTTAACATCTCTTAAATATGCCATTGCTTCTGTTAAGCCGGATGTTTGATGTTTGGGTAAATCTGTTTGCGTCGGGTCACCTGTAACCACAACGCGTGATCCTTCACCCATACGCGTCAGAAACATTTTCATTTGCGCAGGCGTGGTGTTTTGCGCCTCGTCCAAAATAACAAAGGCGTTTTTAAGTGTCCGACCACGCATAAAAGCAAGCGGGGCAACTTCCAGATCACCGTTTTCCAGCTTTTTATCAACCTTATCCAATGGCATCATGTCGTGAAGCGCATCATAAATCGGACGTAAATAGGGGTCGACTTTTTCTTTCAGATCACCCGGCAAAAACCCCAGACTTTCACCGGCCTCAACGGCGGGGCGTGTAAAAATCAAGCGCTCCACTTCACCGTTTAAATACATTTCAACCCCCATCGCAACCGCTAGATAGGTCTTACCTGTTCCCGCGGGGCCAAGGCCAAAGATCATCTCATAATCACGCATTGACCTGATATATTCCGCCTGAAGCGGTGATCGCGCTTCAATTGTGCGTTTTTTGGTTTTGATCATATTCTGGTCATTTGAGTATTCTTTTGACCCTTCGCCGTTTTCTGTGCCGTTGATAAAACGGATCGCGGCTTCCACATCTGCCAGTTCCAAATTGTCATTATTTTCAAGCTTGACCCACAGCGCGTCCAGAATTTGCACGCAATTTTCAACGTCTTTACCGTGTCCGGTAATATTAAGCTGGTTGCCCTTAATCGCAATTTCCACATCCAAAAGCTTTTCCAGCTTTTTAATATGCTCATTGCGTGACCCGCACAGCTGGGAGAGGTAAAGATTGTTATCATATTTGATAACATGCGTTTTGGTTTTGCTCATATATATATCTAGTCTAATCGATAGGGGTTAATATTTCCTATTTTAGACGTTTAAATTGGTAACGAAAGAATTTTATTGTTACCATAAGCCCTCATGATAAATATGATTACAAAAGCAGCGAAGTATGTCGTAGAGGAAGTAGTGGATACATCGAAAAATGTGGCACGTTTCGCAATTCCTGCAAGCGTTCCCGGCCTTGGTTATTTCTTGGAAATGAGCGAAAAAATCCCTGAACTTCCTCAGGATGAAAAACTGTTTCTAGCAGGAGCATTCGGTGCGGCAACAATTCTTGCTGTTGATTTGGGGCAAGAAGTCGGACAAAAAACATACGAAGCCGCCAGATCCATAGCGCCGCCTGCGGATGATTTCACAGAACGCGCGGGATGTGTTGCAGGGAATTTTATATGTGGAATGGGCGCCGCAGCATTGGCAACAACATTGGCGTTTAATTTTATTAATGATCATCCAGAGCGCCTGATAGAGCTTGATTTTGTACCTGCTATGAGTGAGCAACAAACGATGCCCGAAAATAATTAGTATCTTTATTATTGAAGACTTTAATTAATGATCAAAAACCTACTATAGAAACTCTAAATACTTATTTATTATTCAGCCGCGGCAGGTAGGTCATCCACCAAAACAACTTCACCACTCAATGAGTTTGGCGCGGCGCGTGTGATTTTCACGTCTATGATTTCCCCTAACAAGCGTTGTGGCGCGACGACATTTATAGACTGGAAGAATTCACTACGCCCCAATAATTGTCCTTCTTTATAACCCATGCGATCAAATAAAATCGGCATAACTTTGCCCTCACACGTTTTATTAAAGTCATATTGTTGCTCATTTACAATCGCTTGTAATTCCTGCAGGCGCTCTGACTTCACATCTTCTCTTAACAGTCCTTGCATATTCGCCGCAGGCGTACCGGGGCGGGGCGAGTATTTAAAGGAATAAGCGGATGAAAAACGTGTCCGACGGATCAGGTCAAGCGTATCTTCATGATCTTGCTGCGTTTCCCCTGGAAAGCCGACAATAAAATCAGATGAAAATGTAATTTCCGGGCGCTTCACGCGCAATTTATCGATAATCTCAAAAAACAGATCACGGCCATGTTTACGGTTCATTGCCTTTAGAATTTTATCTGACCCGCTTTGCACAGGTAGATGCAAAAACGGCATTAATTTTTGAATGGAGCCATGTGCGTCGATTAGACGGTCATCCATATCACGAGGATGGGAGGTGGAGTAACGAATACGCGCAATTTCAGGGAACTGTGCAATCGCGTCAATCACATCGGTTAAATCAGCCTGTTTCCCATCATGACCCGCCCCATGATACGCATTGACGTTCTGACCAAGCAGCGTGATTTCCTTTGCTCCCGCTTCAATTAATTTCTTCGCTTCTTCTACTATGTCTTTGAGTGGGCGTGAAAATTCGGATCCGCGTGTGTAGGGCACTACACAAAACGTGCAGAACTTATCGCACCCCTCTTGGATCGAAAGAAACGCACTGACCCCTTGTGACGCATTTTCTTCGGGCAGTAAATCGAACTTACTTTCAAGCGGGAAGTCTGTATTTACAATGCGTGGACGCCCGATCATGCCCGTGGCCTTCAAAACCATTTCGGGAAGTTCATGATAGGTTTGCGGACCAAAAACCATATCGATTTCGGGGGCGCGTTCCAGAATAAATTCGCCCTCGGCTTGGGCGACGCATCCTGCAACCGCCATCAACATTTTACCGCCCTTGGCCTCTTTGGCTTTTTTATGTTCGCGCAGGCGACCAATCTCTGAAAAGACTTTATCGGTGGCCTTTTCACGAATATGACAAGTGTTCATAATAATCATGTCGACGTCTTCGGGACCTTCAACCTGTTCGTATCCAAGCGGGCGCAAGACATCCGCCATGCGACGACTGTCATAGACATTCATCTGGCAACCCCAGGTTTTTATAAATAGTTTTTTATTCGCTTTACTCATTGACCCCATGTTTAACCATGATTAAGGTCAGGAAATCAATAAAAAGATCGCTCCACATGGTAAAAACAATTTTAGCTTTTAGTCGTTTAGATGGTCTAAAACCCGATAATTTAGAGGCTCTCAGCAATAAATTCCAGATTGTAAAATTATACCGCGAAGCCGACCCCGATCAGACCATTCGCCAGCACGCATCCAACACCGTGGCAATTATATGCCAACCGGGTCAAAAAATTTCATGTACTCTGATTGAGAATTTGCCAAATCTGGAGATTATTTCAAGTAACGGTGTCGGCTTTGATCACATTGATCTGGACGCGGCAAAGCAGCGCGGTATTGTTGTGTGCAATACCCCCGATCTGGTCACCAATGATACGGCAGATACCGCGATTGCTCTAATGCTTATGACGGCCAGACGTTTTGTGGAGGCAGATGCCTATGTCCGTATCGGTAAATGGGAAAGTGACGGAGATATTGGTCTGGGGCATCGTTTGGGGGGTAAGACAGTCGGGATCGTCGGTTTAGGCAGAATTGGCAGTGCCATTGCACATCGTGCAGAGGCCTTCGGATGTGAAATCAAATATACCGGACGCGGCGAAAAAGAAACACCCTACACATTCATTTCTGACTTAAAGAAACTTGCGCAAGAATCTGATTTTCTTGTTCTTTCCTGCGCGGCAACGCCTGAAACAAAAGGAATGATTGATCTGGATATAATGGAGGCGCTTGGCGCTGATGGATATTTGATCAATGTCTCTCGTGGCTCTGTCGTCAATGAAGGCGATCTGTTGATTGCCTTGCGTAATAAAACCATTAAAGGCGCGGGTCTTGACGTTTTTGAAAATGAGCCGCATGTACCGGGTGCCATGAAAACCATGGATAATGTTGTGGTTCTACCGCATGTCGGCACAGCGACATTCGAAACACGTATGGAAATGGCGCATCTGGTCATTGAAAATATCAAACGCTGGTTCGAAAGCGGTGAAACTTTGACACGCATCGTCTAAATTTGGTAAAAATGAAGAATAATCATAAAGGATAAGCAATGAAAAAAATTCTCGGTGTGTGTGCCGTATTAATGCTGATGACGGCACCTGTTCAGGCGAAATCTTGTTATTCAATAGCAGAGGCAGAGGCGGAGCAGGGAATACGTATTCATAGCGAGCTGATGGTAATTGGCCTGAATTGTATGCATATGACACCGCCGGGTCAGAAAAATTATTACATGCAATATAAGGATTTCACCTCGACCCATAAAAGTCTTATCCAGAATTACGAATCCCGTTTGATTAACTATTATAAGCGTACGGGTGTGGTAAAGCCCGAGAAAAAGCTAAATGATCTGCGCACGTCTTTGGCGAATAAGATTTCCGAAAATGCCGCAAAAATGCGTCCCGATGTTTTCTGCTCGCGCTATATTGAGCGTATAGGACGTGCCGGACGCATGAATCATAAGCAGGTCGTGAATTGGGCAACAACCTTTTACGACACGCATCCTGTGTCTAATCCTCTATGCGATCAATATAATTAAGCCTGTCAATTTTTAAGAGGCTGTGGATGGTTTCAAGTTTTCTGTTTGAGGCAACCCGAATTTTTGCCATTGTGAATTTATGTCTTCTATTGATCAAGCGATTAACAATCTTTTCGAACCTGTTGCAACGGCTGCAGCGGGGGTTATTTTCTATGCCGAGCCATTCACAGGCTATGACATAAAGTTAATTGTTGTCTGGTTGGTTGCGGCCTCGGCTTTCTTCACAATTTATCTTGGGTTTATAAATTTTCGCGGCTTTAAACATGCGCTCTATCTGGTTTCGGGTAAGGGCAATAAAGGTGAGGGCAAAGACGGAGAAATCAGCCCGTTTCAGGCATTATCAGCGTCCCTGTCCGGTACGGTCGGCTTGGGCAATATTGCGGGCGTTGCCGTCGCTGTCTCGCTTGGCGGTCCGGGGGCTGTCTTCTGGATGGTTGTGATGGGCTTTTTGGGAATGTCTGCCAAATTTGCCGAAGTCATGTTGGGTGTGAAATACCGCGTACGCGGCGGCTCCAATCACGAGGAAAGCCTTTCTGGCGGCCCTATGTACTATTTAAAACACGCATTTGCAAAACACGGCATGACCAAACTGGGTGTATTCGTCGCAGGATTTTTTGCCATATGCGGCATTGGCGGTGCCTTTGGCGGCGGAAACATGTTTCAAGCTAACCAATCGATGATTCAGTTAATGAACGTAACGGGCGGCGAAGATGCCAGCTTCTGGGCGGATAAAAAGTGGTTGTTCGGTTTAATTCTAGCATTTTCCGTTGGAATTGTGATTATTGGCGGTATTAAATCCATTGCAAAAGCGGCCTCACGCATTGTTCCTTTAATGGGGCTTTTATATCTGGTAACGGGTTTGATTGTCATTGCTCTTCACTGGTATGCGATACCGGAGGCATTGATGCAGATTGTGGTTCTTGCATTTGACCCAGCATCTGCCTATGGCGGAATATTGGGCGCACTACTAGTCGGGGCGCAACGCGCTGCTTTCTCGAATGAAGCAGGGCTTGGCTCTGCCGCGATTGTCCACTCCGCCGTTAAAACCGATCAGCCCGTTTCTCAAGGATTTGTTGGGATGCTTGGCCCCTTCATCGATACAGTTGTGATCTGTCTGGTCACCGCCCTTGTGATCGTTGTGACGGGCGCATATCTGGATTCCGATGGTGTTGAAGGCGTTGCCCTGACCTCACGCGCCCTGGAAAGCGGCATCGGCGGCGCGCAATATATTCTGGCAATTGTTGTAATATTATTTGCCTACTCTACCCTGATTACATGGTCATATTACGGTCAGAAATGTCTGACATATCTGGTCGGTGAAAATGATATGATCGTATTAATCTATAAGCTGGTATTTTGCGGATTTGTAATTGTCGGCGCGTCGATGAGCGAGCTAAAAAGCGTCATAGATTTCTCCGACGCCATGATTTTTGCAATGGGTATTCCCAATATTATCGGTCTGTATTTATTAGCCCCTGAAATCAAAAAAGATCTGAAAGACTATTGGGCTACTCAAAAAGCAGGTCCTAAAGCGGCATAAAAGTTATCCCCAATTTTGTTGGCCATGTACAGCTTGATTCTCTTGTCTTTTAAAAATTTTATGGCGGCGGTGTCTTGTAGAAATTACGCGGCTATGCTTTTTTGGTGCTTTCAAGAATACCACTAACACTCTGGGATCATTAATGATTAAGGTTTCCGCCATAAAAGCGCACGACAAAGATGATATTGTAGAGACCAAAGCAGAAGAGCTTAACGCGCGAATCCGCCAGCTTAAAGACAAAACCGCTAAGAATGCAGCTGAGAAAAACGGGCGAGAGAAACCCAAATTTCATATTAGTGCAACCAACCGATCTGCCGGCAACTTAAAATCGCTCAAAATTCTATCCGCGCCGCACGAAGACGAACAGAATATTTCTCAAGATAATAAGCCACAGCTTCATCAGGAAGTCTCAGCGGAAACGACATTCGAAAAAAATCTGGCGCCATTGCTAATCGAGCGCGATAATATCTCCCGCATAAATCAGATTGGCGCGATTGTCACAGGGGCGTGGTTGGGCGCGTGTGCTTATTTCTTGTTTAAAACACATGGCGCGGCGATTTTGTCGTTATCAATGGCTGACGTGGGGGCCTATTTCTCCCTAATCCTTGCGCCGCCCGCCCTTCTGTGGCTGGTTTTATCAAATATACAACGCCAGAGTGATGTTGAACATTATAGCGTTCTGCTACGCTCCGAACTCCATAATATCTTGTTTCCACAAGGCGATCATCCCGATAAAATAGGCAAGGATATCGAGCGTTTATGCCAACAAGCATCGGACCTGTCCGCAGCGTCGCAAACGGTTATGAAATCCATACAGGGCGCACGCTACGGTCTGAGGGAAGATATTAAGGATTTTACGTCTCTGTCTGAAGAAACTGAACGTCATATCAATGATCTGTCCGAAAACCTTAGCAAAAAATCGGAAAAATTATTGGGTCTGTCAGAGCAAATCGAGGCACGCTTTGAAAAGATTTGTCAGGCTGGCGATACTGCACTCTCCACAACAGAAAAAGTTTCAGAGCGCCTGAACAAAACAGCGGATCACGTCGAGGAGCAGAATAACCACGCGCTGAAACGTTTAGAGGATGTCGAGCATAATTTAACGGCGCAAACATCAAATCTCTCCCTCGTTGCAGATGATCTGGAAAACAGTGCAGGGCGCATCAGTGACGATCTTTCTATTCAACTCGGACATATAGAAGATACATCTGGCAGAATTCTGCAGAGCCTGTCCGGCAGCACAGGAAAATTACAAGATCAGGCACATATTTTTGATCGCCTAACCCATGATCTGGACGCTAAGTTGTCAAAACTGGATAAGGTTGAGACGACCTCTGGCCTATTGAAAAATACGTTGTCACAACTTGAGGATGTTGTATCACGCATAGAAAATACGGGGGATGTTACGGCGAATGCGTTGGGCGAATCACTGACTCTGGCTGTATCTGGCTCGGACGCGCTGCGGGAGTCTGTCTTATCATCCACGAATGAATTTCAGGATAGCTTGAACCTTGCGATTTCGAAAACGGATGATCTTATTTCGAAGGCTGTGCAAAAAGTGAAAGCCATTCAGGAGCGGGAAGGGAGAACAGAAAGAATTTCTTGCCGACTACCTTACGAATTTTGATAAACAGCAGGCACGTCTTTCAGATGTTAAAACCCAGCTTGCGAAAGAGCTGGAGCGCTCATCAGAAAAACTTGATGACCAAACGCAGACCTTAACGGTTACTTTAGACCGGATGGAGCGTATAAGCGGGCAGTCGGGCAGCGTTCTTGAAAGCTCTCTTGGTCGTTTTGAGGATCATCTGGGCGGCTTTGACCAGCGTCAGGAACGTCTTAAAAATATGATCGAGACACGCATGGATAGTCTGGATAATATTGGCGGTAAAGTTCTGGATCAGGTTGAGGAAACCGCGAAAAAACTACGTGATCAAATTCATAATGTTTCCAGCCTGTCCGGCAAGGTCTCTGCACAAACCGGCAAATTGAATAAAGATATTCAGGATCAAAATGAATTGATTGTTTCCTCGCTTCACACCACGATGCAAAACATGTCGGATATATCCGTTAAGTTAGAAAATAACGTTGAACATGCCGAGGTCCACGCAAGTAAGTCAGAGAATATTATCAATAACATAAACAATAATATTAAAGTAAATTCTGAAGAAATGAAATCACTTTCCGAAGGTTCAATTAATACCCTTCGCTTATTTGGAAACCAGATTAATGAAGAACTGGCGCGCTTAGACGATATTTGTGAAAACCTAGAGGATAAAGCCAAAAAAACGTCCGCAACGATAGAAGAAACCATGGTTGGAATTCAGCCTAATTGTCAGGAAATTTTCTCAAAAATTGAAAGTGTGGAAAGACGTTTTGAAGGGCTTAAAGATACGATCACCTCTCTGTCTGACCATAATATCGGGCGTCTTGAAAAGATGGGGCAAGAATTTGACCTGCAACTCATAAATGTTAATAAAGTCAGCGCAGAGGCCACGACCGAGATTGAACAGGCTAGCGACACTTTGGTAATCAGTATTGATCAAATTAAAGATGCAACAGCCACTTCGTTGAAATCTCTTTCA
This sequence comes from uncultured Alphaproteobacteria bacterium, assembly GCA_963710165.1. Lineage (GTDB taxonomy): Bacteria > Pseudomonadota > Alphaproteobacteria > Micavibrionales > Micavibrionaceae > JACKIP01. The sequence goes on from CAVPYZ010000001.1 coordinate 517,394, forward strand.
AGCGCACGTCTGGATATTCAGCAAGAAATCAATTCTTTTGACCTGATTGGCGATGATATTGCCCTGAAAGTCGGGGATGTGCAAAAAGCACTTGATGCTCAAAATAATGAACTATCAGAAATGATCGGACATAGCATTACGCTGATTAAGGGGGCAACGATTGAACTCGGTGACACGGCACGTATGACGGCAGACGTATCCGAAGAGGTGGTGGCGCAAATCACAGAATCCCTTTCACACACACAAATACAAACAGAAAGCTTCCACAAAGCCGCACAAAGCCATTTACAGGAAACCAGTTCCTATACATCGGAAATTTCTGCAAAAACGGAAGGCTTTTTACAACAAACAAAAGACAGTTTGAAAGAGCTTGATAAAACACGCCTGAGCGTCAATGCCCGTCATAAGGAAATGGAAACGCAACTTGAGAGTGTTCTGCGCATGTCAGGATATTACAGTGAGGAAATACGCAAAAATGCCAAGCTGGTCGCGCAAAACGCACAAGACTCAACGCACAGTATATCTAAAGCAGGGCAGCATCTGAAACAGGAAATTGGCAGCTTGAACGTTATTGCCGATGACGTGACCCTTAAAATTAAAGCGGCGCAAAAAGATTTAGGGCAAGAATCGCGAGATTTAATCCGTGTCTCCTCGGAAGTTTTAAAGACGAGCGAGCAAACATCGCGCAATTTTGCCAAATATTCAACGCAACTCTCTCAGCTGGGGCAGGACATACGCCACTCCGCCCTCGACCTGCGCAAGGTGATGACCGATCAGGAAGAGGAGACGTTTCTCTCCTCCGCAAAATATCTGTTGGAAAGCATATATTCCCTAACCGTCGATTTAACACGCGCATTGGATGGTGAAATCTCCGAAAAAATGTGGAAATCCTTTAATGAAGGGAATAGTGATGTATTTATGCGGCATTTACAAAATATCGAAAAAAGTATTTCTATACCGAAGTTAAAAAATAAATTTAAGAACGATCCTGAATTCAGATCTTATACCAAGCGATATATTCAACAGTTTGAAAAAATGTTTCAACAGCTTCAATCAAACACACAACATGATATGATGCGCACGGCTGTCAGGTCCAGTGACGCGGCCAAACTGTATCAGATATTGGTAAAAGCGGGCGACCAGAAGAGTATCATCCAAATCTAATCGGTTATTATCTTTGCTATTTTAGTAATCCTTTGTTGATTTTTTTGCGATATTATTCAATATCTTATACCAAGAGGTTTAAAAAAAGTATGGCTACAACAAAATTCTGTCAGGGAATCTCCGATATTTCGGACACATATATGGGGTTTATTATTGATCAATGGGGCGTTTTGCATGACGGGCAAAAGCTTTATGATGGTGTTCTCGAGTGTATGGAAGAGCTGCGCGGGCGTAAGAAAAAAGTTATTATTCTTTCGAATTCAACCCATCCCGGTACCTATAATGAAAAAGCATTAAAAAAAATGGGGCTAGGTCCCGACTTTTATGACCATATTGTCACATCTGGGGAGCTGATCCGCAACGGGCTTGAACAGCAATCTGACGGATTATTTAAAGGATACGGCAAAAAATGTTTTATTTTCGGGGAAGAAGAAGCCAAAGGAATTTTTGACGGAACTGATATTGAAATTGTTAATGATATTAAAGATGCCTCATTCATGTTGATCGCGGGTATTGATCGTAAAATGTTACAAGTCGATGATTATTTACCTATCTTAAAAGAGGCTGTGCGCCGTGGCATCAAAGCAATCTGTACGAACCCTGACTCTCACGCTTTGCTTGGTGCTAATTACCTGATGGGGCCGGCACTTATTTCGCGTTCTTTCGAGGATTTTGGCGGCGTTGTACAATATATCGGTAAACCACACGCCCCGATATTCAAAAAATGTATCACGCTTTTACAAAAAGAAGACGTCTTTCCTGCACAAACGGTTATGATTGGTGACACAATGGCGCATGATATTATGGGCGCACATTATGTGAATGTTGATACGTGCTTGGTTAAAACCGGTATGCATGCCGGGGTGTTTAAAAATAACCAGACCCCCGCAGAGGTCGACAAAACGCTAGATATTTTAATTACGCATTATAATCATATCCGCCCGCGTTATCTGGTTGGTCATTTTGAATGGGGAAATGCGTTGCCGGATCGTAAGCACAAAATTCATAAAAAGCATGTCCGCAGAAAACCTGTCGAAACAGAGGCCGATAAAGTGGAAAAGCTGAAAGATAAAACTGAAGAAAAGACGAGTGAAAAAAAGAAAATTCGTAAAAAACCAACGCCCAGACAAGTAAAAAGCTAGATAAAGTCTGACACAGGCGGATTTTGTTATTTTCAAGTCATCCTTGATCGCATACTCTCACAATTAACATGAAAAATTCAACACTCACACGTCGTTTAATCGGGGGGTATATCAAACCCTATCTGAAGTATGTCGCTGTGGCGGTCTTTTTCATGTTGATCGGCGCAGGCATGACCGCGGCATTTGCCAAACTTATTCAGCCCGTTCTGGATGATGTCCTGACCGCAAAAGACCAGAGTCAATTATATCTAATCGCCGGAATGATGGCATCTGCGTTTATTATACGGGGGATTGCAACATATATTCATACTGTGGTGATGAGCCGCGTCGGGGAATGGATCATTGGCGACCTACAAAAAGATTTGTTCGCAAAATTTATTGATCTGGATCTGGCATTTCATCAGGAACAAACCAGCAGCGGTCTTTTATCACGCGTAATGAATGATGTGCAAATGGTACGCTCTGCGATTACAGAAGCGTTAACGGGGCTTGGTAAAAGTTTGATTACATTAATACTGTTGGCAGGGGTCATGTTTATGCAAGACTGGGTTCTTGCTCTTATCTCATTTACGATTTTTCCACTCGCAGTCTCTTTTGTTCTGTGGGTCGGGCGTCGGTTGAGGCGAATTTCAAAAAGTATGCAAGGTCAAATGGGTGATCTGACCGCGCGGTTGTCACAAATCCTACAAGGTATTCGTCTGGTAAAGGCGTATGGCCAAGAAGCGTATGAGCGGGATCGCGCGCAATATAATATTGATAAAGTCCGTAGCCTGAAGGTAAAAGTCGTGCGCGTCGGCAACCTGACCACGCCGTTTAATGAAGTTCTGGTCGGCATGGTTGTGTTTGGAATTATCGTTTATGGCGGTATTCAGGTATCAGACGGTGTTATGACCGCAGGACAGCTGATTTCTTTTATAGCGGCCTTCACACTCGCTTACGAGCCTATGAAAAAACTGGCAAAGCTAAATAATACCTATCAAATCGGAATGGGCGCGGCAGAGCGCGTTTTTGAAATGCTTGACCAGCCGATCATAATGCGAACTGACGGCACGCAAAAACTAGATAAAGCCGCACCACAGATAGAATTTGACAAAGTTTGTTTCGAATATGAAGAAGAGCAGGGGAATGTTTTGAATGAACTCTCTTTCACAGCGGACGCCGGAAAAGTAACCGCCATTGTCGGGGCGAGTGGAGCGGGAAAATCGACATTATTCAACCTGCTCTTGCGTTTTTATGACGTGAAGCAGGGTGCAATCAAAATCAATGGCACAGAACTCATCGATTTTGATATTGATAATCTGCGCGGCAATATGGCGCTGGTATCGCAAGATGTGGTGATTTTCAACGAAACCGTCTCAGAAAATATTGCCTATGGCCGCGCTGGTGCAACGCAAGAGGATATAGAAAAAGCCGCAGAAATGGCGGCGGCGGATCAATTCGTCAAGGAAATGCCGCTTGGCTATAACACGATATTAGGAGAGCAGGGCACAAAGCTGTCTGGCGGGCAGAAACAACGGATTTCAATTGCGCGGGCTATCTTACGTGATGCGCCGATATTATTATTGGATGAAGCAACCTCTGCCCTTGATAATGAAGCAGAAATGCTTATTCAGAAAGCGCTATCGCGTTTTGAAAAGGGACGCACAACTCTGGTCATCGCACATCGTTTATCTACCGTTCAGAATGCGGATAAAATCATCGTGATGGAGCGTGGACGTGTCACAGAAGAAGGCACACATGACGATTTACTCGCAAAAAAAGGCGCGTACGCCCATATGCTGGAATTGCTGGAGGATTAAATGATACTTCTTTTAAAAAAATTACTGATCGGCGCAGTATTTTTGTATTTTGCCCTTCTTTTCATTCTGGTCGTTTTTCAACGCTCATTCATATATTTTCCGACAACGTCCGAGCCCTCTTTTTCTCAATATGGTCAACTTGCAAAGGCATATGAGTCGATTAGCGTGGTTAATGAAGACGGACTGCGTATTTCGGGATGGTATCATCGCGGTAAAGATCGCCAGAAACCCCTGATTATTTGGTTTCAGGGAAATGGGGGAAGCTACGCTGACCGTATTTATTCCGCGCAGTTTTATGTGGAGAGGGGGTATAGCATTCTTTTGGCAGGCTATCGCGGTTACGGCGGAAATCCCGGGAAAATTACAGAACGCGGTTTATATCAGGACGCAGATGCTTGGGTCAGAATGGCCGCCTCACGTCTGAAGTTTTCACCGGATCAGATGGTTTTATACGGGGAGTCACTTGGAACAGGCATAGCCGTTGAAATGGCAACACGTTACAGGTTCAAAGCTCTAATTTTACAAACACCTTATAAAAGCCTAAGAGCCATCGCCCAGCGGCAATACCCGTTCTATCCGATCACATTTCTTATGAAAGATCACTTTGACAGCTTGTCACGTATTCAGCGTATAAAGGCGCCGGTATTCATGTTTCACGGTGATCAGGATGAGGTTATTCCCCTGTCACACGCACAGACATTATTCGACGCGGCACCTCAACCCAAAAGTTTCAGAGTGATTAGGGGGGCGCGACACAGTGATACCTATAATTATGGTGTGGATAAAATCGTGCATTCCTTTTTACAAGCTGTTGAGACTCAATAAAAAAATACAAAATGATCTTGCTTTTTTAAAACCGCAGGCGTAAACCGACTGCAGCATAAAATTTCAATAATAATAAAAGTGAGAAGTCAAATGCCTTGCGAAACAGCAATTTTAACCAACGTTTACACCGTAAAACCTGATATGAGCGTCGAAGATGCGCTCACATATATACATGAAAAAAATGTACGTGCCATGCCGGTGATCGATGATAGCGGCAATCTGGTTGGTATGTTTAGCCTGGAAGCGCTGCTGAAAAGCTTACTGCCCGTTTCTGTCACCATGGATGAAGGTCTTCAAAAGCTGGGTTTTGTCGTGGGTGCAGGGCCGGGAATTGCGAAAAGACTTAAAAAAGTGCAGGTACAAAATGTTGTGGATGTCATGTTGAAAGATATTATCGTGGCGCACCCCTCAACAGCGCTGTGGGAGGCGATACGCTTAATGGTTAAATATGGCAGTCCGATCCCTGTAGTCGAGGAAAATAGCGCCAAGTTTATCGGTATTATTTCAGAGCAATCCGCCATGACAGATCTGGAACAAACATTAAAAGACATGGAAGCAAGCGGCGACGCTTAAGCATAGAAAATTAAAGGGATAGAGGAAGAAACATGGTTCCTGTAGATACAGCACATCACGCAACAGAAGTTATTTTAGGGATTAACCCGATGATCATGGCAACATCCATTTTGGTTGTTGCTTACGCGTTTATTATTTCAGAGAAAATCAACCGCGCCGTCGTATCATTACTGGGCGCAGGACTGCTCGTTTTTACAGGCGTTCTAAACCAAGAACTAATGGTTCAGGGTATTGATTTCAATACGATTTTTCTATTAACGGGGATGATGGTCATTGTGGCCATTACCAAACGCACCGGAATTTTCCAGTATGTTGCTATTCTCTCTGCAAAATCTGTGCGGGGGAATCCGCGTGCCTTGCTGGTGGTTCTTTCGCTCATAACCGCTGTTTTCTCGGCTTTACTAGATAATGTGACAACAGTTTTGCTGGTTGTTCCCATTACGCTTCTACTGACGGAGCAACTCAAATTACCGGCGTACCCTTTCTTATTCGCGTTAATCTTTGCCTCTAATGTTGGGGGTATGGCAACACTTATTGGTGATCCGCCCAACATTCTGATTGGGTCAGCTGTTGGTTTCGGTTTTATGGACTTTGTTTATAATGTCGGACCTGCGTCTGTCATTAATATGGTTGTTTTACTTGTTATTTTTGACTTTATATGGGGACGCAAATTTAAAACGTCTATGAAGGCGCGTGCCCATCTGTTGCGCTATAACCCGCGTGAAGCTTTGACCGATGTTCCTTTGCTTTTGAAATCGGGATTGACCCTTTCTTTGGTTCTATTCGGGTTCATTGTGGGTCATGGTCATGGTATTGAACCTGGAACCGTTGCCTTAACAGGGGCGGCTTTTTTAATGTTGCTTGATGTCTATCGTTTTAAGGCAGAGGATCAATCACATAAAGTTCAGGAAAGTTTTCAGGAAGTCGAGTGGGAAACTATTTTCTTCTTTATGGGATTATTTGTACTTGTTTATGGGGTAGAACATACGGGTCTGCTAAATATGTTGGCAGAATACATGCTGAACATGACAGGTGGTGACATGGCAACCACGGGTTATGTGATCCTATGGTCATCGGCGATCCTTTCTGCTATCGTTGATAACATTCCGTTTGTGGCAACCATGATTCCGATGATCGAATCCATGGCGCCAGAAATGGGCGGTGACGCCGCGATTGAACCGCTATGGTGGTCATTATCTTTAGGCGCGTGTCTGGGTGGTAACGGATCATTGATCGGCGCAAGTGCCAACGTAATGGTTGCCAGCTTTGCCGAACGCGCAGGACAGCGGATACCGTTTATGAAGTTTATGGTTATGGCATTCCCGCTGATGATTTTAACAATTATAATTAGTACAGGTTACGTATGGTTCGTGTTCTTTGGATAGTTTTGATTTCTTTATTCAGCATAATGCCTCTTACATCTTGTTCAGAGGACGCTGCCAATGAAACCGAAGCTAGTCAAAATGCGGATGATGTTGATGATGGCTATATACGTAAACCGTTAAAAATCGTCACACAGGATGGTCGCGAGCTTTTCTTTGATGTTGAGGTTGCAGACACACCGCAATCAACGGCACAGGGTTTGATGCATCGCAAACAAATGGCGGCGGATCACGGAATGATTTTTATATTCCCGTCATTACAACCTTTATCTTTTTGGATGAAGAATACATATCTTCCGCTTGATATTTTATTCTTGGATACACAAGGAACAATTCTGAATATTGAAGAAGGCATCCCTTTAAACGAGGAAAGTGTCTATGCCAGAGGGCTGGCAAAAGCTGCTTTAGAGCTGAATCGCGGGACTGCCGAAAAAATGGGTATTCAAGCGGGCGACAAAGTTATTTTTTCAGGATTGAAATAGGAAAACACTTGCATTCTATCTGCAAGACGCATAAAGATAATTTTACAAATTTTGGTTTCAAGATTTGTTGTCGGAGTGTAGCGCAGCCTGGTAGCGCATCTGCTTTGGGAGCAGAGGGTCGGAGGTTCGAATCCTCTCACTCCGACCACTTATTTAAAGTCTTCTTTAAATTTACGGTATATACGCAAAACCGCTACCACCTGCAACAGAGGGCGTTGCTGGTTTTGGTGTTGCCATAGTTTCCATGATTGAATCAGCCTGTTGTCCCAATGTATCATTTGAACGTATAGCAAGTCCCAAAATATGTCCGGGCAATGCAACATGACTATCGAGCGGGCTGCCTGATTTTACTTGTATCGCGACAACAGATCCACTTTGTTGCGTGGTTTCCATGCCGTTGCTACTCAATTGTAGGAACGATTCTCTATACTTTCCAGCGGCCGAATACCCGCCTACATCTTTGAAATCTAATTCAACATAGCCGTCTCTATCCATTGTTATCTCCAGACCGGCTTGTCTTAATATACCTATTGGCCCCGTATTAAGGTCTGTTTTGCTACCATCTAAACGATCGTAAATCATATATTCATTCTCCTTTGTATTTTTTAATCTTAGAGCTAACGCATTAAAATTATGTGAATGAGTAAGGTAAAAGCGCTGGAGTTTCAATAAATTTATTATTATAGTTTGATCATGGTAAATCTCTCGGAGACAAGCTGGAAAGAATGGGCTGTCTTGGCGCAAGGTGGTGATAAGAAAGCATATTCACAACTATTAAGAGACATTCTTCCCTTTATTCATAAAAGCATACTTCCCAGAGTCGCAAATCCGGAGTGGGCGGACGATATTACCCAGGAAGTTTTGATGTCAATTCACAAGTCACTTCATACCTATTCTGCTGATCGTGCGTTTACACCATGGTTGAATGCGATCATTCACTATCGTAAGACTGACCATCTGCGTAAATATTATTCATCCAAGGGAAATGTCAGCGTTCCGGTCGAAGATCAAATAAATTTATCGGCAGATGTAACGTCTCCCGAGGATATGACCGAATACAAGAATGTTGAAAAAGCGTTATTATCATTTCCGGAGAAACAACAGCAGATTTTTCGCCTGATTAAAATCGACGGATATACGGCAAAAGAAGTCGCAAATAAGATGGAAATGACGGAAAGTGCGGTAAAAGTTTCCGCACATCGCACACTTGAAAAATTGAAACAGGACTTAAATTAAAGCAGGACATATGAACGATTTTAACCATTTGATAGATCAGTTAGAGGACGATTTGGAGCCGGTAAAGCCTATGGCATCGCCTCTACAACGCACCGTCATATGGTTTTTTGCGGGTATTTTCAGTATTATTCTGGTGGGCGCGCTTATGGGGTTTCGCATGGATCTGGGCGAAAAAGCGATGGATGCCATATTCTTGGCAGAACTTGGCCTGATCATTATTTTAAGCGCCAGTGCCGCATATGCGTCGGCTTGGTTATCGCTGCCGGACGGCGCAGAAAAATCAAAAATTATTATCATTCCCTATCTTACCGTAACTGTTGCGCTGTTGCTTATTGGATATGAAATTGTTCAACACGGCTTTGAGCTCAAGAATTTTGAGATTCATCACTGTATTATCGATGCCTTTGCGATGGGGACGATTCCCGTTATTTTGATGATATGGATGATGCGTCAAGGCGCACCAACACGTCCTGTACTGTCTGCGCTGACCAATATGATCGCGGCAGGCGGCATCGGATATATCGGCTTGCGTATAACGTGCGGCAGTGACGCAATCGGACATATGTGTGCCTATCATATTTTCCCGTTCGTTTTGGCAGGATTATTGTTAGGATTGGTTGCCCGCAAACTCTATCATTGGTAAGGTCGAATTATGGACGTTAAAATTTACGAAACAGCAAAAACAGCAATGCAATCCGGTCGTGCCAAGGTGGGACAATGGGTTTTGGAATATAAACGCGTCACGCCAAATCGCCCTGAACCCCTAATGGGGTGGAGCAGCGCGGCGGATACATATAATCAGGTTAAATTAAAATTTGATGACGCGGAGCAAGCGATAGAATTCGCAACCAAACATGGTCTTAGCTATGATCTGAAAGAAGGATCGCAAAAACAAATACGCCCGCGCAATTACGGTGACAACTTTCGCTATCTGCCGCCAGTAAAAGCCGCAGACCCGACAAAGTCTGCCAATAAGAAGCTTTCAGGAAAAAACGCAGAGGCCAGACCGGAGAAGAAAACAAAAACCGATTAACAAATTGATCTTTGTTTTATCTTGCCGTATATATGAAGAAATTTCCAGACGGTCCCATAGCTCAACTGGATAGAGCATCTGCCTTCTAAGCAGAGGGTTGCAGGTTCGAGTCCTGCTGGGATCGCCACTTTCTTTATCTCATACAGTTTGATATAATCCAATAACACTAGGTAATCTGGCGGTTGTAGGATATTTTATTGTCCATCTTCGTCCGATCTGGTTGGAACAAATACGGCACGTTTTCGGGTATATTTTCGGGTATCTCAAAGTGCCTCAATAGGAGATACCTGCAAATGTTGACAGACATGGCTATTAGTAAGGCTAAGCCCAAATCAGTTGATTATAAAATGACGGATGGAAAGGGTTTGTATTTAAAAATCTTGAAATCTGGCAGCAAAAGCTGGCGATATGATTACAAGATAAAAGCACTTGATCAGACTAAATATAAAAATGGAACGATGGTGTTTGGAATGTACCCCGAATACAGTCTTGCCGAAGCGCGAGCATTACATGCCAAGGCACATAAATTAGTATCCCAAAACATTGATCCCAATAATCACAAGAAAGAAAAGCAGCGTAAACAATGGCAGGAACGAGAATTGAAATTTGCTGATGTCATACATGAATGGCTTGAAAAATGTAAACTGGAAATTAAGCCTTCTACCTATTCAGGTATTGAAAAACGCCTAATAAAAAATGTAATTCCTGTCATAGGAAATATTCCAATGATTGATCTCAATGCTCAAGATATTTTGCAAATGTTAAAAGCTATAGAAAAACGTGGCGCACACGACATGGCAAAACGTATCAGGCAACATTGTAGTCAAGCTTTGAGATATGCGGTTGCTATTGGAAAGGCGGAGCGTGATTATACCTTAAATATTCGTGATGCCCTCACAACTAAGAAAACAAAACATCTTCCAGCACTAGAGCCGCACGAAATTCCTGAACTATTACAAGCTATAGAGCGAAATGATGCACGTTTATATACGCAGACACGTTATGCATTGGAAATGTTAATGCTTACTTTCGTCCGCCCCATTGAAATGGCTTCGGCGGAATGGCAACATATCGATATTGAAAGCAAGCGGTGGATTATTCCAGCGGAAAAAATGAAAATGGGTTTTGATCATATCGTACCTCTATCAAGGCAAGTTTTAGAAATTTTGCAGAAAATGCGTCTTGAGAATGGCAATCGCCAATACGTGTTTACAAAAACAACCAATCCACGTGATCATATACATCGTGACACACTATCAAAAGCGGTTCGTAATTTAGGGTTTACAGGCAGGCATACCGCGCATGGTTTTCGCGCTATGGCAAGAACGGCAATACGTGAAAAACTAAACTATGATAGTGAAGTTATTGAACGCCAATTGGCACATTCTCCAAGCGGAAGCTTAGGGCGTGCATATGATCGTACGCAATTTTTAGATAAACGGGCGGTTATGATGCAAGACTGGGGTGATTATTTAGATGAAATTGGACAGCATGGAACGGTAATAGTTGGAAAATTTGGTTAAAATCTACTAATGTAATTTTTTAATTACAGAGTTTTTTTATGCAAAGTACAGATTATTGGCGATTGTGCAAACATTTATCTATTTTTCAAGCCATTATGCTTATGTTGGATTATGATCCAGCAAATCAAGAATCTCATTATATCGAAGAAAACAGAAATCATTCTATTCCATTGGGCTATAGTCAGTTGAAAACAAGTATAGTAAACGCTGTGCGTTATGCATCCATTTCAGCAGACATTATTTATAAACAATATGATTTTAGGGGAAATGAAATGCCTGAAAACACAATAGATATTGATGAAACTATTATCTCAGTTAGTTCATTAGTTTTTTTCTTAAAAAACAATGGGTTTCGTGAGGGATTTTTTTTTCCAGACGGCAATATTTTTGAAGAATACTTAGACCCAAGACATAACTTTTTTGCCCCTAAGTTATCTGCGACAATCCATGCATGGAAAGCCGTGACAAGTAATCCTGAATTACAAAAAGGAAAAACACCGAAACAAGCATTAGAAAAATGGTTGCGTGAGCATGCCAACGAATTTGGACTTACAAAAGAGGACGGTTCACCAAACGAAACGGGGATTCAGGAAATTTGCAAGATTGCTAATTGGAAGCCAGAAGGCGGCGCAACAAAAACACCTAGCCATAGTATAGATCAAGATAACTCATCCACCCCTTTGCCGAATGTACAGAAATTAAAGATTTTTGGTGCAAACTCACCTTATATGGATGATTTTGAAGATGAGATCCCATTTTAAACCTCGATGGGTTGTTAGATTATATGGGTATGGTTCTGTAAATTTTATAGGTTATGTTTTCGTAACCCATCTATCTATTTTAATTATTATGGACGCCATAAATTCTCTTCAGTCCCCACAAAACAGAGGAGAATCGCAATGGACAAACAAACACTACCTGAAACAGGATATGTAAGATTATCCACAATTCTAAAAATCATCCCCGTATCAAAATCCACATGGTGGGCAGGGGTGAAAGATGGACGTTTTCCAAAATCCGTCAAACTAAGCCCTAAAATCACGGCGTGGTGCGTTGATGATATTCGGGAACTAATGGCAACGTTTGAGGCATAAAAACCATGTCCAGACAATTGTACCCCCATAAAAGGGTGCGATATTGGGATGTGTATGACATTGACGATATCTGCACCGTATTTTTGGATAAAAAGCTTCATCCGCAAAGCGTGCGTAAATGGATCAAGAATGGTTTAAATACCATTGATGGCGGCAAACCCGCATTAGTTCATGGAAATGATTTAATCGCATTCTTGAAAAAACAAAACACCAAAAATAAATGCGTGACCGCATTTGATGAGATGTTTTGCATGACATGCCGAGATGCCCGCCCGATCTATCAAAACAAAATTGTCCTTACACAAAAAGCAAACTTGCTTGCCGTATCTGGATTATGCCGCGCTTGTAAAACCAAGATGTATCAAAACTACAAAATGGATGATTTTCCAAAGCTACGTAAGAAATTTAACGTGGTTGATGTTTTGGAATTATACGATTGTGAAGCCCCCAACGATAGAACTCACATTCACGCACATACACATCACCCCGCAAGTGAGTCCTTACAAGGAGTATTATTTTGATCAAGAAGGATAAAAAAAGAGATAAATTCAACCCTGCAAATGAGCGCGCAAAATATAAATACCGTATTCATTTACGCCGCGCTTTTAAACGTGATGATAAAACAATCACAGCCGCCTTAAAACATATTCGGGACTATGAAATATATGCGGACTTTTCAGGTTTTGAGAAATTCAATGATCACGTGGCGGATAAATATATCACCCATATTACCACCGCAAATTTATCCTTATCTTTTATCAATGATAATCTCCGCACATTGCGTGATTTTTTGAAATGGCTAGTTCACCAGCGCGGTTATAAAAGCAAAATCAACTATAACCACATTGATTACCTGAATTTGAGCAATAATCAGCGCAATACCGCAAAAGCCAGCGAATACAAAAAAGCCTATAAGATTGAGCAAATTTTAAAAACCATTCGCGCTATGCCATCGATCACAGATAAAGATAAACGCGATAGGGCGATAATATCGTTGCAAGCCCTATGTGCCTTACGCATTGGCGAGTTACGTTCTGTTAAGCTGAAAAGTATTATTAAAGAAGATGAAAAATATTTCATTTATGTATCGCCGAAAGATATGGGTGTAAAATTTGCCAAGACACGCCATGCGTTTTTTTTACCATTGCCCCAAGATATCACCGATCATGTCATTACATGGTGTGATTATCTTGTTAAATTAGGCTTCACACAAAATGACCCGTTATTTCCTGTAATTGATAATCGTTTTGGCAAAAATAACTTGCTGGAAAAAACGATTGTTAAGGCAGGCATAAAATCAGATACGACCATCCGCAATATATTCAAAAAAGCATTTACCAATGCTGGATATGAATATATTCGCCCCCATTCCTTTCGCCACACATGGGCGCGTTATGCGGAAACACAAAGTCCTGCATTCTTAAATACGGTGCGCCAATGTTTGGGGCATGACAGCATTGACACCACACTTAATAGCTACGGGCAATCATCTTTGGCGGAGCAACGGCGCGTTATTGGGGATGTAAAGACGGGGTATGTTTAGGAGTGGGGTAACAAAGATTTTTTATTGAAACCCCATGGTGATTTTACGGCGTATCATTTAAAGTTATTATAAAGACATGCTAAAAATTTATGATCATATTGATAGGATTTTATGAAATTATTGCCGATAAAAATTAATAAGTCGCTTAGCCCTTCTTTTCGGTTGTTAAAGCCGACGCGCGATGAGGTTAACAATTTCAAGGAAGCTTTAAATGATTATATCAATGTTATAAACAGTGATGAAAGTGAAGAAAACCTCAAAACTCACTTTATGGTTTTTCTTAAAAAGCTTTACGGTTCAGAATTTTTGATTGAGCAACAGGAGCGTATTGATTTCGTTATACGCACGGGTAAGAAAAATACCGATAAAGCAGGGGTTCTTGTAGAAGCTAAGAGGCTTAATAATACGCAGGATATGATTTCACAGAAAGATGCTAATAAAAAATCCATGCACGAATTAGTGCTATATTTTATGCGCGAAAGGCACGAAGGCAATACTGACATAAAATATTTGATGATTTGTAATGAATTTGAATTCTTTATATTTGAAGCCAAAGAATTTGAAAGAGCATTTTATAAAAACACAAAATTCAATAAGGAATTCTTAGCATGGCAGAACGGCGAAAAAACAGATAAGACCACAGATTTTTTCTACAATCAAATAGCCAAGCCATTTATTCAAAATGCGTGTTTGAAATTTGACGCGGTTATCTTCGATTTGCGTGATTTTAAAAAGTTCTTAAAAAATAATACACCAGAGAATGAATTAAAACTTATACCTCTGCTAAAAATCTTTAGCCCTGAACATCTACTCAAAAAACCTTATGCCAATGACAGCAACAATCTAAATAAGCAATTTTATGATGAATTATTGCATATCATTGGTTTAGAGGAAGCAAAAGCCGGCTCGAAAAAAATTATTCGCCGTATAAAAGATGCTAAAAACAGAAATAAAGCGTCTTTGCTCGAAATCACAATTTCAAAACTCACTAGAGAAGACGACTTTAATGACCTTAAGCTGATGCAACAATATGGTGCAGGTAAAGAAGAAAGAGCCTTTAGAATCGCTTTGGAGCTTTGCATCACTTGGGTAAACAGACTTTTATTTTTGAAATTGTTAGAAGCGCAAATTGTTCAATACAATAATGATAAATCTTATAAGTTTTTAAATAAAAATTTTGTTGCGGATTATGATGAATTGTCAGATTTATTTTTTGGTGTTTTGGCATTAAAGCCAGAAGAGCGTGAAGAAGACATTAAAGCGAAATATTCTAAGATCCCTTATCTTAACAGCTCTCTTTTTGAAAAGACAAAACTGGAAAAAATCACAAACGTAAGCAATCTCAATTATACTTTGAAAATCCCGCTTTTTAAAAAAAGTGTACTCAAAGACCAGAAGAACAAACCAAAATATAGAGAGATTGAAACACTTGATTATATTTTTGAATTTTTAGAAGCCTATGACTTTGCTTCCGATGGCGCGGAAGAAATTCAGGAAGAAAGCAAAACACTAATTAATGCCTCGGTTCTCGGTTTGATTTTTGAGAAAATTAACGGTTATCAAGAAGGTGCGATTTTTACACCTGGCTATATCACCGCATATATGAGCCAAACTGCGATTGAAAAGACGGTACTTGAAAAATTTCAAGCCGCTTATCCCGATTGGTGTCTTGAAACGATTACCGATTTGAAAAACACGCTTTCCGCCAATCGCACGCAGGCTAAAATTCTTGAATATAACGCTGTTATAAATGCAATTAAGATTTGTGATCCAGCCGTAGGTTCAGGGCATTTTCTAGTTTCATGCTTAAATGAGATTATTGCAATAAAATCAAAACTTGGCATCCTTGCTGATAAACAAGGCGCTATTTTAAGCGATTATGAAGTCTTTGTTGAAAATGATGAAATCATTATCACGCATTTTCACGACACGCATATTTTCAAATATTCAAGAAAAGGCAGTAAAGCACATCATCATGTACAACAAACATTATTTGAAGAAAAACAGTTTTTGATTGAAAATTGCTTATTTGGTGTGGATATAAATTCGAATTCAGTAAAAATTTGCCAGCTTCGCCTCTGGATAGAACTTTTAAAAAACTCATTTTACACAGAACAAAGCAATTACACCACGTTAGAAACCTTGCCTAATATTGATATTAACATCAAGTGCGGCAATTCCCTATTAAGTCGGTTTGCACTCGATCAGAACCTATCCGAAGCGTTTAATAAAGGCATGACCGTGAGCGACTATAAGCGCCTAGTACATGATTATAAAGTTACACGTAATCGGCAGACCAAACGTGAAATCATCGATAAAATAGATACCGTAAAATCACGTTTTAAAGATGAGGTAGTCCATAACCTTGAAATGGATTTAGGTAAGGAAAAGCAAAAATTAGCCATACTTGCTGGGCAGGATAATTTGTTTGAAACGGGTAAAGCCGATCAGGAACGATATACCGCCAAACTTACAGAATTGAAAGATAAAATTAAACGCTATGAAGATCGCATTGAAAAATACCAAACTAATACAACCTTCCTTAATGCGCTTGAATGGCGTTTTGAGTTCCCCGAAGTTTTGGATGAAAAAGGCACGTTTTTAGGATTTGATATTATCATTGCCAACCCGCCTTACATGCGTGTTCAAGAAATTGAAGCCACACAACCCGCGCAAAAACCAATATATGAGCGTAATTATAATACGGCGGTGGGATCATACGATCTGGCAAATCTGTTTTTTGAATTAGCGGTACGCTTATCACATGAACACAGCAATAATATATTCATTTTCCCACATAAGCTTTTTAATTCCGCCAATGGAGAATCTTTACGGGAATATTTAATAAATAGTAAAGCGATCAAGCATTTGGCGCATTTTGGCGCAAATATGGTATTTGATAACGCCATAACCTATACTTGCATTGCGTTATTCAACAAAAAACCCGCAACGGGCTTTGAATTTCAACGCTTTGACTATAAATCATATTTCAAAAATGATTTAAATGACGCTAGTAAATATAATGTTTTGAAATATGATGACATTGAAAAAGCCAGCCAGTTTTACGGCACAAATCAATGGGTATTTTTTGATACTCAAGCGGGTTTTGACGTGTTTGATAAAATCTATCAACAAACTTCAAAAGTATCCGCAAAGTTTAGTGACGTATTTCAAGGCATACCTACCAGTAAAGACGCCCTCTATGTAGTCGAAAAACTGGCTGAAACTGAACACAGCTATTCAATAAAAGTTAATCCAAAAGGCAAATCAGAAACGCCCGCCATTGCAACAGCTACCTTCGAAGTCGAAAAAGAATTTTTTAAACCGTTCCTAATGGGTAAGGATGTTCACCGTTATGTGACGCTTAAAGCTGATAAGCTCGTATTTTTCCCATACATGCTAGATGGCAAAGCAACGCTGGTGAGGGAAGCCGAATTAGCCGCAAAATTCCCGCTCACCTATAAATATGTGACAACATACAAAAATGTGTTCGAAGCCAGAGAAAGTGGCAAAGCGAAAGACGCACCAGAATATTACGCATATTTAAGAGTTCAAAACCTAGATAAATTCGATCAAGAAAAATTGTCATCAATGGAGATTTGTTCAATGCATCCCAATGTAACAGTGAATGATAGCATTTATCACTCAACAACTATTTACAGCTGGCTTAAACACCACAATGATAAAACCCCGTATATGTTTTATTTAGCAATTATAAATTCAAATATTTTTTGGTGGTTTCTCAAACATACAGGCGATACTTTATCTGGTGATGCGAGGCGAATGAAAACAAACTATCTCAATCCGTTCCCTTTGCCCGAAACAGTAAGTGATGCAGATGAAAAATATATTGTTGATTTGGTAAAAAATATGATGAGCGCAAAGCAAAACGCAGATGGCGCGGCGGTTGCTACACTCGAAAATCAAATAAACAACGCGGTTTATAAGCTGTATGATTTAAGCCCTGATAATATCAAAGCCATTGAGGATAGTATTTAAATAAAAATTATTTTTCTCATCAAATGCGATATAGATGAAATTCATTTTAAATTTTATCCGAATAAATCCGAGGTATTAGCAGGTATATTTTCGGGTATTTAAATTTATTTATAAATTTTATTTATTATTTATCAACGCATTATATGATCAATCCGAGTCCTGCTGGGTCGCCATTTATTCTATAACAGGTTTATAGCGTTTATTTTCTCCTCTATATCCATTGGGGAAAACGGCTTTTTGATCATATCATCGGCATACATACTAACGGCAGATAAGGCCATTTTCTGGGGAATCATCGCGCTACCGCCGCTCATGGCGATAATATAGGTCTCTTTATTCTGGGCCTTGATATATTTCGTAACATCATAACCGTCTTTTTGGGGCATCAATACATCTGTAAGAACCAGATCATATTTTTTTTGATCATATTTATAAATACCCTCATCTCCGTCAAAGGCAACGTCCGTTTTGTGCCCGCAGTTATTCAAATGTTCCTGCAGCAAATGCGCATTTTCTTTTGCATCATCAATCACCAGTATGTTTAAACCGCTCATACGTCATCATTATAGATAATATTTTAAGAATATCTTAAAAGCACTGGCTGTGTTTTCTATGCGTCGTGATCAAATGCTTTCTTTGTTTCAGCCAAAACAAATTTTAGAAGGGGGATATGCTCGGCTGAAAAAACGGTTTTTTCCTGCAGCGTTGCATCCGATTTTATACAGGCTTCAATCTTTTTAGACAGATCGGAAATTTTCAATGCCCCCATTTGTAAACTGGTAGATTTCAAAGTATGAGCCGCGCGTTTTAAATCATCCCACTGTTCATTATTCAGGGCGATTTCTATCTCCTCAATTCTTTCCCAGCTATTCTCGATATAGACAGGAATCATCTCCGCATATTTCTCTTTCAAAATGTTTTTGGCATTTTGAATCGCATCATGATCAAGCAAATCACTAACTTTATCCTCTAATGATAAGGAAGAGTTTGTTTTTAAGGGAGCGTTATTCTCTTTCCCCTTAACCCATTGATATACGATATTTTTCAAACGGTTCTTTCGCACGGGCTTTGTCACATAATCATCCATACCAACATCCAGACATTTTTTACGATCCCCCTCCATCGCGTTTGCTGTCAAAGCAATGATCGGCATATAAAGACGGGCATCACCATTCGACTTCATGTCACAAATTCTACGTGTTGCCTCAAAACCGTCCATAACGGGCATCAAACAATCCATGATAACCAGATTAAAATCCTGCGCGCGTATGGCGTCAATAGCCTCCTGACCGTTTGAGACAATGGTGCAGTGAACCTCCATTTCTTCAAGTATTTCCTTAATAAAAATTTGATTCACCAGATTATCTTCCGCCACCAGAATATGCGCGTCAGGAAGTAATAAAGCCGTCTCATCCGCTTCTTTTTTGCTGGAAGTCGTTGTATCCACTCGAATAAGCTTGTTTTTATAACCGTTCTGATATTTTTCCCAAATGATGGAGATAGTTTCAATAAAACGCTGATTTTGTATTGGCTTGGCAATATAGGCAGAAAAACCTTTTTTCACAAAAAAGTCATCGGCAAGCGGATTTCCAGCCGCGGTTAGCATAACCAGACATGTATCACGCAGATAGTCATGATCATTAATGGCAGAGGCAAGCATTTCGCCGTTCATCTCCGGCATCAGGTAATCAATAATAGCAAGATTGTACGGATCGCTCTCACTATATGCCTGATGCATCATTTCAAGCGCTTGTTTCCCTGATAATGCACTGTTACAGCGCATACCCGCCAAAGTTAGTTGCTCGCATACAAGATTACAGATTTCGGGCAAGTCGTCACAGACCAGAATCCGAACATTACGTAAGGTCAGCGGGCGTGCCTGAACCGATGTCTCGTCTTTATTGCGTTTCAATTCAAGTTCGAATGAAAATGTCGCACCTTCACCCGGGGCGCTTTCAACATCAATCTCTCCCCCCATCATACCAACCAGACTTTGGCAGATAGAAAGCCCCAAACCCGTACCGCCATATTTACGCGTGGTAGAGTTATCCGCTTGCAGGAATTTTTCAAATATCAACTTTTGGGAGTTTTGATCCAGACCAATTCCCGTATCTTTCACAGAAAATCTGATACAGGCCTCTTCTTGTGATAAAGACGATTTATTTATTTCTTCTATCTGTAGAGTGACATGACCGCGATCCGTAAATTTAATACCATTACTGATTAAATTTCCCAAAACCTGTCGAATTCGAACGGGGTCGGCAACAACGAATTGCTCGCTTCCCGGAATATAATGAACGATTAGCTCAATCGCCTTATCACGCGCCCTGACGGCGTGCAGTGTGGCAACTTCATCCGCCACCTGTAATAAATCAATCGGCATCGGATCAATTTTAAGTTTACCAGCCTCGATTTTCGAGAAATCCAGAATGTCATCAATAATCTGTAGCAGGGACTCACCGGAATTAATGACCGTTTTCGCATAATTACCAATCTGGTCAGAGGGGCGCGCGCCCAAAATCAACTCTGTCATGCCTAAAATGCCATTCATCGGGGTTCTGATTTCATGGCTCATAGTGGCAAGGAATTCAGATTTCAAACGGTTCAGCTCTTCGGCCTTTTCCGCGGCTATTTTTAATTCTGCTGTGCGATCCGTTACGATGTCTTCCAAATGCTCGCGATGCTTTTGCAGCTCTAAGTCATTTTGTCGACGTTGTGTAATATCTTCAACAATACCAAGCAGCATTTTGGGTTTACCATCCACGCCAAAAATAGGGACTTTGCGGGTGTGAACCAACATGGTGCCTAGTTTTGTCGTCACCTGTTCACACGGAATATCAATAACTTTACCACCAGCAATGACGCCGATATCTGTATTGCGAAAGTAATTGGCTTCTTCATCTCCGAAAATGTCAAAGTCGGTTTTGCCTAAAAGATTTTCCTTTGAATATCCAAAAAATTCTGCCGCTGCTTTATTGATAAGATTATATTTGTAGTTATCCCTAATATTCTTGCCAAAAATAATGGCAGGTATGTTTTCAACAATATTGGCGAGTAGGTCTTTATTCACCTCCATTTCATTCAGAATATTCAGCCTGCTCTTTTCTGTTTCGGTCAGTTTCCTTTGATAGCGTCGCAGCATGGGAATAAACACAAACACCAGTAAAAGAAGAACCGTTATAAGGTTGAGGGCAAACATAATCCACTGAACAAATTCAAAACGATTAAGGCTCTTTCGGGATTCTGTCTCATATTGTGCAACGATCATATCCAGATCGTTTAACAGGTCATATGGACCCACGGTTTTCAAATATAAAAGCGCCGTTTGCGAAACAACGCTCACGGATGCATCTTGATACTCTTTAACAATTTGTAACGCGGTTTTACTATACTGGCTTACGCGTTCATCCATATTGATAGGATGGGAGAAATAATAGTTATTCAGCGTTTCTGATTTATTGCGTGGAATTAATTGATCATCATCTTTATATAAAAGGTACGCATGGTTATTTTGAAATTTTGAAATAGCCGCGATTAAATTTTTATGATATCGATCTCCGGCCTCTTTATTTTCTGCATTTATAAGTGCCTTTGCAAAATATACTATACGTTGTGACAGCATTCTCTGCTGTCCGGCACGATTAATCAAATTATTATAATTTTTATTTAAGCCAAGTTGGTACTGGCTCGTGATCATGCCAACAAAAATGAGTGCAATGATAACACTTATTCCAAATATAAAGGCAGCGTTTGTTGTAAAAAATGAAAAAAGACGCGTCAAAATAAAACCTATAAAATACAATTATAAAGTGTATTTTATAGCGCGCTTTTTACAAATATTTTCTTAATATTCAGAAGAAGACATACGCGAGTATGCTTTAAAATTATCTCATCAGACTATTATAAAATTCCATGACTTTAGAATAGGCATTGAGGTTGTTTTTCTGGAATCCTTCTCTAATGTGTCGCATGCTTTTTAATCCATATTTCGTAGGGGAATCCAGATCAAGAAAGTGCATACTCCACGTTTGAAACCCGGCTTCTTTAATGGGTTCATCTATTACATATGTAACATTTTCATGGCGCGTATCATTTTCAATACGTTTCATAACGGCGCGTAAATCTTTCTCTCGTCCTTCAATGATCTGTAAAAATTCGCCGTTTTTAAAAAATAGAATACCTGTAATATTTTGCGCCATATTATTCTCAGAAGAACTTCGCGCAATATTCTCAACATCCCTCTTAAAATTCTCTTTCGGTATAAGAGAGTTACTTACATAACCTATCAAATGCATAATTTACCTTTGTCGTAATTAATTATATACGATTTAGGTAAAAAATAGTTTCAAATAAAAACAAAATAAATCAATTTCTGAATAAA
This sequence comes from uncultured Alphaproteobacteria bacterium, assembly GCA_963710165.1. Lineage (GTDB taxonomy): Bacteria > Pseudomonadota > Alphaproteobacteria > Micavibrionales > Micavibrionaceae > JACKIP01. Next base: position 539,570 of record CAVPYZ010000001.1, read on the forward strand.
TTGAGAAAAAATTAATTTAGATCGTATTCATAGCGGTCTGCGTATAAATTAAAAATAGATAATAGATATAGTCACAGTTCAATCTAATTATATTACAGATATCTAGAAAGAGAATGCATTGACCCTAAAACAAATCCCATATGTTATTTTTAAGGGCTGCCTTTTTTCTGTTCTGCTGATGTTATCCGCATGTACAAGCTATCAAATAAATGAGACGCCCCAGCCTAATATCAGGCCACCATCATCTTTTTCTATCGATGGAATGATCGATAACCAAAAAGCATCATTACAAACACCATGGTGGAACAGTTTTGAAAGAGAGGGTTTATCCAACCTGATTAATCAGGCGCTATCACAAAATTATACTCTGGCAGAGAGCGTTGCGGTTCTGAAACAAGCCAAAGCCGTTGCGCGTCAAACAAATTCTTTTCGCTTGCCACAATTGGATGCACGCGCTGATAGCTCTGTGAATTGGCAAGATGGCGATCAACAACGCGGTAATCTGGAAGCAGGGGTCGCCCTTTCATGGGAAGTGGATGTCTGGAATCGTATCGGTTTCGCAACACAAGCTGACAGGCTAGAAGTGCTTGCGCGCCTCGAAGATGTAGAAGCTCTAAAACTTTCTCTTAGTGCCGAAGTTGCAAATGCCTATTTTGGCGCGGTGGCGGCACATCAACGACTTGATCTATTAGAAGAGCAGTTAGAACTGGATAAGAATTTACTAGAACTGCTTCAACTCAGGCTGGATAGCGGCGTAGGTACATCTGTTGATGTTCTACAACAAAAAGCACGCGTGGCGGATAGCGAAACACTTGTCCCGCTCGCACAATCGGATTTGGCTGTATTTGAGAACAGAATAGACGTTCTGATCGGGCAAGTGCCAGATAGCAAAAACCAGATATCATCTTCGGAAACATTATCTTTTGCAAGGGACTTGCCGTCTATATCCGTTCCGGCGGCATTACTTTTAAATCGCCCCGATCTACGCGCTGCACAGGCTGAATTGATTGCCGCCGATGCCGATATTGCGGCAGCTATTGCAGATAGGCTACCTCAAATAACACTCAATGGCGCATATGCTTTTTCCGATAATGCAAACTATACAGGGCCTGTCGGTATATTAACGGGAATATTTGTTGCGCCTTTATTGGACTGGGGGCGCCGTAAGGCAGAAGTGGCACGGAATGAAGCATTGTACGAACAGCGTTTGGCATCCTTTACACAATTATTCCTAACTGCCGTTGAAGATGTTGAAAACGCACTCATCCGTGAACAAAAGCAGAGAGAGTTTTTGACAAAACTGCAAATGCAGGAAAGCATTTTACAAAGAACAGTTAATGCATCAGAGGAGCGCTATACACAAGGCATAGATGATTATTTACCTGTCATTAATGCCCTACAGGAACTGCGCGCAGTGGAGCGTAATATTATTACCGAACAACTGAATTTAATTAATATTCGCATCGAACTATTCCGTGCAATCGGCGCGCCAACCATCGCGAATATGTCTATAGATAAAGGAAACATTGATGAGAATTATTAAAGCAGTATTATGTTTTGGATTGCTTTCATTCCCAGTTACGGCGCACGCACAAGACGGGCCACCGCCTGCGACACCTGTTGTCGTGACATCTGTTGAGCGGATAGACTTTGCGGATGAAGTCGAGGCGATCGGAACATTAAAGGCTAATGAAAGCGTTGATCTGGCATCTTCTGTGACAGAACTGGTCACAAAAGTCTTATTTGAAGATAACCAGCGCGTTAAGCAAGGTGATATTCTGGTTGAAATGGACGCCGCAGAAGAGCTTGCCGAACTGGCAGAGCAGAAATCTTTCCTGCGTGAAGCTCAAGCGCAGGTTAAACGTTTATCCCCCCTTATCAAAAGCGGCGCCGCATCAGCGTCCGTTCTGGATGAAAACAGACGTGAAGCCGCCGCCGCGCAGGCACGGGTAGATGCCATTCAATCCCGTATAGATCAACGCATTATAAAAGCGCCCTATGATGGTATTCTTGGACTTCGCAATATCAGCGTCGGGGCATTGGCGCAACCCGGATCAATGATTACAACAATTGATGATGACTCTGTTATGAAACTTGATTTTTCTGTGCCGGAAGTTTTTCTATCCAGCCTGAAAAAAGGTGTTGTGATTAAGGCGAAAACAGAAGCCTACCCCGATAAAATATTCGAAGGTCAAATCGCAAGTATTGATAGCCGTATAGACCCTGTCACACGATCTATACAAGCGCGCGCCCTGCTTGATAATGCTGATGGTTTGTTAAAACCCGGATTGTTAATGCAGGTTGTATTACAAAAAAACCCGCGTCAGGCGCTTGTAATACCGGAAGAAACCCTTATTTCAAATGCCGCTGATACCTATGTATTGGTCGTGACAGCGTCATCAGGAAAAACGTCGGCTGAAAAAAGAAAGATCGAAATCGGCACCCGCCAATTTGGTGAGGTTGAAGTCCTATCAGGTTTGCAAAGCGGCGAGAAAATCGTATCGCATGGCACATTACGCGTAAGACCCGGCGCAAATTTAGACATTATCGCGACACAAAAGGGCAATGAGCCATTATCGGAATTGCTCCAGCAAAAAGACTCTAGTCAAGAGGCTGTTGCACAATGATCATTTCAGACATATCGGTTAAACGCCCCGTCTTTGCCAGCGTAATTTCGCTCCTTTTGATTGCCTTTGGGCTTGTGTCCTTTGACAGGTTATCTCTGCGCGAATATCCCGACATTGACCCGCCCATTGTAACAGTTGAAGTCGAATATCCCGGCGCACCGGCAAACATTGTCGAAACACGTGTAACAGAACTTATCGAAGAACGCATCGCAGGTGTTGAGGGCATCGAATTCGTCGAATCCTCCTCACAAGACGGCGAATCCAGCGTCACAATCGAATTTTCTGTGAACCGTGATGTTAATGAAGCCGCAAATGATGTGCGTGACCGAATTTCGGGTATTCAGGATAATTTACCTGATGAGGCTGAACCGCCTGAGGTTCAGAAAGTGGATAGTAATGACGATGTGATTATCTGGCAGAACCTGTCGAGTGACCGGATGAGCGTTCCTGAATTGACCGATTATGCGGAGCGTTTTTTGGTGGATCAGTATTCAGCACTCGACGGTGTTGCACGTATTCGTGTTGGCGGCGGACTGCGCTATGCCATGCGTATCTGGCTGGATCGTCAGGCTTTAGCCGCGCGCGGACTGACCGCAACCGATGTCGAACAGGCACTTCGATCCGAAAATGTCGAACTTCCTGCGGGCAGCTTACAATCAGATGAACGTATTTTTAAAGCGCGTGTCGAGCGTAATTTTGAAAATCCTGCTGATTTCGCAAAACTTGTTCTGGGGCGTGGTGATGACGGTTACCTTGTACGTTTGGGCGATGTAGCACGCGTTGAAAAAGGCGTTGAAGAAGACCGCATCATGTTTCGCGGTAATGGTGTGCCAATGGTGGGAATTGGCGTTATCAAGCAATCAACTGCGAATACAATTGATGTTTCCGATGCAACAAAAAGGTTAACAGCAAAGCTTGAAAAAAACCTGCCAGAGGGAATGGCAATATCACAAAGCTATGACGCCGCGGTATTTATCAAAGCCTCAATCTCAGAAGTGTATAAAACTCTTTTCATTGCTATCGGCTGTGTTGTTTTGGTGATTTATGCTTTTCTGGGAAGCCTCCGCGCTATGCTCATTCCTGCATTAACAGTTCCTGTATCCATTATTGCGTCCTTTATCGTGATTTACGCGCTTGGTTTTTCCATTAATCTTTTAACCCTTTTGGCATTGGTACTGGCAATTGGACTAGTGGTTGATGACGCGATTGTGATGCTGGAAAATATCGTCCGGCGCATTCAGGAAAAGGGGGAAACACCCTTGGTCGCAGCATATAAGGGGGCAAGACAGGTTGGCTTTGCGGTTGTCGCAACAACACTTGTGTTAATTGCTGTCTTTGTGCCGATCACATTTTTAGAAGGCGATATCGGGCGTTTATTCACCGAATTCGCCCTGACCATTGCCGCCGCCGTTGCGTTTTCATCCATTGTTGCCCTGACACTTGTTCCTGTTATGGCGTCAAAACTTCTCAAAAAATCAGAAGTTGAAGACAAAAAGTCGAATGCTGTGCTTGAAAAAATAGAACGTTTTTTTACGTTTTTGAGACGCGGGTACATGAAAGGCCTTGTCTGGTGCTTACGCTATCCGCTTGTTATGGTTGTTGCTTTTATGATTATGTTAGGCGGCACGGCGTGGCTCTACCCTAACGTCACACAGGAATTTACCCCAAAAGAAGATCGCGGCGCCTTTTTTGTTTTTGTTAGCGCACCGGAAGGGGCGAGCTTTAATTACATCGAAGAATATATGGATGAAATTGAAACGATGCTAATGCCTTATGTTGATAGTGGCGAGTTCAAGCGCCTTCTCATTCGTGCCCCCCGCGGTTTTGGCAATATTGAGAATTTTAATAGCGGCTTTGTTATTATCATTCTGGATGACTGGGCTAAGCGTCGTTCCGCCTTTACGATTATGGACGAAGTGCGCGGCAAATTATCTGCTCTACCGGGCGTACGAGCGTTCCCGAATATGCGTCAGGGGCTAGGCGGTGGAACAGGAAAACCGGTCCAGTTCGTTCTGGGCGGTTCCACTTATGAAGAACTAGCAGAGTGGCGTGACATTCTTCTGGAAAAAATCGAGGAAAATAATCCGGGCTTTGAAGGGCTAGACAGCGATTATAAAGAAACGCGTCCGCAACTAGATTTCAAAGTCGATTATACGCGCGCAGCCGATCTGGGGGTTAGTATTGAAGACATCGGGCGCACACTGGAAACCCTGATGGGCGGGCGAAATGTGACAACCTACCTCGAAAACGGAGAGGAGTATGATGTCGTATTGGAAGGGGAGCGTAGTGTGCAAACATCTTTTAGTGATATTGAAAGCATTTATGTCCGTTCAGATCGCACAGGTCAATTAATCCCGCTTTCTAATCTAGTGAGCATCAGTGAGTACGGCGCGGCGGAAACTTTGTCTCGATATAATCGTATTCGTGCAATTACACTGGATGCAAACTTGAAAGACGGCTATGCACTTGGCGAGGCGTTAGAGCATCTGGAGACACTTGTCAGAGAACATCTGCCTGAAGAAGCGGTGATTGATTACAAGGGGCAAAGCCGCGATTTTATAACCTCCGGTAATTCGATCATATTTGTCTTTATTCTTGGTCTGGCGATTGTATTTTTGGTACTGGCGGCACAGTTTGAAAGCTATGTACACCCATTCGTTATTATGCTGACTGTTCCTCTTGCCACAGGCGGCGGGCTACTTGGGCTATATATAACAGGGGGTAGCCTGAACATCTATTCGCAAATCGGACTGATCATGCTGGTCGGGTTGGCTGCGAAGAATGGTATCCTGATTGTGGAATTCGCCAATCAGCTGCGTGATGAGGGCGTACGGTTCTCCAAATCAATCATCCAAGCCGCAGAAGTCCGTTTTCGTCCGATCCTGATGACAGGGCTTACGACAATTGCCGGCGCAATTCCTCTCATTTTAACCAGCGGCGCTGGGGCTGAAACCAGAATTTCTATCGGCATTGTTGTTTTGTTCGGTGTTCTGGCGGCAACTATTTTCACGCTATTCATCGTCCCGGTTGCATACAGCCTGATTGCACGCAAAACAGGCTCACCCAACGCAGTTGCCGATAAATTAGAAATGGAAATTGAAAAATAAATGGCTCACCGTAATTGATACATTACGAACGAAATATTATCAGGATGTAATTATTCTTTTTAATAATTCTCCTGCTAAATATAAGAATAATTTCAAATAGCGAATACTATATTTTTCGCAACTTTATATCGAGCTCGCTTATATTTTAAGTGCAACACCTTATAAAAGCTGTTCACCTAGTAAGAGCGATGCGTTTGTATTGCATGATATTATCTGATCAAAAATTTACGGCCTTAGAATTTCGAAAATTTAGAATTCAATCTATTCGAATTTCAACATGATCGTAAAAACCAACTTTTTGTTGTATTTGTTTGTTCATATCTTGAAGCTCATTTAGAATTTCAATGACATGCCCATCAGCAGCTTGAGGGTTATCATCTGGATCAGACTGAGTTGTTTCTACAATCAGGGTTTTATGCGAATGTAACTCAGATGTTAGCTCTTCTTTTAAAAAGATATTTTTAATTGAGGGGTGTGGAAAGCCTTTAACTTCTTGAGGGACAGCAAACATTACGTTTTTCCTTTTCATTTAATATTTAAGAAAATTACAGCTAATTTGTTTCCTGAAAATGACTTATTTGTTTCTTATATTCTAAAAATTGTTTCTTTTTTGTAGCAGTTTGTTCTTCATTTTTATCTTAGCATACATGGAACATTTGAGATCAAAGCGCGTTAGAAATATAAATAAAAAACCGACATGGAGATATAAGTGACACATAACGAAAATAAAGAGCTGAGCAAATTAATTGAGATTAACAAAGATGCATGTAAATTTTACAAAGAAGCTCAGGAAAAAGTAGAAATTGAACGAATAGAATATTGTTTCAGTGATTTAGAAGTCCTTCATAAAACCGTAGTTATAAATTTAGAAGATCACATGCATGCAGATGGAAGTAAGCCAAGTGCGTTTCATAATGTTACAGATCAAAGCAAAAAGCTTTGGATGCATTTGTTGAATTATATCAATAATGATGTAGATAAAGTTTTAATTGATAATTTGAAAAAAGCAGAGAATTGCTGTCTAAAATCTTTAAGAAAAGCACTAGAAAAAAGTGATATAAGAACAGAAACAAAAGAAGTTCTATGGCAAGAATTTTTTACCCTTCGTAAAAGTTTTGACTATATAGAAACATTAAAAGCAGTTTGATATAAAATTTCGACGCGTCTGTCTTTTCATTGTAATTCTTGCTTAAGACACATAAGGTAAGCGAATGGCTGAGAAGAAAAATAAATTTCCGTCTTTAATTGTAGGTATAGGCGCTTCTGCTGGTGGTCTTGCCGCATTAAAATCATTTGTGAAAAGCGTCCCAAGAAAAACTGAGATGGCTTATATTATCATTCAGCATTTGGATCCGTCACATGAAAGTATGCTGAGTGAAATCTTAGAAAAAGATAGCCCCATAAAAGTCAGCGAAGCAAAAAATAATGAAATAATTGATGCTGGTCATATATATGTGATTCCTCCTGATGCGCACTTAGAAGTATCAAAAAATAAAATAAAATTAACAAGACCACCGCAAGCACGCGGCGCACGTAAAACAATTGATTATTTTTTTCGTTCATTAGCTGCTGAATATGGTGATAAATGCGCCGGAATTGTCCTTTCAGGATCAGGAAGTGATGGAACAGCAGGTTTGCGCGCTATTCAAGCATCTGGCGGCCTAGCCATTGTTCAAGACCCCGACTCCGCCGAGCATGAGAGCATGCCGCTTAGTGCAATGGAAGCGAAAGTCGTTGATAAAGTTGTCGCCGTCGAAGAAATGCAAGATTTGCTAGACCAGTATGCTAGCAATCCTCTTTCAATAAGCGATCAAGATGATAGTTCTAATTCAACTGCTGACGAGAGTTTAGAGGAAATTTCATCAATTTTAAAAACGCACGAAGATTTTAATTTACGTCAGTACAAACCGACGACTGTGCAAAGACGAATCGCCAGAAGAATGGGACTTATCGGCTCAGACACTTACAAATCATATTTGGACGTCCTTCGCAAAAATCAAGATGAGCGCAAACTTTTGACTAGTGACTTAATGATCAATGTCACAGATTTTTTCCGAGACCCAGAAGCGTTTGAAATTCTAGAGAAAAAAGTCATTCCGTCCATCTTGGAACAGGTTAAACCAACTGAAGATATACGTGTCTGGATTCCTGGGTGCGCCACAGGGGAAGAAGCGTATTCTATTGCAATATTGCTGTTGGAGTCTTTAGGAAAAAAACGACGTAGAAATCATATAAAGATTTTCGCAACTGATGTTGACGAACATGCAATTAGTATTGCCCGCAAAGGACAATATCCGGAAAGTATTGCAGGCGAAATTCCCGAAAAATATTTACAAAAATATTTTATAAAGGCTGAAAATGCACCTCATTATAAAGTTCAAAACAAAGTACGTGATCTGATCTCTTTTGCTGTCCAAAATATAGTATCAGACCCGCCCTTCAACCACATGCATCTGATTTCTTGTCGTAATTTGTTGATATATCTAAAAAAGGAAATGCAAGAAAAAGCGCTAAATTCGTTTTATTTTGCGCTTGAAGATGATGCTTATCTTTTTTTAGGCAGTTCCGAGACTTTAGGAAACAGAGGAGAGTGGTTCAAAACAATATCAAAGAAATGGCGCTTTTACAAAAAAATTGCAGGCAGCGATAGCAAAAAAGCACTTATGGGTTCGCTCCCCCCTATATATGAAGCAAGGTCCCCATTCAAAAAACGTAAGAATAAAGAAACATCAGAAGAAAGTAGAACATTATCACGCAGTGATAAAATGCGTCGGTCTATTTTAAATGCGTTTTTATCACCGACAGTCATTGTGAATGAAGAAGGTCAAATTCTCTATAATCATGGAGATTGGAAAAAATATATGTCGATCCCGACAGGAGAGCCAAGTCAGTTTATTACACAATTGGTCATTCCGTCTTTACGCTCACGCCTTAGAAGTGCTCTTTACAAAGTCAAGAAAGGTAAGGAACCTGTTACTTTTCGCGCGCCTGCAGATAATGATGATAAAGAAACATCGCAGCAATCATACGTAAGAGTAGAAATTTCTATGCTTCCAGATCAGGACTTTACTGATGGTGACGCAATGGGAATTGTCTTTTTTGAAGAAGATGATTTGAGCCTTTCTCAAAAAGAAACAGTAACAGATATAGATGAACACGCCGCACGCAATAATCTGGAGCAAGAGCTTGTTGAAACAAAGCAAGAGTTGCAAAACACGATTGAAGAATTAGAAACAAGCAGTGAAGAGCTAAAAGCATCACATGAAGAATCGTTGTCAACAAATGAGGAATTGCAGTCCGCAAATGAAGAACTAGAAGCTTCATCGGAAGAACTTCGCTCTCTCAATGAAGAATTATCAACAGTTAATGCTCAACTCAAAGAAAAAATCGGGCAATTGCAACAAGCACATGATGATGTCGAAAACTTTTTCGAAAGTACAGACCTACCGACTATCTTTTTAGATACGGATTTGAAAATTCAACGCTATACACCCGCCGCCGAATTGTTATTAAAAGTTGGTCCATACGATGTTGAGCGGCCTATTTCAAATATTGGTCGGGATCTTATTGACGGGACGCTATGTGAGGAATGTCAGCAAGTTTTAAAAACCTTCCAACCGGTCACAAAAGAAGTGAAAAGTTTGGATGACAGGTGGTTTATTCGGAAAGTCACGCCTTACCGAACAGAGGATTTGCGCGTTCAAGGCATCGTTCTTGTGTTCCAAGAAATCACAGAACTGAAAGAGCTGACGCAAAGAGCCGAGATAAGAGAATTGCAACAAGCTGCCGTTGCGAAACTAGGCTTGCTGGCTCTTAGTGATATTGACTTCCAAGGTCTGATGGATCAAACGGTCAGACAGGTTGCTCACGTTCTAAATGCAGAGTTTTGTAAAGTTTTACAATACCAACCGAAGGACGATAACTTTCTTTTAGCTTCTGGCATAGGGTGGCAGGAAAGTCTGGTTGGAAAAGCGACAGTTCCAAATGATAAAACATCGCAGGGTGGTTATACGTTTTTATCTAAAGACGCTGTGATTGTTCAGGATTTGGATTCAGAAATGCGTTTTTCAGCGCCCGAGCTTCTGCAGGATCATAATATTAAAAGCGGTATTAGCTGCCCGATTAATCACAGCAATCCATCTTTTGGTGTTTTAGGTGTTCATTCTAAAAGTAAACGTAAATTTACAAAAGAAGATGCTAATTTTATAACATCAATTGCCAACTTGTTATCTAGTGTGGAGGTGGAGGCGGCAGTACCTTTCCTTTATCGTCTGTTATATAGCCGTCTCGGTTATAGTAGGTTTTTTTATTATTTGAAATAATATAGTAATGGGTCTCGCCATTTTCTAATAATTTGTATCCAGATTCAACGCCTACGGGAGTTTCCTCTATTATCTGATGTAGCGTTTTTATTTTTCCACTTTTAGATGACGACGGCTCTGAAGGCGGTGGCGGTGGCGGTGGCGGTGGTATTTGTGGGAAAGCTTCGGCTAATTTTTTCTGCTCTTCAGTCATTATATCGTAAATAGCCAGATATTTATTTAATTCATTTAGTCTGATTATTTTATTTTCGCTTTTGTTTAATCGTTTGGCCCAAGCGTTGAAATCTGATATTTGTTTTTCTGTTGCTATTTGTTGAGCTGAACTTTCATTGGAAACCATATTTTTAAAATACTGATTTACAGTTTCTGGATGGCCTTGTAATTTGATTAAGAAGTAATTGGTTTTTCTGAATTCAGCATCTAATCTATTTAGGAAGTCCTGTGAACAATTTTTGATCTCTAAATCAATCTCTGTATTTTTAAAGTCATTTCGTTTCCAATCTTTTGTGTAAGCATTGAAATCATTTTTATAGGTATCCAACTTTGAGGCATTCTGATTGATAGTCAATTTATCATTAACGGCGCGAATACTTATTACTTTACCTTCATAAGCTATTTTTCTTCTTTCTTTAATTTCAAGGGTATCTACAATACCAAACTGATTAAAGGCCTGTTTTTTATTCTCTGCCAATGAAAATCTCAAGTTGTTCCAAATAGTTCCCTTTAGTCCTTTAAGCGTTATTTCAGATCCTATTTGTGATACTGAAAATGTAAAAATATCTGTTTGGAGTGTATTACCTTCAGAAAAGCCAAAGTCATTTATGATTTGAGCTTTTCCTTCACGTTCAATTTCTATTTGGCTCCATCTGCAGCCACTTTCACATTTAAGTTCTATGGTGTTTCCTTTGATTTCGGCAGTCACTAAAAACAGATTTTCATCTGTGTTTTTCTCAACGTACTCCCTTTCGGCAAAGCTGTAAAAGAGAAGTGCGATTAATGGCAGAATGAATAGGGTCATTAGCCATGTTTTTGATTTTGAAGTGCGTGTTTTCATAACTGTAAATCGTTTTTTGATCACGTCTTTGGCATGACGGGTGGATGAATAATAAATTGCATTTGCCATCCCGATATCTATCGGGATTGATTTGGCGGCATTTGATGAGAATGCCAATAATAAGTGTTGATAGGTTGATGGCTGTGTCCCAGTCTGTAAAACAGCATGGTCTGCCAAAAATTCATGATTAAGTTTAATATCCCGCTTTAATAAATAAATAAGCGGATTGAACCAGAATGCGATCTGTAGCAATTCAATAATAAGCACGTCAATGCTATGTTGCTGTCTAGCGTGCGTCTGCTCGTGTATTAAAATTTCCGCAGGAATCGTGTTGGCTTCAAATTGGTGCTTATTTAAGAAGATGTAGCTGAAAAAGGTATGAGGCATCGATAAATTAGCGACCAAAACATGGATAAAGGACTGTGAGAGATGGTGTGGGTGTTTCCTTATTCTGTTGATAATCTTATAAAGATTAAAGCAAAATTTTAGAAGAAAGATGATAATGCCAATCGCATATATACTCCATAGAATAATTGGGAGGTAATCGATTTCTACTTTTGCGGAAGCTTCAGCAGCTTCATTAACAGTAATGGTTTCTGTCATTTCAAAGCTGGTGGTTGCAAGGGTTTCTACATACTCTTTGAAGGTAAGAGCAGGAATAGCGAGCGCCAAAACTAAACTGCCCAATAAGAAAAAACGTTTAAATTTATGGAGACTAGAACGCTCTAAGCATATTTTATAGAATGCCATAAATATGGCGAGACAGGCACTAAATTTTAGGAGGTAGATAAACATGACTACTTATTTTTTATCTCTTGATCAATTAACGTTTTCAAATCTTCCAATTCGGCTTTTGTCAGGTCGGTTTCCTGTGTAAAAAAAGAAGCAAATTGACTCGCACTATCATTAAAGAATGTTTTGATAAGCGTATTAACATGCTTGGAGAAATAATCTTTCTTTTTAACTAAGGGATAATATTCACGAGATTTTCCGAAAAGTGTATAGGCTACATATCCCTTATTGATCATTCGTTTTAATAAGGTCGCGACGGTGGTTGTTGCCGGTTTTGGTTCGGGATAAGCCATGAGTAAATCTTTCATAAAGGCTTTTTCCCGTTTCCAGAGGTATTGCATAAGTTGTTCTTCGGAATTTGATAGTTGCATTGCTCTACGTTTTTAGAATGTACTCTACAAATGTAGAATAAAAAATGGTTTGAAGCAAATATTCCATAATTATGTTTCATTATTTCTACAAGCGAGATAATAATTTTTTTTAACCTACAAAATTTGTTTTTTAATCGTTAAAATGTACCTTTGAACCCTATATATGCTCAATCCCCAAATCTTTTTAAAATGAAATATTCAATATTTATTTGTTTTTTTACGCTGTTTAGCGCTGTATTAAATTCTCAAGTTGGCATTAATACTGAGAGCCCGCTTCCAGCAACATCTCTGCAAATAGACGGCTCTGATTCTGGCGTTTTGATTAACCGAGTGTCAATGGATGGCACGAACGATGATACTTTAGGATCGACTACTCTAGATAGTAGTTACGAAGGATTAATGGTTTACAACACAAATTCAACTAGTGATGTCCAACCTGGCTTTTACTTCTGGGACGGATTTGAATGGGCTAAAATAACTAGTTCTAAATCTAGTAGCGATTATACAGGCTGGGCTGATTATGCAGACACGCAATTTACTTCAGCAGCTCCAGGAAATGTTGCTGCTAACACATTGTACTTTATGCCAAACAATGCAGGAAATACCGTAGATTCTCAAAAACCAATTGACATTAATACGTTTTATGACACCGCAAACCAGACGATTACAGGAAGAAATGGTGATGGACTTAATGTAACTATAGAATTTAAATTACGACCGACAACGAATAATGATACACGAGTTACCTTAGGTATTGATATAGGAGGCACTGTTGGTGAAATATATACACGGGACTTCGTGCTTACTCGGGGACAGAATCAAGAGCATTATTATTTAAGCTCATTTAACGCTTATACTTTAGGGACTTGGGAAACTAATGGTGGTAGGGTTCTTATTAGATCGACGCACGCAGTTCAGGTTTACGATATAAGATACGTACTGACAAGAACGCATAAAGCTAGATAAGTTCTCAAATTTTTATTTCCCGTATAAGTTGGTAAAATATTTATAGAATAAAGGAATGGTTTCAATTCCCTTTAAATAATTCCAGACACCAAAATGCTCGTTTGGAGAATGTATGGCATCGCTATCTAGCCCGAAGCCCATTAATATGGTCTTACTATGGAGTTGTTCCTCAAAAAGTGAGACAATGGGAATACTGCCGCCGCTTCTCTGAGGGATTGGAGTTTTTCCAAAACTTTCCTCATATGCTTTCGATGCCGCTTGATACCCAAGACTATCTATGGGGGTGACGTATCCTTGTCCGCCGTGGTGCGGATTGACTTTTACTTTAACTCCTTTTGGTGCAATATTTTCAAAGTGTACTTTAAAAAGTTTGGTGATTTCATGCCAATCTTGGTTGGGTACGAGGCGCATTGATATTTTTGCATGCGCCTTACTGGGGATGACAGTTTTTGCACCTTTGCCGATGTAGCCGCCCCAGATCCCATTGACATCAAGCGTAGGTCTTATGGAATTACGTTCATTGGTAGTGTAACCTTTCTCGCCATAAACAGCTTTGATATCTAAGGATTTTTTATAGTTTTCCAGATTAAAAGGCGCTTTTGCCATTTGTGCACGTTCTTCGAGGGATAGTTCTTCAACCTTATCATAAAACCCAGGAATTGTAATATGATTGTTTTCATCGTGTAGAGAGGCAATCATTTTTGCAAGTATATTGATAGGATTCGCAACCGCACCACCGTAAAGTCCTGAATGTAAATCACGGTTTGGACCAGTCACCTCTACCTCCACATAGCTCATTCCCCGAAGGCCAGTAGTTATTGAAGGGACATCTTTGGCAATCATACCGGTATCTGAAATCAAGATGACATCATTTTTCAATTTATCCATATTGTTTTTGACGAAAGTTGAGAGATTAACGCTACCAACCTCTTCCTCGCCCTCAATCATAAACTTGACATTACAGGGCAGTTGATTGGTTTTGGTCATCAGTTCCATAGCCTTAACATGCATATACATTTGTCCTTTATCATCACAAGCACCACGGGCAAAGATGGCGCCTTCGGGATGGATGTCTGTTTTTTTGATGACGGGTTCAAAAGGTGGCGAATGCCAAAGCTCAACGGGATCTGCCGGTTGAACATCGTAATGCCCGTACACCAAAATGGTGGGGAGTTTTTTATCAATTATTTTTTCGCCGTAAACGATTGGAAATCTGTCAGTTTTGCAGATTTCGACATGATCACAGCCTGCTTTTTCAAGACTTTCCTTAATAACATCTGCCGCTTTGAAAACATGGTTCTTAAAAGTTGGATCGGCACTTACAGAAGGGATTTTAAGAAGTTCTATTAGTTCAGAAAGGAAACGGTTTTTATGTTTAAGTATATATGGTTTGATATCTTGCATTAAAAATTTTTTTAAGATCACTTCAAAAATACAAAATGTGATACTATATTTTTGCCTTTAATGGTATTTGATTATTCAAACTAATGTTTATATTTGCACCCCAACGAAGAAAAAGGAGTACGGGGTGCTCAGCAACAAATTTATGCGGGCGTGGTGGAATTGGTAGACACGCTAGACTTA
>CAVPYZ010000002.1:0-286009 GCA_963710165.1 uncultured Alphaproteobacteria bacterium
GGTGTATCAGGGGTCGCCGAGATACTAAAGCCACGTGTTTGCGAAGTATTGATTCATTATTCAAACTGAAGCCTGTTGGAGATGTATTCGAAGTATCAATTGGATTAATAACATCTGTCTTAGGGATGAACGGATCACTAAGACTGCGTGTTTCTTGCCCGAGAGATATTTGGTTTTCAACTGTATTGCTATTTGAATTACTGGTTGTTCCGCTTTTTGAAATAACTGGTTCTTCAAGCTTTTATTACCTGCAGCCGTATCTACTGTTCTTTCACTACCAAACTTTGTCTCTAGGCCAGTCTGAACAGTTTCAAGGTTCAACACATCGTTTTGAAGAAGTTCAGGACCATTATCTTCAACGGATTGAACTGTGTCCAAAGCTGCTTCTTCGTTTAAGTTCTCCTGTGTGGCATCTTTCATCGATTTCTCTTCAGCAGATTGGCCCTCGCCTGATGTTTCAGCTGCGGGGTCTTCCTGTATATTTGGTTCCGCCGTTATTGCCCTCTTGTGGTGCCTGTTTCGTTAATAGCGCTAAATAAAGAACCTGATACACCGCTGACAGAGCCGAATTTCTGGTTGATTTGCGTGCTGTCAATTTGACCAATATTAACAATTTCGCTTTCATAACCGGATAATTGAACAGTTTCAAATTGGTTTGATAACGTTGTTTCACCCGCCGCGTTACGAATGACGATTGCGCCCTCTACCACAGTAATTTCATTTTCTACACCGTCAGGGTCAATTTTACCCGCGATAATCGTTCCGCGAATTCCGATCGAGCCCACTGGTGTTTCAATTTCGACATCATCCGGATCATCGCGCCCGATTTCACCGCTTGTAAAAACAAAGACGCCTTTCAATACAGAAAAGCTGCTTGATCCCTCGGAAGTGCTTGGATCGAATACATATTCATCAATGGCAAGGCGTGCATCTTCAGAAATGGCAAGTAATTCGGTCTTCTTTATGAAGATAATGTTAACCGCACCCTCGGCGTTTGTTTCAATGATGTCGCCTTCATATATTGGTGTGCCAAGTGTTATTGTTTCGACTGTGCCGTTCGTGCGTGTCACAGTGGCGTCGCCCGATAATTCTTTTACAGCACCAACGGGACTGACGTCTGTTCCTGTTGTTGCTTGTGCAAACTGGTTTCCCTGAACAAAAGAATCCACCAGTTGCGGTGTTAATGCAGATCCTGTTTCGGATATAAGAGTAGGGGGCGTGTCAGAAGAAAAATATTCTTCAATAATAAGTGTGTCACCATTTTCCAATGTCAGTACCAGGTCGAAACCGTCACGCGACAAATCCGAATTTGATATAAACTCACTATTCTCTATACGTAATGTGTTTTGGCGATCCATCAAGTACGCTTATCTGATTTTGATCTGAGTGATTTTGTGAAAAATCTGTAATGGCCATTGTTAATCCCCTGTATCCCTAAATATGTATCGTGTATTTCAATACTCTTATAAAAAAGTTATCTACAATTTTATGGTAAATTTAGTTAATATGAAGTAATCAATTGATAAAATTTTATCTATACCTTTGAATTGTCCCATGATTTTAGCAGTTTAACAACCTCATCTTCAGGTAGGGGCTTCGCATAGTAAAAACCCTGTGCTTTGTCGCAACCCAGATATTTCAGCGTATCCACTTCTTCTTTATTTTCTACGCCTTCCGCAACAATGCTCATATTCAAGTTTTTGCCAAGACCGATGATGGAGCGGATAAGCTCGATGTTTTTTTCATTTTTAAACATATCGACGACAAAACTGCGGTCTATTTTCAAAATATCTATCGGGAAAGAGTGTAGGTAGCTGAGGGAGGAATAGCCCGTACCAAAGTCATCAATGGCAATATGCATACCTGCTTCACGGCACATCTCTAACGTTTTCTTCGCCGTTTCCGGTTGTTGCATCAAAATGCGCTCTGTAATTTCAAGGGTTAGTTGATTGGGCGCGACATCGGTAGCACTCAGGGTATTATAAACCGTATCAACAAAATCTTCAGACGCGAAATCCGTGCTGGAGAAATTGACACTCATCGTTAAAAAGTCTTTCCAGCCTGACTTACTTTCAATTCTTTTTAATGCTTTGCAGGACTCATTTAATGCCCAGACACTGGCGCTGACAATCAAACCAGTTTCTTCCGCAATGGGAATAAATACTCCTGGGGAAATAAAACCACGCTCAGGATGTTCCCAGCGCATTAAAGCTTCAAAGCCGACAATATCGTTAGTCTTCATATCGATCAAAGGCTGATAATGAAGTGCCAGTTCGTTATTTTCCAATGCTTCGCGGAATTCATTGGCCACTTTAATTGTTTCTACAGCGTCATTTTCTAATGCTACTTCTCGCTCCGCCTCTTCTGGGGAAGGAAAGCCGCTCTTATCGCTAATCTCGGTCTATGCGCGCTAGTGTATCGCGGTAACGTGTTAAAATAACCTGCATAATCGTTTGAAGCACAGGATCACTGGTACTGAGGCGTCTGTGAAAATCTTCACGAGAAATTTCCAAAACTTTACATTGTTCAACGGCACGAACACTTGCCGTTCTGGGTTGATTATCAATAATTGCCATCTCGCCGATATGCTACCGGGTCCGCGCGTTCCGAATTTATGCGTACGTCCGTCTTCTTTTTTAATCAGAATTTCAACTTGTCCGCTTTCGATAACATAGGCGGTTTCGCCGCTCTCGCCCTGCCGCATGACGTACTCACCGACATTAAAAGATCTTGGTTTTTTTGATAAAACGTCAGGGAGCATGAGTAAATTTTTTGATTAAATGTTTATTTTTTTGAAAAACCGCTATACCCTAAAGAATGTATAGATAAGTTCTTACTTTAATCTTAACCTAAATCAAATTTTTGCCAAGGTTTATTCGTTTTTTGTTCCCATGGGTTTTTTAGACATATTATTTTTGTATATCGCATTTCGTTTGAAGCATTTCGTTTGTGATTTTTTGTTACAAAGTGACTGGATGGCGCTGAGCAAAGGCAAGCCCGGACGTGAAGGTTACACTGCGCTTTTTACACATACGGCAATTCATGCAACGGGAACGCTGATTATAATGCTTCTTTTGGCACCGTGGTATTGGTGGTTAGCTATAATTGATTTTATTGTGCATAGTGTTATTGACCGTATAAAAGGGCATATTACATTTAATGGCGGCTGGACAGTAAAAGATACGATGTTCTGGTGGTTGTTCGGTTTAGACCAAGAAGCCCACAACTTTACACATTTGGCGTTTATTCTGATAATTATTAGCGGATATGGCTTGACATAGCCTTGGCAATTCTTCTATATAAGGTCTTCAAGTTAAGGATACCAAGGGAAATAGAGCTATGAAAGTTGCAAACTCTTTAAAAACATTAAAAAGCCGTGATCGTAATTGCCGCATTGTGCGCCGCAAGGGTCGCGTATATGTTATAAATAAAATTAATAAGCGTTTCAAAGCACGCCAAGGTTAATTTTACCTTTTACCTAAAAGATGTAATAGCCCGTATTTTTGCGGGCTTTTTTAGTTTTTCAATATTTCATATAAAAGCTTGTGTATTATTAAGGAGATTTTAAAAATCTCTGATGCATGATGTGTTGAAGTCTGCTACTTATTATTATCAACATCAAACCTAGATCATAAACTATGTTTTCAAAATTATTTGGCTTTATGTCCGCCGATATGGCGATTGACCTCGGAACTGCAAATACACTTGTGTATGTGCGGGATCAAGGAATTGTTCTGAATGAACCATCGGTTGTGGCCGTGTCCGTACTGGTGGGAAGAAAGAAATTCTGAAAGTGGGGAATGAGGCGAAGCAAATGCTGGGCCGCACACCGGGCAATATTTTTGCTATTCGTCCGTTGCGTGATGGCGTAATTGCCGACTTCGAAGTGACCGAAGCGATGATTAAACATTTTATTCGTAAGGTCCATAACCGCCGGTCTTTCGTGTCACCGAAAATGGTGATTTGTGTGCCTTCGGGCTCGACCGCTGTGGAGCAACGCGCAATTCGGGAGTCTGCGGAAAGTGCAGGCGCTTCGGAGGTGGATCTGATCGAAGAACCTATGGCGGCGGCAATTGGAGCGGGTTTGCCCGTGACTGAACCGACAGGATCAATGGTTGTTGATATTGGTGGTGGAACGACGGAAGTGGCCGTTATTTCACTGGGCGGCATTGTCTATGCACGTTCCGTGCGTGTGGGCGGCGATAAAATGGATGAGGCCATTATTGCCTATATTCGTCGCGTGCATAATCTGCTGACGGGTGAAGGTACGGCAGAGCGTATTAAAAAAGAAATTGGCAGGGCCTGCGCTCCTGCGGATGGTGAAGGTCGAATCGATGGAAATTCGCGGACGCGATTTAATGAATGGTGTGCCAAAAGAGATTGTAATTTCAGAACGTCAGATTGCGGAAAGCCTGGCCGAACCTGTAGGGCAAATCGTAGAGGCTGTGAAAGTGGCCCTCGAGCATACGCCGCCTGAATTGGCAGCTGATATTGTTGATAAAGGTATCGTTCTGACAGGTGGGGGCGCTTTATTGACTAATCTGGATCTGGTTTTACGCCATGCGACGGGGCTGGCTGTGACCATTGCTGATGATCCTTTATCATGTGTGGCATTGGGAACCGGACACACTCTTGAAGAGCGAACAGCCCTTCGGTCGGTTTTAATCGGTAATTATTAATAAAAAGCCGAATCAATTCTTGCATGAAATTTCCAATATATTAAGATGCCTGTAATATAGTTATGGTCTAACTTATTCTTTTCGGGGAAAACATTGGCGAAACGAACTCAAATTAAAAGTACGGCACAAACGGCATTCTTTTCGGATATGCCGATCATTCCCGGTTCTATCTTTTTTTTATGTGTTTCTTCTATCCTTGTCATTCTTTCAGTTGTGAGCCCTAATTTGCTTTCAAACGCGCGAATGGCGGCGAGTGATGTTTTCTCACCCGTTCTGACATTGGTACGAAGCCCTTTTGATACGGCATCCAATATGATCGGCGATGCAACGGGTCTTGCGGCGCTTAAGGCCGAAAATGTGCGCCTTGGGGATGAAAATACTCGCTTGCGTGAGTGGTATCAACGGGCGCTTGCTTTACAAGTAGAGAATAAAGCGCTCGAGTCTCTGCTAAATGTAAAACTCGCGCCAGAGCTAAAATATACAACAGCGCGCGTGATATCTGATACATCCAGCGCTTATGCAAAGAGCCTTATCATTGCGGCAGGCGCAGAGCAGGGGCTAGCGAAAGGTCAGCCTGTTTTAAGTAGCGAGGGTGTTTTGGGGCAAGTGGTCGAGCTTGGTAATAACAGCGCCCGCGTCCTTTTACTCACAGACCTGAATGCGCGTATTCCCGTCGTTATAGAGAATAGCAACGTGCATGCGATTGTTGCAGGTACAAATGACAAACAAGCCTCCCTCACACATCTTCCTGAAGATACGCAGTTTAAAAAGGGGAACAGCCTTTTAACATCCGGTCTTGGCGGCGTTTATCCTGCGGGATTGCCTGTCGGTATTGTGAGCGATGTAAGGAATAATGTTGTGTCTGTGAAACCTTATGCTGATATGAACCGTATTCACTTTGTACGAATTATTACCAATGCGGAAAACCCATATCTACGCATTAACTAGATAACTTTCATCAATGTCGCGAAATCCACGCTGCTGACTTTCAGCCATTGCTTATTCGTGGGCATATTAGAGAAAAGCGATAATAGATTTTGTTGTGTATCGCCAAGGTCGCGGGAAAAAGTCTCTAATTTCTCTGTGAAGCTATAAAGTGGAATTGTTGAATTACGATCATGTGATTCTGCAATTTGTGGCGATGTTTCAATGCCTTCAAATTTCTGATCAAAGCGCATATATACTTCCTCTAATGTCTTGGCGCGTTTGGTTTGCGGATCAAAGAATATGCTTTTATTCGCATTTGCGGCGCGTTCGAATAGCTCTGCCGCGGGGTTGTAACGGATTATCATCGCGTGCTTTCAAAAATGAAGCTGCACCGCCTGCACCCATAAAGTGGGCAAGATAAAGCTCAGTTGCGCCAACGTCACCTCCCCATGTTTTCTCAAGGTAGGCTTTATTTTCGCCTGCAAATTCTGCCGCCATGTTTGCCGCCAGTTCGGGGTCGTCACGCAGCTTTAGAAGCGTAGTTTTGCTCTGGTTTGTATCAATGCCGTATTTTTCACCATGCCGGTTCACCATGTCCAGCCATGTGCTATTCAAAAACTGGTATAATCCACGTGCGCTACTGGTTTTTGCCTGCGCGTCGATGTCAAAGCTGCTCTCGACGCTGGCTTGTTTCATCAGGTATCCAAAATCAATACCTGTTTTATCACTGGCGCTATATATTGCCTTTGTCACATCACTTCCCGCCTGCTTTGACATTGCGGCAAGGGCGTTATTTCCATTCAAAAGTGTGCTTGATAAGTTCATATGCTCGTCTAATATTTTTATTAAGTGTTATCTGCTATGATATTATAGTTTTAAGATTGCAAAGATGATGCCAAGAATTATAAGGACGCTTCATGACATATACCCCGCCCGTTGCCGATATGGCATATCTCCTTGAAAAAGTTGTCGGTTTTAGAGATCTGCCGCAGGCAGAGGACTTAGATAGTGAAACGGTTGAAGCCATTTTGGGGGAAGCCGCAAAATTGGCATCTGACGTACTGGCTCCGCTTAATTGGGACGGGGATCAATTCGGCGCCAAGCTTAAAGACGCAGAGGTCACAACTGCGCCCGGATTTAAAGAAGCATATAAACAATATACGCAGGGCGGTTGAACGCCGTTCCGTTTCCTGAAGAATTCGGCGGGCAGGAATTACCGTGGTCGCTGGCATTTCCCATTCAGGAAATGTGGCAAGGGGCGAATCTTTCGTTTGGATTGTGCCCGATTCTTAATCAGGGCGCTGTGGACGCTATTCTGGAACATGGGACTGACGCGCAAAAAGAATATTATCTTGCCAAAACTGATTTCAGGCGAGTGGACAGGAACAATGAACTTGACCGAGCCACAAGCGGGGTCTGATCTTGGCGGCGGTTAAATCCAAAGCCGAACCTCAGGATGACGGAACATATAAGATTTTTGGGCAGAAGATTTATATTACCTACGGCGAGCACGACATGGCGGAGAATATTATCCATCTTGTCCTCGCCCGTATTGCCGGATGCACCGGAAGGGGTGAAAGGGATTTCACTTTTCATCGTTCCGAAATTTTTGGAAGATGGAACGCGCAATGATGTAAAATGTACGGGTTTGGAACATAAACTGGGCATTCATGCCTCCCCGACGTGTACGATGCAGTACGGTGATGATGGCGGCGCGACAGGCTATCTGGTAGGAGAAGCAAATCACGGTCTTAAATATATGTTCACCATGATGAATAATGCGCGGCTGTCTGTTGGCCTGCAGGGCGTTGCATTAGCCGAGCGTGCTACACAGCATGCCATGGCTTTTGCGGATGATCGTGTACAGGGCAAAGGATTGACAAGCGGGGAGCGTGTCCCCATATCGGCGCATCCGGATGTTGAGAGAATGCTGTTAACAATGAAGGCGCTCACCCGAAGCCGGACGCGCTATGACGTATGAGGCTGCTGTTAATCTGGATAAGGCCAGAGCAGGAGATCAGCCGGCACAAACCAGAGTTGACTTTATGACACCTATCGTAAAATCATGGTGCACAGATATGGCGTGTGAGGTTGCCTCAATCGGTGTGCAGGTTCACGGCGGTATGGGTTTTGTAGAGGAAACGGGCGCGGCGCAATATTACCGTGATGCGCGTATTCTTCCGATTTACGAAGGTACAAACGGAATTCAGGCAAATGATCTGGTTTTTAGAAAAATATTACGTGATAAGGGCGCGGCTTTTCATGATTTTTATACTGATTTAAAAGCGTCGTTGAAAGATTATAAAGAAGCGGAGCAATCCCTATCAATTTTGGAAGACGTCATGACGGCTTTTAAATCACAAACCAATTTGGAAACGCTGGCATTTATCGCAGTGCCAATTTTAAACGGCTTGGGATATTTAAAGGGAGCGCAAATGATGTTAAAGATGGATGCGGAGTTGAAGGATTTTTATATGAAATCCATTTTACCAAAAGCGACATCGCATTTATTAATTGTCACCAATAATCTATAATTCTGGTCTCAATAAAGTCCGCATTCCGCATGCGCTTTTTTCTGGACGATTTGCAATGTTCTTGTGTTGATTACTTTTGTTCGCATTAACATCTCGGGCACTTTCTTCGCATAACAATCGCAAATTTCATTCGGATCATTCCTATCTGCAATCACAGAGTTCCAGCTTAATTTTGCCGGCACATTTGCCAAAGTAAAATCCCTGCATTTTTTCCAGATCAAAACATTCACCATGAATAGCCGTTGTGATAATGCTTTGTCGTACATTCTGCAATTTTAAACGTTGCTCTAGAAACGTCATGGCATAACATTTACAGTCACGATGACCAGAGTCTTTATAATCTGCGCTACAGGTTTTGTGAACCTGATCCATTTCTTGTAAAAATTCTTTTTTGATTTCACTAGGCGGAGGCAAGTCAAAAACTTTATCTCTGCTAAGCGAATATTGACGCGTTTCATACATTTCTGACTGTGCATTTGCCTCACTTACGAAAAGCGAGATGAAAAGAGTGGCTACAAAAAAGATCTTAAAGCTGTGTGACATAATAATAATATAGCGTATTTTTCCTCTAAAAAAAATTTTATTCACTGACTTTTAGAATATTGTTTCTTTCTAAAAGCTGTAAAGCGGCAAATGCCAAATCATCCTTTGATCTGTCTTTATGCAGAATATTAATGGTTTTAATACGTGCCCCTACCATATTTACTAGTTCCCTGCTATTTGGAACTTCGTTCATAAATATTTCTCCGTGGAGAATTTTATATCCTGATCTGGCGATATTCATCAGCAACCTGTTTCCAGCTTCCTGGATATAGGAATATTTGGTAGAGGGGTGCTCTATCTCCTCCAAATCGTTTGCTTTGCGAAATCCCATGGCCGGATGGGACGTGCAAACCATTTTGAATGTGTTGCCTTTAAAATTTACAAAACAATAGGCCATCTTCTCGGATTGATCGCGTGTACTTAAATCCAGTTTTTCTGCGCCATCAATAATTTCTAGCGGTTTCTCATTAAATGGAATGTAATTTTTCTGCGCAATCGTAATGGGTTTTATAGATTGCGATTTGCGATTGACTTCATACATGCTAATGCCTGCTTTTTCAGCCAAGCGAACGGAAAGCAGATTAAAATGTTCTATACGTCGTTTTGCGAAGTCTTTTTGAAACCCTTTATGATCAATGTAAATATTATCAACACCTGCCTCGGCCATGTTTTTCACACAATTCGGGCAAGGGGGATCGGTAATAGCGATGCTTGCACCCTGAACAGGCAGAGAGTTTTGAAACGCCGCCTCATAAATACACGCGGTTTCCGCATGAATAGTTCCGAGAAGACTTCCCAATGCGTTGTTCCCGTCCCAGTTTGCTCTCGATAAGCGTTGGCCATTGATTAACTTGCGAAAATAACCATCCATCTTTCTCATGAAAAATAGATGCCGCAATGCGATTTTGCGGGTGTGACGATGTATTGACAATATCGACAGCTTTTTGAAGGGCGTTGAAGGGTAGATTTCATATATTTAAAATTATCGTATTAAATGTGCATAAGATACTAAAAAACCCCATATTTTACATATAATACATTGACTTTATTTTTCTTATTATATAAATATTTTGTAATATATTCAAAGGGAGATAGAATATGTCATTAAGTTTATCTGCATCTGCATCTTGGGAGAGAGCGATAGCAATAGCATCAGAGCAAAGAATTTTTGATATTCCAGTTGCGGATCATTTAATAAAAACAAAGCAAGAGCAGCTACCTCAAGCCGACCTGATAAAAGGCGTTTTGGATGCTTTAGTTGAGGAAGATGCACTTGAAGAGGCTTATATGCGAGGCTCTTTTTCATATGGGTTAGCAGACGAATTATCCGATGTTGATTTATTTGTCGTAGTTGAGCCAGAAAAATTGGATGAAGCTTATAAAGCCGCGACTGAATATCTCGAAGAACATTATCCCATAATTATTGGTTGCCATGATCGTTTGGTTAAAGATTTTGGCGGTATTGGTTTCATGTTTATATGCGACAGTGGAAATGGTGATCTTACACAGCTTGATTTATATTTTGCAATGAAAGGTGTTCAACCCAAAGCATCTTTAAAAGAATGTCATAGAGTCTATACAAAAGATGAGAGGTATTTTTGGGCTGCAGAACATCAAAATGTACCTTTGCCTGACAGTGCTGCTAAATTTATCGCTGAGCATACAGCTGATGAAGACCCGAGTGAAAAATTAGATGTGTTGGCTCGAGAGATGATTGTTACAATGTCGATCATGAATAAACATTTGAAAAGAGGGCAGGTATTCAGGGCTTCGAACGATGATCGTCATGCAACAGATTTGAATATTGAGATGTTGAGTATTATTTCAGGACAGCCCGAGTTTGTACACACGCCTCTTTACATGGCAGACGATCTAACCGAAAAACTAGAAGCAGGTGGAACACGCGAATTGTCAGGCATATCTACCAAACTGAAAAAAGTACTTCTAACTCCAATAGGTTCGGAAAAAATAACTCAGCATTTAGATTTGATGGAAAGTATTCTATGTACACGTCCAAAAAAACACGCGGATTTGTTGAGGTCTCTTCAGGCATCAAGGGCAGTTGTGTTTCAGCGACAATGGCAAAAAAGAGCCGATGGGTGCGGAAGTATTACAATTGTTTCATGGAACAGACAAAAGCGAGCCTGAAGTAAGCATATGAGTTTAAAGATAACAATATTGGGTTGCGGCTCTGCTTATGGCGTTCCATTAATTGGTGGTGATTGGGGCGATTGCGACCCAAGCAATCCAAAAAATCGCCGTTTGGCTCCTTCCATTCTTGTTGAAAGTAAAAATTCAAAAATACTTATAGATATGGGCCCTGATATCAGAGAACAGGCAGAGGCGCATCAAATACGTCACATTGATGGTATTTTGTACACTCATCCTCATGCTGATCATATTGTGGGTAATTTTCATTTGCCTATGTTTATGCGTTATTTTGAAACAAGTAACTTATACATGTATGCAACGCGTGCGTGTCGTCAAGAAATTGAAAAAGTATGGTGGTTTCAAAATGATCCTAAGATTAATGTAGAATATTCTGGTGAAGGGCGACCGCTCTGGTGTGAAATTAGACCTTATTATCCTTTTAAAGTGGGTGATGTAGATGTAATGCCGCTTAAACATATGCATGGTAATATGGAGGTTATGACGTACAAGTTTGAGAATTTTGCCTATACGACCGATGCTCATATGATTCCTGATAAAACTGTTGATAAGCTAAAAGGTATTGATACGTGGATTGTTGAATGTGACAGACTCTACTCCAACCAACAGTCATTCCACTTTAAAACAAACTTTAGAGTGGATTGATCGTGTAAAGCCGAGAAAAGCTTACTTAACGCATCTTGATTACACAATGGATTACGATAAAATATCTAAAATGCTACCTGAGAATGTGCATCTAGCGTATGATAATTTGATTTTAGATATTAAGTAAGGATTTCATCAAATGAGTAAAAAAGATTATGACGTCATCATCATTGGTTCCGGCCCGGGGGGGTATGTATGTGCCATACGTTGTGCGCAATTGGGAATGAAGGTTGCGTGTGTGGAAAAGCGTGATGAACTGGGCGGAACGTGTCTGAATATTGGGTGCATTCCTTCAAAAGCGCTGCTTCACGCATCGGAGCAATATCATAATGCACAGCATAAATTTGATAGTTTTGGAATTGATGTGAAAGGCGTGAAGGTCAATCTTGCCAAAATGATGAAGCATAAAACAGACGTGGTCGCCGCGAATACGCAAGGCATTGAGTTTCTTTTCAAGAAAAACAAAATCGACTGGCTGAAAGGTGAGGGAAAGATCACTGCGGAAGATGAAGTCACAGTTGGCAAGAAGACATATTCAACAGAGAATATTGTTATTGCGACAGGGTCAGATATCGTTTCCCTACCCGGGATTGATATTGATGAAAAGAAAATCGTGTCCTCCACAGGGGCATTAGAGCTTGATAAGATTCCAAATAAAATGGTTTTGATCGGCGGCGGAGTCATCGGCCTTGAACTTGGTTGTGTCTGGAGCCGTCTGGGTACGGATGTAACGGTCATTGAATATCTGGATGAAATCCTGCCGGGTATGGACGGTGAAATACGCAAAGAAGCGCGTAAAGTGTTTGAAAAACAAGGGCTTAAATTTAAACTCTCAACTAAAGTATTAAGTGCAAAATCAACTAAGTCGGGGGTCAATCTAGAATTTGAACCTGCCGCTGGTGGTAAGTCCGACACAATGAAAGCAGATATTGTTTTGGTCGCGATAGGGCGCAAAGCGTACACGGATAAACTAGGTATGGCAGATATTGGCGTTGAAACAGATGATCGCGGTCGTATTGAGGTTGGCGAGTTCTTTGATACAAACATCGACGGTATATATGCCATAGGTGATGTGATCGCAGGGCCGATGTTGGCGCATAAAGCAGAAGAGGAGGGCGTTGTTCTGGCGGAAATGTTGGGGGGGCAGTCCGGTCATATAGATTATAATCTGGTACCGGGGGTTGTCTATACCGCGCCAGAAGTTGCGAATATAGGAAAGACCGAAGAACAATTAAAAGAAGAAGGCATTAAATATAATAAGGGCAAATTTCCGTACTCCGCTAATGGTCGTGCACGTGCCATGGGTGTTACAGAAGGATTTGTGAAAATTCTAGCAGATGCCGAAACGGATCGCGTTTTAGGCTGTCATATTCTGGGGCATGAAGCAGGAACGCTGATCGCAGAAGTTGCCGTTGTGATGGAATTTGGCGGCTCATCCGAAGATATCGCCCGCACATGCCACGCACACCCAACATTGGAAGAGGTGGTTAAAGAAGCCGCGCTCGCCGTTGATGGACGACCAATACATATGTGATCCTTTATTCTTATTCAATCTTATTTAGGAACTAAAAAAATAGGCAAGCGTTGTGTAGTAAAGGAAGTTTTTTTTATGACTGAAAAACCATTAAAATCGTTAAAAGATGCAAATTACCCGCTAGAGAAACCTGACGTGATTGCCAATGCTGTAAGCGAAAATGTTAAAGAAGAATGCGTAGAAAAACTCTATGAAGAATTGCCGGATGATAAAGTCTATCGTAATTTGAAAGATATCAAAAAAAACCTACCGCAGGATGATAAACCTGTTGATAGTGAATAACTTCTTCCCTTTTTATAACTTTCCCTGTATATCCTAGCCAAAGAATAATTCCTGTCATTGCGAGTGACTAACGGAAGCGTGGCAATTCATGAATGAAATGCTTTGTTTTACCTTTTCCTTGCCATGATAACTATAACGAAAGAAAAGTATGACTAAGAAGAACATCCGTAACATCGCGATTATCGCGCACGTTGACCATGGTAAAACAACATTAATCGATTCTATTCTACAGCAATCTGGCTCTTTCAGAGAAAATCAGCAGGTTGATGAGCGCATCATGGATTCGAACGATCTTGAGAAAGAGCGTGGTATTACCATTCTTGCCAAATGTACGGCGATTGATTGGGAAGGCACGCGTATCAATATTATCGATACACCCGGACACGCTGATTTCGGTGGTGAGGTTGAACGTGTTTTGTCCATGGCTGACGGTGTTATTCTTCTGAACGATGCGGCAGAAGGGCCTTTGCCCCAGACTAAATTTGTTTTGGGTAAGGCTTTGAAGCGCGGCATGCGTCCGATTGTCATGATCAATAAAGTTGATCGCGGCGATGCGCGCCCTGACGAAGTTCTGAACGAAGTGTTTGACCTATTCACATCTTTGGATGCAACAGATGAGCAGCTTGACTTCCCGATCCTTTATGCCTCCGGTCGTGATGGTTGGTGTGCGGACAGCTTAGAAGCGCCACGCGAAAACCTGCATCCGCTGTTGGATTTGGTTCTACGCCATGTTCCTGCGCCCGATGTTGATCATGACGCGCCGTTTACAATGCTTTCAACGCTATTGCAAGCTGACCCGTATTTGGGTCGTATTCTGACTGGGAAAATTTACAGCGGTACAGCCAAGGTGAATATGCCGGTTAAAGCGATAGATCTGGAAGGTAATTTGGTTGAAAACTTCCGCCTGACAAAACTTCTCTCATTCCATGGTGTTGACCGCGTGCCGACCGATACAGCGCAGGCAGGTGATATTGTCTGTATTGCGGGTATGAAAAACGCATCTGTTGCAGATACAATATGTGATGTTTCCGTGAAGGAGCCTCTCCCCGCGCAACCGATTGATCCGCCGACAATTGCAGTAACGATCAGCGTGAATGACAGCCCCTATGCGGGGACAGAGGGTAAAAAGCTGACCTCGACCATGATTCGTGAGCGTTTGATGGCAGAGGCAGAAACCAATGTTGCCATCAAAGTATCTGACACAGAAGGTAAAGAAGCGCTGGAACTTGCCGGACGCGGCGAACTTCAGTTGGGTGTTTTAATTGAAACTATGCGCCGTGAAGGGTTCGAAATGTCCGTTTCACGTCCGCGTGTTGTGTTCCAGAAAGATGAAGACGGAAATCTGCAAGAGCCGTATGAAGAAATCATTATTGATGTTGATGACGAATATTCCGGCGCAGTTGTCGAGAAAATGCAAAAACGTAAAGCCGATATGACAGATATGCGCCCATCGGGCCATGGTAAAACGCGTATTACATTTATTGCGCCATCACGTGGTTTGATCGGGTATCAAGGCCAGTTCATGACAGATACACGCGGTACAGGTCTAATGAACCGCTTATTCAGCCATTATGGCCCATATAAAGGTGATATCGGCTCACGTCAAAAAGGTGCGCTGATCTCTACTGACAAAGGTGAAGCAGTCGGCTTTGCGATCTTTAATTTGCAAGATCGCGGCACAATGTTTATCGGCCATGGTGATAAAGTTTATGCCGGTATGATTGTCGGCGAACATAGCCGTGATAATGATCTTGATATTAATATTTTGAAAGGTAAGAAGCTGACGAACATGCGTGCATCCGGCACGGATGAAGCAGTTGTTCTAGTGCCGCCACGTAAAATGTCTTTGGAGGACATGATCGCTTATATTAATGACGATGAACTGGTTGAAGTCACGCCACAATCATTGCGTTTGCGTAAAGTGCATTTGAATGCGACAGATCGTGAGATTGCCAAGAAAAAGACGAAGAAAGCAGCCGAAGCGAATGTTGCTTAGTATTTGACCATATTATAAACAACAACACAGTCATAGCGGCGTAAGGATTTAACGATGTCGCTGTGACCCTTCAGATCAAAACGCTGTTTATATTCACCAATGCGTTTAAAAGGGATATTTTTAATATCCTTAAAGTTTCCACAATATTGAGGTAGCGTCTCGCTAGTATAGATTGCAAAAAATTTTGCGTCTTTATCTGTGCTCATATTGGTGAAAAATTCCACATCTAGTGTGTAATTGATCAAGCTGTCATTAATGACTTCGGCTTTTAAAGGGGCATACGGTGAAGGTGAAATCACCTTGATTTCATCCGCTTTAACAGGGAGGTGTGATGTCATCACTATAAAGCTCAGAATGAAGCAAAGATGCGTAAGCGATTTGTATATGTATGTCATATCTTACATACGACCATCGCTCCTCATCGTTCCCTCTTAATATGAGGGGATATTACGAATGGCGACGCATTGTTGTTTATTAACCGCCTGAATAATCTCTTCATTTTTGGATAGGTCAAAGACGCGTAAAAATTTACTTGGCTTTTCGTACGACAATTCAAGATGACGGAAATCGGCGCAGGTTTCCGGACGCGTGCTAGAGGTATAAACGGAAAACACATCTGCATCTGTGTCTGCAAAGGTATTGGTCAGGAATTTAACATTAATCGTATATTCGGACGGCACGTCGCTGACAATTTTGGCTTTAATAGGTTCAAAGTCCGTGGTTTGTACCATTTTAATATCAGCCGCATTTTGCGTATCTGTGTTCCCATCATCCGCCGCCGCAAAATGCGTCAGCAAAACCATCGCTGCGAAAACAAAGGTAATAATTCCGATTTGTTGTTTCATTTATTCTCTTTCTAATATCTCTATATTCTTATAGCGCATAAAATGTATTTAGGTTCATTTATTTTTTGAATAATACGTCATTGCGAACGCAGCGGGGTAATCCAATACCAAGTTTAATATCTCTGGATTGTCACATCACATAAATGCTCCTCGCAATAACGCAAATGATTGCGGCGGAGGGGTTAAATCAGCTGTCGAATATCTAAGGCTGGATTTCTATCATGTGAAAGAAGTGCTCGGCACCGCCAGCGGCTCAGACGAAAGTCTGGAAGAACTTATTCCAAGGAATTAAAAAATTTCAATTTTATTATGCTCAGTGTGGAAATAAAATAGAGTTATTTCTAAACTGATTTTTTACTGAGCACTTTTTTGTATATATGCAAACTAATAGAGCAATTATTAAGATTCTTAATATTATTAAGGGCATGATAACATTAAAGTATAAGTAATAAAAATAATTTACGCTCTAATTATTGTCATAGTTAAGCCCAATTTCAATTTTATAGGTGAAAAATTAAGTTTTCCATCTATTTGTTTTTGAACTTCTTGAAATTTTTTAATTTCATTAGTTATTTCATTTATAAAGGTAGTTAATTGAGAGCCCGAACTTACTTTTCTTTCCGCAATAAAATTTATTTTTCTTTCAATATAGGTTGTAGTTGAGCTGTTCTTTGTACATCTTCGGCTGAAATATTTTCAGCATTTTTACGTGTCCAGCTATTGTAAATTGAAAGCGGTCTTTTTAATGCATTATAATTGTATTTCCAAGTTTAACTTTTAAAGTAAAAAATGTTCGAAATTAAAAAAATAAAATTAATAAGTATTAGTATAGGTATATAAAATTGTTAATAGAAACCTTGTTATCAAGGTTGTTAATTTCAATGCCAGAGTAGGATCCTTTTGCTCCAATTTCTAGATCAAATATAAAAATTGAAAAAACAATAATTGAAATTTTGCTTTGTAAATACTTTTTCATTAATCTGGGCAAAAATTGTGGAATTATGGTCTAGATCTATAGGGCTATAAATTTGTGTGAGAGCAGGTTTCTCTTTCACTTATCATCACCCATTTTCAGGGCATTGATAAACGCAGATTGTGGAATGTCCACATTCCCATATTGGCGCATTTTGGCTTTACCTTTTTTCTGCTTTTCCAACAGTTTACGCTTACGACTTACATCGCCACCGTAACATTTGGCCGTAACATCTTTACGCAACGCGGATAAATGATTCCGCGGCAATGATTTTCCCGCCTATGGCGGCTTGAATGGCGATTTTAAACATCTGGCGCGGGATTAGATCTTTCAGGCGCTCGCACAATGTGCGGCCGCGGCCTTCGGCATTCTGACGCCAGACAATCATGGCTAGGGCATCAACTGGTTCATCGTTGACCTTAATATTCAGTTTAACCAGATCGATTTCGCGATAGCCATACACCTCGTAATCAAAACTGGCATAGCCTTTGGAGATGGATTTCAGGCGGTCATAAAAATCAAACACAATTTCGTTCAGGGGCAGGTAATATACCACCATGGCGCGGTTGCCGGCATAGGTCAGGTTGATCTTGCATCGCCGCGGCGTTCTTGACACAGGCTGTAGCACTCGCCCAGAAATTCATCGGGCACCATAATGGTTGCTTTAATCCATGGCTCTTCAATGCTGATCGATTCTGTGACATCTGGCATGTCGGCGGGGTTATAAAGCTCGTATCTGTTCGCCCTTGGTCATGTTGATTTTGTAAACCACGCTGGGCGCGGTCGGTAATGAGATCCAGATCAAATTCACGATCCAGACGCTCTTGGATAATCTCCATATGCAACAGCCCGAAGAACCCGCAGCGAAAACCAAGACCGAGCGCTTGGGATTTTTCCATTTCATAATGCAAAGAGGCGTCATTCAGTTTCAGTTTGCCCAAACTGCTCGCGCAAATCTTCAAACTGACCGGCATCTGCGGGGAAGAGCGGAGCAAAACACCATCGGGACAGCAGGGTTTAAAGCCTTTCAGTTTTTCGGCGCACGGGCGTTTTTCATTCGGTAATCGTGTCGCCGACCTGCGTTTCGGCAGATGTCTTTAATGCTGGCGGTGATAAATCCCATTTCACCAGGGCCCAGAGCCTCCAACATCACGGGTTTGGGGGTGAACATACCAACACGGTCAATATCACGCTACGGCGCGATGTGTTCAATGAAGCTGATTTGCTGTCCTTTTTCAGATAACCATCGATCACACGTACCAAGATAACCACGCCAGATACGCGTCATACCAGCTATCAACCAGCAAGCGCTTTAGGCGGCTTTTTCGATATCACCTTCATGGGGTGGGGGCAGTGTCCGGACAATGGCTTCCAGTAGGTCATCTATGCCAATGCCGGTTTTGCCGATACCATAACGGCATCTTCGGCGGCCAGACCGATCACATCTTCAACTTCCGTTGCTACGCGTTCGGCATCTGCGGCGGGCAGGTCGATTTTATTGATAACAGGAATGATTTCATGATTATTTTCAATGGCTTGATACACATTGGCAAGCGTTTGCGCCTCTACCCCTTGCGTCGCATCAACAACCAGAAGGGAACCCTCACATGATGCAAGAGAGCGGGAGACTTCGTAGGAAAAATCCACATGCCCCGGTGTGTCCATAATATTAAGCTGGTATTCAATGCCGTCTTTCGCGGTATAGGCAAGGCGAACGGTTTGCGCCTTAATCGTGATGCCGCGTTCGCGCTCAATATCCATGCTGTCCAGCACCTGCTGCGGTCATCTCCCGCTCTTCCAGCCCGCCACATGTTTGGATCATACGATCGGCCAGAGTCGATTTTCCATGATCAATATGTGCAATAATCGCGAAGTTACGAATATGGGCGAGGGGTTTTGTTTCGGGTGTTTTCATGAGTGCTTTTATACGGGGCTTCTGCGCTTTATTCAAAGAAAATCTAATTTATTCTATGTTTTAAATACATCTTTTTAGATATAAAGCTTTTATATCCGAAAATAGATTAGTATAATCTCAATCTAACAACAGATTTATGTGAATGTTTCAAAAGATCCTAGATGATGAAGATGAGCGCAAGTTGCTCCTAAATAAACTCAGAGCGTTTTCAATACATATATTAACGGCTTCAGGCGCGTTTTTTGCTCTTTTGGCTATTATTGCAGTGGCAGAGGGTAACTTTGTAGCGGCCTTTTTATGGTTGGGCGTGACCCTCTTTATTGACGGAATTGACGGGCCGATTGCACGTAAGTTTAAAGTGACAGAAGTATTACCCGACTGGTCGGGGGCAATGATTGATAACGTAATTGATTACGCGACCTACGCACTTATACCCGCCTTTGCACTGTATATGAGCGGTATGGCGGACGGGGTTTCTTTATATATTGCGGTGGCCGCAATTGTTATATCTAGCGCGGTTTATTATGCGGATATGGGTATGAAGACAGAAGAGAATTTCTTTAAGGGATTTCCTGTTACATGGAATATGTTGGTCTTCACTTTATTCGCCACGCAAGCGAGTGAGCCTGTTGTAATGGCACTGGTTGCGTTTGCCACTATTATGACGTTTTCCCCCATCTGGTTTTTGCATCCGGTAAGGGTCAAACGATTGCGTCCTATTAACCTGGCTGTATTTGGTATTTGGTCGGGGTTCAGTTTATTTGCACTTATCAAAGGATTTGAACAACAGGAATGGGTTACCGCCGTTATTATCGCGAGCTCCCTTTATCTTTTTTGTATTGGAATGGTCTTACAGATTTTCCCGAATTTCGGGAAGAATTCTACTGAGGACACGCCAGAGGACTATTAATCTGTGCTTTGAATAGTTCGAGCGCATTATCTGCCAATTTCTCACCAACGACTGTTTCACCTCTTAATGTGCTCGCGATCGTACCTAGAGCGCTTTCTTCGCTGGAAATATCTGATGATACATCACGTCCTGAGCGAAAGTTGTCTTCGCGTGGAATGGTTGGCAAAAGACAGTATTCTCCATTTTCGAACAGATAAACCGTACCGTCTGCATTCACTATTCTTTGCGTATCGGAAACATCTGTTACTGATATCTCGCTCGCGGTGGAAAATGCTTGAAAGTTTTCCTGATCGGTCCAGATATTATATGCCGCAACTAAAGAGCCGGCGATGGCCGCTGTACCAATTATTGATAAGTAAGGGTGTTTTTGACATGCTCTGGCAAAACCGTTTGATGCGGGTTCGATCGTTTCGTTTTGTGGGTCAGTATTATTATTTGCCATATTTTCCTCTATTTTTTCTTTGATCATAGTAAATCAGGCCATTTTTTCAATAAGTATCATAAATTAATATCCTTATTGCTTTATTCCTGCGTAAATATTGTTATAAAGGGGCAGACATGAAGCGCTTAATATTATTACTGATTATGTTATATGCATGTCCGTCATTCGCACAAGATGGCGGAAAGCAGCTGATTTATGAGCGTGATCATGCGACAATTCCTTCATCGGAATATTCCAGTTTTTTTCGTGAAAATTCAAATGGTCAAGTTCGTAGAGAGTTTATTTACGAGGGAAAGGACGGAGCCGTTCCAAGAACGTATCAAGTCTATATTCCTGAAAACTATAGCGCCAAAAAGGAATATCCTGTTATCGTCCTTCTTCACGGTCCAAAACGTACAGGTGTTTCACTTGTTCAGAAATGGATGCCGCTTGCAGATAGTGCAGAGTTAGTTTTGATCGGGCCTACGCATCCTAGCAAAGGATGGGACGTTAGTCTGGAAGAAGCTAATATCATAGAGGGAATGATTGATCACCTAGACGAGAAAGTTAATATTGATCGCTCTCGCCTTTATTTATTCGGGCATTCCGCCGGTGGACATTTTGCCAGCTACATGACCGTTTTAAAGCCAAACTTGTTCGCTGCGATTGCTGTCCATGCAGGATATTTTTTGAATCATAAGATTTATTTTCAAGTCGATAATAACTTTATCAGAAAAACACCGATCATTTTTATCGCGGGAATGAGTGACGCCATTGTCCCTTCCCAAAATGTTAGTGCATCGGCAAAATTTCTGGCTGAACAGGGGCATGACGCGATGTATGTGGAATATATAGGACATACACATTGGTATTATACGATTGCCAATGAAATAAATCTAAAGGCGCTGACTTTTTTAAGCCAATTTAAGAAAGAAGAGAATTGAACGATGGCCGTTTCCAAAATATCAGATGCTAAAGAACCAGTTCACTCCAATGATTTGACAGCACCGAACCCGTTATTCAGAAAACGTCGCTTAAGACAGAACGGCGCGTTTCGAAGCATGGTGAGAGAAAATACTTTAAACGCGAATGACTTTTTACTACCGATTTTTGTAGAGGAAAATGTGACAGAGCGCGCGGCTATCGCGTCTTTGCCGGGTGTTTTCCGTGAGTTGGAACAAACTTTGGACGCCGCAGTAAAGCAAGCAACACAAACAGGTGTAAAAGCCGTTATGTTATTCGGTGTGTCTCATCATAAAGATGATCAGGGACGTGATAGTTTGCATGATAAAGGTCTGTTTGCGCGCATGATTGACCGTGCCAAACAAGCCGCGCCCGACGCTTTAGTGGTCGCTGATTTATGTTTTTGTGAATATACAGATCACGGTCATTGCGGGCCTTTGGATCATAAGGGTGATGTCGATAATGATGCCACGCTGGATAATCTGATGATACAAGCGCGTATCGCGGCAGAGGCGGGTGCAGATATGGTTGCACCCAGCGGTATGATGGACGGTATGGTCTCGGCGATCCGCGAAGGTCTTGATGAAAGTGGATTTTCAAATGTGCCAATCATGTCCTACGCCACGAAATTTGCATCGTGCTTTTACGGTCCGTTCCGCGATGCGGCGGGTTGTGGTTTAGGGCAAGGCAATCGTAAGAGTTATCAAATGGATCCCGCCAATGCACGTGAAGCGATTGAAGAAGCTTTACAGGATGAGGCGGAAGGCGCAGATATTCTGATGGTGAAACCCGGTATGCCCTATCTGGACATTTTAAGCCAGATACGTCATGAAACGAATTTACCGCTATCTGTTTATCAAGTCAGTGGAGAATATGCGATGATTAAAGCAGCGGCAGAAAAAGGATTGTTGGATGAAACTGATGCTATGATGGAATCTTTGCTTGCCTTTAAGCGCGCCGGAGCAGATATTATTGTCAGTTATTATGCCGAAGAGGCAATCAGGAACATCAAAAATGGATATCTTGAAAATGCATAGACCGATCATCATCGGCACAAGACAAAGTAATATGGCGATGCAAATGGCCAATAACGTTGCGCATCAGTTGAAACAGCTTTATCCGCAAATTGATATGCAGGTAAAAGGATTTAAATCCGATGGTGACAGGTTTATGGGCGACTTATCCACAATTGGCGGAAAAGGGGCCTTTGTCCGAAATCTGGATCATAAACTGTTGATCGGGGACATTGATTGTGCGGTTCATTCCCTTAAAGATATTCCCGGTGATATTGAATGCGATAAGAATCTAAAACACCTCGCTCTGTTAGAGCGTGAAGACCCACGCGATTGCCTCATCATGAATGAGGGCGTGAAGGACGTAGAGCCGCATCATGTTCTGGCAACATCCTCACCACGTCGTCGTGCCATCTTAAAAATGCTATATCCGCAAAATAAAATCATTCCCTTGCGCGGAAACGTTAATACCCGCCTTAGAAAAATGCAAGAAGGCCAGTTCGATGGTATGGTTTTGTCTTATGCAGGTCTGGTGCGATTAGATTTGCAACATCACGTTACAAAGATTTACAGCACCGAAGAATTTTTACCCGCCGTTGGACAGGGGGTTGTTTGCCTGAAAGTACGGTCTGAAGATGTGAAGGTATGTGAATATCTACGTCAACTGAATAATACACAAGCCGAAACAACCACGAATGCTGAGCGTGAAATGCTATGGGTCTTAAAAGGCGATTGTCATAGCGCGATAGCAGGGCACTGCATTTTTGATGGCACGCAACTATGCATGACGGGACAAGTATTTGCACCCGATGGAAAAACTTACATCGAATCCAAAATGCAACAAAATATAGACGAAGCGCCTGAAAAACTGGGGGCTATGGTTGCGGAGGATTTGATCCAGAAGGGTGCGAGAGAGTATTTAAGCGCATTTGATAAATTATCCGTGACTGAATAAACTATTTATCAGCGATTTTGATGAAATTCTTTTCTATTCTATTTCTATTATTTATAATTTCTATCCCGTTTGCGGCATATATTTTTTTAAAAATGGATGTTCCAAATTCATACCTGCCATGGAGACCTCTTATGCTAGAGGAGAAAATAGGGCCATTCACACAAATAAAATTAAATGCTCTTAAGAATAATCTATCTCTATGTCTGGACGCGCTAAATCGTTCTGACCTCGATTTTGTTCCTGTCGGTGACGTAACCAGAGGTGATTGTAATTTGAAAGATCAAGTAACGCTTCAAAAAAGTAATTATACTTATTCGCAAATCGTCAGAGGGAAATGCGATTTAATTGTGGCACTTAAAATATGGGAAGAGAATGTCCTGAAACCCCTCGTAAAGAAACATTTGAACTCAGAATTAGTGAAAATCAACCATGCCGGAATTTTTTCATGTCGAAACATTAGCGGTTCAAGCCGCAGAAGTCAGCACGCTTATGCAAATGCGATTGATATTAGCGGTTTTATATTAAAAGACGGAGATAGTATAAGCATTTTAAGGGATTGGAATAAAAATGATAATAAATCGGCTTT
Organism: uncultured Alphaproteobacteria bacterium; assembly: GCA_963710165.1. Lineage (GTDB taxonomy): Bacteria > Pseudomonadota > Alphaproteobacteria > Micavibrionales > Micavibrionaceae > JACKIP01. The sequence goes on from CAVPYZ010000002.1 coordinate 23,891, forward strand.
TCTTAAAGACGTACACAAACAATCCTGTCAAATATTCAGCGGTGTATTAGGGCCAAATTACAATGCAGCACATAGAGATCATTTTCATCTTGATTTAGGGCCATATAAAATCTGTCGATAGTATACTAGGCCGCTTCGACACCTGCTTTTTTGGCTTGTTCTTCCAAAGTTGTTGGGCCGTTAATGGCCATGGATTTTCTGCGTCCGTTTTGCGGACCTGCAGGCGGCACTTCATCTTTTTGAAGGGCATTTATAATTTCGATCATACGGTCATAGGTCAGATCTTCGTAATATTGGTCATTAATCTGAACCATCGGCGCATTGGCGCACGCCCCCAGACATTCAACTTCAATTAATGTAAAATAGCCGTCTTTCGTGGTTTCATAGTTATGTGATAGCCCAATTGTATCTTTGACAGCCTTCATAATATCGTCAGAACTGCAAAGCCAGCAAGGCGTGGTTGTACAAACTTGTAGTAAGTATTTTCCAACAGGTTCCATATTATACATTGAGTAAAAACTGGCAACTTCATAAACGCGCATCGCGGGGGTGTCTATCACCTCGGCTATATGATCCATTGCGGCGCGGGGAATCCAGCCACCAACGGGCGGGGTTTGTTTTATTCCTTCGTCGCCAACCTCTCTCTGTGCCAGATCAAGAAGAGGCATCACGGCCGATTGCTGGCGTCCTTCGGGATAGCGAGAGATAATTTCCTCTACCTTTTTCTGATTCTTGAATATAAAATCAGCGGGCTGATAATCTGCGTTTAGATCGAATTTTTTCTTCATATTTAAAGTTATAAAAGAAGTTGGATTACTCTGCAATAACTCTGATAGATTGCAATGGAATTTACTTATGGAACGAGTTTAAGAGTACAACGTTATAATACTTTAGGAATTTATATATGAAAAAAATTTTGACGATCTGTTTCCTTCTTACCTTACAAGTGTCTCGACAGCTTTGCAACGGAAAAACCAACATTCGAAGATCGCATACCCGATAAAATTCTGGCAGAGGACTCAAAGTTTTTTACATTCACGATAGAGAATGATTTTTTTGGCGGCGGCACAGACCAGCAATATACAAACGGTGTACGCTTCACCTATTTCAATACAGGCGCAAAGCCACCTTTGATTGCAAAATGGATGGACGCGGCCATGCCGACCTTTGATATTAATGAAGGCACATCGGTTTATTATTCTTTCGGGCAAAACCTCTATACGCCAGATGTGATTACAGATCGCGTCCCTGATCCTGATGATAGGCCTTATGCTGCATTTCTATATGGTTCAGCGGGTTTGAGTAATATTACTGATAATCATGAAGACGAGTTGGAGCTTACACTTGGAGTTATCGGGCCGTGGGCTTTGGGGGAGGAGGTGCAGGAAAGCGTACATGACCTTTTCGGTCTGGATGATCCCGCGGGATGGGATAACCAACTTGAAAATGAACCGGGGATTATCTTGTCATGGCAACGTCGTTGGCCAGAAGCCTATTTCAATGATCTGGATATTATACATTTCAGGGCATCGCCGCATTTTGGTGTTTCACTAGGGAATGTCTATACCTACGCCGCAACGGGTGTGACGTTTCAGTTCACACCAAAGCAATATAAATGGCAGTCACAGCCCTTGCGCGTGCGTCCGGCATTACCCGTAAACGGATTTTTTGTTGTGCCCGAAGATAAATTTGCATGGTCACTATTCGCTGGTGTCGAGGGACGCGCCGTTGGACGGAACATCTTTTTAGACGGCAACACCTTTGAGGACAGCCCATCTGTTGATAAAAGATATTTCGTTGCCGATGCAAATGCGGGTATTTCAATAACATATGGTCGCGCACGGGTTTCATACACCGTTAACTGGCGCTCAAAAGAATTCCATACCCAAAAAGACCCCAGCCTGTTCGGTGTTGTATCTGCAGGTTATAGATTTTAGGTATCCTGATATTAATAAAACACAGATTGGCTATGAAAATATCATTATGATGCGTGTGCTATTAGCTGTCTTTATAATGGAAGAATGGATTAACTGGTTATTTTGTGAAATCACTCATTGGAAGAATTTAACCACTTCACAATAGGGGAGATTTGCCTGTCTTGTATAACAGGAGGCACATGACCACATTCTTCAAAAGTAATACATTTTAACTTCTGCTTTTGACGCTTCTTCATATCATCAAGAACAGATAGTGGGAAGAGGGTAGATTTACCGCCGCGAATAACAAGAACTTCGGACGTGATCTTTTCCCAAAACGGCCATAAGTCAAGATCGCCAATCGGTTCACTACCAAACATCATATCTATGTTCCGATCAAAGGCGGGTATAAAATGCCCGTCTTGCGTGATCCAATGATTGTTTTGCGCCATCTCTGTCCATAGATCATGGGGTAATTCTCCATAGGATGGTTCACGCCCTTCTTTTAAAAAAGCGCGGTACGTTTCAAAGCTATCAAATTTTAAATCAAGTTTGAGATAATCTTTGATCAGATTAAGGTCGTCTTTGGGCACATGCGGGCCAATGTCATTAAGGATAAGTTTTTTAATGGGGCTATCATCTGCGCCAGCCATGCGTATTCCAAGTAAGCCGCCTAAAGAAATACCGTACCAGTCAAGTTCGTAATCTTTCGCATTTATTTCTTCCAAAAATTGCGTTAGAACATCAATATAAACTTTATAACTATAGTCCTCGGCGCGTTTGAAGTTCTCACTTCTGCCACGCCCGGGTAGATCAATGGCGGCGATTTTATAGTCATGAGGGATGAGTGCATTGCCAAGAGGAATACAATCTGTGCTGTTTCCGGTCAGACCATGAACACAGACCATAATACGTTCGGACTTATCATTACCAAGTAATTGATAGAATACTTTTGTGCCGCGAAAATTAAAAAAACGCTCACTCATGACTAGGCTTCAAATACTGCTACGGCAGGTTGCGGGGAGGTATCCGAATCCTGACCTTGGTAATCCGCACGCGCAAACCCCTTCGCGTCAAATGTACTCCGTTTACCGAGATGTTGTTTGTTTGCAGCTAACCAATCATTTTCATCTGTACGCCCGCGATCGCGCATCATTGTTAAAAAGTCTGGATCAAGATTGTATTTGCTGCTTGTGCCTAATTCTGACGTGACGGGCATTTGTAAACGATGCGTATAAATAATTCTTTTCTGCATCTTTTTTATAGCCGTAATATCAACGCCTGTTGCTTGTGCAAAATCCATAAGCAAGTGATTCATACGGTCGATGCCGGCTAAATTTTCGTAAGCACCCGATGAAAACACAGAGCCATTTAGTCGTTGTTCGGCGCGTGCACCATTTGTGGGGCCTTCTTCTTGATCGACAGGGTTCAGCATAACAGCTTTGATGTCTGTAACATGGCTACTATGATTGGCGAGTGGATCAAAATAGGGATTATAAAGATACCCGCCATCCCAGTATTCGTCACCGTCAATCTCAACCGCCGCCATCATGTAACGAAGATTGGCAGACGCCGCAATAGATTGTGCGGTGAGCGCGTTACCTGTAAATACGGTGTGTTTTTGTGTGCGCCCGTTAATGGCGTTCACATACACATCTATTGGCCCGTTTTGAATAGCTTCAAAGTCCACAAGCCGTTCCGTAATGTCTAATATTGGATTTGAGCCTGGTCGCTCATACACATGGTCAGGAATGTCCGAGTAATTCCCCATATACATTTGATGCATCCAGTGTGACAGGTTGGGCCATGTGCCAACGGCCTTATCATAGTTGATAGTTTGAAATCCGAATGGAGTCAGGATTGGAAACTCCATTGAACGAAACGGACTAGCGGCAGAGCCAAAGCTTCTTGGCAAGTCGGCTGCGGCCTCTGATAGACCCATCCATCCCTCGTGCAGCGTTTCTTTTGCCAGTTCTGGACTCCCTTGCGCGAGTCCATGTGCAATAAGGGCAGTATTAAACGCGCCTGAACTTGCGCCTGAAATTGCCCCAATATTTATATCCGGTTCTTCAAGCAACCGATCAAGCACGCCCCATGTGTATGCACCGTGCGCCGCACCGCCTTGAAGTCCAAGACCAAGGATATGTACGCCGCCAACATTTTCTTTAGAGGGTATGGAGATGTTAGAAGCTTTGTTCATTATAATCACTCTATTATTTTGGAAAATAAAATTAGCCAGAGTGTGGCGTAGATTACAAGAAAGTTATGTTGTGCAGTGAACAATAACTATTGTTGCCTAAGTAAAAGTGGCCTTTGAATTGAAAGGTTTTTAGCGTGCGATTTTAAATAAAATTACAACATGAATTTAAATTCAATGCTCACTTATAAAATAACCGACGGAAAAGAGTAAATGGCGCGAGCGACGGGACTTGAACCCGCGACCTCCGGCGTGACAGGCCGGCGTTCTAACCAACTGAACTACGCCCGCTTAAACGTAGGACATTGAGTGAATTACTCTCTCAATGCTGATGGTGTTTCTATGTACTCAATATTTAATGACTCTGCAACCCCTTTATGCGTAATTTCTCCAAAACATACATTTAAGCCGTTTTTTAAATGCAGATTCTCTAGCAGAGCTTTTTTCCAACCCTTATTTGCAATCTCCATAATATAAGGAAGAGTGGCGTTGTTCAGAGCAATCGTAGAGGTTAGTGGCACAGCGCCCGGCATATTTGCAACGCAGTAATGTGTAACGCCGTCTATAATATATACAGGGTTTTCATGCGTAGTGGCTTTGCTGGTTTCGAAACATCCCCCTTGATCAATGGCAATATCAACAAGAACGGAGCCCTGTTGCATCTCTTTGAGCCATGTTTTTTGAACAAGTTTGGGGGCGGATGCACCGGGAACTAAAACAGCACCAATGACGAGATCTGATTCTTTTACGCGTCGTTCTAAATTATTCAGGTTCGAATATTCGATAGAGGCAGATGCACCAAAATGGCGGTCTAATTCACGTAGTTTGTCGGGAGATCTTTCAAGTATCGTTACGTCTGCTCCTAAGCCAACAGCCATTTGTGCGGCATTAAAACCAGAAACACCGCCGCCAATAATTGTTACTTTAGCCGGTGAAACGCCGGGAACGCCGCTAATAAGGCGACCATTTCCGTCCATATGTTTTTGCAGGTAAAACGCACCCACCTGTGTCGCCAATCGTCCTGCAACTTCACTCATCGGGGTGAGTAGGGGGAGGCCGTTATTTCTGTCTGTCACCGTTTCATAAGCGATGGCAACGGATTTTGATTCGATTAAACCTATAGTTTGTTTCCTGTCTGCTGCCAGATGAAGGTAGGTAAATAATATCTGTCCTTCTTTTAATTTTGTATATTCGCTTTCCTGCGGTTCTTTGACTTTGATAATCATTTCGCATGATTCAAAGATATCATCAGGTTTTTTAAGGATATGGGCGCCGGCTTCTCTATAATCCTCATCAGAGAAGTTTATTCCAGCACCGGCATTCGCTTCTATATATACTGTGTGATTTGCATTTATTAGTTCTTTTACAGAGGCGGGCGTTAAACCGACACGATATTCATGTGATTTAATTTCCTTCAAACAGCCGATTTTCATGAGATACTTTCTTTAATTACTAATATTTCTTTGGTAATAGTAATCTTAAGGACATTATTACAAAAGAAAAAAATCATTTTTTCTATTTTTTTACAGGTACTTAGATTTTAATGCGTTCCAATTGTGACAAAAATTTGGCAAATGTGTTTTTTTTCTGTTATATTTAATAATAAACCATAGCAAATGAGGAGAATACATATGCTTAATACTATTAAAAACCACGGTCTGAAACTGGGTGCTGTACTAACAGTTGCTCTAACAACTTCTACATCAGTATTTGCTGCCGCTGGTGGTGGTACGCCTACTGCTGTTGTAACGGCTAACGGTCTTGATGAACTAACAGGGAACTTTATTGAAAGTACAGCAAACCTACCTGGTTTGATTTCTATCGTATCATACATGGCTGGTCTAGCTCTTGGTGTACTTGGTGTTCTTAAATTAAAAGATCACGTTGAAAACCCATCACAAACACCACTAAAAGACGGCGCTGTTCGTTTAGGTGCTGGTGGCGCACTATTGGCATTACCATTCCTATATGAAGTTATTATTAACTCACAAACAAATGCTAACGTTGGTGTTGGTTCACAGGTTATTCAGTTAGAAGGCTTAAGTACTGCACGTACAGTTGGTTAATATTTAAACTATATTTACCACATAGAAGGTCCGGTTTTACCGGACCTTTTTTATTACGAATATTCTTTATATCCTATAGAAACCTCTTTATACTTGTAATACATGAATAATTTTGAACCTCTCGGGTTGTCCGAAAAAACATTAAAAGCTGTGTCCGAATGTGGATACACTGATCCCACGCCTATTCAGGCTAAAACCATTCCTTCTATACTAATGATGAAGGATATTATTGGTTTAGCGCAAACAGGGACGGGGAAGACGGCTTCATTTACATTGCCAATGATTGATATTTTGTCAGGAGGTAGGGCAAGAGCCAAGATGCCGCGCTCATTAATATTATCACCAACCAGAGAACTTGCGGCGCAGATTGCGGATAATTTTGAAAAGTATGGCAAGTATCATAATTTAAATATGGCGCTTTTGGTTGGCGGTGTATCAATGGGAGATCAGCTCAAAAAACTGGATGCCGGTGTGGACGTTTTGGTTGCAACACCGGGGCGGTTACTGGATTTGTTCGATCGTGGCGCTATTCTACTAACTGACATTAAAGTTTTTGTGATCGATGAAGCTGATCGTATGCTGGATATGGGCTTTATTCCCGATATTGAAAAAATTGCATCTTTTTTACCTTCAAACCGCCAAACTCTTTTGTTTTCTGCAACCATGGCAAAGGAAATAAAAAAATTAAGTGAAAAATTTCTCGATAATCCGAAAGAAATAAGTGTTGCACCACCAGCGTCACCTGCCAAAACAGTCGAGCAGAGCCTTGTATTTTCTTCACCGAAATTTAAAAAAGAAACTCTTTATAAACTTATTCAGCAAGAAGATGTGAAAAACGCGTTTGTATTTTGTAATCGCAAAAAAGACATTGGCGCTTTAAAAGTATGGTTGTCACGTAAAGGTTTAAATGTTGGCGAGATACATGGCGATATGTCACAGGACGTGCGTACAAAAACATTAGAAGCGTTTAAGACAGATAAAATTACGTTTCTGGTTTGTAGTGATGTTGTGGCGCGTGGCATTGATATTCAAGGTGTCAGCCATGTTTTTAATTATGATGTGCCCATGAACGCCGATGACTACGTTCACAGAATTGGACGAACAGGGCGGGCAGGCCAGTCTGGCCGTGCACTTATGATTGCCGTCAAAAGTGATGATAAATTTTTAGAAGCGATTGAAAAAAATATTTCCAAGAAAATACCTGTTCTGGAAATTGAAACAAAACAAGAAAAAGCTCCTGTAAAAGAGCGGTCACAACCACAGTCAAAGTCAAAAGGCTCTGCGAAGAAAACACCTTCAAAAAATAATAAAAATGATGAAGTGACCGGTTTTGGAAATGAAGTGCCAGACTTCTTTCAAATCAAGTCAGCATAAAAAACTTGATCTTTTTATATTTTAGGAATATAATCCTTATATAAATAACCAGACCTACGTCTAAAGCCCGCTATTTGAGCGGGTTTTTTTATTCTTTGAAAGGAAAACTATGACAACATTTTTACCAACAGATTCTGATAATCATCCTATACCGGCATTAAGATTGAAAGATAATAACGCACATAAGATTTCCTCGGGTGGTGCATCTTCACGCAACATAACAGCCTTTGGGGAGAAAACCCGCGTGATTAGTATTTATGCAACAGAAGATGTATATCTTCGTTTTGGAAATGATTCTGTAAGTGCCACCACGTCCGACCATTTCTTTCCGGCCGGCATTTATTATGATGTTGCAGTTGGTGGCGAGAAAGTGGGGCATACCCCATATCTTGCTGTGATACGTTCAACGACCGACGGTGTTTTGTATATATCTGAAAAAGGTTAGACACTGCGGCGTGATTTAAACGCAGTCATAATTGTTCCATCATCCAGATAATCAAGCTCCCCGCCAACCGGCATACCATGTGCCAAACGTGAAATATTGATTTGATTATGATGTTTATGGATAAGATCTGTAACATAGTGGGCGGTTGTTTGACCGTCCACAGTCGCGCTAAGCGCCAATATAATTTCTTCTATATTATCTGCATCCAAGCGTTCTTCCAATTGCGACAAGCTGAGTTTATCAGGTGTAATACCATCAATGGCGGATAAAATACCACCTAAAACGTGATACGTGCCACGATAGGTACTCGTCCGCTCAATCGCCCATAAATCTGCGATTCCCGCTACAATGCATAAAATTGTTTTATCGCGTTTTTCATCTGTGCATATCCTACAAACCGGAAGCGTGTCCAGATTGCCACATTTCTCACATACTCTCATTTGCTCAGCCGTATCTGATAAAGCTTGCGCCAAATCATTCATGCGGTCTTTACCAGTGGTCAGCATATGTATCGCGATGCGTTTGGCTGATCTAGGCCCTAAACCCGGAAGTCTGGAAAATTGTTTTACAAGATGGTCAAAGGGGGTCTGTGACATGCTTATTCATTAAGGCGTTGCACATCGCGTGACGGATCACGATAGAAAAACAACCCTTTATCAAGCGGCATACCTGTTTGCATATCAGCCAGTGAAATTTCTGTAATAGCACCCTGCGGGTCAACAACACGCCATTTTTTCAGCATCATGGGATCTTCCGTAAATCCCAGACTAATTGAACCTGCCGAGGGGTCTGCAGCCTGTACCAGCGTCATCTGTAATAAACCTGCGGCGCGTTTAATGTCGGTCACAACTATATCACCGTCCAGATTTAGATTTGGACGCAATATAAAATCAGCCAATGTTTGCCCGATGGGGGCATTTGATTGTTCTTTCACAGCAGCATCGTAAAAATATATAAATGCGCCGTCGGCGACAACAAAATCATCTACAGGTGAATCATATTCAAAACGCAAACGTCCGGGACGGTTTAAATAGAATGTGCCTGTCGTCCGCACACCATCAGGATCAATCTGAATGAATTTTGATCTGGCTGTATCCAAACCGTTTAAATAGGATTGAACCTTTTGAATGTCACCATCACTTGATGCCTGAACGCTTGTCGCAGGGAACAAGAACCACAATATGAAAGCATATTTGATAACTTTAGTTATCAGAAGAAATTTAATAAATCGCATATATTATATATCCTTAACGTGTTTAATATTTTTTAAATCCGTAGTTTTGCTTTTCGATCGACGTACCAATATATTTAGTACTTCTACTATGAAACTGAAGGCCATTGCAAAATATAAGTATCCTTTAGGAACATGCACGTGGAACCCTTCAGCTATCAGCATCATTCCTATTAATAACATGTAGCTCAGCGCAAGAATTTTAACTGTCGGATGACGATTTATAAAATTGCTGACCACATCGACGGCTAAAACCATAACAACAAGAGAGATAAGAATTGCGGCGACCATAACAACCAGGTCATCCGCGATGCCGATGGCTGTCATAACGCTGTCGAATGAAAAAACTATATCCATTAAAGCAATTTGCAAGATGACAATGGTTAATGCATGTCCACCCTTACGCTTAGCAGAAGATACATGACCTTCTCCTTCCAGATTTTCATGAATTTCGTATGTACCTTTGGCAAGTAAGAACATTCCGCCCATGAACAGAAGAATATCCCGCCATGAAAAATCCTGTCCGAACGCACTGAATAATGTTGTTTCCAACTGCGCAATCCAAAAGGCGAGGGAGAGTAAAATAAGACGCGAGACGACGGCAACAATTAATCCAAGCTTTCTGGCAAGTGGCTGTTGTTCTTTAGGAAGTTTGTCGGCCAGTATTGAGATAAGTATCAAATTATCAATACCCAGAACTATTTCCAATGCCAATAATGTTGCAAATGCCGCCCATACATGAGGATCAGTAGCAAGTTGTAATAAATAGTCCATGTTTTTTCCTATAAATAAATGCGAATAAACTTATTTTGAAATCATCCAAATTGCCATACCAATCATCATAATATTTTCAGTCAGTGAAATTGCGCCAAGAGGAACATTACTGTTACCGCCGACACAAGCACATTTTATATCACGCTTTTCAATATAAACAGCCTTAGTTACAGAGATAGCGCCAATGATACCTATAAAGAAAGCCGCAGGCGCTGCAATAAACATGAGCATACCGGAAATCATAGAGATGCCGGCAAAGGCTTCTATAAAAGGATAAATATATGCATAGGGGACGTAACGACGCCCTAGCAGATCATATGTTATAAACTGGTTGGAAAATGAGAAAAGATCTCTAAGTTTTAAAATAGCTAAAACGCACATACTAAAAGCTACAAATAATTCAATAACAGGAATAATTGTAACACCGCCATATCGAAAAAAGCTTGCAGAGATTGCCATCAAAAATGTAACCGCAAAAACAGCGATGATAGGTTGATAGGTTGTTCTGCTTTGATCTTGCTGTTTTCTTTTTCCAAAATAAGCTCTTAGATCGTCATATCCACCAATTTTTTTGCCATTAACAAATGTTTGCGGTGTTGTCTCGACGCCATATTCTTTTTTGAATGCGTCTGTTTCATCGCGACTGCTTAGGTGATGATCATCAACGTTATAGCCTTTATATTCCAACAGATATTTGGATTTAATTCCAAACGGGCAAACGTGTTTATCCGTTATCATTCTGTAAAGAGTGGCTTGTTTTTCTGTCATATTAAAAGATACGATCAATCTTGTAAAAAGTTCATTTTTTCAGCGTTTTTAAAATGCCTTTAACGCCGTCTTCTATTAAATCAAAAGCTTTTGTAAAATGTTCTTCTCCGCCGTAATAGGGGTCGGGAACATCTTCCCATTCTGAATGTTTTGCAAAATCGGAATGCATTTTTATTTCAGCATCCGAATTATCAGGCTTTGCTTTGGTTAAATGGTCAAAATGGCTTTTGTCCATAGCGATGATTAAATCGAATTCGTAAAAATCGCTATCTTTTAAGGGACGTGAGCGGATATTTGCGATGGAATATCCACGGCTGACCGCTTCTTCAACGGCTCTGGGGTCGGGCGGGTTGCCCTCATGCCAGCCGTGCGTACCGCATGAATCGACATTAACGCCTAGAATTTCATTTTCCATTAAAAGTTGGCGCAACATACCGTCTGCGGTTGGTGACCTGCAAATATTTCCTGTGCATACGAATAATACTGATGAGTACATAATACTTGACCCTATAGATGTTATGATTATCCTGCAAGATATGTCAGATCAACCTGAAGGCAAGCAGTCGAATATTATTGTGCGTTTAGCGCAAAATGATGCCGAGCGTGAAGCTGCGCAAATCCTTCGTTATAAAGTGTTTTATGAGGAATTTGGCGCGCGACCATCCGAACAGGTGAAGGCGCGCAAAAAAGACTGGGATGAATATGACGACTCCGCCAATCACATGGTTGTTCTGGACGAATCACTGGGGGTGGGGCCAAACACAATTATCGGAACATACCGATTATGTGATCAGAAAGTCGCAGAAAACGTCGGGAAATTCTACACGCAAAACGAATATGATATTACGCCGCTGATTGATAGTGGTGCCAAGTTATTAGAGTTAGGTCGATCATGTGTAGAACTTGAATACCGGACACGCGCCGTTCTGCAGAAGCTTTGGCAAGGGATTGCGGATTATGTTTTGGAAAATGAAATAGAAATTTTGTTCGGTTGCGGCAGTTTCCATGGAACAGACCCGAAAAAACATGCGGAGGCGTTGTCTTATCTGCATCATTATCACCTTGCCGCACCCGGCATACGCCCGCAATCGCTTGATAAACATTATGTTGACATGAATATGATGGCAAAGGCGCGTATAAACCAGAAACAAATAATTTCCGCTCTGCCGCCGCTTATAAAAGGCTATTTACGTATAGGGGCACTGGTTGGGGACGGCGCATATGTAGATCATAATTTTAATTCCACAGATGTGTGCGTTGTTTTACAAACCCATCTGATCGCCAATCGTTATCGTCGTCATTATGAACGTCAAGGTAATGCAACATTTGAGACATCGACCCTTGGTGATGTATAATATATAGATGAGCCTTCCTTTTGCAGTTTTAAAGATTATCCTTTTCCTATTATGGTGTTGCGTGATGGTGCCGGCGCAAATGGTTGTGTTGTTATTCACAAAGGGGCAGGGTGCCTACATCATTCCAAAATACTGGCATAAAGGTGTGTGCCTGATTTTTGGAATACGTGTCAAGATTAGTGGCACGCCTGTTCATAACCGCCAAATTATGTATGTTTCAAATCATTTATCCTATCTGGATATTCCTGCCATCGGCTCTTATCTGAAGGCGTCTTTTATAGCAAAACAGGAAGTTGCAGGATGGCCAGTTTTCGGGTTTTTATCCAAAATGCAACAAACCGCTTTTGTGGATCGGACAGGCGCACGCATTAAAGAAGATCATTATAGTCTGGGCAATATGCTGGATGCGGGTAAGAGCCTGATTTTATTTCCAGAGGGAACATCATCGGACGGGCAGGAACTGCTTCCTTTCAAATCCCGCCTGTTTTCGTTGGTGATTGAGCGCGTGGAACATGTTGCCGTTCAACCCTTTACCATCAGATTACCCAACGCACAAAACCAAGTGGATCGCGATCAATATGCATGGTACGGCGACATGGACTTGGCGCCGCACCTTTGGGCACTTGCCAAAACCAACGGCGTAACAGTCGAGTTGGTTTTTCATGAGATAATCGAGCTGGATAGCAACGCCGATCGCAAAGAGCTAACGGATCAATGTTTTGAAATTATTAATAGAGGAATGTAAGTTTTATTATTGCGAGACTTACATTTCGCTCAAAAACTTCAAGTCGTCTGGCATTTCAAAATTTGCGGCCTCAAAGTTGTCATTGAGCCAAACTTTATAATCCCAAGGAACTCTACAAAATTTTTCTTGTTCTGCAACAGCATCAATCAATTCTTGTCCTGTTGCATCCAGACCAGCAAGTTCCAGAAGATCAGGAATTGTTTCTAAGCCTAATTTTATTCTATTTTTATCTAGTGCTTCTGAGTACCAATCACACATATCTGTGGCGCCTATGTATGGTGCCAGTTGTTCGTAATTACGCTTTGTTTCAGCAATTTGGTGATCTCTTCTAATCTGTAATAAATTTTCTTCAGTTGTTCCGATAGCACTACAGAAGGCTTGTGTTGTATCAGGAATGTTTGTGGCTTTTGGAAATTGTTGTGATAAAGAATTTAGCTCTTCTTGTGGATCTAAATATACAATTGCGCGTGAGGGAGCGCCTTCAAAACCTTCATAACTAACTTCTTGTTGAAGTCTTTCAATACGTTCGCCTACACCTTCATTTTCTTTTTCAATTCGTTTTTCCATTTTTTTTGATGGCATCACTTTACTCCTCTAATATATTACATATTAAAATATATAAATATTGATTTTAATGCAAGTTCTCTTGCCAAAATAACTTCTTTCCCTTACATTGCGGTTCAGAAAACAATAAAGAGAAAAGATACTATATGTCTTCCGTTGCCGCACTTTCTGAACCATTTCCCAAGCTTGATTTTAAACGTGTTCTTCTGAAAATGTCGGGTGAGGTTTTGATGGGAAAAAATGAATTCGGGCTGGATCCTGAAACGGTTGACCGCGTTGCCCGCGATATCAAAGAGGTCAAGGATATGGGCGTGGAGGTTTGTGTAACCGTTGGTGCGGGTAATATCTTTCGAGGTGTGTCCGGCGCCTCCCAAGGAATGGACAGAACAACAGCTGATTATATGGGTATGCTGGGGATTGTCATCAACGCACTCGCCCTGCAAAATTCGTTAGAGCGTTTAGGCGTTGAGACCCGCGTACAATCTGCCATTCGTATGGACACAATTTGTGAGCCCTATATTCGTCGTAAAGCTGTTCGCCATATGGAGAAAGGACGCGTTGTTATTTTTGCAGCAGGAACAGGCAACCCCTATTTTACATCTGACACAGCCGCCACTTTGCGCGCTTCAGAAATGGATTGTGACGCGATTATGAAGGGCACGAAGGTAGACGGCGTTTACACCGCAGATCCGATGAAAGATAAAACCGCAGAACATTATGAACATATCAGCTATATGGATGTGCTTACCCAGAATTTGCGCGTGATGGATACAACAGCGATTTCACTGGCAAAAGAAAATGACCTTCCGATTGTGATTTTTTCAATTCGTGAAGAAGGAAACATCGCCCGCGTTATGAAGGGTGAGGGTAAATATACAATTGTGAATAACGAGGTAGGATAATAACCATGTCATTTAATATAAAAGACCTGCGTACGCGTATGGAAAAATCGATTGATAGTTTAACGAACGATTTTAACGGGCTTAGAACTGGTAGAGCCTCTGTCAACATGCTTGATCCTGTTGTTGTGGATGTATATGGCTCGAAAATGCCGCTTAATCAAGTGGCATCAGTTTCAACGCCTGAATCACGTTTGATTTCCGTATCTGTCTGGGACGCCAATAACACTAAAGCGGTTGAAAAAGCGATCGCCAATGCAGGTTTGGGTCTTAATCCGCAACCGGAAGGTAACCTGATCCGTGTGCCGGTTCCTGAACTGAATGAAGAGCGTCGTAAAGAGCTGACAAAAGTTGCCGGTCAATATGCAGAAAACGCCCGCATCGCTATTCGTAATATCCGTCGTGATGGTATGGACGCGCTGAAAGCACAAGAGAAAGCCAAAGAAATTTCAGAGGATGATCTAAAGCGTCTGTCTGATGATGTTCAAAAGCTGACAGATGAAAAAATTAAACATATTGATGACATGCTATCATCCAAAGAAAAAGACATTATGACGGTTTAAATGAGTAAGGTGCCACAACATATCGCGATTATCATGGATGGGAATGGCCGTTGGGCACAATCCCGTGGTCTTCCGCGTTTTGAGGGGCATCGTCGTGGTGCCGATGCTGTTCGTAAAACCATTAAAGCCAGCGCGGAAATGGGTCTTGGATATTTGACGCTTTTTGGATTTTCATCAGAAAACTGGAAACGTCCGCAAGATGAAGTCAAAGAGCTGATGAAGTTATTGCGCTATTACCTGCGCGCAGAAACGGCTGAGCTTCATAAAAATAATATAAAAATTCGTGTTGTCGGTGATCGTAAACCCTTCAGCCATGATATTGTTGAGTTAATTGAAAACGCAGAAAACCTGACCAAAAACAACTCAGGTTTAGGTTTAACAATCGCCCTTAACTATGGTGGGCGTAACGATATTTTGCAGGCAGCCAAGAAAGTTGCAGATAGCGGTTTAGAGCTTGATGATAATGCTTTTGCGATGGCGTTCGAACAATCGCTGATGACAAAAGGTTTGCCCGACCCTGATTTATTAATCCGTACCAGCGGCGAGCAGAGAATTAGTAATTTTCTTCTATGGCAGTGTGCTTACAGCGAGCTGTATTTTACAGATACGCTGTGGCCGGATTTCAATAAAGAAAACTTGATAGACGCTATTGAATGCTATACGAAAAGAGACAGACGCTTTGGAAGCGTCAAAACTCTTAAGTCGTAAAATATGAGCCTTTCAAAATTACAGACGCGGCTGGTCTCAGCCCTGATTATGTTTCCGCCCGTTATCCTGATTGTTTATGTGGGAGGCGCTTTTTTTGCGGCGCTTTTATTTTTAACATTTCTTATATCTTTACATGAATGGTCACGTTTATCATTTAAAACTAATTTTTCCTTTGTGTTTCTAATCTTGGGATTATTTTATCTGGGGGGATCGTACTACGCGTTTTATCAACTGCGCGAAATACCGGAAACAGGATTAATCCTAAGTATTCTGGCATTTTTCTCTGTCTGGTCATCGGATAGCTTTGCCTATATTTTTGGAAAAGTCATTGGCGGGCCAAAATTATTACCGATGGTCAGTCCCAATAAAACTGTTGCTGGGCTATTGGGGGCGATGTTTGGTGTTATAACCGTATTGCTTATAGGCAAAATAGCGTTGGAGGTTTTGGATATTTCTGAACCTTATATGAGTTATATATTCATTTTATTGTTCGGCGCATTTCTAGGAATTGTCGCACAAGCAGGTGATCTGATGATTTCAGCGCTAAAACGTATTGCAAATGTAAAAGATACGGGAACAATCATCCCCGGTCATGGCGGGTTGTTGGATCGTATAGATGCTTTGCTGCTTGTAACGCCTGTCTTTTACTTTGTCGCCGCCATTTTCCTGAACGGATCATAGGGTATGAAAACGGTCAATATATTAGGTGCTACGGGGTCTGTCGGGCAAAGTACGATTGATGTTACTTTGGCTCATCCTGATAAGTTCACGCTTAATATTGTTTCTGCTCATACAAAAAAAACAGAGCTTGCTGACATTAAACAGAAAACAAATGCCAAGATAGCTATTCTAACCACTGAAAATAAAAACGCGCTTCTCGAAGCATTGGAAGAGCCTGTCGATATTACTGTGGCCGCCATTGTAGGTATGGCGGGCTTAGAGCCGTTATTAAAAGCTATTCCTCATTCAAAAGCGATTGCGATTGCAAATAAAGAACCGCTGGTCGCGGCGGGTGATCTGGTTCTTGCCGAATGTCAAAAATATGGCACGAAAATCCTTCCCGTCGATAGTGAACATAATGCGATTTTTCAGGTCTTTGAACAAAAACAAAAAGATCAGATCGAGCGCATTATTCTAACAGCATCCGGCGGGCCTTTCCGCACACATTCTCTCAAAGACATGAAAGCTATTACTCCTGAACAGGCGGTTAAACACCCGAATTGGTCAATGGGCGCCAAAATCTCTGTTGATAGCGCAACCATGATGAATAAGGCGCTGGAAGTTATCGAAGCACATTATTTATTTGATATGCCTGCCGATAAAATCGATGTGTTGGTGCATCCGCAATCGATTATTCATTCCATGGTGGAATATAGCGACGGCTCCGTCTTGGCACAATTGGGCGCGCCGGATATGAAAACGCCCATTACATATGCCCTCGGATGGCCTGATCGAATATCTTCACCCGGTCAAAAGCTTGATTTTACAAAAGTAAAACACCTTGATTTTGAACAACCAGACCTTACACGTTTCCCCTCCATTCGCTTGGCTTATGAATGCTTAAAACAGGGGCAGGGCGCATGCCTGACATTAAATGCCGCAAACGAAGTTTGTGTCGACGCGTTTTTAAAAAAGCAAATCGGATTTTTGGACATTGTCGATATTAATGAGCGTGTTCTGAACGAGATAAAGTCTGTCTCTTTAAGCGATCTGGAAAGCATCCTTAGATTTGATCAGCAAGTCCGAGATCAAACCCATAAAATAATCGCAAAACAGGTTTCGTTTTAATGTTATCGCCTGAACTTTTTGCAATTTTGGCGATACTTGTTTCCGTTATTCGGTATGGAACATATTTGCGTGCCATATATTTAAAGGAAGCGCGTCCGCATGTTTTTTCTTGGTTTAACTGGGGCATTGTTACAGGAATAGGCGCATATGCACAAATTGTTCTGGACGGCGGGCCATCAGCGTGGGTTTTGATTGTTGTTTCCTCAACATGTTTCTTTATAGCAGGTGTCGCATTATTTATCGG
Source organism: uncultured Alphaproteobacteria bacterium (assembly GCA_963710165.1). Lineage (GTDB taxonomy): Bacteria > Pseudomonadota > Alphaproteobacteria > Micavibrionales > Micavibrionaceae > JACKIP01. The sequence continues at coordinate 41,528 of CAVPYZ010000002.1, forward strand.
TGAAAAGAATATAGCGCGCAGTGACTGGTATGCTTTTTTAGGGGCATTAATTGCGATACCCGTCTGGATATATACAAATGATCCTATCGCCGCAATTTTTGTTATTGTTGTTATAGATATCCTGACCTATTACCCGACCATAAGAAAATCATGGCATGATCCATGGGGAGAGCCGCCAAGTTCATATTTCTGGGCGGGGCTAAGATACTTTCTTGCCTTATTTGCCGTTTCTCCTGTAACGTGGGAAACGCTTTTTTACCCATTCTTTTTAATGGTAACGGACTGGGGATTTGCGTTATATGTACTATATAGAAGAAGAGTTCTAACAAGAAAACTAAAGGAATAATATGTCGACAATTTCTGATTTTATGCAACTGATGGCAGAGAATGTCTGGCTTTATGGTGGGGCATTCCTGCTTGTATTGTCGATATTGGTATTTGTTCATGAATGGGGTCATTACATTGTCGCAAAAAAATGCGGCGTTAAAGTCGACTCGTTTTCAATCGGATTTGGACCGGAACTATTCGGATATACAGACAGGTCTGGAACGCGCTGGAAATTCTCTCTTGTACCTTTGGGTGGCTACGTCAAAATGTTTGGTGATCAGGATCCTGCCAGTGCTGGTTTTTCTGACGAACTTGTCGGGGAAGATGAAGAATCGCGTCCCATGACAGACGGTGAGAAGAAACAAGCTTTCTTCGCTAAATCAGTCGGACAGAGAGCTGCGATTGTCTTTGCGGGCCCCGCGATTAATTTCATTTTCGCAATTATACTATTAGCAGGTTTGTACATATTCCATGGTAAGCCTGTCACGCCGCCTGTTGCAGGTGCAATCGTCGAGGGTTCAGCCGCGGCGCAAGCGGGGTTTGAGCCGCATGATATTGTGTTATCGATTGATGGTAAGAATATCAGATCTTTCGAAGAAATACGTCGCGCTGTTATGATCGGTCTTGATACGCCCCTGGATTTTGTTGTGGATCGTAACGGGCAAGAGGTTGCCTTTACTGCCACACCAGAGAAGTTTCAGGACAGAGACCGCTTTGGTTTTTCACAATCGCGTGGACTTTTGGGAATTTTAGGGCCAGCAGAAGGGCTTCATTTATCTTCAGTCACTAGCGTTAACGGACAAGACGTCAGCAGCGTTGATGAGGCACGTACACTTATTACACAAAATCTGGATCAGAAAATTACATTGGGTCTTATGCGCGCCGAAGATACGATTTCATATTATATCACGCGTCCCTCTCGTGAATTGAATGACGGATTATTTGATGAAACCAGTACGGATTATAATCACCTGCTGATCATGAATGATTTATCCTCAAACTATATGATTACCTATGGCGTGATTGATAGTGTTAAAGAGGCGGTTATTGAAACGGCTGATATTACGGTCTCTACACTCTATGCGCTTGGTCAAATGGTTACAGGAACACGTAGCGCGAAAGAGCTGGGCGGAATAATTCGCATCGGCGCAATTGCGGGCGATATGGCGACCAGCGGTATGATCGCGTTAATCACCTTTACCGCGTTGCTGTCGATTAATCTTGGTTTGATCAACTTGTTCCCGATTCCTCTTCTTGATGGGGGGCACCTTGTATTTTACGGTGTTGAAGCTCTGAAAGGTTCACCTGTTTCTGAAAATGTGCAGGAATATGCGTTTCGCTTTGGCATTGTGGTTTTGGTCGGACTGATGTTATTTGCCAATTTGAATGATATATTCCATTTGATCTTATAGAACATTGTAAAAACAACACATTTCAGTGTGTAAATTATGCAAAAATAGAGAAAGCGAATTGACCGATTCTCTTAAATCTCTTATACCAGATAGATGAAAAATTTCTGGATTAGATTCTCTTTTGTTGCCCTGTTTATGCTTATGACGACTGTCGCACACGCGCAGCAAGCCTTACGCGAAATTAAAGTCAGCGGGCTTGAGCGTTTGGAGCCTGAAACAGTATCTTCTTACATGAACCTTGAAAAAGGTCAGCCCATTACACAAAAATCTATCGATGGTGCGCTTCGTAGTCTTTTCCAGACGGGGCTGTTTGCCGATGTTAAAATCCGCGCTGAAAAAGGGATATTAACCGTTTTTGTTGTTGAAAACCCAATTGTCAGCCAGATTGCTTTTGAAGGAAATGACCGAATTGATGATGACGAGCTGTTATCAGAAATATCCATACGCCCCAGACAGGTTTATTCAAAAACGAAAGTTCAAGCGGCCGTAACGCGTTTGACACAGCTATACCGTCGTCAGGGACGTTTTTCCGTTGTTATAGATCCGAAAATTATCAAACTTGATCAAAACCGTATCAATCTTGTATTTGAAATTACCGAAGGTGACATTACGAAAGTTCGCTCTATACGTTTTATAGGGAATGAGCGTTTTTCAAGCGATCAGCTTCGTGAAGTGATCTCTACAAAAGAAAGCCGTTGGTATCGTTTTATAACAGCAGATGACAGATATGATCCCGACCGTCTCGCTTTTGATCAGGAATTATTACGCCGCTACTATTTGAAAGAAGGCTATGCCGATTTTAATCTGGTTTCTGCAAATTCAGAACTTTCAAGGAACGGTAAAGACTTCTTTATTACAATCACCGTCGATGAAGGCAAAAGATATAAATTCGGCGATATCAAGATTGCATCTGAAATATCCAATTTTGATGCCAACGTTTTAAAGCCGCAAATCACTTTCTCCGAAGGGGCGTGGTATAACGCTGAAAACGTTCAGGAAACAACCACTAAGATGACAAATAAACTTGGTGATCTGCAATATGCTTTTGTGAATGTACGTCCTGTTCCCTCGAAAAATCGTGAAAACCAGACGATTGATATTGCGCTACAAATTAACGAATCACCGCGGGTTTTTGTTGAGCGTATTAATATTAACGGAAACGTACGTACGCTTGATAAAGTTGTACGCCGTGAAATGGAATTAATCGAAGGCGACCCGTTCAATCGTACGAAGGTGGCTGAATCCGAACAAAATATTCGTGATTTGGGGTACTTCGAAACGGTGAGCGTTGAAGCGAAGCAAGGTAGCGCACCGGATAAGTCCGTTGTCGATATCGAGGTTGCGGAACGTTCGACCGGTGAATTATCTGTCGGGGCAGGGTTCTCGACAAATGATGGTCCTTTGGCAGATTTCCGCATACGTGAACGTAATTTCCTAGGTCGTGGTCAAGATGTCCTTCTTGCGGCAACAATCGCAGGCGAACGTACAGAATTTGATTTCTCATTTACTGAGCCATATTTTCTTAACCGCGATTTATCCGCCGGTTTTGACTTATTCCACATTACGCGTGATTTACAGGATGAAAGCTCATTTGACCAAGAGCGTACAGGTGGCGCGCTTCGTATGGGGTATCCTCTTTCTGAAAACTGGCGTCAAACACTACGTTACAGATATGAATATAATAATATCGAAGACGTTGCCAGTACCGCCTCTATCTTCATTCGTGATCAGGAAGGTGAGCGTACGACCTCTGCTCTGTCACAACGTATAAGCTATGAAAATGTTGATTCAACTCTTTTCCCGACAGATGGTTTGATTGGTTGGTTCGAAACCGAATATGCCGGTTTGGGCGGTGACGCGCATTACGTGTCCGGTAAATTAGGAAGCACTTATTACTATCCTGTCTATGACGAGATTGTTTTCAGTCTTCTGGGTGAAGTCGGCGCTATTCAAGGTGTCGGGGATGAAAATGTTGAAATTAATGAGCGTTTCTTCCTGGGCGGTACATCACTGCGCGGGTTTGAACAAGCGGGTATTGGGCCGCGTGATACAGACACTCGTGATGCTTTGGGTGGGAATTTCTTCTATCGAAGTTCTGCAGAATTGACATTTCCTGTGTTTTTACCAAAAGCGTTGGGTGTAAAAGGTCATGCTTTCAGTGATGTTGGTTCCTTATGGGATATTGATGAAACGTCTTCACTTGCCAATGCCTTTGATGATGAACAGGCCGTACGTCTTTCTGCAGGTTTGGGCGTCTCATGGAGATCACCATTCGGACCAATTCGTGTTGATTTCGGTTTCCCGATTATCAAAGAAGAATTTGACGAGGAAGAACGTTTCCGCTTTAATTTTGGAACAAGATTTTAATTAAAAATTTAAGGGTTTAGAAGCATGAGACACTATGCAATTGCATTAACGGCATTTTTGATTTTATTTTCAGTGTCAGCTCAGGCACAAAAGATAGCTGTCGCCGACGCCGATTATATTATGAATGAAGCGGCGGCCGCGAAAAGTTTAAAAACGCAATTGAAATCGCAGCAAGATAAATTTCAAAAAGAGTTTCAATCCGTACAATCTTCTCTTCAAGCAGAAGAGAAAACGATTATAGAAAAACGCCCGAATTTGACCGAGGATGAGTTTAGAAAGCAAATCGTTGCCTTTCGAAGCAAAACAGTCGGTGCAGAGAAAAAGTTTAATGATAAGAAAAAGAAAGCCGGCGATAATTTGAATGCGGCGCTTAAAGAGCTTGAAAAAGAAATAGGTGCCATGATCCAGCAAATCGCGAATGAGAAGGGATATTCATATGTTCTCTCAAAACAGAATCTATTATTCGCCGCCGCGGGCCAACCCAATATAACGCAGGAAGTTTTAAAGCGTTTGAATGAAAAAGTGAAAACAATCGCCCTGAAATCACCTGAATAAGGTTTGAGTACACATCATGGCAGATCCAGACTTTTTTGATAATAAAGGCCCGTTTTGTCTTACTGACATCTTGCAAAAAACCGGCGCAGAGATTTATCCGAAAAATGCGTCCTCTGATCTAATGATAAAAGACGTGGCACCGCTAGATAAAGCGACATCTGATCAATTATCGTTTCTTGATAATGTAAAATATAAAGACCAGTTTTCACAAACCGGCGCAGGTGCCGTTTTTTGTCATGAAGATATGGCAAAATCTGCACCGGATGGCGTTGTTTGTTTAATCACAAATAGCCCTTATAAGGCGTACGCATTGGCGGCGCAGATGTTTTATCCTGTTAATGATGGTAAAGGCTATATTTCCAAACATGCGATGATAGACGATAGCGCCGAATTAGGTGATGGTGTCATGATAGAGGCGGGCGCCGTTATCGGGCGAAATGTCAAGATAGGGGCATATACTAAAGTCGGCGCGAATGCGTCAATATCCCACGCGCATATCGGTGATCATTGTGATATTTATCCGGGTGTACGCATTGGTCAAGACGGTTTTGGCTTTGCCATTGATCCTGCCGGTCACGTAAAGGTACCCCAGTTGGGGCGCGTGATGATTGGTCACCATGTGCAAATCGGGGCAAATACGTGCATAGATCGTGGGGCAGGGCCCGACACGGTAATTGGTGATGGAACCTGGATCGATAATCTGGTTCAAATCGGTCATAACGTAAGAATTGGACGCGGATGTATTTTGATTGCACAATCAGGAATAGCAGGAAGTACGGTTTTGGAAGATTATGTTGTTATTGCGGCACAAGTCGGTGTCGCAGGTCATCTTACAGTTGGTATGGGCGCACAAGTCGCGGCACAATCAGGAATTATGCGCGATGTTCCTGCTGGGCAAAAAGTTTTGGGCAGTCCCGCATTACCGATTAAAGAAGCGATGAGACAGGTTGCATTTTTGAAAAAAGCGATTAAAAAATAAAGAGCAAAACGAGAAGAGTTCACTATGGCAGACCACATTGAAGAAATAGACATCTTGCGCATTATGGAGATGATCCCGCATCGCTACCCCATGTTGCTGGTTGATAAAATTATCGACTACGTTCCGAATGAGAGCGCTGTCGGTCTTAAAAATGTGACGATGAATGAGCCGCATTTTACCGGTCACTTTCCTCGTAAGCCGATTATGCCCGGCGTTTTAATTATTGAAGCCATGGCGCAAACCTCTGGCTTGCTTGTGATACAAACTCTGGGTAAGGAAGCCGAAGGCAAGCTGGTATATTTTATGAGTATTGATGAAGCCAAATTTCGTAAACCTGTTGTCCCCGGTGACACATTACATATACACGTACAAAGAGTGCAAAATCGCCGCAACATCTGGAAATTTGCATGTGAAGCCAAGGTAGGTGACACCATATGTGCACAGGCAACTGTTACAGCCATGCTTGCCGACGAATAATACATAACGCCGTAAGGCTTATTTGCGGTGAAAAAAGATCATCATTTGCGGCTTAAATGCGCTTGTTCTTCGTGACTTCTAAATTAAAAAGAACTAAATTAAATGTATGTTACAAGATAAAGACCGTATATTTACCAACCTTTACGGGTTCGAATCCTTTAGCCTGAATGCCGCGAAAAAGCGTGGTGATTGGGATAAAACCAAAGATCTGATTTATAAGGGCAAGGATTGGATCATCGAAGAGATGAAAAAATCCGGTTTGCGAGGTCGCGGCGGGGCAGGGTTTCCAACAGGTATGAAGTGGTCTTTTATGCCAAAAGAAAATACAGGCAAGCCGCATTATCTGGTTATTAATGCCGATGAGTCCGAGCCCGGAACGTGTAAAGACCGCGAAATTATGCGCCATGACCCGCATAAACTGATCGAAGGGGCGTTATTGGCATCCTTCGCCATGGGGGCGCACGCTTGTTACATTTACATTCGCGGTGAATATTATGACGAGGCATCAGAATTAAACCGCGCCATTGCCGAAGCGTATGAGGCAGGGTTGATTGGTAAAAATGCCTGTGGTTCGGGGTGGGATTTCGACCTGATTTTACATCGTGGCGCGGGGGCATATATCTGCGGCGAAGAAACCGCTTTGCTCGAATCTTTGGAAGGTAAAAAAGGACAACCACGTAACAAACCGCCTTTTCCGGCAATGGCAGGGCTGTATTCCTGCCCGACGACGATTAATAATGTGGAAACAATCGCGGTTGTACCAACAATTTTGCGCCGTGGTGGTGATTGGTTCGGTGGTTTTGGCGGGGATGAAAAAAACACCGGAACAAAGCTATTCTGTATTTCCGGTCATGTGAATCAGCCCTGTGTGGTGGAAGAAGAGATGGGCATTTCCCTTAAAGAATTGCTTGAAAAACATGCGGGCGGCGTGCGCGGCGGTTGGGATAATTTAAAAGCTGTCATACCTGGCGGATCATCCACGCCCATGTTACCAAAAGATATTTGCGACGAACAAATTATGGACTTTGATAATCTGCGTAGCGCGGGAAGCGGCCTTGGTACGGCGGGGGTCATTGTCATGGACCAATCCACAGATGTTATTTACGCCATTGCGCGTCTATCCCATTTCTATATGCATGAAAGCTGTGGTCAATGTACACCGTGCCGTGAAGGTACAGGCTGGCTTTGGCGTGTTATGACACGTATGGTCAGGGGCGATGCCACAGTTGAAGAAATTGATATGTTATGGGACGTAACAAAACAGATCGAAGGTCACACCATTTGTGCCCACGGCGATGCCTCCGCTTGGCCTATCCAAGGTCTGATCCGTCATTTCCGCGGAGAGATGGAAGAACGCATTTTGGAATATAGAAAACGAGCTGCTTAAAGATGCGTTGGAAAAACAGTCGTCGCAGTCGAAATGTTGAAAACCGCCGTGGAGTTGGCGGTAAAACCATTATTGGCGGCGGCGGCACAATGTTTGCGATTGCTGCTGTCGTTTTCTTTTTGGGGGGAGACCCGACTCCCTACCTAATGGAAGGCGTTCAAAAAAGCATCTCTTATAATGAAGCCGCGCCCCTTCCTAAAGAAAAAGAACAGGAATACATTGAGTTCACATCTAGCGTTTTGGCGGGAACAGAAGATGTTTGGCGTCAAAAATTTAGTGAATATAATTATTCTTATAAAGAGCCAAGACTCATCTTGTTTTCCGGGTCTGTCAATTCTGCTTGCGGCGGGGCCAGCGCGGCAGTCGGTCCGTTTTATTGCCCTCTGGATCAACAAGTCTATCTGGATTTAAGTTTTTTTGAAGATCTAAAGAACCGTTACGGCGCAGCTGGCGATTTTGCACAAGCCTATGTCATCGCGCATGAGGTTGGTCATCATGTGCAAACAATTCTAGGGCTTGCAGAGCAAAATATGAGGCAGCGTCAACGTAGTAATAAAGTTGAAGCCAACAGATTGTCTGTAGAATTCGAATTACAGGCGGATTGCCTTTCTGGAATTTGGGCACTCAATCTTGATAAAACAGGACTAGCATTAGAAGAGGGCGATATAGAAGAGGCCTTAAACGCGGCTAGTCAAATTGGTGATGACACCTTGCAAAAGAAATCTAGCGGACGGGTCGTGCCGGATTCCTTTACTCATGGTTCGGCCGCACAGCGACAAAATGCATTTATGACAGGATTTAGACAGGGATCATTTGAAAGCTGTGGAATTTTATAAATCATGCTTCGCACGGGCGTTTCTTCATGGTAAAAATAATTTTAAATAATAAAGATTTCTCGACTTTGTGCGGGATGACAGGTAATAAAAATTATGCCCACACTTACAATTAATGGAACTGAAATCGAAGTTGAAAAAGGCACCAGCATTTTGCAGGCGGCTGAATTACTCGGCGTTGAAATACCGCATTTTTGCTATCATGGGCGTTTAAGCGTTCCGGCGAATTGCCGTATGTGTCTGGTGGAAGTTAAGGGCGGGCCGCCAAAACCTGCGGCGTCTTGCGCCATGGCATGTGCCGATGGTATGGAAGTTGAAACAGATTCCGAGATGGTTCATAAGGCGCGTAAGGGCGTGATGGAAATGCTTTTAATCAATCACCCACTTGATTGCCCGATTTGTGATCAGGGCGGCGAGTGTGATTTGCAGGATCAAGCCGTTGCATATGGGTATGACCGTTCAAGATATTCTGAAAATAAACGCGCCGTTCCGAACAAAGAACTTGGCCCGCTGATCAAAACAATTATGACGCGTTGCATTAATTGTACGCGCTGTGTGCGCTTTGGTGAAGAGATTGCGGGCGTGAATACGCTTGGTCAACTACACCGTGGTGAAGATGCGGAAATTGGTACATTTATCGAGCAAGCCGTTGATACAGAACTTTCCGGCAATATGGTTGATATCTGCCCTGTCGGTGCGCTGACGAATAAACCTTACGCCTTTAAAGCGCGTCCATGGGAACTGGTTAAAACGCAAAGTATTGACGTGCATGATGCTGTCGGCTCAAACATTCGTGTGGATAGCCGTAGCGGCGAAGTTTTGCGTATTTTACCGCGTCTGAATGAAGATATAAATGAAGAATGGATTTCAGATAAGACCCGTCACGCCTATGACGGCCTGACAAAGCGTCGCCTTGATCGTCCGTGGATACGAAACAGCGAAACGAACCAACTGGAAGAAGCCACGTGGGCACAAGCGTTTGAGTTTATTACGGATAAGTTAAAAGGTGTTAAAGGTGAGGAGGTTGCCGCCCTTGCCGGTGATTTATGCGATTTGGAATCTATGACAGCACTCAAAGATTTGATGACATCTCTCGGCTCTCCTCATCTGGATTGTCGTACAGATGGCACGTCATTTGATCCTTCTGATCGTGCGTCATATTTGTTTAATTCGACCATCCGCGGAATAGAACAAGCAGATGCGATCATGATTATCGGAGCAAATCCACGTCATGAAGCAACCATGGTGAATACGCGCATTCGCAAAAACTGGGTTGATAATCGCACGCCCATCGGTTTGATAGGGCCTGAAATGGATTTGACCTATCCGTATCAGCATATTGGTACGTCGCTTGCCGATCTGGAAGATATGGTTAAAGAACAAAAAGGTAAAATGAAGGCGGAAAAGCCGCTATGGATTATTGGTTCAAGCGTTTTTGAAGGGCCTGATGGTGCAGATATTCATAAAAAGTTGATGCATATGGCACAAGAGCTGGGCGTTATTAGCGATGATTGGAACGGCTTTAATATTCTGCATACTGCCGCGTCCAGAGTGGGGGCACTGGATATTGGTTTTGTACCACAAAACGGCGGGAAAGCATTTACTGATATTCTTGCAGGCACAAAAGATGGTTCAATCAAGGCGTTGTATTTACTGGGCGCAGACGAGTTTGATGCCCGCGCCGAAATTGGCTGGAACACGTTTGTCATTTATCAGGGACATCACGGTGATAAGGGTGTTGGCGTGGCTGATGTGGTTCTTCCCGGCGCGGCTTACACGGAAAAAGACGGTCTGTATGTTAATATGGAAGGGCGCGTTCAAGAGGGGTGGAAATCAGTGTTCCCCCCAGGGGATGCCAAGGAGGATTGGAAAATTCTACGCGCCTTATCAGAATATGTTTTAGACAAGCCGTTGCCGTATGACACAGACACACAACTTCATACGCGTATTTTTGATGAAGTGCCACATTTGGCAAAAATGGATGAACCGATGAAAGCAGAATGGCAAACGGTGAAGTCAGCGCCAAAAATGACAAAGAAACGTTTGTCAGAAAAGTTAGCTTACAAATTCACAAAAGAGAATTACTACAAAACAAACGCTATTTGCCGTGCGTCAAATATTATGAATGCGTGTGAAGAAGCGTTTATAGAAAAGACTGACATGAAGGAAGCGGCGGAGTAAGTAAGAATTAAGCTTCGAAATTATGATCTGGATCGGGGGATTGGTTATCTACTAAAGTATCCCACGTTTCAGGTTCAATAGTATCCGTAACAAAGTCTATCCCCTCTATTACGCTGAGATCAACTTCTTTATATGCTCCTTTTTGAAGTTCGAAATTTTCTAAAAGAGGGGTTAGGACTCTATCAGTTACATCTGATAAAAATGTACCAAGAAAGCTGTTACTACCTTCAGGAGCATGTCCTATAACCCTAAAATTATCTATCGTAGAATCAAGTGCTATAAGTCTATCTGCAATTTGTTGACGAGTATCCTGCAACGAAAATTCGTAGTTTGCAGCTTTTTCTGGGTCTGTGGGTTTTTCTCTTTCCGCCAATGGCACATACAGTTCTAAAGACCCATAAAGCTTTGCAAAAACATCTGCTAAAAGATGCTCGGGGGCGATATCTCGAACACCTGTAGACGAAGACTGAGAAAGAGACTCTATCTGTTTTTCAGAAAGTTGTAGATTAGCCTCACGTTCATGAATTCTATAAATAGATTTTACGATCGCCGGCGCGTAATCTGTTTTCAGCGAGTCTGTAATATTTTGTAAATTTTCTAATGACATGTTTTCGATAATACCTATCTATGCCGCTTTTTTCAACAAATCTGTGTAATTAATCAAAGGACGCGGTCCCATGTGCGATATAACCTCTGCCGCAGCTAGAGCTCCTAACTCTCCGCAACGATTTAAAGATAGCCCTTGTGTGAAGCCATAAAGAAATCCCGCGGCGTATTGATCGCCGGCGCCGGTTGTGTCGACCAATTCAGTCGGCGCGGCATCGATTATGAATTGCTCGCCTTCCGAAACAATGATGGAGCCTTTTTCACTACGAGTCAGGGCGGCGACTTCACATTTTCCTGCAACAATTTGCGCGGCATCCTCAAAGCTATCTACTTCATAGAGAGATTTGATTTCTTCTTCATTGGCAAAAAGAATATCCACATGGTTCTCGACAAGCGACTGAAAATCTTTTCTATGGCGTTCCACACAAAAGGGATCAGATAGCGAGAGAGACACCCTGTGACCCGCATCATGGGCGATCTCACCGGCTTTAATAAAAGCTTTCTTTGCCTGTGGGGGGTCAAATAAATATCCTTCCAGATACGTCACGGCAGAGGACGCGATCAGGTCTTCATCAATATCATTCGGGCTAAGCTCTACGCCTGCGCCCAAATATGTGTTCATGGTTCGATGGGCGTCGGGTGTTACCAAAACAAGACAGCGCCCCGTTGCCGCACCCATAAGCAGGGGCTGTGTATTATAATAGACACCTGTATCATATAAGTCCTTGGCAAATGTTCGACCAACCGCATCATCCGCAACCTTACCGATAAAAGCGCCAAGGCCGCCGAATGAGGCAAACCCCGCCATTGTATTCGCCGCTGAACCGCCGCCTGTTTCGGCTTCCGCATTCATTTTTGCATAAATTTCAACTGCGCGTGGCTCGTCGATTAATTGCATGATGCCTTTTTGCATATTATTTTGCGTAATGAATTTATCATCGACTTTAGACAACGCATCAACCATGGCATTGCCGATTCCTGTAAGGGCATATTTCGGTTCGGACATATTTATCTCTCCTGTTTACCTTTTAGCATTTGTTTTAAAATAAACTTGTTCTAGTTATATACTGATATAGTAATGAAAAAGTAAAAAGATTAAAGGGCTTTCCCAATGTCAAAGAAATCTGATGATAAGAATAAAACGGCTCCTTCAAAAGAAGACCTGTCAAAAATCGCTATTGATCTTGCCGGTGATTTAGGGTGGGAGCATATTCGATTTCAGGATATAGCCGATGAAGCGGGAATTTCGCTTTCTGACTTATCACATCATTTCGACGATAAAATCTGTATCCTGTGTGCCTATGGTAAATATATTGACGGGCGTACGTTGGCAGAAGTCGGAGAGCAGGGGCATGACGCGCCCGCGCGTGAACGTTTATTCGATATCTTGATGACTCGTTTTGATGTGTTGAATGAACAAAGGGACGGGGTTTTATCCGTGCTGCATTCTTTTAAAACCGATCCTAAACAGGCTGTTATCAGCCTTCCTTATTTAGGGCGTTCCATGACATGGATGTTGGAATCTGCGGGATTGGACACAAATGGCATAAAAGGCGCGTTACGCGTGATGGGACTGAAAGTCATTTATCTCAAAGCTTTAAAAGACTGGATGAAAGATGACGGCGATGATATGCCAAAAACAATGGCGTCGCTTGATAAATCTCTGGGCACGGCAGAGGGCTTGGTTGAACGGTTTGGATTATAAATAAAATGAAATATAACACCTTCTTTTTTGATTTTGACGGTACGGTTATAAATTCGGTTGAGGCGATTGTGCTTTCTATGAATGATACGTTTGAAAGTTTCGGGCTTCAGGCGCCAAGTGAAAAAATTATTCGTAGCTTTATCGGCGTGCCCATCGAAAAAATTCCTTATCTTGATAGCGCCGAAGAAAACGGCGTTTCCGGCGACCAAATCGTTTCCAAATATCGTGAAATTTATAAAGGTAGTTATGGGCGTACACATATCCATATTTTTGAGGGTATGAAAGAAATGCTTTTGGACTTAAAAAGTAAGGATGCAAAATTGGGAATTGTTTCCAGTAAAGCAACAGAGCCGCTTTTGATGAATTTAGAAGATACCGATATGGATGATATATTCGATGTGATCATTGGAAGCGATCAAGTCACGCAATATAAACCCCTGCCTGAGACGGTGTTTCTATGCGCCCGCCAGATTGGGCTGGAAGATGCGCGACAAGCTTTGGTTATCGGTGATGCCTATCACGATATCGAAATGGGACACAGGGCCGGTATGGATACGTGTGCGGTCTCGTGGGGCGCGGGAACACGCGAAGAGTTGAAAGGTACTAACCCGACATATTATGTGGATGAAGTATCTGAGTTAAAAACTATCTTACTTTCTTAATCCCATCGCCTGTTTCATAAAGAATTTCCTGGCGATCGGAAATGCTCCTACGGCTTTTAATCCTAATTTTCGTGCTATTCGAACGGGGGGAATACTGTTTGAAAACAATTTATTAAGACTATCTGTTGCGAAGATCATACCCATATTATCGATTTTTCTGGCACGTTCGTACTCTTTTAATAAGTCAGGTGCGCCGGCATCATTTGATGCCAAAATCAAATCTGATAGTTTTTTAACATCACGCAGCCCTATATTCAAACCTTGACCCGCTATCGGATGAATGGCATGCGCCGCATCGGAAATTAAAACCAGACGATTGGCAGTGTATTTTTCCGCATGAATAAGACCGAGTGGATAGGATTGAAGCGGGCCAATACGTTTAACCTCTCCATAAAAATCTGGAAAAAGTTCGTTCAATTTCAAATTAAACTCCTCATCAGATAAATGTAGAGACGACTTCCGTTTAGGGCCGTGTTCTGTCCATACGATTGAGGACCTATGCGTGCCATTCTCATCATCAATCATGGGAAGAACAGCAAAGGGGCCTGATGTACGAAAGTCTTCTAAAGCAATATGATTATGGGGATGTTCGTGAGAGACAACACAAATAAGAGCTGTTTGATTATATTGCCAACCACGTGTGCGTATGCCCGCCTGTTCTCTTACCCACGAAAAGCGACCATCTGCACCCACCAATAATTTTGCCGTAAGAACCTTGCTATTACTTAAAGTAACTTCTGATCTGTTATCAGAAGTATTAAATGATTCAATACTTTGCGGCGCAATATGATCAATATTTTTTTCAGCTTTCGCAGCATTAAACAGCGCCTGTCTGACTATTTTATTCTCAATAATGTGTCCGAAGCTTTCTCCCTCCACCTCATCGGATAAAAAACTTAAAAGAGTAGGGGAGCCGTTATCCGTGATTTTAATTTCATTAATTGAACAAGCTGATTTAAGAATTTCTTCCCATATACCAGCCTGTTGCATTATGGCTTTGCCCCCTGCGGAAATGGCAACGGTTCGGCCATCAAATTTTTCAGTGGCCTGAAAGGCCGGGTCATCACGATCAATACATGCAACTTTCTTACCTGCGCGCGCCAGAATTAAGCCGAGGGGTAAGCCCGCCATACCGCCGCCAATGATAATCACGTCATAATCTGTTTTCACAGGCACATCTCCCCTTTAAAAATTGTAACGGCATCGCCTGTAATTAAAAGGCGGTCTTTTTCTATTTTTAACCCCAAAGCTCCGCCTCTGGCAGAGGCCTGCCATGCATTCATCTCTGTTTTTGATAACTGTTCCGACCAGTAAGGCGCAAGCATACAATGGGCGGAGCCAGTCACAGGATCTTCCTGAGGCATATTATCCGCCCAGAAAGAGCGTGAAATAAAATCATATGCAGGATCATCTGTAAGCGATGTCACGATTATGCCGGCCTTGTAATTCAGCAGGGCATTCATATCCGGTTGCATATCACGCACCGCTTTTTCATCTTTATAAACCAGCATCAAATCACGCTGCTGAAAAGCTTTTACAGGCTTTACCTTTGACAGCGCATTTAGCGTTTGCGCGGGGATGTGATTAATATCCTTTTCTTCACCAAACCATAAAGGAAAATCCATTACATACTTGTTATTATTATTTTTTATCGTTATGTCACCAACCCATTTTGTCGCGAAGGTAACAGAAGATGCGTCGGGGAAAAATTCGGTGAAGTAAATGTGAGAGGAGGCCAATGTTGCATGCCCGCATAAGTCAATTTCTGCGCTGGTTGTGAACCATCTGATGAAGGGATTATCGTCTTTGCGTAATAATATAAAGGCCGTTTCCGCCAAATTCATTTCAATTGCGATATTCTGCATAAGCTGATCATCAATTTCTTCTTCCAAAACAAATACAGCCGCGGGGTTTCCTTTAAAAGGCTCTTTCGTGAAAGCATCAACTTGCCAAAATTTCATATGATTATCTCCTGTTAAACGATATAGAGCCGGATGGTCATAATGGCGATAAGTGTTACCAATAAAATGCCCCAAACGATTAAATTAATTTTGACGGATTGTTCGGATTTTCTTTGCATGTACCACGTGCGCGGTTTTATACCTTTTAAAAGAAAAATAACCTGAGCCGATAAGCCGACGCACACGACATTTGTAATAAGCAACAGTGTCGCCCCGAAAGCCGCCGAAAATAGTCCCGAGCCAATCATTAACCCCGCCGTGGCGGCGGGGGGAAGTAGGGCAACCGCGACCATGACACCAACCAAAGCCGATGAAACGCCAGCGGAGAGTGATAAAACAGCGGCGGCACCAGATGCCAGTGCCAATATAACAGCGCTATAGCCGACAAGTGTTCGGCTGGTGATTTCCGCACTGGCCAACCCATCAGATGAAATAAAGACACCGATCAGAATTGTAATGATAAATGTGATGAAAACGCCGGTTATATTTGTTTTAATAGATTTGGAGATAAGCGCCTTGTCACCAATTGCGGCTGCAAATGCCAAAGACAGGTTAGGCCCTAGAAACGGCGCGATGACCATGGCCCCGATAACAACGGCGGCATTATTTTGCAGTAAACCAATTGTTGCAACAATTGTAGATAGAATTGCCAGTAGGATAAAATTCACATCTAATCGCGCGCCTTTTTCAATTTGTGCATATAATTCTTCGCGCGTTAAAGTACCGATTTGAAAGGCATTTTTTTTGAGCTCTTCATTATTTTGCTCTTCGCGCTCGACTCTGGGCAGTGACGCTTCGACAGGAAGAACGACTAAGCGCCAGTTTTTTTCCTGATAAAGCTTTTTTTGAAGATCATCCATAAGCGCTTGCTGCTCTTCGATATGTATCAAAATACTGGTGGTGCGTCGTTGATCTTTATTTTTTGCGCTATACCACCAATCGACCGCATTATGCTGTTCTGCTAAATTATGAATATCGGATTTATAAGTATCGGGGGCGGAGATTTCAAGTACACGTAATGTCATCTAATCTTTTTATAGAAAAGTAGATGAAAATCAAGGAATTGAATTTCGGGCTTGCAGTCAAAAAAAAACTCATGCTATGGTCAGGAATTCTTTAACCACTAGACTACGTTTGTAAGGAAAATATACCTATGTTCCATCGTCCGAAAGCCGAAGAGCAAAGCGAAAAGAAAGAAACTCAAGTTAATACACAAGAAGGAAATAATATGTCTGATAATAAAACAGAAGAAAATACACAAGGCGCGACGGATCGTTCAATCGGTATTCCAGGATCAGGCCTATCACGTTTAGGTGCAAATACCGGGCGTCCAAACATCCCGGGTAATTATCAAGGGTATGTAGGAAACCCTTCCTATAATGCGGGTGCTCCTTCTGCGACGAGTTCTCAGTTTGATAATGGTCGTAAGCTTATTGTCGGACAAGGCATCAGCATGTCAGGTGAGATTGACTCTTGTGACCATTTGATCGTTGAAGGTAAAGTCGAAGCGGCTCTACGTGGTGCAAAACTTTTGGATATTACAGAAAACGGTACGTTTTTCGGTACAGTCGAAATTGAAGAAGCCAATATTTCAGGAACATTCGAAGGCGATTTGACTGTTAAGGGTCGTTTGACAGTTAAATCCGGCGGTTCAATTACTGGTGAGATTTCATATGGTGAATTATCAATCGAAGCGGGCGCGTCAATCGACGGTACATTGAAGCCGTTAAATTCTGCTAATAAAGATAAAAAGAGCGCACCAAAGCCAGTGACATCTGGTAAAACGCATCAGCAGCAAACACAAAAAGTTGCACAGGATCAAGCCAAAGGCGGCGAGCTTCCATTTTCTGAAGACAAAAAAGTTGCGGCTGCAGAATAGAATCTGTTAAAATTATTTATGATGTTTATGAAAAATAAATATTTATTCAAGATGACCATGTACCCCATGGTCATTTTTGTCCTTTTGATCACTGTATTAAAAGTGGGATCAATGTTGCCTGTATTAACGGAAAATTCCGCGCAGGCTTCTATGAATGTTCCGAATTATAAGGATGAATATTCGCTAGGCTTATTTTCTGCCATTAAAGATTGGCGTCAATCAAAGATTATAAGAAGTAGCCTCGGATATAATCCGGAAGTTTTTTATGAGCTGAGCGCACATGATATTCGTAAATTATTCGGAACTCCTAGTTTAAACAGACAAGATGGTCAGGCGCGCATGATTCAATACACCCATAATAATTGCGTGGCTGATTTTTACTATTTATCGGGTGACGTACAAAAAATATCCCATTATGAAATCAGGCAGCTTGAAAATAATCAGGCATCAGATTGCCTTATAGAGATTTTGAATAATCTTTAAAAACACTTTTCTTTAAATTCACACAAATCTTCGATAACGCACTTGGCACAATCCGGCTTGCGCGCTTTGCAAACATAGCGACCGTGAAGAATTAGCCAATGATGTGCATTTAGTTTGAATTCATCCGGCACAACTTTATTCAGTTTGTCTTCCACATGATCAGGCGTTTTGCCGGGGGCAAGTTTAGTGCGATTGGACACGCGATAAATGTGCGTATCAACCGCGATTGTCGGTTGACCGAATGCGACATTCAAAACAACATTTGCAGTCTTTCTACCTACACCGGGCAGCGCCATTAAATCTGTCAGATTATCGGGCACAACAGAGTTATGGTTTTCAACAAGCAAGCGGCTTAATTCATAAACGTTTTTTGCTTTGGCATTAAATAATCCGATTGTTTTAATGTAATCACGAATTTTATCTTCACCCAGCGCCAACATTTTCTCAGGCGTATCCGCAACGGCAAACAGAGCAGGCGTTGCCTTATTTACACCCTTATCAGTTGCTTGTGCAGAAAGGACAACCGCCACCAATAATGTAAAGGTATTTATCCATTCCAGATCGCTTTCGGGAGCGGGGTCGTTTTCACTCAGGCGGCGAAATATTTCCGTGCGTTTTCCTTTATTCATATCCTGACGTTAGCAAGAAACGGATTGGCGCTCCACCTCTTTCCCGCTAAGAATAAAGATATGACGATCTATCACAAAATAGCCGATATACTGGATTACATGGTGGCGCATGAAGATAAGAATTTATCATTGCAACAGCTCTCCACAAGATATGCGATCAGCCCGACAGCATTTCAAAAACAATTTCACGATTATGTTGGCGTTTCGCCGAAGCAGCTGCAACGTTTTATGAAGCAATCAAAAGCGCGCGATTTATTATTGGAAGGTTATTCAACACTGGACGCCGCATATCAGGCGGGTCTTTCCGGTAATGCCAGATTGCATGATGCCTGCGTCATGGTCGAGGCGGCAACTCCGGGCGAGTTGAAAGCAAAAGGGCAGGGCATTCAGATTTTTTATGATTGGCATGAAACACCCTTCGGAAATATTTTGATCGGGGCGACACATAAAGGGCTTTGCTGGCTTTCCTTTGAATATGAAGGTGCGCGTGATGTCTCTCTTCAAACGTTACAAAAACGTTTGCCACATGCTGATCTTGAAAAGAATGCAAACATGACGGCTGGCTATGCGTTACAAATAAATGCTTTATGGCGTGGTGATATAAACGACAAAATACGGTTGAATTTATTTGGAACAAATTTCCAGCTACAAGTATGGCGTGCGCTTTTAAAAATTCCGCGCGGCGGTAGCGTCAGTTATGGCATAATCGCAGAAGATGTCTGCACCAAAAAGGCAAGCCGCGCAGTAGGAAGTGCCGTGGGGGCGAACCCCATTTCCTACATTATTCCCTGCCATCGTGTTATTCAACAATCAGGCATTATCGAGAATTATGCATGGGGCAGCCCGCGTAAAAAAGTTTTATTGGGTTTGGAATGTACTAATTAAATCAAATTACTCAAACCACCATAAACTCTCGATTCCCAGATCCAGATCGGGGGTCGTCTCAGGTCGTTTGATGTAATTCCAATGCGCAACGCGCCATGCGGGCAGGTGCCAGTTTGGTATCACGTAATACCCGTTTTGCAAAACACGATCCAACGCCTTTGTCGTCACCACCAGCTCTTCGCGGTCTTGCGCCATAATCACTTTTTCAACCAGTTCATCAATGACAGGGTCGCTGATACCCGCATAATTGTTTGACCCCGGAATATCTTTTTCCTTCGATGACCAATAACGCCTTTGTTCATTTCCAGGGTTATTCCCTTGCGAAATAACCAGAACCGTCATATCAAAATCAAAGTCTGTCATACGTTTTTGATATTGTGCGGGGTCAATCACGCGGAATGTTGCCTCCACGCCAATCTTTTTCAGATTTTGCACAAATGGTAAGATCCAGCGTTCAAATGCCGGATTATTATCAATAAATTCAAACTCCAATCTGTTCCCATTTGGACCAACGCGAATACCATCGTCGCCCAGCTTATATCCGGCATCTTCCAGAATTTGTTGTGCCTTCGCCAGATTGGCTCTATTGCGCCCTGAACCATCGGATATAGGCGGATTGTATTCCTGCGTAAAAACGCTTTCAGGTAATTGATCACGAAACGGATTCAGGATCGCCAGTTCTTTTTCGGAAGGAAGCCCCTTTGCTTCCATCTCCGAATTTGTGAAAAGGCTTCGGCTTCTAGTATAGGCTTCATAAGCAAATTTTTTGTTTGACCATTCAAAATCAAACGCATAGCTGAGCGCTTTTCTAACGTCGATATCCTGAAAAATAGGGCGGCGTGTATTATACCAAAATCCCTGCATTCCTTGAGGAAGTTCGTTTTGTATTGTTTCTTGAATAATCCTGCCACTTTGAACAGGATCAACATCATAAGCCGTTGCCCACAACTTCGCTGTGTTTTCTTGGCGAACGTTATATTCTTCCGCAAAAAAAGCTTCCAACGCAATATTTTGATCACGATAATATTGATAGGTAATCTGGTCGAAATTATGTCGCCCTTTATTAATCGGCAGGTCTTTGCCCCACCAATCCGCGCGACGTTCATAAGTAATGGATGTTCCCTGATTAACGTTAGAAATTTTATAAGGGCCGGAGCCGAGCGGGGGCGTTAAAGTCGTTTCGGAAAACTCTACGCCTTCCTGTGTCCAATAATGTTTTGGCAAGATCGTCATGCCGCCGACAATAAGCGGTAACTCGCGGTTATTGCTGACATTAAACATAAATTTAATTTCATCAGGTGACAGGATTTCTGCACTTTTCACATTGCTGTAATAGGCTTTAAAGGCGGGGCTGCCTTTTTCCATTAATGTATCGAATGTCCACTTTACGTCTTCTGCCGTAATGGGTTTGCCATCTTGCCACTTTGCTTCGGGACGTAGCTTGAACGATACCCAGCTGCGATCTTCGGGCATTGTCATCGTTTCGGCAATAAGGCCGTAAATTGAAAACGGCTCGTCTAATGAACTCATCATCAGGGTTTCGGTTGTAAGCCCTAAGCCAATCGCCGGAACACCTTTCACAATAAAGGGATTCAAGCTGTCGAATGATCCTACATAATGCTGTTTAAGATGCCCGCCTTTTGGTGCGTCGGGGTTAACGTAATCGACATGCGCGAAACCGTCTTTGTATTTTGGCTCCCCATACATGGCAAATGCAGAGGCAGTAACAGGCTCTATTACAGGCGGAACTGCGTCTTGTGAGAAAGCAGGCGATGATGTTGGAAAATAAAAAGTAAGTATTAACAAAAGGTTAACGAGTATGCGCATGAAAGTTATCCACAAGTTGATTATTTTGGTATAATACTTGTATAGCAGGATGCTGAATAGCTCGCAAAGCATTTGCGACTCGTAACATATGAAAGGAAAAAGAATGTTTTCCGATATGAATAAAGTGACACAAAAAATTCCGACGGCACGTGACCAGCGACCGCAGAGTGCGGATACACGCGAAGAAATTCGCCGTCATGATCCTGAGCAAGAACGCAAAAAAGGCAGCCATAAAGGATTTGCCAAGGAGCAGGGTATTTTCGGCGATGACCAGACGGAAGTTTCCGTGCAATCATTGGAAACATTTCTACCTATGCTGCTTAAAAATTATAGTGAGGTGAAACCGTCTATCGATAAGGTGGAGACGTCTGAGAGAATTGACCAAACCAATCCGAACGCGAAAGCTGCGGGGGCATATGCGCGCATGGCGAAATATAATCCTGCAAATAATCCGGCACCACAAAAAACGCAAGAAGTGGATGCGGAAAATATTGCGCTTGATAATGATAATCCGAAACTGTCAAAAACAGAAATTCAGATGATCCACAGATTACAGGCAGATGTTGTAAAGTTGAAAAAGTTGAATATTCCTGCGATTTTCATTAACAAAGCGGGTACGTTCCTAGAGAGCCTGGAAAATGCAATTCAAGACGCATTTAATTCAGCCAAGTCTTAAATGATGAACTTGTAGGCACCAAAAACGGTCAGGTCTAAAAATAGTGGTTTCCTCAATTAAAAAGCCATGATTTTTCAGCAGTTCTTTCAATTTTTCAGACGAAAACGATCTCTGGTGAGACGGCGCGAAAATACGCCAGTATATCTCGGCAAGTTTCATGGGTATTGTATCTAGCGCAAAATCAGCCATAAAAATATGTGTGTGACGCGTACAAACAGATTTCAAACGCTCTAAAAAACGTTCAGGTGTTTCCAGATGATGTAGTGCAAATAACGACATCACAATATCAAAGCTATCCCCTCGAACAGGCCAAGAGTTTTTCTCCAAATCAGTTTTATGAAAGGTTGCTTTAGGACTATGCTTTTTCGCATATTTAAGCATATCTTCCGACATATCAATTCCAACCAGAGAGGAATGAGAATAGGCTTTGTGTATGTCCGAGAGAAATTTTCCTGTGCCGCATCCCAAATCCAGAACTGAAAAAGAATCGTCTTTTTGATAAATTTTACCGATCTCTTGCATCATCCAATCACGCGGCGGTGATAAAAAATGCGCCCATTTATCTTCATAGAGGGGCGCATAATATTGATAGTCTTTTTCGACCGTAGAGATAAAGAACCTTATGTTTCTTGCGTTGGTCTGGCAGCATCTGTTGCGGCGTCGACCTTGTCTTTTATCTGATCCATAATTCCGCCGCTACTGGTTGGGACAGAACTTCTGATTGGTGTGTTACCGTTATCCGAATCATCATCACGAATAATCGGACGACCATCCAGAAGCGTTTTAATCTCATCACCTGTCAGAGTTTCATATTCAAGCAATGCTTTGGCAAGCGTGTGAAGATCTTTTTCTTTATCCTTCAAAATCTTCTCACCCAGAGTATAGGCTTCATTAATTATACGATAGATTTCTTCATCAATAATTGCGGCAGTTGTATCTGAAACATTGCTAAGCGCGCCCGTGGTCTGACCCAGATAATTTTCTTGTTCATTTCCGATGTAACGCTGAAAACCCAACTTGTCGCTCATACCCCATTCCATGACCATTTTACGGGCCACGTTTGTCGCCATCTGAATATCACTGGAGGCACCTGTTGTTACTTTTTCGGCGCCAAAAATCATTTCCTCGGCAATACGCCCGCCAACGGCAACCGCCATATCAGCTTCTAATTTAGCTTTTGACATGGATATACGGTCATTTTCAGGAAGGCGCATAACCATCCCAAGTGCACGACCGCGCGGTATAATTGTCGCTTTATGAATTGGGTCGGATTCTTCCAGATTAATACCGATAATGGCATGACCGGCTTCATGATAGGCGGTAAGTTTCTTCTCATTTTCACTCATCGCCATGGAACGTCGCTCCGTTCCCATCATGACTTTATCTTTGGCATCTTCAAATTCGTTCATCGTCACAACACGATTACCACGACGCGCCGCGAGCAGGGCGGCTTCATTGACCAGATTGGCAAGATCGGCACCGGAAAAACCCGGTGTTCCACGTGCAATTGTTTTCGGCACAACATTTTGCGATAGCGGCACTTTACGCATATGAACGTTTAATATTTTCTCACGCCCGCCAACATCGGGAAGCGGCACAACAATTTGCCTGTCAAAACGACCAGGACGTAGAAGGGCGGGGTCAAGAACATCGGGGCGGTTGGTGGCGGCAATTAAAATAATGCCTTCATTATCACTAAAGCCGTCCATTTCAACTAATAACTGGTTCAATGTTTGCTCGCGTTCGTCATTACCGCCGCCATGACCGGCACCACGATGGCGTCCCACAGCATCGATTTCGTCAATAAAGATAATGCAAGGCGCGTTTTTCTTTGCTTGTTCGAACATATCACGCACACGGCTGGCACCGACACCAACGAACATTTCAACAAAGTCAGAACCCGAAATTGTGAAAAACGGTACTTGCGCTTCACCTGCAACAGCGCGTGCAGTCAGGGTTTTACCTGTACCGGGTGGGCCAACAAGCAGAGCACCTTTTGGTATTTTTCCGCCAAGGCGTTGAAATTTGCCCGGATCTTTTAGAAATTCGACAATTTCTTCCAATTCCTGTTTGGCTTCTTCTATTCCTGCAACATCTTCAAATGTGACGCGACCACTTTGCTCTGTCAGCATTTTTGCACGGGATTTACCAAAGCCCATGGCGCCGCCGCCTTTACCGCCTTGCATTTGGCGCATGAAGAAAATCCATACCCCTATTAATAGTAACATCGGGAACCAAGATAGCAATATACTAAACAGGCTGATCTGATTGGGGTCTATTTGCTCCGCATTGATGCGTACGCCCGCATCGACCAAGCGATCAACGACATTTTCGTTATCGGGCACAACCGTTCCAAACGGCTCATTCCCATCGGTGTAATTGCCGCGGATTTCGTTGCCTTTAATCGTGACAGTTGCCACTTTTCCGGCATTGGCATCGGCCAGAAAATCACTATATGCAATTTTCTGGAATTTACCTTCTTCCGTGCGCGAGCTGTCAAATGCATTAAATAAAAATGCAATCGTCAAACCGATCGCAAGCCAAAGTAAAAGATTTCGTCCTTGTGAATTCATACGATTAAAATAGCCTATGTTGATTAAAAAGACAGTCTTAAAATGAAATAGTTTTCAAAATAAGGTCTTTTCTCATTCTTTTGTTAAAATCAGTAAAAAATCGCCGTCTTCTAACGTACGTTCAAATATTATTTTCGCAAAAGTGCGCTTTCTAAAAGCGTCTTGTAGAAGCATATCCTCTGCAATTTTTTCAATCTTTTCCAAACGCGGGGCGTAATCACGATTTTTGTTAAAAAACATGATGGCACTTTGTAATACGCGCATATGTATCTCTTCGGGGTATTCGCCAAGTTGTGACAAATTTATCTTGATGTTGTTTTGATATATGGCGCATGTCTGGATAAGCGCCTTTTCTGACATCCATTCCAGAGCGTGTCTGGCGCGATCCAGCCGTTTTACCGTCTTTGAAAGTCGTTGAGAGGTCAGTCCCTCTTTTTCGAGAATTAATCTGCTTTCCCGAAGGCGAGGGCGTGCATATTGTGTCTTTTCGTTGCTTGGATCATTTATGTAGGGAATATCGTTTTGATGACAATAATCAATAAGTGATTCCTTTGTATGGTTCATTAAAGGGCGAATGATATTGAGATGTTCAGAATAAGTGTAAGTTTCACGCATCGCGGCAAGGCCGTCTAAGCCGCTTCCTTTTGATAAACGGAATAGAAATGTTTCAACTTGATCATCTTGATGGTGGGCGACGAACAATGTCTTTATCTTATGCTGTTTACAATAGTCTTCTATTAACGAGTAGCGGGCATTCCTAGCTGCTTCCATAATGCGTGTTTGTGATTTTTCATCTGTCCAGTCAAGAATATGATGGGATGTATGCTTATAATCTTTTATCCATTGACCAACGCGCTCTGCCTCATCTCTGGCATCTTCGCGTAAGTTATGATTGACGGTTAAGGCGTGTAGTTTAATGGGGAAATTATAGTCTTCAATATGGGCGTTAAGCATATGTACGAGCGACATACTATCCGGACCACCGGATAGCCCAATGGCAATATCGTTTTCAAGAGGAATCGATAGATGAGAAAGGAAAGCAGTCATTCAAACACTTTCCGGTTATAATTTAAGCAGAACATCCCAGACGTGCTGTTTCACGTTCAGCGCGTCCCACGATGGAGCGAGGGCCATTTTCAAAGTCTGTCAGAAGTTGAGAAAATGCAATGCAGGCATCTTCATTTTTACCTAGTCCTGCAAGCGATAGCCCTAATTTTAATAAATTGTCGGGTGCTTTCGCGCCGTTTGGGTCAGCTTGATATGCCGTGGCAAATCCCTTTGCAGAGCGATCATATTGATTACGAACATAATATGTTTCAGACAGCCAGTATTGCGCGTTATTTTTCAGGGAGTGATTTGGATTTTTATCTAAAAATGCCTGAAATTGCTGTTCGGCAAGGTCGTAATTTCCATTACGAAGTGTTGCAAATGCTTCTTCATACATTTTTGTAGATGTATCGGTTGAACCCACTTGCCCCAACGTATTTGATGAAACAGTCGGTGTTTGCCAAGGCGCGGCATCCGGTGAGTTATTGCTGGCTGTAACATCGGAACCTGTTGAGCGTGATACAGATGACGAGGGTCTTTTTTCAAGATCACCTAAACGAATTTCAGCATCTGAAACACGGCGTTCAACTTCACCTTCAAGTTTTTTAATTTTAAAGGATTGTTCTTCAATCTTACCGGTCAGGCGGCGAATTTCTTCTTCAAGCTGTGAAATACGACCATCAATGACAGATAAGTTTGTTTGCGCAAATGCTGCTCCTGATCCCAGAAGCAGCATAAAGCATATTAGTGTAGAGACTGTTTTTAAAAACATTTTACTCGACTACAGTGATTGAACGACGATTTTGTGCCCAAGCGCTAGGTGTTGAACCTGCAACGGCAGGACGTTCTTTACCATAGCTGATTGTGCGGATACGCATCGGGTCGATACCTGTTGCAATCATATAGTTTTTAACAGAGTTCGCACGACGCTCACCTAAAGCAAGGTTATATTCACGTGTGCCGCGTTCATCGGCGTGGCCTTCGATCGCTACATTCACGTTTGGATATTGCTTCAACCATTCGGACTGTAAAGTCAGAGTGTTACGAGCCTCCTGTGTCAGATTATATTCATCATAACCGAAAAATACACGATCACCTGCAGAAACATTAAGTTCTTCCTGTGTTCCCATTCCTAAAGCTGTGCCATTTACGCTGGCATTCGGGTCGATGTCTGTTGTGATCATTTCCTGATCTGTCATCATTCCTTCATCCATAGCCTCTTTAGAATCTTTACCACAAGCTGTTGTTACAAGCATTACTGCAAATAACATAAAAATTATACGCATATTCATTATTTTCTCCTTCGTGCGGAATATCATTTTATACACGCTATATAGCACGACATAATTAAAACACAAAGGGGTCTTATCGCAAAAAATTATCTTGTCTTGTTTTTATTCTGGTATTTGGTAAATTCTCATCATGAATACAAATAGCGTATATGGTCAGGGACCGGTCGAAGAAAGAATAGAAGTTCATACACTGGCGGTTTTAGTTGATAATGAACCGGGTGTTCTTGCCAAAGTTATCGGTCTGTTTTCAGGGCGCGGTTATAATATTGAAAGCCTGACAGTTGCAGAAACCGATCATGACAAAAACCTCTCACGCATAACGATTGTTTGTTCGGGAACGGCTCTGGTCATTGAACAAATTAAAAACCAGTTGGGACGTATCGTACCCGTTCGCGATGTTCATGATCTTACGATTGAAGGCACATTTGTCAGCCGCGAACTTGCCCTGATAAAAGTGACAGGGCAGGGTGAGAAAAGGGTAGAAGCATTACGGATAGGCGATATTTTTAGAGCGCGGGTCATTGATAGTACGCTTCAATCCTTCTTATTCGAAGTTACAGGAACAACCGAGAAAGTTGATGCCTTCCTGAATATGTTACGTCCTTTGGGTATCGAAGATATTAGCCGGACAGGTGTTGCGGCCATGGCGCGCGGAACGAAAAGCGCTGATTAAACACTCTCATTCTTATATTTTATGATTTATGACAGTAAGCATTAGTAGTAGAGGATAATTTTTGGCGTTTTGATTTAGGCAACTCGGTAAATAACTGGATTTCTTTCAAACTGATCAATCTTATCCTGAATTTCTTTCTTTTTATTCAGGCGATCCGATTTTTCCAATTCGTCACACAAGAATTGCGCAATAGCCGGGCCATAGCGCTTTTCAAACTTTTTGCTTTCAAGTTGATAGATGTTCTTCATCGTGTAACCTTACCAAAATTGTATTATTAATATAAATAAGGTAAGTAACGGTTTCTTGTCAAGCTAAAAATACTAAAAAGGTGTTGTATCTACAATTAATGAATGTTATGTCATATTAGTAATTTATTAACTACTATAATTTTAGATTTAATAATAATCAGGTTTTACATTGATTACTGCCAAGCAAATCCGCGCTGCGCGTGCAATATTAGGATGGTCTCAGCAAGAACTTGCCGATAATGTCGGGCTCTCCAAACCTACAATCGTCGATGCCGAAAAAACAGGCCATCAATCAAGAATAGAGACAAATAATGTAATTCAAAGCACCCTTGAAGATAAAGGTCTGGAATTTATGATTGGCGGTGTTAAAGAACGTGACGATATTTTGACTATATTTGAGGGTGATGATTGTGCCATTCGGTTTTTAGAAGATGCCTTGTCGTTCTTCAAAAGATAAAAATGAGGAATTGCTTCTATTATGGGGCTTCATCATGAAAGGTGACAGAAGAAGTGACAAAAAAATTTATCGAAATTCATAATTCAGGTATATCTTCACGTTTCTTAATTAAAAATAATGATACTTGTATTCATGGAAAACATCTCAATATACGATGGATGCCTGACAAACTATGGATTGATAGTGATGCCAAAACAATCTATGCCGACAATGTTGCTTATGCGGTGACATGGCAGACCAAGCCTAAATTCATTTGTGTTAAAGACTAGCGTATTGCGAAAACTGAAAGAAAATTTTTTGATTTTATTTGGGATATATCTGCAAAACCTACTCATTCATCATCGGAAAGGAGATATTAAGCATGGTTACAATCTCTTCTAAAGGAATAAAGAAAGAAATATTTTTAATGATATGCTTGTTTTAGGTGTCAGCTTGCATAATCCTAACATAGCGGGCGATAGGTTGAAATATATGATTGATTGGATCGCTGAAAAAAAGAATTTTAAGAAATGTTATATAGATTTATCTGATACACTTTATCGCCATAACTATATGCTGGTTAATTCAATTCCGAAGATGAAGCAAGTAAAAAAAGCTGTAGATCAGGGGAATAAATGGCTAAATAGACATCAGGAGATTATTGATCGATTGGACATTCCCGTATCTATTTTAAGATGGGATCAGTGGCTGAATAATCCTGAATTTTGCGTATATTTTAGATGCTCTGAAAAATAATTATGAAGAACATAAAGGATTCAGAAAAACGTATTATGGATGATGTATCAAAGCTTTTCTTCTCACGAAAAGGTGTAAATACTAGCCATATATTACCAAAAGAATTATCGCACTGTGTAAATTTTTTGTTGGAAGAATTAGCATGCCACACGATTATGTATGGAAAAATTAAAGCAACAACTTTCTATCCGGGCAGTCAGCCTTCCTGTTATAAATATGTTAAAGAAAACGGATTGCCTGATATTCCGGAAGGTTTGAAAAATATGTATTATTCAAGGCTCATCTTTCATGGCATAGAGAAGAAAAGAAATCAGACTTTACCAACAGAAATTAAAGCAGCCTAAAGCTCTTAAGCTACTTTCTTATCTTCCAGTAATCCTTCTCGGCGTAAAACGGCATTTTCATCTGCGGCACGCCCGCGGAAGCGTTCATATAGCTCTTGTGGTGGTTCTGTTCCGCCTTTGCTTAAGACGTGATTTTTATATTTATCGGCAACACCTTTATCATATAAGCCTTTTTCTTTGAAGTATTCGAACGCATCGGCGTCCAGAACTTCCGCCCATTTATAGCTGTAGTAGCCTGCGGAATATCCACCCGCGAATAAATGTGAAAAACTGGCAGACATCGGTCCGGCATAGCGCGGGAAGAGAGACGTTGCGGCGGTGATATCATCCTCAAACTCTTCAACGCTTTTTATCTGTGACGGCTCGGTCGTGTGCCATGCCATATCCAGTAAGCCAAAGTTTGTCTGGCGCAATCCTGCCCAGCCGGTCATAAAGTTTTTGGCGGCCACAACTTTATCAATTAAGTCCTGTGGTATTTTTTCACCTGTTTCGTGATGGGCGGAGATTAGCCCCAATGTTTCTGTCTCGTAACACCAGTTTTCCTGTACCTGAGACGGAAGCTCGACAAAATCCCATTTAACAGATGTACCGGAGACGCTTTGATACGTCACATCGGATAGAAGTCCGTGAACCGCATGACCCATTTCATGGAACAATGTCAGAACTTCATCATGTGTTAAAAGAGACGGGCTATCTTTCGTCGGTTTGGTAAAATTACAAACAATCGCAATGACAGGACGCTCAACATTTCCCTTATACAACCCTTGTGAGCGATAGGCCGTCATCCATGCGCCTTGTTTCTTACCGGTTCGCGGAAAGAAATCCGCATAAAATGTTCCGATAAAACGACCTGTGTCTTTTTCTTCCACATCATAGGCGCGAACATCGCTGTGCCAGACAGGATATTTGTCTTTTGCTTCGATAAATTTCAAGCCGAATAGCTTGCTGAAATGTTCAAACGTTCCATCCAGAACTGTTTGAAGCGGGAAGTAGGGGCGTAGATCCTCATCGGAAAAATCAAATAATTTCTGTTTTAGTTTTTCGCTGTAGTAAGACACATCCCACGGTTTCAAATCATCGGTAAATCCGAATTCCTTGGCAAAGTCCTGCAGGTCTTTTAAATCTTTTTCAGCGGCGGGCTTGTAAACCCCCATCATTTTATTGAGGAAATCCATCACATTTTGCGGAGTTTGTGCCATGCGACGATCAAGAACATAATGTGCGTGTGTCTCAAAACCTAAAAGTTTTGCACGCTCATTACGTAAGGAAACAATCTCCATCACATTTTCACGGTTATCATATTCATGCTCGCCATTCGGGGCGTATCCTCGAGATGCAAAACCGCGCCATAGTTTTTCACGCAGCTCACGCTTATCGGCATATTGCAGGAATGGAATGACGCTTGGAAAGTCCAAGGTGAAAAGCCATTTGCCGTCATAGCCTTTTTCTTCTGCCATGTGCCTTGCCATGGCGCGCGCACTATCCGGTAGCCCTGAGAGATCATCTTCATTATCAATGACCAATTCGAATTGCTCGGCTGATTTG
Organism: uncultured Alphaproteobacteria bacterium; assembly: GCA_963710165.1. Classification (GTDB taxonomy): domain Bacteria; phylum Pseudomonadota; class Alphaproteobacteria; order Micavibrionales; family Micavibrionaceae; genus JACKIP01. The sequence continues at coordinate 72,273 of CAVPYZ010000002.1, forward strand.
GTGGCGTTATTTGCAAATTGTGGCCCCAAGACGGACAGCTTTTCTGAAATCTCTCTCAGGCGTTTTTGACCTGCCTCGTCCAACAGCGCACCATTACGTGCAAAACCCTGATAGCTATTATCTAAAACAGTATCTTGTTCAGGTGACAGGTCTAGGTCTTCGCGCTGTTCCCACAGAGTTTTTACGCGGGCGAACAAATCCGCATCCATCAAAATATCGTTTGAAAACGCAGAATTAATCGGGCCAATCTTCTCGGCAAGTTCTTGCAGGCCGTCCGTACCATTGGCCGTTAGTTGGTTGTAAAAGATGGAGGTGGCGTTATCCAGCATCTCCGATGAGCCTTCAAGTGCGACAATCGTATTTTCAAATGTGGGGGCGTCGGAATTATTTTTAATGTCATCAATGTTTTTGCGTGCCTGTTCAATGCCTTTTTCAACGGCGGGAAGAAAGTGGCTTTCCTCAACCTTATCAAATTGCGGCGCGTAATTGGGAAGGGGGAATAATCAAATAATGGGTTGCTCATATGTGTTCTGCTATCTTCTCGTTTTAAAATTGTGACTTCTAATATATATGTTCTTTATGTCCGATGTGCCAAGGTCAAAAATGTTCGATGATATATATTTCTCTGCCGAAGATGGTCGTGCAGAGACGAAACACGTCTTTCTGGATCATAATAACCTGCCACAACGATTTTTGGAAACAGAGCGTTTTACGATTTGTGAAACAGGATTTGGAACGGGTTTAAACTTTCTGATGGCATGGGAGGCCTTTCAACGAAGCAACGCAACAGGAACGCTGCATTTTATTTCTTTTGAAAAATACCCCTTGAATAAAAGAGACATTGACGCAGCATTATCACCGTATTTTTCACAAGATATTTTAAATCGTTTTTTGGTTGGCTATGCACAAACGTGTGAGGGTTTTTATGAAACACATTATGATGAGCGGCGTATCAAGCTGACGATTTATTTCGGCGATATGAATGAACAAATCCAAGATGTTGAAGAGCGAGTAGATGCCTGGTTTTTAGACGGGTTTGCGCCTGCAAAAAACCCTGATATGTGGAGCGAAACTCTATTTGAACATATGGCGAGTTTAAGCGGCGAGGGTACAACATGTTCCACATTCACGGCGGCAGGAATTGTTAAACGAGGGCTGATACAGGCGGGTTTTGATGTTGAAAAGGTAAGGGGATTCGGACGTAAGCGCGATATGTTGCGGGGTTTGTATAACCGTCATTGCGAACGAACGTGAAGCAATCTAACATACATACTGGCGGACTAGATTGCTTTGTCGCTGTAAGCTTCTCGCAATGACAGGAAAACTATGACACATAAAACAGCCATTATCGGGGGCGGTCTTGCGGGAACATCTTGCGCTTATTTCCTGAAACAGCGCGGGTATGAGCCGGTCATTTTTGAGGCGAATGACCATTTGGCATCGGGCGCATCCGGCAATCCGATCGGTCTTTATAATCCACGATTTTTTGCAAATAAATCCCCCGAAGCCGATTTTTATATTGATGCCTATTTAGGGGTGTCCAAGTTATTTAAAACACTTGGCGATAAAATAGATCATAGCCCGCATGGAAGCATGCATTTGCTGACGACCGAAGATAAAGCAAAACGTTTTTCCAAAATGATTGAAAACTGGGGGTTGCCCGATCAGGAGATGCGGATGGTTCATGCGTCAGAGGCAAGTGAGATAACAGGGATTGACCTTCAGCATGGCGGATTATTTCTGGCAAATTCCGGCGCGATTGCTCCTGCCAAATTATGCGACATTTATGCTGACGGGATAGAGGTTCGCTTGAACACACCGATTGATGTCATTACCCTGAATGATGCCTGGTATATAGGGGAGGATAAGTTCGACTCGGTTATACTTGCTTGCGGTACAGGTATCAAACACTTCGATCAGGCAGAATGGCTGCCTGTTCACAGCGTCCGTGGACAGATCAGCGGATTTGAAGAAAGCCCGACGTCACGCAACCTGAAAACCAATATCAATTATGGTGGCTACATTACACCATCGCTGAATGGTGTTCATACCTGTGGCTCGACCTTTCAAAAATGGCTAACCCATACAGATGTACTGGAAGAGGATAATGACTATATCTTGGATAAACTGACAACTGCCGTCCCCGCGCTGGATGATATAAAGACCTGCGTAGATGCCAGAGCGTCTTTAAGAACGGCATCCCAAGACAGGTTGCCCATTATCGGTAGGTTGCCTATACACGATCTGAGCGCCAAAGAGGTTAAGCATTTGCCCAATATCTATACAACCGTTGCACACGGATCGCACGGTATTGTCACCAGCTATATGGCGGCGATGATGATTGTTGACGAAATCTGCGGTGAGCCCATACCAAAATACGCTGAGTGTTTTCTGGCAGAAAGATTTTTAAAGCGGTTACAAAAAGCACATGCGGGATAGTGATGGTTTTTTTCAGTATCTTTTTAATCTTGGTCGTAACCGCACTTCTTTTTATCGCAGGGCGAAAGATTGCAATAATTGCGGGCCTTCATAACGCCCCCGAAGCGGGTAAGCCCTATGCTGGGATTATAGGGGGCATTATCATAGTCCCGGTCTTATTGTTTTTATCCTATATGATTGGTATTGATTTCAGTGATCATGCGTATTTCATCACGGCCTTGTTGTTTATAACAATTATCGGTTTGATAGATGATATTTACCACCTGCGCCCCTTTATAAAATTATCAGGTCAGATCATAGCGGCGTGTTTAGTTGTGTACGGTGAGGGCATTATTTTAGAATCGCTCGGCACTATATGGGGGCAGGAGCTTTTACTGGGGAGCGCCGCACCGATTTTCACGATAATCTGTTTGGTTTTTATCATGAATGCGATGAATTTGATTGATGGTCTGGACGGGCTATGCGGTGGTGTCAGCCTAATTATTATGGTCTGCCTATCATATGTGAGCTTTTTCACAATAGGGGCCGACTATGCACTGTTTCTGTATTTACTGATCTTTCCCTTACTCACGTTTATGGTCTTTAATTTTCGATTTTATCCACAAAAGCGTGCACTCGTCTTTTTAGGCGATTCAGGCAGTTTGTCGCTTGGGCTGATGATTGGTGTTTTTGCCATTAATTTAAGTCAGCAGCAAAATCTTGATGATCAAGTGTCTATCCCGCCCGTCGTCATGGCATGGATATTGTCTTATCCTGTTTTTGACGCACTTGCCGTTTTTATCATACGTCTGATAAAACGTCGTTCGCCCTTTTATACGGATCGAACACACCTGCATTATCTTTTATATGATCACAATATTGGCGTTATAAAGATTGTATGGTTTTTGTACGCACTTACCCTTTTTTACGCCGCGGTGGGAATAGGGGGCATATTTTACTTTAATTTAGACCAGCTTCATCTGGCGGTGTTGTGGGTATTTTTTCTGATGGCGCATTGCGGGCTTGTTTATTATCTTTCGAATAAATCCTACCCGAAATAATTCAGACCGATTTGGTGAACAATTTTATTTGAAATTTCCCGAACGGCTAGCGCGAATATGGCACAGGCGGCGCCCAATTCCCACGGCACATTTAAAACGCGTGTAATTGTATAGGACGAAATGGCAAGGCCATATAAAATGGTTACCGTTGCAACCATATAAATCACCATCCATTCATAGCCACCCGAAAGAACCATGAGCGTCATTGGCAGATTAATAAAAAACCCGATAATCGTCATCCAGTTTCCTGCGGCAAGAAAGTCGTAGTAATATTGGGTGCGGTCCATAAACTTCGCAAACATATACATGACGAACAGCATAAAAGCGGTCACAATGATTGCCTTAGCAAAAGAGATCGCAATAAATTCACCGAAGCCAAAATTCTTAAGGCCTTCTAGTTTTGACAGATCCTGAAGCTCTGTATTATGTGTCATACTAAGCCCCCAAATCCCGTATGGCAGGAATATCAGCGGTATTAAGAATGACAACAACATGGCTTTAAATGTCGTGTCTCTAAACGCTTTTTCACCACCACGGATAAACAGGCAAAGGTCTAATGCACCCCGTATTTTCGTTAAAATAAATGACTTCATTTGATCAACCTGTCCATCACGACACAGGCCGTCAAATCACCTGTGACATTTATTGTTGTACGGCACATATCAAGAAGCCGGTCAACGCCGAGTATCAATGCCACACCCGCCGGCGGCACGCCGATTCCGGTCAGGATTGTTGTTAAAACGACAATGCCAACACCGGGTGTAGCAGGTGTTCCGATAGATGCACCAATGGTGGTGAGAAGCAGAATGATTATTTCTGTCCCCCCTAATTCCACGCCAAATACCTGACACAGGAATAACGCGGCAACCGCTTGATAGAGGGCTGTGCCGTCCATATTTATGGTTGCGCCAAGTGGAATAATAAAACGGCTAATTGATGGTTTCACGCGCAGGCGTTCCTCCGCAATGGATATAGAAACCGGCATCGTCGCGGCGGAGCTTGAGGTTGAAAACGCAATCAGTTGCGCCTCCTTAATTCCCGACATGAACGCAAATAGGGATCGTTTCCCCAATGTCACAGCAATGGTCATATAAACCATCATCACACATCCCAGTCCTAATAAAACGGTCAGGGAGTATAAACCGATGCTTTGAATGGCATCAAAGCCAGTACGGATAATAATATCGCATAGCAGTCCAAAAACCGCATAGGGCGCAATATACATTGCCCAGCCAATAATACGCATGGTCAGCATTTGTATGGAACGGCTAATTCTAATCAGCGGCTCTGCGCTTCTCTCAGGAATGGAAAGCATGGCAATACCGACAATCACACTGGCAATAACGATCTGGAGCATGTTTTTATCAAGCTCGGCTTGTGCAATATTCGTTGGAATTAAATTTGCAATACGCTGTGGAACCGTCAAATCATCAAGATTATAATCAGGTATTGTATCATTTGCCGCGCCGGAATTCATCATGCTTGTGACCAAATCCTCGCTAAACCCGTCACCGGGGCGTATTAACTCAACCAAAAAAATACCGATTGCAATGGCAATTCCTGTTGTCGCGATAAAATAGGGAATGAGGGCAAACGAAATTTTCTTCACAAAACCTAGGTTTCTGGAGGAATTAATCCCCAGTATAATTGACACGATCACCAATGGCACAACCACCATCTGGATCAGCCCCAGAAACAGCTTTCCGGGCACGGCTATCCATTCGGCTAGTTTATCCGCCTCAAATGGGTCGTCGGTATAGATCGCGGCACCCTGCGGGGAAAGTAAGAGACCGACAAAAACGCCTAAAATCATTCCGATCAGGATTTTTATCCATAATTTGTCATGAATAATGTGCTCATTCACATCATCCATAACCTGCGCCCGCGGCGTTTGGTGTTCTTCATTCATAAATAGAAGTGTAGCAGGTCATCACTATTGGTCAAGAAATCCGACTCTTCAAAAAGGTTTCAATAAATGGCTGGTTTTTGGGCGATAACGGCTTTTCGTTTTTTGCGTTTACGTGTCTGATGGATACATTTGAAAATGCCATAGCAACTTATGCATATCCAGAAAAGCTGAATAACAAAGCTTGAGGCGTTCCAGTAATAAAATGTTGACTATAAAACAAGAGAAGCAGCAAAAAAGTTCAAGACCGAATATGTAATAGTCCGCGCAAATCTTCTGCGATATTGCAGCAATGCATAAGATAAAACATACAGACCCGCACCTAACAACCCAACCATTTCAGAGAATATTAATTCCATTTCACACCTTTTTGCGAAACAAAATAACAGATAGATGCGTCAGTGGAAAGTGCGTATTACCAGTTATTATCCGTTCCGGGAACGGCAACAACCAATTCATCAAATTCATCGTCCATTCGTATCTGGCAACACAGGCGCGACGTTTTACGCAGATCAAATGCCAGATCAAGCATATCCTCTTCCTCTTCTGAAATCTCGCCTTCATCCGGCAATGCCTTTTCATACCAATCGGGATGGATATAGGCATGACAAGTCGCGCATGATAACGATCCGCCGCATGCACCTTCTATCTCGTCTATCTTATGTTTTTGCGCAATTTCCATCACGGATAACCCTGCGGGCGCATCAACTTCTTTCTTCGTTCCATCTTTTAAGATGAATGTCATTTTTGGCATTTATATTTTTCCTTTTAAGCAAATATTTAATAACTCTGGGAATGCATTTCCGTTCATATCGCTTTCACAAAAATGCCCATAGTTTTTAAAGAGATGAAACCTTACATCACTTAATGTCTCTTTAATTATATCAATAGATACATTAATTGATTCCATATCATTATCAGAATAAATCAAATGCGTATCTATACGCTTTGATAGGTTGGTATCAATATCAAAATCAAAAAAATCTTGCGGATTATTCAAGACTTCCTTGTCATGTTCTTTTAAAGGATTAAGCCAAGGCGCAACCAAAACAAGACGTTTTGGAGTGACACTGTTTTCACTTAAATAACGTAATAAGAACCCTCCGCCACAGCTATGCCCTACTAAAATTGTTTCATTATTAATTTCGTGCCGCTCAAACACATTTTTCCATGACAGATAGTCTGGCGCGTAAGCAAGTGGCATTTCAGGTGTTTGTGCCAAATAATGATTATGTATGAGGGCCCTTTGGAGCCATGGCAGCCAATGCCCATTTGAAGGAGAGGGATGTTCTAAACTAAAGTATTCTTCTTTGTCAGGAGTGCCGTGTAAAAGTATTGCCGTTTTCATTATTATGCTGTGACTCGTTTAATTATTCGTTCCGCCGCCGTCAGGAATTTATCAATATCTTCGCGTGTTGTACCCCAGCCGTAAGAGATACGCAATGCGCCTTTCATGTCTTTATCGCTTGCGCCCATGGCTTTCAGTACATGACTTTCTGTGACTTTTCCGCTGGAACAGGCTGATCCGCTACTGATTGCAATGCCTTCCAAATCGAATGCAATAATCATGGTTTCTGCGCTGGCACCGGGGATGGAGCAACAGGTTGTATTGCAGATTCTATCCACGTTTTCACCATATATTACAATATCTTGATGTATTTCTTTAAGTTTTGACTCTAAATATTTTTGAGTGTCATTAAGTTTTTGAAATTCGTCGATATTTTCTTTTGCGTGTTTTGCCGCTTCGCCAAAGCCAATAATTCCGGCCACATTTTCCGTTCCGGCACGCTTGCTTTTCTCCTGTCCACCGCCGGATAGCAGAACAGGGGCGGTGTTATCATTTGTCGTAATCAGCGCGCCAACCCCCTGCGGCCCGCCGATTTTATGAGACGAAATTGTCATGTAATCCGCATTTAACAGAAACAGATTAACCGGAATACGCCCGACAGCTTGGGTGGCATCGGTATGAAATTTTATACCGCGCATATGGCAAATTTCGATCATTTCCTTTATGGGCTGAATCACACCTGTTTCATTATTCACCATCATAACAGAAACAAGTGACGGCGGCGGCGGACGACCGATCAACTCTTCAAAGTAATTAAGATCAATGACACCGTCTTTTGTCACGTGCAACATATGATGGCCGTGTTCCAGCTCTATAATACAAGGATGCTCAATCGGGGAGATTAAAATGCCTTGCTGTTTATATGCTTTGATAATGCTGTTATTGCCTTCGGTTGCGCCGCTATTAAATATGACATTTTCGCTATTTCCTCCGACAAGTTCCGCCACATGGCTTCGCGCTGTTTCGATATATTTTCTGGCATCTCTGCCATAATTATGAATGGAGGAGGCGTTACCTGTAACATCCAGCGCGTTGATCAGCGCATCCTTCACGCCGGGGCGTAAGGGGGCTGTTGCATTATAATCCAGATAGACGGTCTTTCTCATATGAACAGACAGTAGCATTTTTTCTTAAAAAAGAAAGGATTTACAATCGTTTGCGTCTGCCTTCGCAAGAAAAAAATAGACAAATCAATCCTATATGCGCTAAAACACTTGAAGCGATTTTATCATGAAGAAATGCAAAATTTGCAAAACAGCATTCGAATCAGATAAAACTGGCTTAACACAAAGAGGGTTAAGTAAATATACTGACCAACCATTACAAAGGGGTATTTATGCCAGATATTATCATTCCCGGCCCATCCGGACGACTAGAGGGCCGTTATTACCATTCAAAGCAACCTGACGCGCCACTTGCGCTGATATTGCATCCTGACCCGGCACGTGGCGGAACCATGAATAACCGCATTACATTCGAATTATTTCAAGCGTTTGTAGCGCGTGGTTTTTCGACCCTGCGCTTTAACTTTCGCGGCGTTGGCAAATCACAAGGTACATATGACCGCGGTGAAGGCGAACTAAGCGACGCGGCATCTGCGCTGGACTGGATGCAGGACTTGAACAAAAATGCGCCCTATATGTGGGTTGCAGGCTTTTCTTTCGGTGCATGGATCGGTATGCAACTGTTAATGCGCCGTCCTGAAATTCGCGGATTTATCTCTGCGTCACTGCCAACGAATGAATATGACTTTACATTCCTCGCTCCATGCCCGTCTTCCGGGTTAATTATTCACGGTGGTGCAGATACACTTGTCCCACGTGACAGCGTTGATGACATGGTCGATAAGGTCCAGTTGCAAAAAGGTATGGAAATTGATTACCGCGTTGTCTCTGGGGCTAATCATTTTTTCCATAATTCATGTGATGAAATGCTGATCAACATCCACGATCATCTCAATCACGCAGGCGGCGGCAACCAAATGCCCGTTGAAATGCTGATGAATAGAGAAGGTGTTGCGGCTTAATCGCCATATTTTTAAATAAAATTAGTAAAGGCGGTATCTAATGACCGCCTTTTTTTAATTATAGTTCCTTTAAAGCTTCCAAAACATCTTCTGCATGCCCTGGAACTTTAACCTTGCGCCAAACTTGAGCGATTTTAGCTTCTTTATCGATCAGGAATGTTGCGCGCTCAATACCCATATACTTTTTGCCATACATTGATTTTTCAACCCAAACGCCGTAAACATTACAGACATCGCCGTTTTCATCGGAGCCTAATGTAAAATCCAGATTATATTTTTCTTTGAATTTATCATGCTTTGCGGGTTTGTCTTTTGACACGCCAATGACAACCGCGGTTTCTGTTTTGAACTGCGGCAGGTTTTCCTGAAACGCGCAGGCCTCTTTGGTACAGCCGGGCGTGTCGTCCTTGGGGTAAAAATATAAAATAACGTTCTGCCCGCCCAGATCGGATAGCTTGATTGTTCCATTACTGTCTGTCGGCATGTTGAAATCGGGGGCAACATCACCTATTTTTAATTCAGTCATAAAGATATCCTTCTGTTTTTGTGTATAATCATTTAAAGAGATGGGGAAGATACGTTCTGTAATCAAGTCAAAATTAATGTCCCAAGAAAAACCAAATCCCGGTATTAAAATGCCGAAACGCAAATTTCATAAAACGCGCAAGATATGCGGCGTTAGCGTGAAATTATTTCTGGAGATTTTTCTGGTCTCCCTGATGTTGCTCTTAATTGCGGCGGGTGCGCTAATTTACAATTTATCTAAAGATAATCTGGATATTGAATTTGTGCGGGAACATCTGGAAGAAACCATTAATGCGGAAATTGCGCCAAATAAGATCTCTGTCGGAGAGTTGGATATCAACTGGGTTAATATTTTTGATCGTCCGGTATTTGAAATCAGCGATTTTTCTTTTTTGAATGTGAATGATGAAGAGCTTTTATCTTTTGAGGATTTAACTTTTACGCTTTCCAGATCAAAAATGTTGATAGGGGAATTCTTACCAAGAGAGATTATCGCGCGCGGTGTGGACTTACACTTTGTCAAAAAAGAAGATGGCGCGGTTCAACTGGGCTTTGTTGCCGGCCCCAGTTTGAAAATTTATCAGCCGGGTGATGGTGATGGGGAGGCATTCGATATTAGTCTCGATCAACTTCACCAAACTTATTTACAGCCAGTCTTTGAAGCAGGATTTTTGCGCGGCTTGAAAAAACTGGAAATTTTGAATTCCGCTGTCGTTTTTGAAGATATTCCCAAAAATTACGCCCTGTCGTTTCCTGATATCAATGCGATATTTAAGCCGGACGAAAAAAGGTATGCGCTTAATCTGGATATGCAGGTTCAAAACGGTAAAGATCGCGATCTGCTCCAGCTTGGGTTGTTATATGACGTAAATTTTGACGAGCTTCAGACCTCCCTCGCAACGCAAAATTTTAATCCGTTTCTCTGGGCCTCCTTATTTGATTTTGACAGCATAAATGCAGAAAACTCCCACGTTAAAATTGATAGCCAGATACAAGCCACATTCGATAATAGGCTGAATTTTCAGGGCGTAGAGGTACAGAGTGAAACGCTGTCGGGTGTTTTGGATATACCCATTTTGTATGATCAGCCAGTAGAGTTCGAGCGCCTAGCCCTGAACGGTTTTTTCAATCGTAGTACGCTGACATTTGATTTAAAGCAAAGCATTTTGCAAGCATATGGCGTGAAAATTGATCTAGACGGCAGCGTACCATTATTTTTTGATAAGGTGGAGGCATATGACATCCCACTGGAATTCCGCATTGAGGAATTCAATGTGCCCATTCCTGAAAAAGCCTTTCCTGACAGATTTGAAGATAAACCGCTCTATGAATGGCTGACTCAGAAACTTGAAAAAGGGACTGTCAAAAATTTGAAAATGGCGCTGGATTTATCCGTTTTAAAAACAGATGAGGCATCTGAGCCCCAATGGAAAGGCAAGATTAAAAAGCTGTTAGGGTCATTTGATTTTGAAGATGTTACCGCAATCTATAAATCCACGATGGTGCCTGTTTCCAACGTATCGGGGCGCGCTGTGATTGATTCCGTGCCTGATACGTTCACAGTTATCGCTGAAACCGGCAATCTTGATGACCTAAATCTTCGTAATATAGATTTAGAGATAACCGATGTTTTGAAGAAGAAAAAAGGCATAATGGATTTAACGTTCAATATGAACGGCAAGCTGAAAGACGGTTTTGCCTTTCTTGCGCGGGAGCCAATCAGCCTTGATAAGAAAATCAAGTTTGACCGAAAACTGGTTCAGGGCGATGCGGATTTATTGATTAATATTATAAAATCGACGCGTAAAAACGTTCCTCTGGAAGAGATAAAAATCGATGTCACAGGCACGTTGAAAAATCTGCTTATTCCCAAGCTGGTAAAGGATATGGATATATCTGCGGATGTGATGAACTTTTCCGTAAAAGATATGTTGATGCGCGCCAACGGTATAGGTCGCATAGCGGGTCGAGAAGGTGTTTTCAATTGGCAACAATATATGAAGGCAGACGGTAAGCCATTTAAAATGAAGGTTGATGCCAATCTTCTGTCCGACGTGAATTTACGCCAGCAATTTGGTGTGAAACTGGATCAGTTTTTAACGGGGCAGGTGGGGCTTGATTTAAAATATATCTCGCAACCCGATAATTCTGCACGCGTTTCGGTCACGGCGGATCTAACACCAGCGCAGCTTCATTTCGATGCGCTCGGTTATCAAAAACCTTCCGGTGAGAAGGCCTCTGCGCTTCTTGATCTGAATTTAGCTAATAACAAATTGGCGAGTGTAAACGGGCTGTCTCTTCAAGCGCCGCAATTGGACATTAAAAATGCAAGCTTGACCTTTAATAACGGCGCATTGAAAGAGGGGCATTTCAAACAAACAAAAATAGGTGAGAGCGATATTTCTGTGCATCTTATCAATGAAACCCCGCAGCGTATGAAGCTGGATATAAAAGGGCAACGTTTTGATGCCAGACCGCTTCTGGGCAATAAAGAGAAGAAAGATTATAGCGGCCCTGCGATCAATGCCTTTATGGAGGTTGATGAAATTCTAACGCATGAAGACGAAAAAATTACACAATCAAAAGTGTTTTTTAGCCGCACAACCAACGGCGATATAGCGCAGTTTGAAATGGATGGTAAAAGCGGCGACGGTAATGTTTATGTGCGTTATAAACCGGGTGCAGACGGGCGTCCCGAATTAAATGCTGAATTTAGCGATGCAGGCGCTGCTTTGCGGGCATTGGGGCTGTATAAAAATCTGCGTGGCGGTCGGATGATTATCAGCGGAACATCATCGGATCAGGTATGGGCAGGTAATATCAACGGTCGTTTTCTTCTACAAGACTTTTCCGTCAGAAACGCGCCTGTACTTGCCAAGCTTATCAATGCGATGAGTTTGACAGGCATAGGGCAACTTTTAAATAATGACGGTGTTGTGTTTTCCAGGCTTGGTGCGGATTTTAAGTGGACGACGCGCCCTGACGGTGCATTAATCCGCGTTCGTGACGGACGCACATCCGGTTCAGAATTGGGGCTAACGTTTGAGGGCACAATTGACCGTGCGACGCAAACCCTGAATATGGACGGTACAATCGTTCCTGCTTCGACTCTCAATAATTTGATTGGTGATATTCCGCTTTTGGGGCCATTAATAACGGGGGGTACGGGTGCGCTTATTGCGGCAACATACACAATAAAAGGTCCATATAAAAACCCCGAAGTGCGTATTAATCCTTTATCCGCTCTTGCGCCGGGTATTGTTCGAAAGATTTTATTTGAAGACTAAGAAAAAACGTTATATGTGTATCTATGCAATTTAAACATAGGAGATATGATTGACTGTTTTTGTTCTTGCATCTGATATAATAGCCTCAAAAATTGGTGGCCCGAAAACTTATGAAGTGACAAGCCCAGAAGGCACGTTTCGTGTCGAGGGCGTTGCCACATCACCCGATCCGGATCGAAAAGTCGCGAGTGATACACGGGTCGTTGCAGAAGGTGAGCATGTAAAATTTATAAGTACCAATCAAAGGCGCTTAGAAGAAGATCCCGCTTACTCTAACGTTGTTGCGCCTTCCTTAGAATTCTAATTATTATTCTGGACATTATCTGTAAATATATGCAGTTTTGACGTCATGAATAAAAAACTCCACGATCAATTAGTCGAAGAAATCCTTCGTGCGCGGGAGCGGGTTTATCACGTTAATCCCGCCACACCTCTTGATAAGGTTAAAATTAGAGACATTGACGCAGAGGTTTATTTAAAACGCGAAGATTTATCAGCGATTAAAGCCTATAAATGGCGCGGCGCATATAATGCAATTTCCATGTTGAGTGATGAGCAAAAGAAAAAGCCTATCATTGCCGCATCTGCCGGAAACCACGCACAGGGTGTTGCTCTTGCTTGTAAAAAACTGGGGCTGAAAGCTAAAATCTATATGCCGCTTTCGACGCCTCTTATGAAACAGAATTCTGTGAAGCAGCATGGCGGTGAAAATGTAAAAATTGTTCTGGTTGGTGATTCCTACAGTGACACAGCCGAAGCGGCAAAAAAGGAAGTCGATAAGAAAGGCGCGCCTTTCATTCATCCGTTCGACAATATTTACACTATTGCGGGACAGGCAACGATTGCGGATGAACTGGTTCTATCAGGTGAAGGGCCATTTGATTTTTGTTTTATTGCGATTGGTGGCGGCGGTATGGCATCAGGAATGTCAAAATGGTTACGCATCCACTATCCTGATATAAAAATTATTGGCGTTGAGGGCGAGGGGCAGGCGAGCATGAAAGCCTCCTTCGATGCAGGCAAGATTGTTAATCTGGACGAAGTTGATACTTTTTGTGACGGGACAGCCGTAAAACAACCGGGCGAGTTAACCTATGCCATTTGTAAAGATACTCTGGACGATATTATAACCGTTACAAATGATGAAATCTGCGCCGCGATAGAAACGACGTGGGAAGTCGGTCGCTTTATCCCTGAGCCATCGGGCGCGATGGGGCTCGCTGGATTGATGAAATATTCACAGCAACATCCCAAAAAGATTAAAGGCAAAAAGCTTGTCACCCCTATTTGCGGGGCGAATATGGATTTCTCTAAGTTGCGGCTTATTTCTGCCAATTCGGGTGTCGGTGCCAATCGCCAGCATTATCTGCGTTTTTCTTTGTCTGAAACATCAGGCAGCCTTTTGGATATTCTGAAAGACAATTTCGCTGATGTGGATGTGCACGCCTTTCAATATGGCAAAATATCCGAAGATATGGCGTTTCCCGTCATCGGGTTTCAGTCAAGTCGTGAAGAATGGATACAGATTTTAAAAGATTTGAAGAAAAACAAAATACGTTTTGAGGACGTGACAAAGGCACCTGATATTCAGTTTCGCGTGATAAACTATAATGCCCATCTGTTTAAAAACCCTGTCTTCCTAAATGTAAATTTCCCTGAAAGAGCAGGGGCGTTACGCGACCTTCTTAAGCTGACATCTAAAGTATCGAATGTGTGCTATTTTAACTATTTCTATACAGGGGAAATGTTCGGTCGCGCGCTGATGGGGTTTGAATTCGAAAAGCCCGAGAATGAACAAAAATTCTTTAAAGCGATTGATAAAATGGGACTGCGTTACTCACGTATTGAAGGCGAGATTTTGCAAAGAATGATTTTATAAAAATTTAAGTGTCATCCCGACCAACGCGGAGGGATCCGGCCAGATCCATCGGCTACGCTCAAGATGACAGAAAACTTATTTAACCGCGCCAACGGCATCGGCGGCAATTTTATAATCCAGTGGCAGGCCGCTAACTTCGATTACCGTTCGGGCAGGTTTGTTTTCTGAACTGAAAAACTCTTCATAGATTTTATTGACCTCTGCGCCTTGCGACAGATCGGTTGTATAGATTGTCACCTGCATACAATGATTAAGATCGCTTCCAGCGTCCTCAAGAATGGCTTTAATATTCTCAAGAACCTGTTTTAATTGATCAGGAAGCGACAGATCGGGCTGGTGTTGTTTTTCAGGCTTCACCGCAATCTGCATGGCAACTTGAATAATACCGTTATGCTCAACAGCTTGTGAATAGGGACCAAGAGGGGCGGGGGCGTTGTCTGTTTGAATATGTTTCATAAAAATGATTTAGGGTGTCACCTTGACTTAGCAAACATTTATTTAGAAAACGAATAATTTGTCATCCCGACCAACGTGGAAGGATCTGGCTAGATCCTACGGCTACGCTCAGGATGACATCTCAGAATTGTTAGGCGTCATTCTGAACTTAGTGTTTCTAAACTCAAAATAACAATAAGTATATGTCATTGCGCGAAGCGAAGCGACGAAGCAATCTAATATGATGCCATAGATTGCCGCGCTCCTGATAGTCGCTCGTAATGACGATTATTTAATTATGCCACCTTTACAAGTGCGTGTTTCTTTTTACCGGCAGAAAGCTTGATATGCTTTCCGGGAAGGGTGAGGGAGCGTTCATCAACAACTGCCGCGTCATCATCTATTACATTATCATTAACACGCGCACCTTTCCCTTTAATCAGGCGGCGGATTTCACCTTTTGAACTGACAAGTCCTGCCTCCACAAATAAATCAATGACGGAAACGCCGCTTTGCAGACGTCCAAAATCAATATCAATGTGTGGCAAATCACCACCGACACCGCCTTGCTCAAAGACCTTTTGCGCAGTGCCTTCGGCTTCTTTTGCCGCGTTTTCACCGTGACAGAGTTTTGTGGCTTCGAAGGCAAGTGTTTTCTTCGCTTCGTTTATTTCTGCCCCTTCCAGAGCGGATAAACGGCGTACCTCATCCATCGGCAAGAATGTAAACTTCGCCAGCATTTCGGCAACCATGGCATCATCAACATTGCGCCAGAATTGATAGTAATCGTACGGGCTAAGCATGTCTTTATTCAGCCAGACAGCGCCGCCTTCGGTCTTACCCATCTTCCTTCCATCAGGCGTCGTTAGAAGGGGGGTCGTTAGAACAAATAGTTTTGTTTGCGCGGCCTTATGCGCCAGATCAACACCGTTAATCATATTCCCCCATTGGTCAGAGCCGCCCATTTGTAATGTTGTGCCGTAACGACGATTGATCTCTAAAAAGTCATAGCCCTGCATGACCATATAATTAAATTCAAGAAGGGTGAGGGGGCTTTCACGCTCAAGTCTGGTCTTGACAGAATCAAAGCCGATCATGCGGTTGATTGTAAAAAAGCGTCCATAATCGCGTAAGAATTCCAGATATTTTAGCTCGGACAGCCATTCATCATTATTAATCATAATGGCATCCGTCTCACCGTCGCCGTATTCTAAAAACTGGGTGAAACAAGTCGTGCGGATATGTTCGATATTCTCATTAATGATTGTATCATCCAGCAAATTACGTGATTCGTCTTTAAATGAAGGATCGCCAATTTTTGAAGTGCCGCCGCCCATAAGCGTGATCGGTTTATGACCCGTTTGCTGAAACCAGCGCAGCATCATGATATTAATCAGATTACCAACATGAAGCGATTTTGCCGTTGCATCAAAGCCGATATAGGCGCTTTGCGGCCCCTCTGCCAGTTTTGCATCTAGCCCTTCAAGGTCGGAAACCTGATGAATAAAGCCACGTTCTTGTAGAACATTTAGGAAGTCTGATTTGTATGTTGTCATGAAACTGTTTTAGCGTGAAGCCAGTCGGAGCGCAAGACAGGAAAGGGTCGGCCATAAAATGTATTCGCGATATATGCCGATAATTCTTGTATTATGTGTAAGAAATATGTATTATTAGGTAATAATTAATATTTAGGAGTACTATTGTGAGAGCACCTGAAACTAACCTAGTTAGAAATTTGGATTTGAGTGAGCGTTACGCAGCTGCTGTAGAGCAAATGTATGATCCATGGAATAGAAAAGAAAATGGGCATGATTATAGTGGTCAGCAGATGGGTAAACTAGGATCTTCAGGTCCTTCCCCAGGTAATACTTATCTTCACTGATAATCTTACAGAAGCCGCGATTTGCGGCTTTTTTTATATTTAGTTTTAACGAAGAATACCCCCCCTCCCCAAAACTTGAAAACGAACTGAGTAAGAACCTGTTTTATTATTTTATTCAATGGCTTACAAATCGGTCATTTAATCATTTCACCTCTTTCTAAAAAGCATCACTCACGTTAAAATCTTAAAATGAAGAAAATTTATAAAGCTATAGGGCTTATGTCCGGAACATCGCTTGATGGTATTGACGTGGCGCTGATTGAAACGGACGGATATGACTATGCCAAACCGTTGGCGTTTTACTATGAGGCCTATTTGGAAGAACATCGAATACAGATAAGGAAAACGTTCGGACAAAAGAACCGTACAGATCAAAACATTCTAGATGTTGAGGCATTATTGACCCGTCAACATGCCAAGGCTGTCAAAAAGCTTTTATCACAGGAAAATCTGACTCCTGATGATATTGATTATATCGGGTTTCATGGCCAGACCATCTATCACGCGCCGCAAGATAAGCTCACCATACAACTGGGGGATGGTGATTTACTGGCGAAAGAAACAGGTATCAACGTGATCTATGACTTTCGCACGAATGATGTGATGGCTGGTGGGGAGGGCGCACCGCTTGCTCCCATATACCATCGCGCCTTGGCACAAACCGCAAATTTAAAGGCTCCGTTTGCTATTTTGAATATTGGCGGCGTGTCCAATGTTACATGGATTGGCAAAAACGCAGGTGATATTCTGGCTTTTGATACCGGTCCGGGCAATGCATTGATGGATGACTGGATGCAAAAACATACAAATGACAGATATGATCAAGATGGCAACGTCGCGGCGTCAGGGCAACCGCATGCAAAAATGATTAAATTATGGCTTGATCATACGTATTTTCAGCGCAATCCTCCCAAATCGCTAGATAGGAATGAATGGGACATTTCCGACTTTGGACAGGTTTCAAGCGATATTGACCATATAAGTGTTGAAGACGGCGCCGCAACTCTGCTTCATTTTACTGCGCAAAGCATTTTGAAATCGATTGAATATATGCCTGAAGAGCCAAAGGTTTGGTATGTGTGCGGCGGAGGGCGTCATAATAAAGCCCTTATGAAGCTATTATCTGCGCAAATGAATATTCAACATATTGATGATTTGGGTTGGAATGGGGACGCGATAGAAGCGGAATGCTTTGCATATCTTGCGATTCGAAATATTTTAAATCTGCCTTTAAGCTTTCCAACCACAACCAGAGTGACATCTCCACTAAGCGGCGGTAGATCGGCATCGGCGGTTTAGATCCTTTTCCTTATCTATGATGACGTTTTCTGATTTTCGTAGGTAAGATAGGCGCATGCCCCAATTGTAATAATTGATCCAATCGCAAGCCAAGCCGTTAATTCCGTAAGCCCGAACATAATAAGCCATACCACAGCAATGATGGGGATCAGGTAATCAAAGATCACAATATTGGGATTCTTTGCCTTCAGAAGTGCGTACGTATATGCGGAACCACCAAGCGCAAAAATTCCTATTCCGATCAGCAGTAACATAGGTAATTGATCCATTGATACTTGCAAATTCATTCCAAACGCAATTCCAACGACTGCCAAGCATATAGAAGCAAAGAAACGCACAATCGCCTCGCTTAACATGACGGCGGCGAAGTCATTTTCAAGGGGCTCATAAACTTGGGCATAATTCGTTCTTAAGATTGCAAGAAGAGCCGTCATGTAGCTGGCAAGAAGAGTTATCATATAGGCCATCAAAGCATAGATATCCCAGTCTTCACCTTGCAGCCAATTAATATCTTTATCCGAAAGGATGATGACAGCAACGCCAATCAGGGCAATAAAGGCGATAGAATAGTCTTTCCATGAGCTTTTATTCCAGTCTTTATCAATCATATGCGGCGCAAGGATAAGAGCAATGATTGGCCATGATTCAAACAAAATAGAAACACCGCCCTTATTCGCCATGGTCAGGGCGAGCACAAAAAAGGCATGTGAAAATCCTGAGCAAGCACCTGCAATGAAAGCAATCATCAATTTATCTTTGCTGATGGTTCTTTGCAATTGGACAAATTCGTTAAGCTGGTTTTTTCTCTTCAGTAAGATAAATGAAAAGACCATCGCGCCCAAATAAGCTATAAACTGAACAGCCAACATCAGTGCAAACGGGTTTAAATCATCCAGAGTATAGATTGAGGCGAGCGGATACAAACTCCACATGAGAATATTAAAAGCAAGCGCTAGACCGACAGACATTGATTTTCACCTTCTTATAACCTATGGATATGTTTCATAACGAAAATAATTTTATACTGCAATGATTATCAAAGAAGCATCATTAAAAGCCATCTGTGAAGCGGCGGACATTATTAACCAAGGCGGTTTGGTCGCATTTCCGACGGAAACGGTTTATGGGTTGGGCGCGAATGCTTTGGATAGCAAGGCCGTCGCACGTATTTTTGAAGCCAAAGGACGTCCGCAATTTAATCCGCTCATCGTTCATGTTGCCGATCTTGAAACAGCGCAAGAGCTAGCAGAATTTAATGATGCAGCTTTAAGGCTTGCCGATAAATTCTGGCCGGGTGCAATTACGTTTATACTTCCGCACAAAAAGAATAGCGGTCTCTCTGATTTATGTAGCGCTGGTCTTGATACCATTGCCATTCGTGTTCCGTCGCATCCGGTCGCGCAAGATATCTTGCGACGTGCGGAAGTGCCAATTGCCGCGCCCTCCGCCAATGCATCAGGGCAGCCGTCACCGACAGCGCCTATTCATGTGAAACAAAGTCTTGGTGATAAAGTCGATATGATACTGGCTGCAGGTAAATGCGCGGTTGGTCTTGAATCTACGGTTATTGATTTATCAATAGAAGCGCCCGTTATCCTTAGAAGCGGCGCCATTACCAAAGAAGATATTGAGGCATATATTCCTAATGTTATTCTTAAAGATGAAACAACAAATACACCAAAATCACCGGGGCAAATGCTGAAACATTATGCGCCAAGCATTCCTGTCCGAATCAACGCCGTTGATGTGAAGGAGGGGGAGGCATTAATTGGTTTTGGCAATTTGAAATTCATGGCATTAGAAAAAGGTGGTTCAGCCGTTGATCTTCCCGATACACAAATTCGTAATTTGAGCGAAAAAGGCGATCTTAATGAAGCTGCGGCAAACTTGTTTGCTCATTTAAGAGAGCTTGATGTGCCCAATCATAAAGCGATTGCAGTTATGAATATTCCCGCAAATGGAATTGGTCTGGCAATAAATGATAGATTATCGAGAGCTGCGGCGGCAACGAATCAAATTTAAGTAATCGAATTTTCTGGTTTTTGGTAATAAAATAACTTACTTTATAGAAAGTATTAATGTTTTGTTAAGAAATTAGATAAAATGAATAACAACAAAACGAGAGGGCCGTCACAATCTTCTGACACGGAGAGGCTTTTGTCTCTTTCTCAAGAAATTGCACATCTGGGCCATTGGCATTGGTTTATCGACGATCAGGATATTGTCTGGTCGGACGAGCTTTACAATATTGCCGGACTGGATAAAGAGACATTTACCCCGACGATTGAAAAAATTAAAAAAATTGTGCCGCGCGCCGATCTTGGGCAAATGGTACAAGGTTTTCAACGTGCCATTCTGGAACAAAACGATTATGATATGGAATTCCGTCTTGTGCGTCCCTCTGGGGAAATTCGTCACGTCAATTGCGTTGGTCGTGTTACCACGGATGAAGAGGGCGATGTAAGTGAGCTTTATGGAATTTTGCAGGATGTAACAGAGCGGGTAGAGCGAGAGTGTGAGCTGCGTCGTGCAAAAGAAGACACTGAAAAAGCCTATGCCGCCAAATCACAGTTCCTTGCAAATATGAGCCACGAACTGCGTACGCCGTTAAATGCCGTTATTGGCTTTTCGGAAATGATGGAGCGCGAGATGTTTGGCGCTCTGGGGAATGAGAAGTATAAAGATTACGTTCAAGGCATTCGTAAAAGCGGGGAGCATTTGCTTGATCTGATTTCGGATATTCTGGATATGTCTAAAATCGAAGCCGGAAAATATGAAATTCACGCCGAAGATATTCAACTGACTGATATTATTAACTCGGTCGTACAAATTATGAGCTCGCGAAGTAAAGATGTGGGCATAAAAGTCGACACTCTTATCGATAATGAAAACACCACCATCAAGGCAGACCGCAGAGCCATTACCCAAGTTCTGTTAAACTTGGTTTCGAATGCGGTTAAGTTCACGAATAATGGCGGTAAAATCACGATTCAATGTTTTGAGCGCGATCAATATGTTTTACTCAGGGTCATTGATAATGGTGTCGGTATCCCTGCCAATAAACTGCCATACATCACAAAACCTTTCGAGCAGGTGAGCAACCAATTCGAACGTGGGCATGAAGGATCAGGATTAGGGTTGGCGATCAGTAAAGAGTTAATCAGTCTTCATGGCGGACAAATACATATTAAATCATACGTTGATCAAGGAACGACAGTCTCCGTCAGGTTGCCCTATAATGCTGCAGAGGTTCTTGATGATACAAAAGACATGGATACGGCAAGTGTCTATCCGTTATCTTCTGTAAGGCAATAAATTTTTGAAATATTAGTCAAAGAGCGGGCCGCTAATTTCGCCGCTCTCTTCTAATGCTTTTTGTTTTTCTTCTTTTTCTTTACGAATTTTACGCCAGTTTGCGGCATTATAATTGTGTTCTTCTAATGTTTTGCCAAAAATATGTCCGCCCGTACCATCAGCAACAAAATAAAGGTAGTCATGACTTTCGGGGTTTAGAGCGGCTGCAATGGATTCTTTACCTGGATTTGCAATCGGGCCAGGCGGTAGGCCGGGATAAAGATAGGTGTTATACGGCGAGTCCGTTTCCTGAATATCTTTTCTAAGCAAACGGCGACCAAGGGGGCCTTTTCCGCTATTCTGATGCTTACCTTTGGTTATGGCATAAATAACGGTCGGGTCAGTTTGTAGAGCCATATTGATACGCAGACGATTGGCAAAAACGCCGGCAACTTTTCGCCGTTCCCCCGCAACACCAGTTTCTTTTTCTATGATTGATGCCAGAATAAGGGCTTCTTGCTTATTTGTGACGGGAATGTTTTCTGATTTATTCTCCCATAACTCGTCAATGGTTTCCTGCATGCTTTTTTGCATACGATTTATCTTATCCTGTTTCGTATCACCCAAAGAATAGCTGTAGGTTTCGGGAAGCAGAGTCCCTTCGGCGGGAATGTTCTTTATATCACCGCTCAGGTTCTCTTCCTGATTGAGAAGGCGAACCACTTCAAAACTGGTAAGGCCTTCCGGTATTGTAATTTGGCGTTGTATGACCTTTCCCGTTTCCAGTTTTTCAAGAACTGTCAAAATAGGGGTGCTTTTTTCGAATCTGTATTCACCGGCTTTCAATGTGCCATGGCCAAATATTTTCATCGCGGTTTTAAAAAGAAACGTAGAGGAAATCACTTGCTCGGTTTCTAATGTGTCGGCGATTTGATTGACACCCATCCCGCTCTTCACAATGACAACCTTATCTTCTTTCAAGGGGCCGGGCGCGCCCATAGATTGCAAAATAATAATTCCGGCAATGCCTACAATCGCAGATAAAAGAATAAAGATGGAAAGGAGTTTTGTTATGAGGTGCATAACATAATTTAACAGTCTGGGAGAATATTAAAAGAAAAATTAGATTTTTTTGAAAATCAGTGAAGCGTTTGTTCCGCCAAAGCCAAATGAGTTGGAAAGAGCGACATTGACCTCTTTCTCCTGTGCTTCTTTTGGAACAAGGTTTATACCTTGACAATTTTCTGACGGATTATCCAGATTAAGAGTAGGGGGCAATATGCCTGTTTGCATAGCCTTTAAAGAATATACCGCCTCAACTGCCCCTGCCGCACCCAACAAATGTCCGATGGCAGATTTTGTCGAAGACATTGCAAGTGTCTCGAGGTTGTTTTCAAACAGGCGTTTAACGGCGCCAAATTCGATGCCGTCACCAAGCGGCGTTGATGTGCCATGTGCGTTCACATAGTCTATATCTTCAGGATTAAGCTGCGCACGTTTCAGGGCCGCTTTCATGGCGCGGAAACCACCATCGCCGTCTTCGGCAGGAGATGTAATGTGATGTGCATCACCGGACAAACCATATCCGACAACTTCACCGTAGATTTTCGCGCCACGCGCCTTTGCATGTTCATATTCTTCTAAAACAACCATACCGGCACCTTCACCCATGACAAAACCGTCACGTCCTTCATCCCATGGACGAGAGGCATCTTGTGGTGCGTCATTGTATTTGGTTGAAAGCGCTCTAGCGGCAGCAAATCCGGCCATTCCAAGGCGGCAAACCGCGCCCTCTGCTCCGCCAGCGATCATAACGTCAGCGTCATCCAAGGCAATTAAACGCGCCGCATCACCAATGGCGTGGGTTCCGGTTGCACAAGCCGTCACAACAGAATGATTCGGGCCCTTGTAACCATATTTGATCGAAACATGACCACTCACCAGATTAATTAATGAGGCAGGTACGAAGAAAGGCGATACACGACGCGGGCCTTTTTCCGCCATGAGTAAAGATGTTTTGTAAATTTCATCAAGACCGCCAATTCCTGAGCCAATCAGGCACCCTGTGCGATGTGCATCTTCTTCTGTTTTAAGTTCCCAGCCGGAATCTTTTATCGCTTCCTGTGCGGCTGTAATACCGTAGGTGATAAATTCATCAACTTTACGCTGTTCTTTTGGGTCTGAATATAAATTGGCATTATATTGACCCGGTTCAGGCATTTCGCTGTCTGTTTTTGGAATTTGCCCGGCAATCTGGCAAGAAATATCATCAATTTTAAAACGATCACTGCTGATCTTGCGAATACCGCTTTTACCGGATGTAATCTCACTCCAGTTCCAGTCGACACCTATACCTAGGGGCGATAAAATACCAAGTCCTGTAACAACTACACGGCGCATCATAATATGTTCTTGATTGGGGGAAAACGAGTAGGGCAAGATGTTGCCCTACTTAATTTATCGCGCTTATTCAGCAGCGTTTTCTTCGATGAAGCTGATCGCATCACCAACAGTCTGAATTTTTTCAGCTGCATCATCAGGGATTTCAACATTGAATTCTTCTTCAAATGCCATAACCAATTCAACTGTATCAAGGGAGTCAGCACCGAGGTCATCGATAAAACTGGCTTCTTTTGTTACTTTTGCCTCATCTGCGCCGAGATGTTCGATAACGATCTTTTTAACGCGTTCTGCAATGTCACTCATAATTTTTTCCTTTTTTTCATTTATTCGTGAATCAACTTGTTATTCAAACAAGTAATTTAAACATTTCGGGGAAATTAACCAGTCCCTATTTCAAAAGCAAGATATTTATTCACATTTATCCACAGATCAGTCGTTCTTTGGCTTTAAAGTCGGGAAGCAAAGCACGTCTTTGATGCTGTCAGATTGCGTCAGCATAATTACGAGGCGATCAATCCCCAGTCCCCAACCGCCATTTGGCGGCAAGCCGATTCGCAGGGCATTGATGTAGTCTTCATCCAGCATTTGTGCTTCTTCGTCACCGGCTTCTTTCTGGGCAACTTGTTCCATAAAGCGGTCATGTTGATAGTCCGGGTCTGTAATCTCCGTAAAGGCATTGGCGATTTCCCATCCCGATACAAAGCTTTCAAAGCGTTCAACCAAGCGATCATTTTCCTGATGTACCTTGGCAAGGGGAGAGATTTCATAAGGATAATCGGTTATATGAGTTGGTTGAATAAGTTTTGGCTCGACATATTCGGCGAACACTTCTTCAACCACTTGTCCCCAATTCCAGTTCGCATCGACGTGTTTTAAGCCATGTTCACGTGCTTTGGTTCTGGCCGTATCGGCGTCGTCAATTTCAAGGAAATCGATGCCTGTATGTTCTTTAACAGCGTCACACATGGATTGGCGTTTCCATGGTGCTTGGAAATTAAGAACATTTCCCTTGAATTCAATTTCGTATGAGCCGTGAATATGATGAACCGCTTTTGATACCATATCCTCTATCAGTTCCATCATGTCATTATAATCTTTATAAAGAACATTTCCTTCTGCGGCTGTGAACTCCGGGTTGTGTTTGGGTGATAGTCCTTCATTACGGAAGTAGCGTCCGATTTCAAATACGTGTTCTGACAATCCGCCGACAAGAAGGCGTTTTAAATATAATTCGCAAGCAATTTTCAGGTAAAAATCGTGATCCAAGGAATTATGATGCGTTACAAAAGGTTTTGCCGATGCACCGCCCATAATCGGTTGAAGCATAGGCGTTTCGACCTCAATCGCACCGGAATCATTCAAATAATCCCTTAAAAACCTGAGGATTTTAGAGCGAGTGAGAAGCGTTGCCTTGCTTTCCTCATTCATGATCAAGTCGATGTAGCGTTGGCGGTAGCGTTGTTCAATATCAGTCAATCCGTGATATTTATCGGGAAGAGGGAGAGTGGATTTTGTCAGGATATTAATTTCTGTACAACGCACGGAAAGTTCGCCTCGCGGCGTACGGCGCATGGTGCCTGTAGCATCAATAATATCGCCAATATCCAGAAATTTCAGTTTTGCAAGTTCGTCTTCGCTCATGGAGTCTTTGTGGCAAAAAATCTGCATACGGCCGCTTGTATCCATTAAATCGATAAACATGCCGTTATTGCGCTCTGCCATGACGCGTCCTGCCACGGAAACGCTGATCTTCTGTTTCTGATCCATCTGCAAGGCCTTCGTATTTTTTATGCAGGTCTGCGGCCATGGCGTCACGTTTGAAATCGTGTGGGTAAGGATTTAAACCCGCGGCGCGCATCGCATCCCGCTTGGCAAGTTTTGCCTCTATCGGGTCCTTGATATCTGTTGCGGCAGACGCATTGTCTTTTTGCGCGTTGGACATTTTATTTTCACCTTTAATTTTTTGTTCTATCAACTATGATAAAAATAGAAGAGAAATCAAGGGGTTTATATGAATTCATCCAAAGAATCCGGCGTTGCGATCTGGTACATTCTGGCAGGCGTTGCCCTATTTGGGGCGCTGTCTTACTCATTTGTGCGATCAGTCAATGATAGCCAAAGTAATGTCAGTAAAGAACAAAGCAAAATTATCGCGAATGAGATTTTAAGCTATGCAAAGAGTGTGGAGCAGGGCGTACAAAGGCTAATGACCGTTAATAGGTGTAGCGAAAACGAGATTAGTTTTTATTCGGATAAATGGGATACACCTGCGGATTACGATAATGTTAATACACCTTTTGCGTCAGGCGATTTTAACTGCCATGTTTTCCATCCTGAAGGCGCGGGCGTTACTTGGCAAGATCTTTTAGAAATACTTCAGTGTTATATAATTCTAAGAATCGGGTTCAAAGTGCTTCATATTGAACGTATGGGTCAAGGTACACAGAGAGAGAGTTAATTAATTTTATTTCCTTATTTAAGTATGAGTTTATGTAAGGAGATTAATTCAATATTGAAACTACCTTCTTCTACAGAACAAGAAGATGATGAGTGCAGTTCTATGCAAAGTTTTACAGGTATATACCCGATATTGGTACAGTATTAGGTTGATGGAAAAACAATAGAGTTCTATCAATAGCCAATTTACAAGTATATGTTATGAGGGCGACACTGATCCACCTGCACGGAACTTACCACTTCTATCATGTACTGATTGCCAGATAGCTATACTTGTCTTGCGACCATCAATTTTTTAATCTCTGCGATTGATTTTGCAGGGTTTAAACCTTTCGGACATGTTTTTGTGCAGTTCATAATTGTGTGGCAACGGTATAGTTTGAAAGGGTCTTCCAGTTGATCCAAACGCTCACCTGTTGCTTCATCACGGCTATCAATAATCCAGCGATAGGCCTGTAGGAGTATTGCGGGGCCAAGAAAACGATCGCCATTCCACCAATAGGACGGGCAAGCGGTTGAGCAGCACGCACAAAGAATACAACCCGCAGGGCCATGACCATCTTCACCGTTTAGAATATTAGCATCAGCCGCGGTTTGCAGACGTTCTTTTTGCGGCGCAGGTGAGCTTGTTTTCATCCATGGTTGAACAGATTTTAACTGCGCGTAGAAATGGTTCATATCAGGCACAAGGTCTTTAACAACTTCCATATGAGGAAGGGGTGTAATTTTTATTTCACCCGAAACCTCTTCAATGGGCTTGAGACATGCAAGTGTGTTCGTTCCGTCAATATTCATCGCGCAGGAGCCGCAAATCCCCTCACGGCAGGAACGACGGAACGTTAGGGAGCTATCAATTTCGTCTTTAATCTTAATGATGGCATCAAGCACCATCGGTCCGCACTTATCCAGATCTATTGTATATGTGTCATAACGCGGATTTTCTTCCTTATCAGGATCATAGCGATACACTTTAAAGCTTTTGCGACGATCTGCCCCCTTGGCATTATCGTGGCTTGCGCCTTCTTTAACTTTGGAATTTTTTGGAAGAGTAAATGTAGCCATGGAACTTTATGTTTGAGTTATTCATTAAAAAGATAAGCTTATTTAGCAAAACTGTGAAGTAAAAAAAGGAATTTATCATGTTAAGTATTAAAAATAGTGACGCAACAATCCCCGCCCTGGGCTTCGGGACATGGAAGTTGGAGGGCGATGAATGTACAAAATGTGTGAAAAAAGCGTTGTCTGTCGGGTATCGTCATATTGATACAGCGCAAATTTATGGTAATGAAGCCGCAGTCGGTAAAGCCCTCGATCAAACAGACGTTGCGCGCGATGATATTTTCCTCGTTACAAAAATCTGGATGGATAAAGCGAAGGACGGCGATGTGCAATCCTCCATACAAGAAAGTCTGACAAAGCTTAAAACGGATTACGTCGATCTGGTCTTGATGCATTGGCCCGTTGAAAATGTTGCTTTTGAGGAAACGTTCAAGGCATTTCAGGAAATTCAAAGAAAAGGTATGGCACGTCATATCGGCGTTAGCAACTTTACGGTATCACAACTGAAAAAAGTTCGTGAGGAACTGGGCGCAAAAATCATTACAAATCAGGTAGAATACCATCCGAGCCTGTCACAGGAGCCCGTTCTGGATTACCTGCGTGCGCATGATATGTTTTTGACAGCCTATAGCCCACTTGGGCGCGGCGATGATTTGGAGAATGATATCTTAAATCAACTGGCAGATAAATATAATAAAACAAATGCACAAATTATTCTTCGTTGGCTCGTTCAGCAGAAAAGTGTTGTGGCCATTCCCAAATCAGGAAATTTTGAGCGGATCGAAGAAAACTATAATATTTGGGATTTTGAGTTACAAGAAAGTGAGATGAAAGATATTTTCTCACTTGCGCGTCCAGATGGCCGAATGATCAATCCTGATTGGGCACCTGACTGGGATAACGCGAAACAGGCGGCTTAAAAATTACATTCTGACCAGCTTGCTATCACGGTAAACATTGCAGCATATAATTAAACCGAATCCAATCATGGCGGCGAGCATGGCTGTGCCGCCATATGAGACAAGTGGGAGCGGTGCGCCCACAACGGGGATTAAGCCCATGACCATTGAAATGTTTATGAATGCGTACAGGGCAAAATTCACTGTTAAACCCAATGCCAATAACCTGCCATAGGCATGTTTGCATCTGAATGATATCCAATACCCATATGCGAAAATAAGGAGGAGCAGGGCAAGAACGGCGATCCCTCCCATAAGTCCTGTCTCTTCAACCCAGAGAGTGAAAATAAAGTCGGTTTGTTTTTCCGGCAAGAAATTCAAATGGCTTTGTGTTCCTTGCAAAAATCCTTTGCCCTCTACACCTCCGCTACCGATTGCAATCTTGGATTGGGTAATATGATATCCGGCGCCTAGAGGATCACGCTCGGGGTCGAGGAATGTTAAAACACGTCCTTTTTGATAGTCGTGCAGAAATTGCCAGACAATAGGAATGGCGGATATAACAACAACTATCCCCCCTATAAAAAGCCAGATTGTAACGCCCGCAATGAAAAAGATGGACGCCGCCGCCATGCAAATCATAAGTGCCGTACCCAGATCAGGTTGCAATAAAACAAGCCCGACGGGTAATGATGCAAGCACAAGCGGTACAAACAAGATTGAAAGACGCTTGCTATCTTCTGCCCCGACCGATTGAAAATATCTGGCAAGCGCCATAACAACGGCGATTTTCATTAATTCAGAGGGTTGCAAATTCATAAACCCCAGATTAATCCAGCGTTGTGCCCCCATACCCGTATGTCCCTTCACTTCCACAAAAACCAGCAGAAGAAGCCCCACGATATAAAGCGGATAGGACAGGCGATACCACCATTTAATATCAATCAGACATACAATAAACAGGGCTGTAAAACCGATACCCAAACGCATAATATGATTGGAAGCCCACGGGTCAATATTGCCATTACCCGCAGAATAAAGCGCCAGAACTCCGACCCCTGCTAATAATCCAATCAGGATAATTAAACCGATATTGATTTGCTTTAAGCGATATATCCAGTCATGCGGATCTTTTAGACTTTCAAATGACATTTGTTACACACCCACCTGTATATCAGTATCAGCAGGCGCGCGGCGTTGCACTTCTTTCAAAAGCTCGCTTGCCAAGGGGGCGGCACTTCTTGAACCACCAATTCCGTGTTCCACGACCACAGAACAAGCATAGCGCGGCTTATCTAGGGGCGCATAACCAACGAACAGGGCGTGGTGTCTGTCTTCCCACGGTAGTTCTTCATTTTTGATGCCGGCGGCGCGCTGTGCCGCGGTTATACGTTTGACCTGCGCCGTTCCCGTTTTACCGCCCATCTTCATTGATTCGTCTGTGATTTGCGATGCGCGCGCCGTACCGCGCGTTCCTTCCATGACTTTTTCCATACCTCTTACAACCAAAGCCATATTTTGCGGATTAATATTCATATTTTCCCATTTAGGATGAATAATCTTTTCCGTCCCTATCGCCGCCGTTAAACGCGGCTCGACAGCTATGCCGCCATTTACCATACGTGCTGTCATTACCGCCAGTTGCATTGGTGTGGCAAGGGTATATCCCTGACCGATACTGGAAACAACTGTTTCACCCAACTGCCATGGCTCTTCGAAATTCTGGCGTTTCCATTCTTTATCTGGAATAAGCCCCTTTTTCTCTTGCACGGCTTCAATTCCTGTTTTTGTGCCAAGACCAAAGCGACGTGCCATAGCTGCGATTTTATCAATGCCGACTTGGGTTGAAAGTTCGTAAAAATAAATGTCGCAAGATTGTTCTAGCGCGCTGATCACGTTCATCTTGCCATGACCCCACTTTTTCCAGCAATGAAATTTGTCACGTCCAAGCTTATAAAACCCGGGACAGTAAGTCGTCGTATTGAGGTTGGCTGTGCCGCTTTCAAGAAATGCTAATGCCACAATCATTTTATAGGTGGAGGCAGGCGGGTACTGTCCTGTTAAAACCTTGTTATTCAATGGATAAGACGGGTTGGATTGTATTTCTTGCCAGCGTTCAACAGAAATTCCGTTTACAAAATAATTCGGATCGAAGGAGGGGGTTGACCCCATGGCGTACACCGCGCCTGTATGTATGTCCATAATGACGGCAGAGGCGCTCTGTTCCTGATCCAGACGTCTTTGTACAAAGCGTTGTAATTCAGCATCTATTGTTAAAGTAATACGTTTTCCGCCGCTGCTTTTTCGTTCTTTAAGCGTACGTACTTCACGCCCGACAACATTCACTTCCATTTCTGCCTGACCCGCTTCACCGCGCAGGATAGGGTCATAAAGCTTTTCGACGCCTGCTTTTCCAATTCGAAAACCCGGAAGTGTCAGGACAGGATTTTTTTCTTCACGATCCATGTCATTTTCCGAAACCGCGCCAACGTATCCAGCTAAATGCGCGGTTGCTTCCTTGAACGGATAGGTACGCTTTTGACCCGCATCGGTCATAATTCCGGGGAGGTCGGGCAGGCGTACTTCAATTTTCGAGACATCCTCGCGCGTTAGACCGTTTTTGATTTCTATAGGAACAAAACGCGCGCTTTTTTTGACATTTTTAAGCGTGCGATCAATATCCCTCTGGTCCAAATCAATATATTGCGACAGAGACGCCAAAGCTTTTTGGATGTCTTCGGTTTGCTCCGGTAAAATCAATACACGAAAATCCTGTTGATTGATGGCAAGCGGCACACCGAAGCGGTCAGTAATTTCCCCTCTGGTGGGGGCGAGTAATTTGACATTAATACGATTTTGTTCGGAAAGTGTTTTGTATTTTTGCCCCTCCACAACCTGAAGCCATGCCAGCCGTGTTCCCAATACACCCAGAATACCGACCTTCAAACCGCCAAGCACAAAGGCGCGGCGCGTAAAGCTGAGACTTCTTTTTCCTTTATCCTTAATCAAACTATCCATGAGAGATACTCATTATAACGACCCTCTATCTTGTGATGCAAAAGGTAAAAGTTTGTGAACCGCTCCAGTTACAGATAAAACGAGGGGGAATGCCAAAACCATAATAATGCCTTCTATCAGATAACTTTGATATGATGCGATCTTTGTAAGATACAAGCACAGAAATATCCAGAATATAAAACAGGCAAAAAGGCATACCAGCATATAAGCCGCCCAGATCATTAAGAAAGATTGTCCGGAAATATACAGGCGCTGTTGTTTTACAATCACATGTACGCATATAAATATCAGCGAGCTTAAACCGATAAACGGGATCCCCGTCAAAAGGTCTTTCAACACACCCATACAAAATAATAGCCATGCAGGAAGCAGACGCGGATGATAAATAGACCAGTAATAAACCGATGCCAGAGAGAAAATCATTAATAAGTTCAGATCAACATAAAGCGGCAAAACCTGTATATCCATAAAGAACAAAACACATAACAACCCATATAATAGGGCGTATTGGGGCGTGTGTTCAAAAGATATATTTATAAATGACAAATCAATTATCCGAAAAGGTTATAAATTAAATTAGTCGCTCTATGGACTATATTCAATCATTTCCGTACGCATTGGCATAAAGTCTGGCCGTTCTAATATCTCTGCCGCTGCGGACTGGTCCAATATAACGGTGACATTCCTTTGATCTCTTAAAAAAGTTGTTGAGACGGTTGGCGCGTCATTGGGCGTTCTTTGTTCTGCCAGCATTCTGAAAACAGGGCGAGCTTTATTCGCCCCTTTTGCGGTAATAATCAAATGATCGGGCATAGCGCCATGTGAAAGCGATAAGCCATGCGTGGGCAGATTATCAGCGCCAATCGATGATCCGACATAATCGGCGTATGATTGAATCATGCCATCCGATAGTTCTGGGTTTATAATTTCTTCTGATGTCGGAATATGCGGCCCGACCTGTGCGTAATGATCATCGCCTTCTGCGCCAATCCCCAGAATTGCCAAATCCAGCTTTCCGAATTTTTCAAAATCCTGATGCATTTTCTCGATGGCGGCCTTTGCTTCCAGAGATGTATCGAATGTTATCCATTGTTCCGGGGGGATATGTCCTTGAAAAATAGCGGATAATATTTCTTCTTCCGTGAATTCTTTAAACGATTTTGGTGCGGGATAAACCTCATCTAGCTGAAAAAATCTTGCCTTTGACAAGATTTCCAGCATATTCGGGTTTTGCCTTATGTCTTCATAAATTCCTGTTTGTGTATTTCCACGTGCAAGTGACGTATTTACGCGTCCATCTCGTCCAGTTCCTTCCAAAGTTGATACGGCGTCACATATTTTATCGGCCGCGACGCGATTGAAATCGGTCTCTGTCGGTGTGACGATAACGCGGAGTGTTTTGTCGGAGGCGAGAATATCTTTCATAACTATGTTTAGCAGAAAGCAAAAAATAAATAAAACATTTCAAAAAACCCCGCACAGCGAACTGGCGGGGTATAATTGTTTTAGTTATCAAGCGTTTTTGCCAGGCGAACCAACTTTATGAATTCGGCGCGATAGCCATAGGGGTCGCCTCTCTTTGCCTTTCGCCGCGAATTCTAAAACATCGTCATAATCGAAGTTTCCGATGTATTTATCGTCTTTAAGCAGTTGTCCAAAACCAGCTACGGCAAGTGAAAAGGTAACATCATCTTTTAAAAGTTTACAAAGCTCATCCGGACCACAATTTTCAGGCATGCTATATTGATCTTGCTTGGAGATAGGCGTTGTAACCAGAGTAGATGTATCTTCATTTGGCAGTTTATAACGCATCTTCAAGAAAGCATATTCACTCCCAAAGTCACTTTGCATGTCCGTTTCTTCGACTTTGGCATAGCGGCTTTGACCATATAGTTCATTACTGCTTCCCTTTGGAACAATTTCATAAATGGCTGTGACTGTATGTCCTGCGCCGATATCACCGGCATCAACTTTATCATTATTGAAATCTTCACGGGCAAGGGCGCGTGTTTCATAACCGATCAGACGATATTCGGAAACAATTTCAGGATTAAATTCAACTTGTATTTTTACATCTTTTGCAATGGGGAAGAGGGAAGATGTCGCCTCATCAACCAGAACTTTTTGCGCCTCGGACAGGCTATCGATATGCGCGGCAATACCGTTCCCGTTTTGGGCAAGCGTTTGCATTAAATGATCATTCAGATTCCCTTGTCCAAAACCAAGAACAGAGAGGAATATACCGCTTTTACGTTTCTCTTCGATCAGCTCTTTAAGCTCTTCATTCGAACTGGCGCCGACATTGAAATCACCGTCTGTTGCCAGAATAATGCGGTTGACGCCATCTTCAATGAAATTCTCTTCGGCAAGGGCGTACGCGCCTTCAATACCTGCGGCGCCAGCTGTACTTCCCCCCGCACGAAGGGATTCAAGCGCATTCATGATTTTACTTTTGTCTTTGACTTTGGTTGGTTCAAGCGCTGTTCCTGCACGACCTGCGTATGTTACGATACTAATCGTATCATCAGGTTTCAGCGTATTCAGCAGCAGTTTAAATGAATTTTTCAAAAGCGGCAGTTTATCTGGCTGGTTCATTGAGCCTGATACATCCAACAAAAACACAAGGTTCGAACTCGGTTGCTCATCTGCATCAATGTCATAGCCTTTAATACCAATATGGATCAGCTTATTCCCCTCTTTCCAAGGAGCGTCAAGAACAGCGACATTTGCATTGAAAGGGGTTTCTGCATTCTCAGGCCCCTGATAATCATACGGGAAATAATTGACCATTTCTTCGATACGTACGGCATCGGGGTTCGGCATCACGCCGTTATTCAGCTGACGACGAACGAAAGAATAAGACGCTGTATCGACATCAATTGAAAATGTAGAGACGGGTTCTGCGGAAACTTGCTTAACGGAGCTGATCTTATGATCTTCAAATTTGTCATTATCAATCATTTCCGGCGGCATAGATTCCGGCATTGGGACAGGCAACGGCTGGGGGTAGGGCGCGATCATATCGGATGCAATGTTTCCCGATAATGCTTGACTACTTTCTAGCTCTTGTTGTGCTATAGCTGCTCTAAAATGATCAAATTGAGTATTGCTTTCATCTCCCTTTTTGACAAGTTTTTGTAGAGCTTGTTTTTCCTTCGTACCAAGAGGTCTAGTTCTAGCGGGCTCTTCTTGAAGCAACCGTCTTCTTTCAAGAGGATCGCTTTGAATTTCTGTTTCAGCAACAGCGTCTCTCATAGAAGATGAGACTTCATTCCCTGAAAGTGGTTGAGCCATAACTTCGTTTTCCTGCATGGCGCGTTTTGAAGCGATTTGTTGTCTTTGCTGCGCGGCACGTTCTTCTTGTAATAAGCGCCATCTTACTAAAGTTTTTTCTTGAGAACTATCAGTCTCAGAAACAACAATATCATCACTTGCAGTAGAACCTGTAGGTGTTGGAATATAGCTTTTACCTATAGGCTTATTTGTTTCATTGCTACTAATGGCATCTTGATATTGGTCAAATAAATTCTCTGTTTTCGCTACTTCAGCCACTTGTCCGGTTACAAATTCATGTGTACGTGTTTGATAAAGTGCTGTGCCTCCGGCCAATACAACAACCATTGCTGTTGCCATGCCGCCGTAAATAAATTTTCTGTTTTTCATTTTAGTTCTCCTGTCTTGTGAGTTGGTCTTACTCATAAGACGAAGAGATCCTAAAAATCCTTGGAAAAAATTGGGGGATTTTTTTTGATTTTTTTCTGCTTGGTAGTCTTTGAATTCAGCCGACGCCATATTCAGAGCGGTTTTACGCGCATTTTCTGACGGTTCAGGGATGTTATTATGATCTAAAAAATTGTTGAGCTTATCGTTCATGATTGTTCGCTCCATTCTTTTAATTTTTTGCGCGCCTCATGTACGCGCCATGATATTGTGCCTTCGCTACACTTTAAATCTTCGGCAACGCGCGCATGTGGTAAACCTTCGATGGTGACCAAGATAAGGGCTTCACGTTCCTTCTTTGGTAGCTTTTCAATCCTATCCATCACTTGTTGCGCGTAGTGTACGTCTTCGTTCGAGGAGGCGTAATCTGGTCGTGTATCTACATGACCTGAGTCCGAGTTGTGCCTTGCTTGCGACTTTATCCAGTCTTTGGCGGTGTTAATGACGAGTGTATAAAGCCATGACGTAAAAGCAGATTGAAATTTGAATGTATCGAGGGCGCGTACAAGCTTTATACAGGCATTCTGAGTAATGTCCTCAGCCGCCTCTTTATTTTGTATATATTTATAAGCCATTTTATACATTGTCATATAATATTCATTCATCAATGCGTCAAAGGCGTATGTCTCGCCCTTCTTCGCACGCTTAATCAGCTCTTTCTCTCGCTCCGGATTTGTGGGCACGTTTTAATAGCCTTTATTTATATGACGATCCAAGTTCTAAGATCCTTGGGAAATTTCTTTTAATTTATATAGCATATCTAGCGCTTCTTTTGGAGAAAGCGTATCAGGATTGAGAGATTCGATCTCTTTATCCACGCCAGACTGGCTTTTTTCATCAGGGGTATGTGAAGAAAAAAGCGGAAGGTTTTCAACAATCGCTTTCTGGTCACTGGTTTCCAAGGTTTTTAAAATTTGACCCGCACGTTTAATAACCTCTTTCGGCAAACCTGCCAGTTTTGCAACGTGAATACCGTATGATCTGTCGGCTGCGCCGTCTTGTACGCTATGCATAAAGATAATATCGTCTTTCCATTCCTTTACTTTCATGGAATGGCAAGATAGACGCGGCAGTGTTGTACTTAATTGTGTCAATTCATGATAGTGTGTTGCGAATAAGGCGCGGCATTTGCTTTGATTATGCAAGTGCTCCACACATGCCCACGCGATGGAAAGACCATCAAATGTTGCGGTGCCACGTCCGATTTCATCCAAAATCACAAGGCTGCGTTCTGTCGCACGATTTCAGAATTGCTGCAGTTTCAACCATTTCCACCATAAAGGTCGAGCGCCCGCGGGCAAGATCATCAGACGCGCCGACACGACTGAATACTTTATCAACGATCCCTATATGTGCCGAGCTAGCAGGCACGTACGCCCCCATCTGCGCCATAATTGTGATGAGAGCGTTCTGGCGTAAAAACGTTGATTTACCTGCCATATTCGGGCCGGTTAAAAGCCATAGATTTTGATCCGCACATAAATTACAGTTATTTGGAATGAACGTTTCATTCGTTGCCTGTAACGCATTTTCAACGACCGGATGACGTGCATCCTCCAATAAAAACGCATTACTGTCATCGATTTGCGGGCAGGAATAATTTTCCTGATCCGCCAGTTCGGCAAGTGCAGCATAAATATCAATTTCGGCGATGGTTTTCGCGTGAATACGGATATATTCGGCGACATGATTTAATTCATTTATTAGATTCTCAAAAATACTTAGTTCGATTGCCAGAGCTTTGTCTTCTGCATGTGATAAATCACGCTCCAGATCGGCAAGGGCTGTCGTTGTAAAGCGTACGGCATTTGCCATCGTTTGTCTATGAATGAATGGATTATTATCATTGCCGGCCTGATAATTTAATAAGGCATCACCATTCTTAGACGGAACTTCAATAAAATACCCCAATACATTGTTAAAACTTATTTTCAAGCGATCTAAACCTGTAATATTTTTATACTCGGCTTGTAATGATGCAATGCTTTTTCGATTATTTGATTTTAGATTTTTCAAATGATCGAGAGAGGCATCGTACCCTTCTTTAGCAAAATTACCATCACGTAAGAGGGCAGGAGGATCATCTTTCAAACATTTATTCAATTTATCCAAAAAAGCAGATGTGCCATTTTTGAAAACAAGGTGCTGTTGAATCTCTTTGAGTGCGTTCAGATTTTTGTCGAATAGCAATGTTTTAAGCTGATCTGCATATATCAGCCCCTGCCGCACCATTAGAAGGTCTCTGGGTCCACCACGCTTAGCTGTTAATCGAGAGATGGCGCGCTCCATATCAGGAACAGATTTCAGTAATTTACGCGTATCTTCACGCAGATACGTATCTGCAATAAATTCAGCCGTACGTTTCTGCCGTAATTGAATGGCTTCGACACCACATAACGGATTGGACAACCATATCTGGAACAGGCGTGACCCTGCACCCGTGACGGTTTTATCTATGATCGAAAGCAGGGCGCCTTTACGCTCGCCAGAGAGTGTACGTGTCAGCTCAAGATTGCGGTGTGTGGCGGCGTCAATCTCCATGAAGCTATCATCTGCTATCTTTTCCGGTTTTGAAATATAGGGAATTCTGCTCAATCTGGGTTTGGCAAATGTAATCGATCAAAGCGCCCGCGGCGGAAATTTCAGTACGATTTTCTATCCCTTGTGTCTCTAATGCATCTATTTTGAAGAAATCCTTAAGGCGTGTTTCATTTGCACTGCTGTCAAACATATATGCGGGTTTAACGGTAAAACGCTCTCCATATACATCCCATGCATGATCAAGGTTATTATCATTGAGAAGATGTTCACCGATAAGTATCTCGCTTGGATTAATACGCTCCAATATTGATGTCAGTTCCGATGTGTCCGCTGTTTGAATCTGAAATGCGCCAGTAGAAATATCAAGCCACGCAATTCCAACCTGATTATTCATATAGGTGATAGAGGCAATGTAATTATTTTCGTTCGAATTGAGCAGATTATCTTCGGTCAGGGTGCCGCTGGTCACGACACGTACAACATCACGTTTGACCAGCGCTTTATGACCGCCGCGCTTCTTTGCTTCTTCAGGTGTTTCAACCTGTTCACAAATTGCAACCTTGAATCCTGCCTTGATTAGCTTTGCCAGATAATTTTCATGTGCATGCCACGGCACACCACACATGGGTATGTCATCACCCTGATTTTTACCACGTTTTGTTAAAGTGATATCCAGAGTAGCGGCGGCCTTAATGGCGTCATCATAAAACAGTTCATAAAAATCACCCATACGATAGAAAAGCAGCGAGTCCGGGTATCTTGATTTTGTCGCATGAAATTGCGCCATCATGGGCGTATGTCCCTCGGCAAGATAGTCTTCGACGCTCTTATCTATGGAATTGATTTTTTCAGCACTCATATCTTATCAATAGCGCGAGATAGAAGCCTACAGCAAGGTGAAAACGACTATTCCAGATAGAAATCAACAGTTGAAACAACACGGACGCGTTTGTTTTGTTGCGCAGATGACGGAATGGGAAGTCCCTCATCACGCGGCAGAATTTGGAAAACGCCTTGATAGGCATATTTTATGTCGCCCACATTTTGACCAGAGGCTTTTGCAAACTCGGCTGCGCCGTCTTTTGCGTTTTTGATCGCCTCAGCCAACATTGCAGGTTTTATAGTATTCAAACCGCGAAAGATGTAGCGGGGCGGTTGTGTATTAATTAACGTTACCCCGTCACGAAGTAGACTATCAATCTCATTGACGACATTACCAATTTTCTGGATGTCTTCACTGCGTACCATGACGGTTTGTGTCAAGATATAACGGCCTTGTTCAACGCCCTGCGGTCTGTAAGCTTGCGCGAGTAAATTTTGAGATTGGAGAGGGAGGTATTCTATATCGCTTTGGTCAAAGCCTGCTTTTAAGAAAAAGTTCGTAATTTTTTTCTTATTTTGATCTATACCGATTTGCACAATTTGAAGGTCATTGCCTGTACGCGTGTGCGTTAGTGACCATACAGCCTGATCCGCAATAACTTCACGCTCTGCAAGGCCTTTGACCTTAACAACGCGGTCACCCGTGCGGAATGATTTCAAACCGTTTTGAACGGAATAACCGCTTATAAGGATTGCAACAGCAATCAGGGCCAATCCAATCAGTTTGAAAATATCGGTCATAGATTTTAACCGTTTGTTCCGGTTGAGCCAAAGCCGCCGGCGCCACGTTCTGTTTCATCCAGACTTTCAACCAAATTCCACTCGACTTGCTCATATTTCGCAATAACCATTTGGGCAATACGCATGCCGCGTTCGATTGTAAAATCGTCTTGGCCCATATTAATAAGCGCCACTTTGATTTCTCCGCGGTAATCGGCATCGACTGTACCAGGGGCGTTTAGAACAGTTACGCCGTTTTTAATAGCAAGACCGGAACGTGGTCGTATCTGCGCCTCATACCCGTCGGGCAGTGCCATTGATAAACCCGTCGGGATCAGCATTCTCTCACCCGGGCCGATTTCAATGGCTTCTTCAATTGCTGCGCATAAATCCATGCCCGCGGACTGATTCGTCGCATATGTCGGCAGATTAAGGCCAATTGCATGTGGCAAAGGCTGTATTGCGACAGTTGTTTGTCGTGGGTTGTCATTCATAAATCGTTCTTTCTTAAACATAGTAGTTCTCTAATTGTTCTCGCTATAAGTTTTAAGCCTTTTTGAAAAAATTAGCAATTTTTAATACCAAATTTTCTGCCAAGGCCTGCTTGGATAATTGCCCGATATCATCCACTTTATCTTTTGTTATCAAATGAATATGCGTCGAATCCTGATTAAAAACCTGACCGCTTGATACGTCATTGGCCAAAATCCAGTCGCATCCTTTTCGTTTTAATTTCTCTTTTGCGTTTTCAATCAAATGCTCGGTTTCTGCGGCAAAGCCAATGACTATTTCGGGGCGCGTTTTTGAATGTGAGATCATCTTTAAAATATCTCTATTTTCTTCCATCGAAATATTAAGGTCGCTATTACCGGTTTGTTTCTTGATTTTCTGTGTACTTGTTTGTTTTGGTTTCCAATCACTGGGGGCGGCGGCGCAGATAGCAATGTTCTGGTTCTGGTGAAGCGATTCGACTGCTTTATACATATCTTCTGCTGTTTCGACGTGATGTACGCTTATACCTTCCGGATCCTTCAATGAGACCGGCCCTGTGACAAGGGTCACGTTTGCGCCAGCATCGCGCAGGGCGTATGCGATGGCGTGTCCCTGTTTACCGCTAGAGCGATTTCCTATGAAGCGTACAGGGTCAATTGGCTCAAATGTCGGACCGGATGTCACAAGCGCGTTCAAACCTTTCAAAGGTAATTTCAGATTTAGCTGTTGTTTGAGCGCTTTGAAAATTGTTTCCGGTTCTTGCATACGACCAACACCTTCTTCATTGCAAGCCATTGCACCATTTTCAGGTTCTAGAACTGTCATACCGCGTTTTCTCAAAGCGGCGATATTATCTTTAGTCGCATGATTTTCCCACATTAGATGGTTCATTGCCGGTGCAATCATAATGGGCGCATCAGCGGCGAGTAGAGTCGTGCTTGCCAGATCATCGGCCAGTCCATGCGCCATCTTTGCAATCATATTGGCGCTGGCGGGAGCAATTATAATCATATCTGCTTCACGCGACAGGCGAATATGACCCATTTCACGCTCATCCTTTAAAGACCATAGATCGGTATAAACATGATTTTCAGATAGGGCGGCAACGCTAAGCGGTGTGACAAAATGCTCGCCGCCCTTGGTCAAAATACACCGTACATTCATATTGGCCTTACGCATTAGCCTTATAAGCTCAAGACTTTTATACGCCGCAATACCGCCGGATATAATAAGAAGTATATTTTTCATTGTCATTACTCTAACAAAAAAGCCCCGCAAAGGCGGAGCTTTTTATAAATCATTTTATAACAGATCATGCACTAGATTTTATTCACCAGCAGCAGGTTCTGTTTTCGTTGCATTATCAATGGCCTGTTCTGTATCAGACATCATTTCTTTTGTCGCGGCAT
The DNA here is from genome assembly GCA_963710165.1 of uncultured Alphaproteobacteria bacterium. GTDB lineage: Bacteria > Pseudomonadota > Alphaproteobacteria > Micavibrionales > Micavibrionaceae > JACKIP01. The sequence goes on from CAVPYZ010000002.1 coordinate 113,233, forward strand.
CCGCTTCGTTTGCCATGATTTCAGCTTCTTGTTCAATTGATTCGAGAACATTATTACTCTGCTCTTCTATACTTTGATCAACTTCGAAAAGCTCTTCTGTCTCTTCTGCGGCGTCATTCGCTGTATCACCAATGGCTTCTGCAGTTCCTTCAGCAGCTTCTTTTGTGCTGATAATTGCGTCGTCAATCGCTTCGGCGCTGTCATTAACAGCATCTTTTGTCATTGTCGCCGCTGCGTCTGCCGCATTTGTTGTTGCATCAATAGCGTTTTCAGTTGCATTAGCAGTCGCATCATACGCGTCGCTTGCCATTTCTTTTGTTGTGGCAACAAATCCTTCTGTTGCTTCTTCGGTCGCTTCCGCGCCGTTTTCCATAGCTTCAGCTGTATTTTCGGCTGCGTTTTCTGTGCCATCTTCGATATTTTCAGCTGTTGCTTCAAGATCGTTTTCAACATCTGTGTCGCCAGCTGCCGGCTCAATCAGAACCATATCAGCTCCGCTGTTTGCAGAAACGTTTTTATAGACAGCGTCAAAGGCGTAAATACCGCCAAATAAAATGACTGCCGCGAATAGAGCAGATTTAATCATTGTGTTCATAAGTTTTCCCCTTAAATTCAAAAATAAAATTCTAAGTGACAATACATACACTTAGACTGCTTGAAAAGCAATATATATTTTTGCATAATACCGACTATGATTCTGTGTATCAGGGTTTAACCGCCCAATGTATGGCTGCGATACCGAATGACAAGTTTCGAATACGACAATGTTTGAAGCCCGCTTGTTCAATGCGGCGTTTAAGTTGTTCCTGTGTCGGAAATTTGCGGATACTCTCTACCAGATATTGATAGCTAGCTCTATCTTTGGCAACTTTTTCACCCAAAAGAGGAATAACGTTTTTGGAATAGGTTTCGTAAACCTTGTCTAAAACAGGTACTTGAACCTTACTAAATTCCAGACAGAAAAAACGCCCGCCTGGTTTCAGAATTCTGAAGGCCTCAGCCAAAGCCGTATCAATATGTGTCACATTACGTAGCCCGAATGCAATCGTATAAACATCTTGGGAATTATCCTCGATTGGTAGATATTCTGCATTACCGCAAATCCATTCAAAATCGATCCCTTTCCCCTTATCAATTGCACGGTCGCGCCCGACAGATAACATATTAGGGTTCAGATCTAGTAAAGTAACGTTCGACGTTTTCTCAGAATTATAAGCTGAGAGCTTATTTTTAATACGAAAAGCGATATCACCCGTACCCCCCGCAACATCCAGATAATTTAAACCCGGTTTAGGTCGTATCATACGAACGAATGCATCTTTCCATGGTCTGTGGATGCCCATGGACATAAAATCATTCATTAGGTCGTAATTATCGGCGACAGAATCAAAAACACCGCGTACCAACCCTGTTTTTTCTTCAGGGCTTACAGATTTTTCACCAAACTGCGTGCTTTCACGATTTTGCATAGATCTAATCTAAATACTTATCTCTGAAAGTCACGAAAAAGTTTGCTCGCCTTTCACTGAAATCGGGTTTATTTATAATGCTTATGAAACTTTTTAAAGCTATGGCGACGGTTGCAGGGTTGACGGGCTTATCTCGTATTGCGGGGTTTGTTCGTGATGTTATGACAGCTGTCATACTGGGCGCAGGGCCTGTATCAGATGCGTTTTTTGTGGCTTTGAAGCTTCCTAACTTTTTTCGCAAAGTGACGGGGGAGGGCGCGTTTAGCGTTTCCTTCGTACCAAAATATGCGGAAGTCTTAGAAAAAGATGGTAAGAAGGAGGCAGAATTATTCTCAAGTCGTGCTTTCAGCATTATGTTGCTGTTTTTATCCGGCTTTACCCTTCTTATGATGGCGATCATGCCCGCAGTTATTTATGTGATTGCACCCGGTTTTCATGATGACGCTGTGCGATATGATTTGGCAATTATATTATCACAGATTACGTTTCCCTATTTATTATTTATGTCATTAACGGCTTTATTGGGCGGGGTTTTGAATGCACATGACCGTTTTGCCCCCTTTGCGCTGGCGCCAATTTTATTTAATATTGCGCTTATCACAGCGCTGTATTTTGCGGACTATTTCGAAAATGCAGGATATGCGATGTCGTGGGGCGTGTTGGCGGCAGGTGTGTTGCAACTTGGCTATCTGTGGATCAGCGTTAGACGCGCAGGATTATCGATTAGAATTACAAAACCTGTCTTCTCTGCAAATGTGAAAGACGTGTTTCGACGTATGGGCCCCGGATTAATTGGGGCAGGGGTCTTACAAATTAATATATTTGCCGATTTGATTATTGCGTCGTTCCTGCAACAAGGCGCTATTTCCTATCTTTATTATGCGGATCGTTTGAATCAATTGCCCTTGGGAATTATTGGGATCGCGGTCGGAACGGCATTACTGCCCATGCTGACCAAAGAAACGGCGGCGGGTAATAGGGAAGAGGCAAATAAATTATTTAATCGAGCTTTAGAGGTTTGTTTATTATTGGGCTTACCCGCGGCAATCGGTCTGTTTGTTATTCCGCATATTCTGGTTTCCGCCCTGTTTGAACATGGGGCGTTTTCAGCCGATGATACATATTACACAGGCTACGTTCTTATGGGTTATGCTGTTGGCTTACCGGCATATATCGGTGTCAAAGTATTATCCTCGGTTTTCTGGTCGCAGGGGGATACAAAGACGCCCGTAAAAGTAGCTGTCATTACAACGGTTTCAAATATTTTCTTAAGCTTAATTCTTATCCAGTTTTTAGGGGTTATGGGATTAACTTTGGCAACCGGCTTAGTGGGATGGTTACAATATGCGCTGTTAAAAGCGAAGCTTCCACTCGATATGCCATATGATGACAGGTTGAAGCGTGTATTTCCCAAAATACTTATATGTAACGGCATTATGGCGGTCTTTTTGGTGCTCTGCCTCTATGGGCATCAAATCTTATTCATTGAGGATATGACATTGTTTTTAGAATTGAGCGCTCTTATGATTATTTTTGTATCAGCCGTAACTATTTATTTCGGCTCTATTTTCGGATTGAAGGTTGTCAAACGCTCTGATTTCAAGCAATACTTTCGTCGTAAGCCAAAAATATCATAATAAGGAAAAAACAGAATGGGACGTATTTTTTCAGGTATGCAACCGACCAACCAGCTTCATCTGGGTAATTATCTGGGCGCACTGAAAAACTGGGTTACAATGCAGAAAACAACATCGCATGATTGTATTTTTTGTGTCGTTGATTTGCATGCGATTACCATGCCTCACGATGTCGATAAATTGGCGCAATCCACGCGAGAGATTGCTGCGGCCTACATTGCGGCGGGTATCGACCCCCAGAAATCAATTATTTTTCCGCAATCTGCCGTGGCGCAACATTCACAACTTATGTGGTTATTGGCGACGATGACCCAAATGGGCAAGCTGAACCGTATGACCCAGTTTAAAGATAAAGCGGGAAAGAACGCAGAGAAAGCCGGTCTGGGGTTGTACGCGTATCCTGTGCTGATGGCGGCGGATATTATTCTCTATAAGGCTACGCACGTGCCTGTTGGGGAAGATCAGAAGCAACATTTGGAGCTTGCACGTGAAATTGTAGGCACTTTTTCACATCGCTTTGGCGAAGTTTTTCCAGAGCCTGAGCCAATTATTCTGGCGGAGGGCGCGCGCATTATGTCGCTGCGTGATGGTACGGCGAAAATGAGTAAATCAGCCGAAAGTGATATGAGCCGTATTAATCTGATTGATGATGCCGATACAATTGTAAAGAAGTTCAAGAAAGCAAAATCTGATCCTGATCTGCTTCCTGCCAATGAAAAAGAATGTGAAAACCGACCTGAAGCCAGTAATTTACTGACGATTTATTCGGTTATGTCGGATGAACCGATGGAGGGTGTTTATAACCGCTTCGGTGGAAAACAGTTTTCTGATTTGAAATCTGCACTAGCTGATTTGGCTGTCGAGAAGTTGGCTCCTATCAATAACGAAATGAACCGTCTTTTGGCGCACCCTGATGAAATAGACAAAGTCTTAAAAAGCGGCACCGAGCGTGCAAGGGAAATTGCAGCCCCTGTTCTAACAGAAGTACAGGAAAAAATGGGTTTTATTCGATTATGAGCAATGTAACAAAAAAAGAGATTGAACAATTTGCGAAGGATTCAAGTCATTGGTGGGATCCGCAAGGGCCGTTCAAGCCGCTTCATAAACTTAATCCTGTACGCATTGAATATATACGTAATCAGATATTGAGCCATTTTTTACATCGTCATTGCGAACCGCAGGTGAAGCAATCTACTAATAATATAGATTGCCGCGTTGCGGACGCTCCTCGCAATGACATACTGAAAGATTTATCCATTATTGATGTAGGCTGTGGTGGCGGATTGGTATGCGAACCCTTTGCAAGGCAGGGGGCAAATGTGACTGGTACAGATGCAGACGAAAATGCAATAGCCGTAGCTAAAGAGCATGCTCAACGAAACAATTTAGAGATTACGTACCAAAACATGCTTGTTGAAAATATAACAGAAAAGTACGACGTTGTGCTGGCGCTGGAAATTATTGAGCACGTGCCAAACCCTGAACAATTTGTGAAAAGTTGTTTTGATGTTTGTAAACCAAATGGTCTGGTCATTTTCTCAACATTGAACCGTACGCCTAAATCATACGCACTCGGTATTGTTGCGGCGGAATATATTTTGAATTGGGTTCCAAAGGGAACACATCATTGGAAGCAATTTGTAAAGCCATCTGAACTGGCAAAACACGTACGGCAGCAAAACGGGGATATTATAGACGTGTCAGGTTTACGCTATCATCCGCTAAGTGATCGCTTTTCAATTGATCCGCGTGATGTAGATGTGAATTATTTTTTGGTTGCAGGAAAAGAAACATCGGCTTCCCTTAAATAGAGCGGAGACATCTTCTGCAATCTTCCAGTGCCTTCCTCATAATTTTGTAAGGCTGTTACTGCGATTGAATGGCAGTTTGCAAAAAGAATATCTTGTGTTTTTATCCCTTCCAAAGCCGTTTCATTCATTAAACGCTGATTTACATCACCAATAATAACAGGCGAGAACTCCGTGATAAGCGCCTCAATATCTTTTAATTTCCGGCTTTTGGCATTACAAAGGGCGTTGCCATCTGTATCGAATATCTGTGAATAGAAATCTTTGCGTTTTGTTTCAAGACAGACAAGAATATTCTGCTGGCCTGATGCTTGGTAGGATCTAAACACTGCCTCCAACGTAGAAACGCCGACACACGGAATATTTAAGCTGAGCGAGAGTGTTTTTGCCGTTGCCAAGGATAACCTTAGGCCTGTAAACGCGCCCGGCCCATGCGTGCATGAGATCAGACCCAAATCTTTATAGCTAAAGCCGCTCTCTTCAATGATTTCGTCTATCATCGGCATTAATCGTTCTGCCTGACCGCGGTTCATTTCTTCGTATTTGCTTATAAGCAGTTCGTTTTTTTCAGTGCTGAAAAGTCCTGCACTGCACGCGCCCATAGAGGTATCAAATGTCAGAATAATCGTTGGTTTTGTTATCATGGCTTGCACTATAGCTGTTTTCAGCGCAAATTTAAGCTTAAATGTTTCGATTTATCCGCCTTATTTTCTGTGTTTTATTTTTGTTGCCGTCGGCCGCCCACGCACAAGAAAGAAACGAGACTTATGCGCTTATTCTTTCTTATCAGGAATTCAAGACAGAAGAGGATCGCAAAATTCTGAAGGACCATTTGGACTTTTTAAGGTCTGAAAAGATTAGAATAGTATCTTTATCTGAGATAAGAAATTTTTTGACTACCGATGAGGGGCAAGTAATCGCGCTAACTTTCGACAAAGCCACACCTGAGACGGTAAGTCTCTTAGCACCGATAATGATCAATCTACAAATTCCGTTTACGTTACTTGTATCATTCAATGACTGGAAGACGTCAAAGGATTTATCTTACCTGCAACAACTTGCGGCTTATGATTTCGTTGATATCGAACTGCATATAATGAATGATAATTTTGATAAGAATGTGAAGAATTTTCAGCATGAAATAAATCGTGCACGGGGTTTGTATAGAGAAATTTTTAACTATTCTCCTATTTCTTTTAGTTTTATTGAAGGGTTATACACGAAAGAGATGCGTGATGTGGTATCCAAATATGACTTTGATAGCTTATTAGGGCGACATACAGGGGCATTAACCATACAAAATATAGATGGTATCTGGCCACGTTTCACGGTTTCGCCCTATAGAAATTTTACTGTTCAGGGGCTAGATATGATCCTTCAAACGCGTCCGTTATATGTTCGTGATGTTCTGCCGCAGGAAACACTGGTTAGAACGGCCACGCCCTCTGTCGGGTTTACAATTCATAGCGATGCAGATATTTCCAGTCTGAAATGCTTTATTCATGGCAAAGGACAATCGGCCGACCAGGTTATCTTGAAAAACAGGGTCGAATTGCGACCAAAGCTAGAGCAGGGAGAACGAAATGAATTTCACTGCCTCCTTCGTGATGGTGAGGATGAAGAGGGCAAGGCGCTATGGCGGCGTCATGGATTTCTATTGAAATATGATGATGAATAAGCCAATCAGTGACTAATTAACGGGACGTACCTCGCGTATTTCGGGAATGAAATGCTTCAGCATATTTTCAATACCCATTTTTAAGGTCGCCTCCGAACTGGGGCATCCGGCGCACGCGCCGCGCATGCGTAAATAGACAATTCCGTCGTCATAATCATAAAATTCTATGTCGCCTCCATCTTGGGCTACGGCGGGGCGTACGCGTGTATCTAATAATTCTACAATCTGGTTTGAGACATCATCATCTAAAGCTTTCTTAGATTGTGAAGAATGAGGAGATTTACCTTCTTTAAAGAGGGCTGATCCCATTGTAAAATGATCCATAATCGCGGCGAGAACAGGCGTTTTTAGTTGCGGCCAGTCATGATCATCATCTTTTGTGACAGAAATAAAATCGCGCCCGAAAAAGACGTTCGTAACGCCGTCTACCTTAAAAATACTTTCTGATAAGGGCGATATAGTTGCTTCATCCTTCGTGCCAAATTCGGCGATCCCCGCTTCCATAACAATCATTCCGGGCAGGAACTTTAAGGTAGAAGGGTTCGGCGTGTCTTCTGTTTGTATGAACATAATACTTATATAAGCCGTTCTAAGTCTTTATTCAACACGACGTTCTAAAGTTGTGTCTATTCGAATAGGTTTTTTGCCGTAGATCAACGGATGCGTTCCTTTTACTTTTAAAGATGCTGTTTTATCATCAAGTACTAATGTCATATCATCGACATAAATATTGGTTAATTCAGGGATGTTTTCATTCAGGGTCAAAACGCCTTGCTCTGTATTTACAAACTTTAAATCCTCGCTCTGATAGCCCTTATCTTTAAACTTCCACGTTTTGGAAAATTTTAACGGTGCTGAAAATGTCAGATCTAGCTTCAGCAATTCGGAAACTTCGGCAAACTCGTTATATACATTGCTTACGTCAAGATCAGGCAGTGTGTAAGATTCATTTGCCTGAGGTTCAAATAATGTTTTACGATTATTCCATAGACCCGATATATTGCGCGGAGTTAGTCTCTCATTATCATCATAATCCATTTCAAAAACTACATTCGTAATGGGCTCATCTAGGAACATCTCGCTCGCGGAAAGCGAGATCATGTCAACTTTTACAGGGCTTAAACTTTCATAGGTAATTAATCCGTTAACGTCCGTTAGCTTGAAACCCTCTTTTTCAAGAACTATATTCTCCAATCTGGTCGTAAATGGGCCGTACGTGTCGTTATCTTTTTGATCTAAAGAAAGTTCTGCAATTGCTTGCGTTCTTACTTCACCGCTTGTCTTTGTTAGATCATATGGATAGGCATCGAGCCAGAAATTTTCAAAACGTGCACCTAGTTGAAGGCGTGATTTTGACTTATCCAAGATGGCAGCGCTTTTAAATCCCTGACCAAAATACGATGTTTCGACATCAAATTTTACAGAATCCGCAGATATCTTGGATGTTAAATCCTGGGTGATTTCTATCTGTAGCGGTTTTATTTTATTAAAGAAGGGGGGAAGTGGGAATTCACGCCCAGCGGCAATCATTTGAACCGTTTTAACCAAATCGCTAGCTGCAGTTATATTCAATAGCCCCTTTATATTCAGAAAATTTTGTTGAACAAATGTACCAGTCAGTTCGACAGATGTTCCCTGATGACCCGATACTTGCGTTGTAATATTGGCATTAATAGCGTTCATATCACCTTTAAAGCGCAAATTAGTGCCGCCAAAGGGTATGCCGCCATAATTTGTCGACCCGATCTGTAGATTACCGTCAATGGCATTGCTTTCTATATTCTCCGTAATATTGATTTTGCCACTGATGCGATTACCACTAACATTTGCATCATTAAATTTTCCGGAAAAAAGGTCTATTGTAATTTTTGTCGGCTGATACTGCGTTACAATCGCTTCGAATTTACCAATAAGTTCTGTTTTTTGACCTAGACTTTCAAATTGACCTAAAATACGTTTTGAATTCTGGCTTTCCTCTGCAATTCCCAAGTCTTTCAATAAAATAGGAACTGCTATCAAGTGTGACTTAAAATAACCCGTATGCGGCACTTTAAGGTTTTGGTCATTTAAGCGCAGTGCCCAATCACGGAAGGAATAGTCATTGATCGATATAAATTTGATGCTCTGTTTATCAGGAAGGGAGCGATCTGCAAAAAAACCGGGAACATACATAACGCCAAAAATGATGAGGATAATGAAACATCCTACACCTAGGCCAATACCAATTTCGCGTAAATTGATCATTTATATCTATTCTCTGTGATAGGGGTGCCCGGCTTTTATTTGCTGGGCTCTATAAATTTGTTCCAATAGCATAACACGCACCATCATATGAGGCCACGTTTGACGACCAAAACTGATCATCAGATTCGCGCGTTTTTTTATCTCATCAGATAAGCCGTCTGCACCGCCAATAATAAACTCAATCAAAGACTGACCTTGATCTTGTAGGGATTCAATTTTTTTTGAAAATTCTGTTGATTTTAAAGACTTCCCGTTTTCATCCAAGATTATTAAAAAAGATGTCGGGGAGATTGTATCTAAAAGTTTTTTATTTTCTTCTTCATTCATGGAAACCGGATTTGAAATTTTGCTTTCAATTTCAATAATTTTGACAGGCCATTGAATACGTTTGATATATTCCTCTTTCAAATCATGAAGAGGACCTTTTTTCAGTTTGCCGACAGCAATCAAATTTATTTGGAGCATCTTTTATACATGCCCCAAAATCACTTCTTAAACAAGTGTATTGGGCTATTTCAGGCTCTTACGCCGCTATTATTGTCTGTGACAACTTCGACGGCTTCCGGCTTGCCTTCGATGTTCATACGCCACATTTGTTCAATATTGTAAAATTCTCTGACTTCGGGACGGAAAAGATGAACGATAACATCGCCGGTATCTAGTATAACCCAGTCTCCGCTCTTTTCGCCTTCAGATTTCAAGTTTTTTAATCCATGAGAATTTAGGCGTTCTTTTAATTTTTCGATGATTGCAGTTGTCTGCCTGGATGATCGACCAGAGGCAACAATCATAAAGTCGGCCAAGGCTGTTTGACCGCGCAGATCAATCGTTTCGATATTTTCCGCTTTATCATCATCAAGCCATTGCTCTATGGCTTCTTTTAATCCAGTTGGTGTCCCTAGATTTTTCTGCGTTTTAGATATTGAAATGGTGCATAACTCCTTTGTTACGTTGCAAAGCACAACCCGAATAACAGGCTAATAAAAACCGGTTCAAAAAGGACCATCCATTTTGGGGGAGCTGCTTTATAATGTGATATTGACGGTGTTCCTGTATCAACAGTTAAACCACAATTTTTTTAATATCATATTTTTATTATAATTCTATTTGCCCTATTTTTCAACAAAAAGGGCGTTTTGTCTTAATTGCGTTGAAGATTGATCTATCATTTTTGTACGATAAAGCCACTCTATATTTGATTTTTTTATCATTTTAGCCGGTATATTCCGCACAAGATTGAGAGCAGGGGGGCGGGCAACGAATAGAAATGGAATTTCACTAATAAGCTTTTGCCAGTCTTCCCAGTGATGAAGGTTCAGCGCGTTATCCATGCCCGCAATAAATGTAAAATGTGTTTTCGGGAAACGTCTTTTTAGAACACGAATCGTATCAATGCTTTTGTATGTTCCCAATTGTTTTTCAATGTCTGTCACAATGACGCGCGGTTCGTGGATCATATTTTCTGACCACGTATAGCGATCTTCGAATTTTGGAATTTTATCATCTATTTTTAAAGGATTTTGAGGGGTTACCATCCACCAGATAAAATCAAATTTATGTTGTCTTAAAGCTGTTTTACAAATATGGATATGCCCCTCATGCGGCGGATTAAATGTTCCGCCGAATAACCCTATATTCAAGTTTTTCCATGGATTGGTATTATTTAAGCGGGGCGGCGTAAAAGCCATTTTATTCCCTTATCTGTCCGGTGCCTAAAACATGATATTTATAAGTCGTCAGCTGCTCCAGACCCACAGGACCGCGTGCGTGTAGTTTTCCGGTGGCGATACCGATTTCTGCGCCCATACCAAACTCTCCGCCATCGGCAAACTGTGTTGAAGTATTATGCATGACAATACCGCTATCAACCATGTTTAAGAATGTTTCTACAGCTTCCGGGTCTTCTGCCAAGATACTATCGGTGTGATGTGAGCCATAGGTATTTATATGCCTGACGGCCTCATCAACGTTTTCAATATTTTTAACACTTATGACAGGGGCGAGATATTCTGTGCTCCAGTCACTTTCGCTCACTTCTTCTATACGATCATCAATAGCACGGAGGTCGTTATCCCCTTTAATTGTGCAGCCCGCTTTTATCAATTGGTTGATAATATCCTTTTTTTGCTGTGGGGGAAGTTCACGATGAAGTAAAAGAGTTTCGGCAGAGCCGCAAATTCCCGTGCGGCGCATTTTTGCATTAACGACAACCGAACGCGCAATTTCGGGTTTGGCACTGACATCTACATAAACGTGGCAAATTCCATCTAGGTGCGCAAAAACAGCCATTTTGGCGTCTCTCATAACGATGTCAGTTAATCCTTTACCACCTCTAGGGATAATCACATCAATATATTCGACCGCGTCTAGCATATCTTTTACGTGCTGACGGTCGGTCGAATCAACAAATTGAATGAGCGTCTCTGGAATATTGTTCTTTTTTAGAGCGCTTATGATAAGGCTATGGAGAACTTTATTCGTTTCAAAAGCTTCTGAGCCGCCACGTAATATGACCGCATTATGTGATTTTAAACATAGGCAAGCGGCATCTATTGTCACATTCGGACGTGATTCGTATATCATGCCGATAACACCAATCGGAACGCGCACTTTATGAATAAGCAATCCATTCGGACGCTCTGTCTCGTTTATAATTTCACCGACCGGGTCAGGAAGGTCTTTTATGGTTCGAACAGATCGCGCCATGGATTGAATGCGATCCTCGGTTAGTCTTAAGCGATCGATAAAGGCCTCGTCTTTGCCCGATGATTCCGCTTTTGAAATATCTTCATTATTCGCGGCAATAATATCCTCCACCTGAAAAACGAGAAGATTGGCAATATCTTCCAGAATAAGATTAATTGTTTTTGTGGAAAGAGATGAAAGCAATAGGGTGGCATCTTTTGATGCTTTTCCCAATGTTGTGATAAGTTGTGTCATTCAACAAAGATAGGTTTAATGAAGCGTTTGGGAAGAAAGCTCTGAAAGAACTTCTTTATTCAATCGGTCATTTTCTTTTTGTGACATCGAAGACATAATAATTTCTTTTGTCGCCGCCAAGGTCAGGTGTGAGGCATGATTTTGGATATCTGTTATCGCACGCTCTTCCATCATTTTGATGCGCTGTTCTAACAGTTGTTCGCGGCGTTGCATATCTTGTTTAATGTCAGCCTGAGCTTCTTTTTTCATCGCATCAACGCGTTTCTTTGCGCTTGTAATAATTTCTTCCGTCTGCTTTTCGGCTTCACGGTTTTTACGTTGATATTGTGCCAGTAGTTCCTGAGCTTCAACGCGCATTGCTTCTGCGGCTTCAATCTCCTTCTGGATAGTAACAATTTTCATATCAAGTATAGAGGAGATAACTTTTCCACCTTTTAGAATAAGCAAAGCCATAAAAATTATAAATGATATTAAGACCCAAGAATTTGTATCCTGTAAAAATTCCATTACGCGGCCTCCGCTTTGATATTATTATTAACGGCTTTCAAGGCGGCTTTTACAGCTTTTCCATCCGTATCAATGCCTGCAATATTTTTCGCAGCGATCAAAGCTGTTTCTTCAATATGCTTTTCGATGTCTTTCATTGAGGACGCCGTCATAGCATCCAAGCGCTCTTTTGTTTCCGACATACGCTCTTCTGTTTTCTTCTGAAACGCGATCTGTTTTTTCTCATGATCTTTTTTCATGCTGGCATCAAGTTCAACCATCATAGAAGACGCTTCCATGCGCGCATTTTGTAAACTTAATTCATATGAGCTTTGAAACTCTGCGGCTTCTTCGGTCAGCTTTTCTGCTGTTTCAAGATCGTTATGTATGATCTGGTCACGGTTTTCAAGGTTGGCCGAAATTGCCGGAATAATCTTACTCGCAAATGCGATATATAGAACCGTAAAGGCAATACCAAGCCAGAATATCTGGCTTGGAAACCATGATAGGTCAAGTTGTGGTAAACCAGATGTTGCTTCCTTATACTCACCATCTGCTGAGGGTTTCGCTGCCAATACAGGAAAACTCATAAGGTAAGTTATAATAAATATCTGATATTTAACCATTTTCGACCTTGTTTTTATTGTCTGTTACTTTTTAACCAAGCACGCCTAGTAGAATGATAACGGACAAACCAAGACAGAAAATAGCCAAGGCTTCTGTCACCGCAAAACCAAATAACAGAGTACCAGATAGTTTTGATTCTGTTTCCGGGTTACGTGCAACCGCGCTGAAGTATGCGCTAAAGATGTGTCCTAAACCCAAGCCCACACCAAAAATTGGTAGCAATGCGAGAGCGGCGGCGATTAGTCTTGCTGCTTCTATTTCCATGATAATTCTCCTTCTTCTTCTTTTTTCGTTAAAGTTTTGATTTTAAAATTAATGATGTAATTCGATAGTATCTTTAAGATATATGCATGTTAACAGGGCAAAGACATATGCCTGTATCAGTGCAATAAATAACTCAAACCCAATCATCAGCACATTAAATGCCATAGGGAATAGCGCGCCAATGAAGCCGCCTACGCCTGCGCCAACCATCATGACGCTAAATCCTGCGATAACCTTTAACATTAAGTGACCGACCATCATATTGATAAATAGACGTAGCGCGAGTGTTACAGGACGACTGATGAATGAGATAATTTCAATAGGCACCATTAAAGGTGTAATCCACCACGGTGTTCCGGCAGGGCAAAAAAGCGAAAAGAATTTCAAACCATGACGCATTAAACCTAATACAATGACAATGCTGAATATAAGTAATGCCAATGCGCCCGTTACGGCAACATGGCTGGTATATGTGAAAGAATAGGGGATCAGACCAAGAAGATTACCCATCAGGACAATGACGAATACTGTAAAGACGAAGCTAAAGAATTCTTGTCCCTTTGGTCCCAAATTGGTTTTTATCATATCGGCAACGAAGTCGTAAAACATCTCTCCGAACATTTGTAATCTGGTCGGGACGAGGCCTTTTCTGCTAGACGCTGCCGTGAACAGGACAAGCGAGCATATGACAGCCATTGTCATCCAGAAAGAGGAATTCGTGAAGGAGAGGTCTACACCGCCAACTTCTAATGGGATCCAGGGCTCAATAACAAATTGATGAAGTGGGTCAGCCACGTTTATGTCTCGTCTTGTTTAAATTTGTTGAATGTTTAACGTCTTTTGACAGATTTTGCAATGCCGAATATGGCTTTTTTTACATTTTTTTCGTCATCTTCAACAGCTTGTAAAAAAAGGTGACCATCCCCAAAAGCAACATGGAAATTATCAAGATAGGGGATGTGCCCAACCACAGATCAAGAAAATATCCTATCACGCCGCTTGCGACCATTATGCCGATCATTTCGGTCAGGATTTGCATGCCTTTATTCATGCTATCCGCGCGGTTTCCCATTGGTTGTGTTTCAGGATTTAATTTTTCCTGAGCGGCATCTATTTTACTTTGTAGCTCTTTAAGTTTCTCTTTATCCATATTATGCTGCCTCTTCCAAGAAAGAGAATCCTTGTTGCATATCAAGTGAGACTAGTTGCGAGACACCCCGTTCCGCCATAGTAACACCATAGATTCGGTCCATCCGAGCCATAGTCAAACGGTGATGCGTCACAACCAGAAAGCGTGTCTTTGTGGTTTCGGATATCTCTTCCAATAAGTCGCAGACTTTATCCACATTTGCATCATCCAAAGGCGCATCAATTTCGTCCAAGACACATATCGGCGCGGGGTTGGTTAAAAACATGGCGAATATCAGCGCAATTGACGCCATCGTTTGCTCTCCGCCTGACATAAGAGACAATGCCTGAAGCGCTTTACCCGGAGGTTGCGCAAAAATTTCCAATCCGGCTTCTAACGGGTCATCTGATTCGATCAGAGAGAGATGCGCGTTTCCGCCGACGAATAGGCGTTTAAATAAATTTTGAAAATGCGCATTCACATGTTCAAAAGCGATATTAAGACGTTCTCTGGCTTCGACATTCAGCTTTCTGATCGCGCCGCGAAGTTCATCAACCGCTTCTACCAGATCGTTTTTCTCATGCAATAAACTACCTAAATCTTTTTCTAGCTCGTCTGCCTCTAGCTCGGCTTGCAAATTGACCGGACCGATTGATTCGCGCTGGCGAAGCAGGTCCTGCCGCATCTCTCGTTTTTGATCTAAGGTTTCTGCTGTGTAGTCTTCGACTATCTTGATTCCATCCATCAGCCTTTGCGGACTGACTTCGAATCTCTCTTCTATACGATTCACAATATTTTTTTGCGTTTGATGTGCAGCCTCGAATAAGGCTTGAATACGGGCGCGATTTTCACGTGACGTGCCAAGAGTATTTTCTGCTTCTTTTAAAGCGCGCGCGGTCTCGCCGCTTTCACGTTCTTTTTCTGAAAGGGTATCAGAAGATAACGCGCGTTCTTTTTCCAGATCTGTGATTTTCGATAGATAAGCATCTTTATCGCTTGTATTCTCTTGCGGGGCGCTTTGAAGCTCTTTGAGAAGAGCCAGATTTTCTTCAGCGCGTTTTGATTGTGTGCTCAAATGTTCCTCACCGCGAATAATGCGGTTTTGAAGTGTGATGCGTTCATCCGCCAAGGCGCGCTGACGTGCTTTACGACTATTTTGTTGTTGTTCAATTCGTTCAAGCGAACTGATATTATTTTGGTGCTCGATACGTGTATCGTCCAGATTTTGTTTTAGGGTCGAAACATCTGTGTGACTTTCCTCATTCATCACACTTTTTAAAGACAGAAGAAGCGTTTCTTGCTCATTTATATTTTCAGATATTTGTTGATGATCGCCTTTCAGATCGTCTAACGTTTCCTGAGCATTCGAATATTCTTTCTCCCAGTTTTCCTGACGAATCGTCATGGCAGAGATTTTTTTATCCAAATACTGCTTTTGATTTTCCAAGTCTGATCTTTTTGAAAATAACGACGTTTGATCATCTTTTAAAGTGGCTTCGTTCTCTTTGATAACAGCGATCTCGTCTTCATGCGTTTGAAGAGATTTTTCAATATCTGGCAACGCATTTTGCAGTTCGGTCAGTCTGTTTTTTTGCTTTAGAAAAGAGGCCTGTTTATCTTGAGCCTCGGCTTTAATACAAAATCCGTCCCATCGCCAGTAATATCCATCTTTGGAGACAAGACCTTGCCCTTGCTTAAGACTGCTTACAACTGCGTTTCCTTGTTCAAAGTCATCAACGATACCAATCTGGTTCAATGCAGTACTTAACTCACTTGGAGCTTTGACGTATGTGGCGAGTGTTACAACATTCTCGGGAAGAGGGGACGTCTGGCATTGTGTTGCTTGCCAATATGATTTAGCGTCCGGATCAAGAGAGGCTTGAAGGCTCTCTCCTAACGCTCTTGATAAAGCAATTTCATATCCCGTGATGGCTGTTATCTCATTAAGAACAGCATCCTGATCATCTTCAGAGAAGGAACTAATAAAACTTTCTAATGCTCTGATTTCGCTTTCTAATTTTGATTTTTCTATAGATAGGTTCTGAATAAGATCATTTAAATTATCGGCACTATTGGATATTTCTAAAGCTTTTGATTCAAGGTCTTCCAACTCTTTTCCAATTAAGTCTAAATCGGATAGCGTTTTTTCAAATAAAACTTTTTGACTGTTTATCTCCTGAAATTCGGTTTTTTGTTCCTCAAGAGACTTTATGCGATCTGTTTGCTGCATTATCCGGTCATCAAGCCGTGCGAGACGTAATTTGCTATCTTCAATTTGTTTGAGAAGTGATCGTTGTCTTTCTTCCCTCGCAGCGAAATCAGCCATGGCGGCATTATATTTCTCCTCCAAAGCTTTCACTGTCGTTTCGCTCTGTTCTAGCTTTTCTGTACGACTTTTGATCAGGCCTTCATTCTGTGCATTTTCTTTTTGAATTTTCTCCTGTTCGGAAGTAATGCGGTCAAATGATATCTTATAATCTTTCAATTCTTGTGAGCTATGATCAATATCATTCTTCAATTGTTCTTGTTGCTGTACAGCACTTTCAAGAGCATTGGCTCTTTGCTGTTCGCGATCTTCTACACGCTGTAAATCCAGTTTGAATTTTTGCAGAGCCGCAGAAATCTTTGCTTCTGACTCACGCAGTTTTGGAATGTCTTGCGTTTGAGTGAGGTAGGTTTTATTAAGCTGTGTCACAGTCGACATTTGGTCTGTAACGGCGGTTTCAAAAACATCGAACTCTTTTTTATACGAAATAAGCTGTTCTTCTCCTGCCTTCCATTCCAGATACGCAACCAGCTGGTCAAGTTCACGTATATCCTTACTCAATTCTTTATAGCGATTTGCTTGTCGCGCTTGCCTTTAAGAGCGGACAGACGCGATTCCATCGTTCCTGTCGTATCTTCAATCCGTGTAAGATTTTGCTCGGCTTGCTTTAGACGCAGCTCAGCTTCATGACGACGTGCATATAAACCGGTTATACCTGCAGATTCTTCTAATATCATACGCCTTTGCAGGGGTTTCGCATTAATGATGCTGGCAACTTTACCCTGTGATACAAGTGATGGTGAATTTGCGCCGCTTAGCGTATCGGCAAATAAAAGTTGTACGTCACGCGCACGTGCCGGGCGACCATTGATACGATAAGCTGATCCTTGATCCCTAACAATTTTACGGCTGATTTCAATGTCTTCAAGATTGTTATATGCGGCGGGTGCAGTTCGCATTTTATTATCAAGCGTCAGTATAACTTCACCAAAATTGCGGGCAGGGCGTTTCTCGGTTCCTGCAAAAATGACGTCTTCCATTCCGCCGCCCCGCATTTTTTTTGCGGAACTTTCGCCCATAACCCAACGTAATGCTTCGACCAGATTAGATTTCCCACAACCATTTGGCCCGACAATTCCTGTCAGGCCATTTCCTATTTCTAGGTCGGTTTTATCTATAAATGATTTGAACCCGCTAAGGCGCAAGGATTTGAAATGGATCATTCACATCCTTTTATTGTTCTGAAGTATTCAGATCACTCAGAATTTTATTAAATGTTGTTTCGAAATAATCATAAGGACGATTCCCTTCAATGATTTCCAAACCGTCATTTATGACGAATGAAGGCGTTGATGACACATTCCATTTACTTTGAGCCTCTTCCATGCGTGCAAGAAGTTTTTCTTCCAGAGCTTCATTATTCAGGCACTCATCTATCTGGTCATTTGAAAGACCTGCCAGCTGTGCATTTTGCTTTAAATTTGCTTCATAATCGCCGGATAACCAGTTTTGTTGCGTTGTGAATAAAAGCTGTAAGAAATTAAAGTACTGATCATCAGGTAAACAATGCGCCAACATCGCGCCCTGCATTGCGGGCAGATTTAATGGAAAATCAACCATAATCATTTTAACTTTGCCAGTTTCGACATACTCAGATTTGATTTTTGGATAAGCATCAGAGTGAAATGAACCGCAATGTCCACATGATAAAGAACTAAATTCATACATTGTAATTGGTGCGTCATCACTACCAAGTGTTTTCTCAGATACTTCAACATCTATCATAGATACTGATGTCGAAACTTCTTCAGAAGTTTCTATCGTCTCGGAGCTTGTGTTCTCAACGATCTCTTCATCTATAACATTTTCTGAAACATCTAAATCTGAGGTATCTTCTTCAATGATAGCTTCATTAGATGAAACCTCATCAACAGTATTTTCAGTTTCATCCGTTTCTGTACTTTCTACAACAATAATATTGGCATAATAAAAAGGACTACCAGGATAGAAAAATAGTCCTGCACCAATGATAGCAAGTACAGCAAAAAACAAGATTACACTATTAAGAGATTTCATTTTGATTATGACTTTCTAAAAATTAGTTATTAGTTTCAATTTCCACATCTACATTGCCATCAGAGTCCATGTTGTCTTCCATTTGATCTACAGCCTCTGCTTCAACAACAACTATATTTGCATAGTAAAAAGGACTTCCCGGATAGAAAAATAAGCCTGCGCCTATAATACCGAGGATTGCAAATAAAACGACAACTTTTGATAATGAATTCATGTTTTTACTCCTGTAAATTATTAATATACCCAGAAAGGTATCCCTATTTTTTACTTAATTCCAGCAAAAATCTTCCTAGTTTAAGATTTTTGCGAATAAGATCGCCTTAACTTTCACCTAAAAGGAAGATGTGTATGGTGTTTCCCTGATTCGCATTAGGAAAAGCTTGTACGTCCAAATCTGTTACTTTTATACCTTTTGACATCATAAAGGACCTAACTTTTTGAGCGCGGTCTATTGCGGGCTTTTGTCCTTTTGACGAAAAGGATTTAATTTGAACTTGCCCCCTATAAAAACCGTTTTTCATATCCATTAAAGATTTTTCCAAAATCTTCATATGCCCTGACTCTAAGTTCTGCTGAAATTCGTTTTGGAATATAAGCGTCATATAAGGAATTTTAGGATTATAACTTACAGTCACAGGAGGAAGCTGCGTTTTAGCACTATTATCTTTTTGCTGGAATTTTGGAGGTGGAAGTGTTGATTGAACAATAACTTCTTTTTTTATGTTACCCGCTGGAACAGCAGGCATAGACGGACCTGCGCTTCCAGTTAAAACCAGCTTGTCTTTTTTCGCTTCTTCAACAGGTAAGTATTTATCTTTTTCTTCGGCTTTTTTGAATTTGAATAATCCCGATAAGCTAAATCCACGGTTTTCTTCAGCTCTTGCCATACTAGACAGCAATGGAGCTGAAACCAGTAAAAAACAAATCAAAATAAAAAAATGTTTCATTTAAGCCTCTTAAAAACTCAATATAATTTTTATTGAGGAAGTTTAATCATAAAATCTCGAATACCCGAATTTCCTGCTATAAGGTTACCATCAAAAACAGGATGTTTGCCACGATTAATAAATTCAACAAAACCGCCAGCTTCTTTCACAAGAATATATCCCGCGGCAACATCCCATGCATTCAGGCTTCTTTCCCAGTACCCGTCAAAACGACCTGCGGCCACATATGCCATATCTAGGGCCGCAGACCCAAACCGACGAAAGCCAGATGTTTGAACATAAACGGGAAGTATTTCTTTTTGGTAGAGTGGAATATCTTTCAAACCCGAAAATGGTGATCCACCTGCAATTATGCATGTGCTCAAATCTGTGCGTCCTGAAACGCGCAATCTTTTACGTTTTGAAAAAGCGCCTTGGCCCTTTTCTGCTGTAAACCATTCATCTTTAATTGGATCTGCAATAAGACCAGCTACAATTTCGCTTTTGCCGTCTAATCTTTTTTCCAAAGCAATAGAGATAGACCAGTGCGGGATACCGTGAAGGAAATTTGTTGTTCCATCTAGAGGGTCAATAATCCATCTATATTCGTAATCTTCCGGTCCTTGATTGCCGCCTTCTTCCATCATAAAGGCATAATCAGGTCGATCACGCAGAAGGTTCTCATGAATAATTTCTTCAGCGCGTTTATCAGCCGCGGATACGAAGTCCGCAGGACCTTTTCGCGAAACCTGTAAGTTCTCTACTTCGCCAAAATCTCTGGTTAAGGAACGAGCCGCTTTTTCCGCAGCGCGCATCATGATTTTTATTGCCGGTGATTGTATCGCAGCCATCAGTCTTTTGCTCTCTCTACATATGTTGCATCTTCTGTGCGCACGACAATTTTTGTTCCTTGCTCCACAAACGGCGGCACCATGACCTTAACGCCGTTATCAAGAATAGCGGGCTTGTAAGATGTTGTAGCTGTTTGTCCTTTAATGACGGGCTCTGCTTCTACAATTTCGCACGTTACAGTATCGGGGAGGGATACGCTTAAGGGCTGTCCTTCATAGCTTTCGACTTCTACGCTCATTCCATCTTGAAGGAATGAGCCGGGCGTACCGACTAAATCTTCGCTGACGATAAATTGTTCGAAAGATTCACTATTCATGAAGTGAAAACCGTCTTCGTCTTTATAAAGGAATTGGCAATCATCTTGTTCTAAACGGACACGCTCTACAGTTTCCTGCGTGCGAAAGGTGACGTTATCTTTATTGCCTGTCTTGATGTCTTTCATTTCGACTTTAATAACTGCGGCGCCTTTACCGGGTGTTAAAATTTCGATTTTTGTGACGACTGTCAGCTTATTATTATAATCAAGAACATTTCCTGCTCTCAACGTATTTGCATTTACTTTCATGATTTTTCTCTTTTAAGTTCTGCCAGATTGATACAGGCTTTGACTAAAATGTTCAAGCCTTTCCCGCAAATCATTATCAGATATGTGTGCCATCATTTGCTTAATCTCTTCTTGATTCAGAGTTGATAGTTTTTCGACTTTATGTGAAGAGATGGTTGTTTGAATACTATGATTTTGTGTAATTTTTATGTCTGTAATGATGCGCTCTCCGAATAAATGTTCAATACGACCGAGTATTCGTTCTTTTTGATAAGAGAGGGCGAGAGCATTTGCGCTATTGGTAATAATACAAAGTGTGGCAATAATATCGTATTTCTTGGTGCCGTTTTTTTGCCTTACCGGACGTGTCTTTAGTGCAACCGGCAAGGCTTTCTCTGCATATTCTTCGCCTATTATTTGCGGCCAATAGGTATAGATGCGCCCCAGTTTCAGATATTTTCTCTGGAAAACTGGCTTTGAAAGAGAGATTACACTTTTCGAAAGCGGTCTTAATGCCATATTTAGACTATGACGCTCTCACAAAAAAATCTCAAGAAGAATGATGACGTCATAGATGTGGATGGCTTTCGTCAAAATGTTTTAGAGTGGTATCGGAAAAATGCCCGTTCTATGCCTTGGCGAGCGTCTTTCGGAGAATATCCGCACCCTTACCACGAATGGCTCTCTGAAATTATGCTTCAACAAACTGTTGTCAAAACGGTTATTCCTTATTTTATAAGATTTATTTCGATCTGGCCAACAATTCACGATCTGGCATCTGCACATAGTGATGACATTATGAGGGAATGGGCAGGCCTAGGCTATTATGCGCGCGCAAGAAATCTGCATAAATGCGCGAAAATTATTTCAGAAAGTTATGATGGGCAATTTCCTTCTCACGAAAAAGAATTGCAAGCACTGCCCGGAATTGGTCCGTACACAGCAGCCGCAATAAGGTCTATTGCATTTGGAAAATCTTCTATTGTGATGGATGGTAATATAGAACGCGTTCTTGCAAGAATACATGCACATGAAAAGCCAATTAAAGAGACGAAAAAACAACTATATTACTATGCAAAAGAATTAAGCGAGAATAGGGATGACTATCCGGGGGAGTATGCACAAGCACTTATGGATATAGGTGCAAATATTTGCACACCAACATCGCCAAAATGTACAATTTGTCCCATTAATAATTTTTGTAAGTCCCTAGAAAATAACCTTCAGGAAACTATTCCGGTAAAAGTTTTAAAGCAGAGCAAACCTCAAAAATATGGTGTTATATATTTCATTGAAAATAATAAAGGGGAGTTACTATTTGAAAAACGTCAGAAAAAGGGTCTTTTGGGTGGTATGCTAGGTTTACCAGGAACTGAGTGGGTCGAAAGGCAGACGTCTCTCAAGACAGCTATAAAAGGCTTTAAAATTAATCATACCTTTACGCATTTTCATTTAACGTTGGAGGGTGTATTGGAAACGCATGAAAACCTTTGCAAAATTAATAAAGACTATATTTGGTGTGATCCGCATGAATATGATAAAATAGGATTACCAACTTTATTCAAAAAAGCTGTAAAACAATATTTAAACATAACAAAAGAAGATCTATGAGAATAACCAACAAAATACTAATCCTTACTTTAATGCTTTCTATAAGCGTTATATTTCGTGTTGATAGTAATAGCGCCTTTGCTCAGGCATTAGAAAATAAGGAAGTGAAAGATATATCAGCTGAGCCGGATGAAACCGAAGAAAATGAGAATATTGGATTACAGGATATAATTGAATTTAAAGGGAAAACTTATCGAAGTTCAAGATATCCAAATATGTCTAAGCTATATTGGTCTTTTGGTATTCCTGATATAGAGAATGATCAGCATTTAGATATATTTTTTCAAATTAATGAGTGTGACCTTTACGCAAAATACTATGGCAATGAATTTGAATGGGGACCTTTGCGTGAAACCATGCGTGAATATCTGAGGGATAATAGTCGTAAATTTTCCAGAGGTCTTTTTTTCGATCTTCCAATAGAAGTTGGTAATTACAATATTAAAAAAGGAAGTTTTGCAGTAAAAAGTAAAAATTTCATTAGCGGAGATAGAGAGTTTTTTCCGCATCCTGCTTATCTTGGCTGGAACAAAAACTTTTGTGGCTTTCGAACTACTCAAAAGGGAGAAGAAGTGTATTATAGAGAGATATTAATTCGTCTTATTAGGCCCGTAGTGATTCCAAACATATCAATTGACGAATCTATTGCTAAAGAATTGGTAACAAAGTGGAGGGATGCTGGATCCGAGAAACGCTTTTTTTCTATTCGTCTTTACATGACAGTGACTAAATTTATGGGGGTGCAAAGCTTTTCAAATCAGAATAAAATACCTATATTTCTTGCTTATATTGAAGGATATGAAATCTTCAGAGATTTAAACATGGATGTATTATATTTTACAAAGAGCTTTACAAAGAAGAAGAAGGGTGAAATTCCTGATATGAAAGTGAAATCCTCTCAAACTCTTCAAGAAAAAGCACTTAAGATACAAAAAGACGATAAGAAGTTATCCGAAACAGATCCCTTAGATGATTTTGAATAACAATTAAAAGACATTCATCGCTTTTCTGAGTTGTGAGCGGAGTTCATCTATTGGTTTATAATTATTTTTTTCTTTATAATGCCAATATGTCCAGCCGTTGCAACTAGGGGCGTCTTGTAGCCGCGCTCCGACTTTATGGATAGAACCGCGGAACTGGTTTATTGTTAGGCTACCATCAGCGCATATTATGGCCTCATGCTTGTTTTTCGCATCTGTAAGCACTGTGCCTGGTTTCAACATACCATTTTCGACAAGCGAGCCGAAAGGGACACGCGGCTCTGATTTCTTTGATATTGGTTGAATAATGTCCTTATTATTCGTTATCTGAACTTCAGCAATCCGCTCATGTGCCGCGGCAGCATACGTTTCATCACGCTCTAGTCCTACAAAATGACGTCCTAGTTTTTTTGCAACAGCGCCTGTCGTTCCAGTTCCAAAGAAAGGGTCTAAGATTACATCTCCCGGCTTTGAACAGGCCATGAGGATACGCTGTAGAAGCGCTTCGGGCTTTTGCGTTGCGTGAACCTTCTGACCATTCTCGTCTTTTAGTCTTTCTTCGCCAGTACAAAGAGGAAATAACCAATCGCTACGCATTTGAAGATCGTCGTTAAGAATTTTCATGGAGTCGTAGTTAAACGTATATTTCGATTTTTCTGATTTAGAGGCCCAGATAAGTGTTTCATGAGCATTTGTAAAACGCGTTCCACGAAAATTTGGCATTGGATTACTTTTACGCCAGATAACATCATTTAAGATCCAGTACTTTAAATCCTGTAAGATATAACCAAGACGAAATACGTTATGGTAGCTACCTATAACCCAAATGGCGCCGTCATCTTTCAATACGCGCTTACATTCGGACAGCCATTTATTTGTAAATTCATCATACGCTTTTAAGCTGTCAAATTTATCCCAGTCATCAGTCACACCATTGACGTGAGAGTTATCAGGTCGCTGTAAATCGCCACCCAGTTGAAGATTATAAGGGGGATCTGCAAAAACGAGATCTATAGATTTGTCAGGAAGAGTGCGAAGTGAGTCTATACAATCGCCTATTAGGATCGTATCTAGTTGTAATTTTGCTGCGGATAAGTTTTTTTTCTGACTCGACATTTATTTTCCTTTTAAGGTTTGAATACCGAATCACTAAAAAGAAACGAGGACTCCTTGTCAAGTCAAAAAGACTCTTATTGGAGTCACTAAGCTGCAAGTACTGATTTTACTGGGGAAAAAGAGCGGCGATGATGATCAGTTGCGCCGTATTCCTTTAATGCTTGTAAATGCTTTGCAGAACCATAACCGGAATTTGTGTCCCATCCATAGTAGGGGAAGGTATTGTGAAGTTGCTTCATAATAATATCCCTCGATACTTTTGCCAGTATGGAGGCTGCAGCAATTTCTAAATGCTTGCTATCCCCTTTTACAACAGTTTTGAAAGGGCAGGGCATATTCTTAGGGTTTTGATTACCATCAATTAACGCAAAATATTGTTGCGGTGCATTATTTTCAATCATATTTGTATAGGCGCGCTCCATCGAAAGTAAACTAGCCTGTAATATATTGATGTGATCAATTTCCTCCACAGATGCTGATGCTATTCCATAGATACTGTGTTGTTTGATTTGATGAAAGAGAACGTCTCTTTTTTTAGCAGTCAACTTTTTGCTGTCTGTTACACCGCTCCAGAAAGGTAGTTCGCGGCTTTTTCTAGGAATATGAACGCATGCAGAATATACAGGTCCGGCGAGAGGGCCTCTTCCAGCTTCATCTAAGCCGCATATGAGCACATCATCATCCTTCAAGGCTTTTTCCGGCTATCTCATACACATTTGGTGACACATCCTTCATATCGACAATGCATTGAAGAACTTGCTTCATTTTTTCTTGTCGATCCGGCGTATATCTCCTCCATTCGCGTAAGGGATTGAGAAGACGAGCGGCAATCTGTGGATTGATATCGTTTAATTCAAATACGGCCTCTTTTAAGAAGTTATAGCCGCTGCCGTCTTTATTATGAAACATGACAGGATTGCCCATTGCAAAGGCGCCATACAAAGAACGTACACGATTTGGGTTTTTTATATTAAAATCTGAATGTTTTTTTAGATTTTGTAATCGGTCTATCAAATCGTCATGGCGCGGTATGGTTTGTGCAGAGAACCATTTATCTATAACAAGCGGGTAGGATTTAAACCGCGTATAAAAATCATCCAAAACAGCCGTACGTTCATCTGAAATAATTGCATTTAGCCCCAGAAATGCTGACATACGATCCGTCATATTGTTGGAAGCATCATATGCGTCTTTTAACATCTTGGCATCTTCAAGGCGCAACCGGTTCATAAGCATTAGCATGGCGCTATTTTTAAGCGCGCGTTTACCCATCGCCTCGGGATTAATAGAGAAGGCTCCGTCTTCTCTATTACTTTCATAAAGAGACATTAATTTTTCTTCATGCGCTTCGAGCAATGTATTTAAAAGCGTCTCACGCGCCTGATAGACTTTATCCGTATCGATAATTTGTTGCAGCTGTGCAATACGTTGAATATCGGGAATGGCCAATGCTCTGGCAGATAATGCTTTATCTGTATTTTCATCCATAGCATTTTCGATTACAGCGCCGTACGCGTCGATGTAATCCTGTGGTACCATAGCGTTATTATCAATCATATTTTGTAAAACATCGAGGGACAGCTTTTGCCCTGCCTCCCATCGATTGAAACCATCTGAGTCATGAACCATTAAAAAGCGATAATCTTTCTGGCTTAAATCAGATTCTAAAATAACAGGTGCAGAGAAATTACGAAGAATAGATGGAACTGGTTCGGCCGGAATATCTGTAAAAA
The DNA here is from genome assembly GCA_963710165.1 of uncultured Alphaproteobacteria bacterium. Taxonomy (GTDB): domain Bacteria; phylum Pseudomonadota; class Alphaproteobacteria; order Micavibrionales; family Micavibrionaceae; genus JACKIP01. The sequence goes on from CAVPYZ010000002.1 coordinate 139,619, forward strand.
TAAAATCCTGTTTTTTGTCTTTCAAATGTAGCACCTGATCCACTAAATCAGTGCCATTTTTATCAATAAGCCCGATTTTTACAGGGATATGCATGGGCTTTTTATCGCTTTGTCCGGGGGTCTCCGGCACGCTTTGTTGTAATGTCAGGGCGTACGTCTTTTCACTTTCATTATATATTCCGCTTACAGAAATTTTGGGTGTACCTGCCTGCGAATACCAGAGTTTAAATTGGCTTAGGTCAATTCCACTTGCATCTTGCATGGCCTGAATAAAATCATCACATGTTACGGCTTGACCATCATGGCGTTCAAAATATAAATCCGTACCTTTGCGATAATTTTCAGCTCCTAAAAGCGTATGAATCATTCGGATGACTTCTGCCCCTTTTTCATAGACCGTCATAGTATAGAAATTATCGATCTCTATATAATTATCAGGACGAATAGGGTGGGCAAGCGGGCCTGCATCCTCAGGAAACTGCATTTTGCGCAGCATGGTCACATCATCGATACGCTGTACGCCTCTGGAATTTAGATCGGCAGAAAACTCTTGATCACGGAAGACGGTCAATCCCTCTTTAAGGGATAATTGAAACCAGTCACGACATGTCACACGGTTTCCTGTCCAATTGTGAAAATACTCGTGCCCTATGACACTTTCAACACGCATAAAGTCCGTATCGGTTGCCGTATCTTGATGCGCAAGCGTAAGAGCGGTATTAAAAATATTGAGTGAAGTGTTTTCCATGGCGCCCATATTGAAGTCGCCAACCGCAACAATATTGAATAAGTCATATTGATATTCTCTGCCATAAACCTCCTCATCCCATGTCATGGATTTTTTAAGGGATTCCATCGCATGATCGATTTGTTTTTCATCTCCTTCGCGTACGTAAATATATAAATCGACGTTTTGTCCTGACATTGTCGTAAAGGTGTCATGTAAATGAACAAGATCACCGGCAACAAGCGCAAACAAATAACATGGCTTTGGCGTCTCATCATTAAACACAACATAATGCTTATCATTTTGAAGATCGCCTTTTTCAACAGGGTTACCATTCGATAAAAGGATAGGATAATTTTCCTTATCACCTTCAATACGTACGGAAAAAGTGGCTAAAACATCAGGGCGGTCCTGATAATAAGTAATACGTCTGAAACCTTCTGCTTCACATTGTGTGCAAAATGTCCCATTCGAGGTGTATAGCCCTTCCAGCCTGGTATTAGCGGCAGGGTTAATCTCTGTGACAATGGTCAGGGCGAACTTATCCCCTGGGTTATTCAAAGTTATACCGTTTTTGTCAACAGAGTAGTCACCAGAGTTATCCAGAGGTACGCAATTTTTCTCAATTGATATGAGTTTTAACTCATCGCCGTTTAAAAATAAATTCGGGTCAGAAGAAGCCTTATTTTTTCTATAATGTGCCTCGGTTTTTACACGAGTTTTATTTTCAGACAGTTCAAAAAACATATTTACATGATCCACCAAATACGGCGGAGGTGTATAATTTTTAAGGTATTTTGTTTGTGGAGGTGATTCTGTTCTCATAAATACAGATTACACGTTTTATTCGCCGCTTAAAACCATATCATTGCGGTGAATCAGTACGTCTCTGCCTACATAACCAAGGCAATCCTCAAGTTTGCTGCTATGTTGTCCTATTATTTTAAGGGCTTCGTTAATGCTGTACGTCACAAGCCCTATGCCAATAATATCTGTGTTGTGAGAAATGATTTCGACGGCATCTCCGCGTTCGAATTGCCCCTCTATTTTAACGACGCCTATGGGCAGAAGGCTTTTCCCGGCTTTTAACGCTTTGACAGCGCCTTCGTCAAGGTGCAGTTTCCCTTTTGGTTTAATGTGTGCAGCAATCCAACGTTTCCTAGCATTATGAGGTGTGTCATTTGCAGCAAAGAGCGTTGATTTCTGCTCTCCCTTCATCAGACGTTTGATGGGTGAATGCTCTTTCCCGCTTGTAATGATAACATCTGTGCCTGCATTAACGGCAATTTGTGCAGCCTCAATTTTGCTTTTCATGCCGCCTGTTGATACACCGCTTGTAACTTCACCTGCGATATCAAGAATGTCTGATGTGATTTCATTGACCGTGTCGATGTGCTGTGCATTGTGATCACTATCCGGATTATCTGTATAAAGACCATCAGTCGTTGATAGTATCAGCAGCAGATCAGCCTCCATCATTTGTGCGACGCGTGCTGCCAGTTTATCGTTATCGCCGAAACGTATTTCATCTGTTGCCGTTGTATCATTTTCGTTTATGACCGGAATAATATTGTGGGAAAGTAATGTTTGTAGAGTTGCGCGCGCATTCAGATGTGTACGTCTATTCTCTGTATCCTTTGGATTTAAAAGAATTTGCGACAGTTCTAAATTATGGTCTGTAAAACTTTCAAGAAACGCATTGATTAACTTAATTTGACCTATTGATGCGGCTGCTTGTTTTTGTTCGATTTTCAAATTACGTGCAGACGTGGTCAGATCGATACCCAGAGGTGTACGTCCCAATGCTATTGCACCCGATGAAACAATAATTATTTCTTTATCTTTTAACGCCGCGATATCTGAAACAAGGGTGTGAAGCCATTCTTTGCGGATGATACCTTTTTCAATATCTGTAATAAGCGCCGATCCGATTTTGATGATCAGACGTTTTGCGTGACTGATTTTATCAACTGCGCTGTTCATTCCTCATCATCGTCTTCATTATGTTTGATTCTGTTCAGTGCGAATAAAACATCTTTTACGCCGTCACCAGAAACAGCTGAAATCAAGAATGTTTTCTTTCCTGTTTCTTTCTCAAACGTTTTTTGTACGTCTTTTGCAAGTTCATCGCCCAATGCATCAGATTTGTTAAGGGCGATTAGTGTCTCTTTTTGGTCTAAATCATTTCCGTATGCGGATAGCTCATTACAGATCGTGTGATAAGCCTCCATCGGATTATCTTGGGTTATATCAATAATGTGGAGCAGGGCGGCCGTACGCTCGATATGGCCTAAAAAACGATCGCCGAGACCTTGCCCTTCTGATGCTCCCTCGATTAAACCCGGAATATCAGCGATAATCATTTCGTGATCACCTATTTTGGCAACCCCAAGGTTCGGATGCAGCGTTGTAAAAGGATAATCAGCGATTTTAGGGTGCGCACGCGTACAGGAAGATAAAAAAGTTGACTTGCCCGCATTCGGCAACCCGACCAAACCAATATCAGCGATCAGTTTTAAACGAAGCCAAATTGCCATTTCCTGTCCGGCCCAACCAGGGGTCGTACGCCTGGGTGCTTGATTAGTAGATGACTTGTAATGCGTATTACCAAACCCGCCATCACCACCCTTTAGGAGGCGTATTTCTTGGCCTTCTTCCACCATATCGGCGAGAATGGTTTCTTTATCCTCTGCAATAATTTGCGTACCAACGGGAACTGTAATAATTGAATTTTTACCACCAGCCCCGCTTTTATTTCGTCCTTCACCATTGTGACCACTTTCGGCTTTAAAATGCTGGGTGTAGCGAAAATCTATCAATGTATTGATATTTTGAATGGCGCGAAAGATAACGTCGCCGCCTTTGCCGCCATTACCGCCATCGGGACCACCCATGGCAACGTACTTTTCACGGCGAAATGACATACAGCCAGGGCCGCCATTACCGCTCTTAATATAGATTTTTGCTTCGTCTAGAAATTTCATATTACAAAAAAAGCCCGCTTGGCGGGCTTCCTCAAATTATCTGTGTTTATAATTGTTAGCCGTTATTATTCAGCTGCTTGCGGCATGCTTTCATTCGCGGCAACAACATTGACGATAGAGCGATCATTACGACCACGTGTAAATTTAACGGCGCCATCAATCAATGAAAAAATAGTGTGATCTTTACCAAGACCAACACCTTTTCCAGGATGCCATTTTGTACCGCGTTGGCGAATAATAATATTACCCGCTAATACTGCTTCGCCGCCATATTTTTTAACGCCCAGACGTTTACTTTCTGAATCGCGACCATTTCTTGTACTACCACCAGCTTTTTTATGTGCCATTATAGAACTCCGTTTTTATAATCTAGTTTATTTAATTAAGCTGCTTTGATGTCAGTAATCTGTATGACTGTCTGATGCTGCTTATGACCTTTTTTGCGACGATAATTCTGACGACGCTTTTTCTTGAAAATTGTAACCTTGGCGGCACGTTTATGCTCAAGAATTTTTGCGGTGACAGACGCTTTACCAAGATCTTTTTCATCTGTGGACGCGCTTTTGCCGTCAAACATAAATAATACATCCAGATCGACGGCTTTGCCTTCATCACCTTCAAGCTTTTCAACTGTGATTTTGTCGTCTTTTGAAACTTTATATTGTTTGCCGCCTGTTTTAACTACTGCGAACATAGTACTCTCCATCTATAAATCGAATTGTGTTTATAAAGGCAAAGCAGCAACGGTGTCAAGCATTATAGTGCGCGATCGTCTTGCTTTGTCTTAATTTTGTAAATGTTTAGGATGACGCCGCTTTTTTGTCATCTTTCTTATCGTCCTTCTTCTTTTTTGAAATCACGACCTTTGGTTTATTTTTTGTCGGATCCTCTACGTTATCAGCTGAAATGACGACTTTCTCTGCGCCTTCTATGTCTGGAAGTTCATACATCGTATCCATCAGAAGCGTTTCAAGAATAGAACGAAGTCCACGTGCACCGGTTTTGCGTGCAATAGCTTTCTTCGCAATGGCGACAAGCGCATCTTTCTTGAACTCAAGCTCGACCCCCTCCATTTCAAACAATTTCATATATTGTTTGGTAAGCGCGTTTTTTGGTTCTGTCAAAATGGTCACCAGCGCATCTTCATCAAGGTTTTCAAGCGTTGCAATTAATGGCAGACGACCAACAAATTCGGGAATAAGACCAAATTTAAGAAGATCTTCCGGTTCCAAATTAACCAGTAATTCACCAACGTCGCGCTCGTCTTTAGATTGAACATCCGCACCAAAGCCAATTGTTGTGCCGCGGCCTTTATTGGCGAGAATTTTTTCTATCCCTGCAAATGCGCCGCCGCAGATAAACAGCATATTGGCTGTATCAACCTGAAGGAACTCTTGTTGTGGATGCTTGCGCCCCCCTTGTGGCGGGACAGAGGCCACTGTACCTTCCATTAATTTCAATAGCGCTTGCTGAACACCTTCACCAGATACATCACGTGTGATGGATGGATTATCGCTCTTACGGGAGATTTTATCAATCTCGTCAATATAAACGATCCCTTTTTGAGCGCGCTCAACATTATAGTCAGCACCTTGTAGAAGTTTCAGGACAATATTTTCAACGTCTTCACCAACATAACCGGCCTCGGTTAATGTTGTGGCATCTGCCATTGTAAAGGGAACATCAATGATTTTAGCAAGTGTTTGCGCCAGAAGCGTTTTACCGCACCCTGTCGGGCCAACCAACAAAATATTTGATTTTGAAATTTCAATATCTGCGCCCGAACCTGTACCGCCGTGCTCAAGACGTTTGTAATGGTTATGAACAGCCACAGACATGACACGCTTGGCGCGGTCCTGACCAATAACATAATCATCCAGAACAGCCTTGATTTCGGACGGCGTCGGAACACCATCTTCTTCGCTGCGTACCAATTGTGTTTTATCTTCTTCACGAATGATATCAACGCACAGCTCAACACATTCATTACAAATGAATACATTCGGCCCCGCGATTAATTTTTTCACCTCATGTTGGCTCTTCCCACAGAAAGAACAATACAGGGTGTTTTTATTATCTTCGTTATTATCTTCGTCTTTGCTCATAAATCTTTTCCGATATTAGAATCTTTATATTTCACTTTGCCAAGCCATAAGAGGCACTTCAAGCTTTATTATTGTTATATGGTGTTTGTGTTGCGATTCTGCAATGCTTAGGTTATTGAAAACTTAGTTGATTTGACTTTTGAAGCAAGGAAAAATAATTAAAAGACTATGCAGAAATACCCACATATTGAAAATCTGATCGACGATTTTGCCCTGTTTGATGATTGGGAGGAGCGCTATGCCTACCTTATAGATATGGGCAAGGCCTTGCCGCATATGGAGGAGGGGATGAAAAACGATCAAACAATTGTCCCTGGCTGTACGAGTCGGGTATGGATGATGGCAGATATTAAAGATGATCGCCTTTTTTTTCTTGCGGATAGTGACGCACATATTGTCCGTGGTTTAATCGGCGTATTGGCCAGAGTGTATCATGACCGGCCGGTAAACGTTTTAAAAGACGTGGATATGAAAGAGGTTTTCAAAAGAATTGGGTTGGAAAAACATTTGTCACCCAACCGCCGCAACGGGTTTTTTAGTATGGTTGAAAAACTTCAATTGGCTGCTGCTGCTTCTGGCTCGACTTCAACAGCGCTTTGATCCGTAATTTTAATACTACGAAGAATATCGGCAAACTGTTTATCGCCCTCCGGACCATTTTCTAGGCTCATCTCCCCGTCAACTGTCATTAGGGATTCAGGTGTCAGCCAGATTTGTGTGACGAAAATTTTGGTCGAATACCCGGCTGTTTTTATGCCGCTGGTTCCGATAATCTTCAAATTATTTTCTTCTTCCGTTTGAAACTGAATGGGTGGCGCTTCGGGTAGGTTTGCGTCTCTTACCATGCCGTAGAGGATTTGTTCCAGATTTTCCCGGGTGTACGTTTCATAAAGCTCGGGCGTTAAAAGCGTACAGCTCATCTCCACATTGATTGTTTTATCAAAATCTTCACGTGATGTGTATTGCGCCACCTCATAACAAGGTTGTGTTGCGTCGGAGGGACAACGTTGTACATAGCCGGGTTCTTTTGGAAAGTCAGCTTCAAAATTACATCCTTCGGGGGAATAAGTATAGGTTTCTTGCGCCTGAGCTGGGTGAATAAAACTAAACGCTATTAGAAGAAATGCTGGTATAAATTGAAACTTTTTTTTCATGATTTTGCCCATGTTTCTATATTGATCTTCATTTGCTCACCGCTTGCCAAGTCTTTGACTTCATCTGCTTCAGCGAAATAAACATAGCGGATGCCTTTTTTCTCAGCGTACGCTATCTGTTTTCCTGTTTTTTGCGGCGCATGATATGTTTCCACATTCCAGCCATTCTCTCTCAAACGACGTGCTTTTTCAGCACTTTCGCCGCGTTGATTTTCATCAGGTAATGTCACCAATATATCAGTCGGTGATTTAGCCTTTGTTTTAATATAGCCATTGTGACGCAAAACATCAAAAAGTCTTGTAAATCCGATAGAGATTCCCACACCCGGCAAGTGTTTATTTATATAAGATCCTGCCAGATCATCGTATCTGCCGCCTGAACATACCGAACTTGTAAATTCAGGAATATCCAGAAGGTTTGTTTCGTAAACCGTTCCTGTATAATAATCAAGACCACGAACAATCGATAAATCCATGACGACCGCACCTTCAGGTAGGTGTGATAATTGTTTCAGAACGAAGTCGAGCTCTTCAATTCCTTCCCGCATAGGTTCGAGATATTCTTTACGAGAAACAAGAGAATCATTATTTTCCAGCTGTTTCAAAGCGTCAAAAGCAGGCTGGGTTGAGAGTGATTTATTATCAACCAACAAATCGCGCAAAAATGGCCAATGTTCGGCCTTCATTCCTGCTTGCGCTATCAATTGAGACTGCACATCGTCTTCTCCGATTTTATCCAGTTTATCAATAATGCGTGTCGCGGTAACAATCTCGTCGATACCGAAAGCGCTCAGCATATTTGTAATAATTTTGCGATTTGAGATTTTGATCTGTACGCGTCCAATCTCTAGCCCGCTTAAAATTTCATAGATGATGGCGGGGATTTCCGCATCGAAATGAAGCGGTAGATTATCGACATTAATCACATCAATATCGCATTGCAAAAACTCGCGCATACGACCTAACTGCGGCCTCTCACCGCGCCAGACTTTTTGCATCTGGTATCTTTTAAACGGAAAAGTCAGGTCATTGAAATGTTGTGCCGTATATCTGGCAAACGGTACGGTTTGATCAAAATGTAACCCTAAACGTGAATCTTTAGCGTCACTTTCATCTGACTGCAAACGGGTTAGTGTATATATTTCTTTATCCGTCTCACCCTTTGCAAGCAGAACGTCAAGCTCTTCTACACATGGTGTTTCAATCGATGCGAAGCCATACGATTCAAAGACGCGACGTATATGATCCAGCCATTTTTGCTCGATTAAACGCTCTTCTGGTAACCATTCGGGAAATCCGCTGATCGATTTTGGTTTGTATATTTGTTTCTTAGCCATAGAAAGGTGCTAGCACGAACCTATAGAAAATTAAAGATTATTCGAAAGTCAAAGAGGTTTGATCTTTTTCAATATCTTCTAAATAAAGTTCACGATCCCTGCCAAAAAGTTCTTGTGTAATTGCGCTTGGATCCATAGATGATAAGCATGCCATTGCAAAGACGGGTCCCATCCATTTTAAAGTTCTACCTGTCTCTTGCTTGATATATGAAGGATCGAAATGACCCACATCATCATTAGCTTCTTCTATATTTGAAGGCAGTTTTATTCCTGCAAATTTATGATGAACAGTTCTAATAACATCTTGCCCCAACTTCTTTGGAATTTTATCTACTTGTAAGCCCACCAAATGATGGGTATGCGCCTTTATTTTTCCAAGTCGGTGCTTTGATAAACTTTTTTGATCGACATTTACTTCCCCCGAGTCTTCGCATTGAACCAGATGGGCTTCATATAGTTGAGGCATAACGTCAAGATTGCGAGCGTCGCTAATGCTTTGACGAAAATTTGGGTCAGTAATATTTTTTAGAATCAATGTCCCAAAAACTAATGTACCAACCGCAGCATAGCATAGTCCACCAGTTGGAAAAGGTACGAATAACGGAGAAAGCTTCCAAGGATTTTCACGCAAGTCCTTCTTTATTTCGTACCCAATTGCGTTTAGTACGTTTTCTCGTTTCAAAACACGTACTGCTGTATCAGTCAATTGATGATCAGATGAAACTTCACTACTTTCTAAAGACATAATAAAAAATGACATAATGACTGGAAAATGTAAAGAAATTTAGAATTACAACTGCCAGTTATCTCTCACAAAGTGGCATGTATAGCCATTTGGATTTTTTTCCAGATAATCTTGATGATCTTCCTCTGCCGGATAAAATGTTGTCGCTTTCGTTACTTCAGTGACTATTTTTCCAGATAGAAAATTGGCTTCATCTATCTGCTCGATCAGTTTTTTTGCAATTTCTTTTTGATCTTCTGTTTCATAAAAGATAGCGGATCGATACTGGCTGCCGCGATCATTACCTTGTTGGTTAGGTGTTGTCGGATTATGCATTCTAAAAAAGAATATCAATAAATCACGAAAACTTGTTTCTGTTTCATCAAAAGTGATTTCAATTGCTTCGGCATGTCCTGTATTACCGCGACATAGGTCAGGATATGTCGGTTTTTCTGTGTGGCCGCCTGTATATCCGACACGTGTATCTAAAACGCCGTTTTGTTTGCGGAATAAATCTTCCATACCCCAAAAACAGCCGCCGGCTAATATTGCTCTACTCATCAATGTAATATTGGTTGATCACCACCACTTGGCAAGTCGAATACCAATGTTGTCGGAGTTTCTTTTTCAATATGCTGTTCTGCAGAGAGGGGATTTCTATTACTATTAATGCGAGCGTTTAAGGTTTTGTATCCCTCGCACATCTCGGGAAATTTTGTAACATGTGCGAACGCGCTGCTGAATAAGCCTGTATCAACACCACCTGTTTGTTGGGCGGCTTGGGTTCTTACTTCTTTTTCTTTTTCTTTGCTTAATGCGCTTACTTGATGTTGTTTCGCCTGAGACATTTTTAAATTTGACATATTTTCACCTCTATAAAATTCAAATGCGTTTTATATGATTTGAATAATTAAAGTCAATCAAAAATAAATTATCGATTCATAACAATTGTTTCGATGGGCATAACAGGTCCCTTAATTTTGATTGAGCGCATCCAGTAAAAGCTGTAAATAACCATAATAACGGCAATTCCAACCATCGTATAAATAAAGTAATCCGTACTGGCATATAAAATGAGCACCATCGGCGGGATAAAAATGACGCGCACGATACCCAAAATAATTTCACGGGCAATCAAAGAGGCTATGGTTCGGCTTTGATACCATGCAGAGCTTAATCCCGAACTAAAAAGCTGGTTGCCAACCGACCAGATATACATGGCGGGCAGGGCAAACGTGGTTGTAAATAAAAACGGTATCCAGCCAATAGAAGTTACAAACGACCCCCAAAACATTTCACGGCGTTTTCCATGATTGATCAAGGAGCCAGCAATGGGGGTAAAGATAACTTTTACCAAGACCATCAACGCGCTCCAGATACCGACCGCTGTCGCCGTAATACCGGAAAAACTTAAGAATATTGCCCACAAACTGCCTCCGCCTATATGCATTAATCCTTCTAGAATAGATCCCAAGGAACGATAGCGACAGCGTTTAAAAGCTTCGGGTAGTGTTTCCGTAAGAGATCCGCTTGCAATGATTAAGCGACGAAGCTTTAATTTATAAGCATGATAAATCAGCATACATGTTCCAATCGCCATGCCGCCAAAACCAAGAACTAGACCGAACATTCCTATCCCTATCGCTTGAAAGAAACCACCCGCAAAATAGCCTAATGCCATGCCAACAGTCATACCCGTGCCAGCTAAAGATACTTCATTCCCTACATTTTCATCAGAAACGGATATCGCGAAAAATACATGATATAGACTCCAAAACGGGGCGTTGACCAGCATGAAAATCATTCCCAGTTGCCACGGCGTTAAATCGTAAGGCCAGAAAATACAGAAAACCATTGCGGAGGACAGCATGGCCGTTATGAAGGGATAGATAACTTTCCCGCCATATTTTGTGATCATCCATAATATGAGAACAACTAAGAGACTAACCCCGCCAAGTTTGACGATTTGATATTGGATCATCTCAAAAGCACTTAGGTCAATTAAGTCGATAACGATAAATAAATCAATAAATGCTGATGAAAACGCGAAAATGATCGAGGTGAAGTATAGATAAGCTCTCTGTACATCCTTACACGGCAATACAAACGCATTATAAAGAAACCGTCTTAGCTCGGCTAAAGGATTAAGAGGGCGGCGTTTGAGAGCGTTAAATGGCATATCTTACGTCGTAAACAGTTCTTCAAGATTGTCAATTAAAGCTTTTGCCAACCCTTCCGCATCTGTAATTTTCATTGAATTTTTATAATATCTGGTGACGTCATGCCCTATGCCAATCGCAGAAAGTTCTACATTGGGCAGGCCTTCAATCTTTTCGATTACATCGCGTAAATCACGCTCCAATATATTTGACGGATTTGCAGACAGGGTCGAGTCGTCCACGGGTGCACCGTCCGAAATAACCATTAATATTTTACGATCTTCGGAGCGTTTGCTTAGCCTGTTATGCGCCCAGGCAAGTGCCTCCCCATCAATATTTTCTTTTAAAATACCTTCTTTGAGCATCAGCCCCAGATTTTTCTGCGCTTTGCGCCACGGTTCATCCGCACCTTTATAGATAATGTGAAGTAAATCATTCAAACGTCCTGGATTGACGGGACGTGTATTTTGTATCCATTTCTCTCGCGATTTACCACCTTTCCAATTACGTGTGGTAAAGCCCAAAATCTCGACATGAACACCACAGCGCTCTAGCGTCCGCGCCAAAACATCGGTACATATTGCGGCAATGGTAATCGGGCGACCGCGCATGGAACCGGAATTGTCGATCAGCATTGTCACAATTGTGTCGCGAAACGGCGCTGCTTTTTCTTGCTTATAACTGAGCGGAATATTTGGATCGGCTATAATACGGGACAGCCTTGATGTATCAAGCATGCCGTCTTCCTGATCAAAATCCCATGATCTGTTTTGTTTTGCCATCAGTTTACGCTGTAATTTATGCGCAAGGCGCGTCACGGTTGCCTGAAATGATGTCAATTGACCATCAAGCTTTTGGCGTAGCTTAGTCAGTTCCTCTCGGTTGGCGAGCTCTGTTGCGGGAACAATTTCATCATATTCTTTTGTGTAAACCTTATAAAAGCTTCTTTCATCTCGAATATCGTCAGGCTCTTGATGCTGGTAAAGACTTTCACCGCTTGATTGAGATGAGTTCCGATTCTCCGCCCTGTGCTGTGTCATCGGGAAAGAAGTCCCACGGTTGTTGCTGATCTGAAGATTGTTCCTGATCACCGCCCATATAGCCTTCCGCATCGCTCAGATCGCTTTCACTTTGTTCTGTTTGATCGCCTTGCGAAGATGTTCCGTCATCTTGTGGCTCATTTTGCATTTCACCGTTTTCATCATCCTGTTCGGACTGGTCAGGGTCTTGAGAAGAACCATCTTGCGCTTTACCCAGAATAAGAAATTCGGCAATTTTTTTGGCTTCTTGTGAAAAGAGGCTTTGATCACGCATTTTATCTTTCAGCGTTTGAAGGCCATTTTTACCCAATTTATCATCGAGCCATCCTTGCCAAATATCTTTGACGGCATCTGTCGATTTCGGCATTTTACGATTGCTTAGCTGATTTTTTGCAAGAATATGGATCGCATCACCGCTATCAATATTCGTCCGATCACGCGCAGATTGATATCCCATGCTTTTACATTTTTGATCGAGCAATGTGTAAAGATTTCTTTGTACGCCTTGCATCTTCTGCTCGCCCAGTCCTTCACATCGTACTTGCTCTAACGCGTCATAAATTGATCTGGCTTCAATATTTGTCGGCGCATTGGCTATATGCAGTTTCGGGTCATGATAGCGCAGGCGTAGCGCCTTCATATCCGCCGCACCTCGTAATAGCTCACGATCTTTCGCGGCCTTTATATCAAGATCAGGAAGCTCGGCCTCTTTTTTACTGAATTTTTTTAGAGAAGCGGAAGATAAGCTGCCATTATAATTAACAGTAACATCTTTCCCTGCAACTGATCGAAGTGTGGCCGTGGTGACGTCTTGGAATTTTTCTCTTTTCATATATAAATACTATTTCTTATTGAATCTGATTTACACAAAAATATAGTTTATTATGACAGAAAAAATTGAAATAGAAGATTTTTCCAAAAAAATCAGCATTTTAAGAACCGTAAAGCACTCATTTAAGTTCTTTTTCAACAACATTTATAAAGCACTTTATATCGCTACGCCTTTATTACTATTGCTACTAGTTACTATGGGGTTGTATGGTCTCGTAATAATTGAACTTTCAAAATCTCAATCGCAACCAGCTTTCTTTTCACTGATTTACACTATGGGAATGATTTTATATTCATTTATTTTTATATATATCAGTTCTTTTGCATTTTATAATTGGTATTCAATGAATTTATTTGGTTTTAATAAGGAATACCTAGCAAATCCTATATTACCAAAAATTTATGAAATACATTTTTTTATAAGATCGTGTTTGTTTTACTTATCAATGGCAATAATATTTCTTTTGGGATTTGTTCCAATAATGTTTCTTTTGCCATATTTTCCATCAGCCCTTTTAGAATTAGGCTTTAACCCAGTATACATTCCTATATTTTTTGGCGGGTTATTTTGTATTTTTATGCAAAGGGCAATTTTCTATTTTCCTGCAAAAGTTGAGGGTTATTATGTTGGCTTCATTGAGTCGATAAGGCAATTTACTGATTTGACTTGGAAGTTCACTATTACGATTTTACTAATTTGGGGAATATTTTATACTACAGATAATGTTTTGGAATATATTATGATCGATATTTTTAGTGAATATGTTCCTAAGTTCCCTTTTATTTATCAGGCAATCTCATCCATTATTCTCAATATTGTAATGCCTTTTGTTATGATCACATCAACTACGATTTTTTATACATGGCGAAAACACAATCCTTTGGAAGGTGAGCTTCCCATCACTGCGAAAGAAGATACGTATGATTAATTACACTAATTCAACACCAAAGCAGCGTTGGTAATATTCGCTGATTAATTCATGTTCGCTTTCGTCACATTTATTCATAAATGTTAGTCGGAAAGCGAGTTCGCGGTCTTTGAATATTTGAATGTTTTCAAGCCATGTAATGACGGTACGTGGGCTCATCACTGTGGATAGGTCACCGTTTACAAAACCGGCGCGCGTTAAATCGGCGAGGGAGACCATGTTATTAATCGCCTGCTTACCTTCCGTATTATCAAGGTCGGGAAACTTATTCAGCATAATTTCAGCCTCGGCATCATGCTCCAGATAATTTAGTTGGGTGACAATATTCCATCTGTCCATTTGTCCTTGGTTTAGCTGATGTGTCCCATGATACATCCCTGTTGCGTCGCCAAGCCCGATCGTATTTGCCGTGGCAAACATTCGAAAGGCAGGGTGCGGGCGGATAATACGATTTTGATCAAGCAGGGTCAGGCGACCATCTTCTTCCAGAACACGCTGTATGACAAACATCACATCGGGGCGCCCCGCATCATATTCATCAAACACCAAAACACACGGGTTTTGTAGCGACCATGGAAGCAGGCCTTCGCGAAATTCGGTAATTTGCTTGCCTTCTTTCAGGGTTATAACATCTTTACCGATCAAATCCATACGGCTGACATGGCTATCCAGATTGATCCTTACACAGGGCCAATTCAACCGCGCGGCAACTTGTTCAATATGGGAAGATTTACCTGTTCCATGATAACCCTGTATCAAAACACGGCGATTATAGGTAAAGCCCGCCAAAATGGCGAGTGTTGTATCATGATCAAAACGGTATGTTTTATCAATGTCAGGTACGTTTGATGTATGATCTGCAAAGCCTGGCACATCCCAGGCAATATCCAGACCAAATGTCTCTTTCACGTTATATTTTTTATCGGGTATCGAGGTATATTTACCTTCCTTCGGGTGAAGGGCGGTAATATCGAATGACATGCTGGAATCTGAACTCATAGAATTTTATAACTTATATTTTTAAAACAAAACATACTTATGTATCAAAAGTAAGATTTAGTTGCTCTGGTAAAGTGAGGTCTAAGGCGCCCGCTATTTGTTTTAGAAAAGCTATAGATGCGATTGCCGCATCCATGGGTTCAGACATAGAATCTATAAGATCAATAGCCATATCTTTAGAGGGCAACTCACCCCTTCCTTCAACCGTAGAAAATACTTTGGCAAGACTAGGAGTGTTATCTGGTCCTTCATTATGCATTCCTGCAATCAAGCTTTCAGCAGTTACAATTGCATCAAGTTTATTTTTTTGCATCTCAACAAGTACGGCGATAAACACACCAGGCTCTACATCTATTGATTTTTCAACTTGTTCTCTTTCAGCCAAATCTGGATGATTCTCTTCCATCCATAGGACTAGCTGATCAACTGCATTTTCAGATGTAATCTCTAATATATCATTCATAATATTCTCTTAATTTCTTCGTTTCAATTCCTGAATTTTTTCGTAGTTTTCATAGGCTACTTTTAGGATTGTGTAAGCCATGTTGATTTCTTTCAAACGATCCTCTGCTGCTTTATCGCCCGGATTAAAATCAGGATGAAACTGCTTTGCGAGAGATTTATATTGTTTTTTGATACCTGCTAGTGTGAGAGGAGGGGAAAGCTCCATAATCATCATGGCTTCTGTCTCGGGTGTATCTTCGTGAATGAGCCCTTCAGACGTTTTGCGATAGCGCTCACTGCGCGGGTTTTCTTCATTATAGCTATATGTTTGCTCTGCTTTACGATAAAGCTCTTCTGTATAATCTTTATTAGGGTTTTGACGCCATGTCGGGCGTTGGCCATATATATTATTACGGATGTGCGTCTGGATTTCTTCTTCGGTCATGTCCTCAAAGAAATTCCACGCTTTATTATATTCGGTTACATGCTCCTGACATAGGTTGTAATATTCGTGAAGCTCACGATCTTTCGGCGCACGGAAATCACCTTCAAGGTCGCATCCGGGCATTTCACACATGCGCACTTTTGGTTGAGGTTTCTTCTCATCCTCAAATTCCGGTGAATTAGGCTTTAGTTGTATTCTGGGCATCTCTTATAATAGTATTGAATTTATCCCTACAAAAACAAGCTTTTTCGGAAATATGACAGAATACACTTCACGCCAAAAAATTATGGAAGACCGTTTACGGGCGTCCTTACAGATAGAATTTTTGCAAATTGAAAATCAAAGCGCGCATCATCACGGTCACGCAGGAGATGACGGCAGCGGCGAGAGTCATTATAAAATTACCATCTCATCACCTGATTTGAACGATATGAACAGGCTGCAACAACATCGTAAAATTTTTGACTTGCTAGGCGCTAATATTACAAAACAGACGCATTCTATTTCAATCAAAATAAAATAATTATTTACAACTAAAGGTAGTGTATGTATTTATATATACACTTAAGTATGTATTCAATAGGTGTAACCAAGGGGAGTAATATAATGCATTTGGCACTTCGCAATTATTCAAAAGATAGTATTGAAGAAAAAAAACAAGATAGTGTTGTGGGAACACTTGTTAGCCGTAATATAACAGTTTTGGGAAAACGTACATCTGTACGGTTAGAGCCGGAAATGTGGATTGCGCTTAAGGATATTTCTTTGCGTGAAAAATGCAAAGTCAATGATATTTGCTCGCTTGTATATCTGCGGAAACATTCGCAAACGTCTTTAACGGCGGCTATCCGCGTGTTTATGATGCTATATTTTCGTGCATCCTCAACCGAAGAAGGACATAGACGGGCCGGGCACGGCAATTTCGATGTAATGCGTCAACGCGCACGTTTGAATGAAGAGGAAATAAAATTCAAAAAAGCGTGAATTAACGCGTTATTTCCAGATATTTTTCGCGACGATCCTTGATGAGTGTCTTTGCATCTTTTGATTTAAGAGCTTTTAAGTGCGTTGTAATTGATGCTTTCACATTATCAAACATTATTTGATGATTACGATGCGCTCCCCCCAATGGTTCTGCAATAACCTCATCAATAATTCCCATTTCCTTCAAATCTTTGGCGGTGATTTTCAATGCTTTTGCCGCGTCTTCTGCGAAGCTACCATCACGCCATAAAATGGAAGCACATCCCTCAGGTGAAATGACGGAATAAATCGCGTGTTGTAACATGGAAACACGGTCCGCGGCGGCAATTGCAATCGCACCACCCGAGCCACCTTCACCGATAATTGTACTGATAAGCGGCACAGTTGCGCGTAAACAGCTTTCAATCGACTTGGCGATCGCTTCACTTTGTCCGCGCTCTTCTGCTCCCACACCGGGATACGCGCCGGACGTATCAACAAATGTTAGAATAGGAATGTCAAAATGATTTGCCATTTCGATTAAACGTTGCGCTTTGCGATACCCCTCGGGGCGTGCCATGCCGAAATTATGTTTGATGCGGCTTTCCGTGTCCCAGCCTTTTTCCTGTCCTAGAATGACGCAGGATTGCCCCTCAAACCGCCCCATACCCGATACCATGGCATCATCTTGTGCAAATAGTCTGTCGCCAGCCAAAGGCGTATAATCCGTAATAAGCGCACGAACATAGTCATTACAACGCGGACGATCTTCGTGACGTGCCACTTGTACTTTTTGTTGCGGGGTTAGTTTTGTGTAAATTTGTTCAAGAAGTTTATCCGCCTTTTGACGCATTACTTTTACTTCTTCATCAATATTCAGCCCATTGTTTTTTTCAACTTTGGAAAGTTCAATGATTTTTTGTTCTAGTTCCAGAACAGGTTTTTCAAAATCTAGTGCCATGAGAAAGCCTTATAACAAAAAAGACAGACGTTCACAATAAACGTCTGTCTTTGAAATCCTAATTAAGAAAGTTATTCAGAAGTTTTTTTAGAAAGAGGGTGTTTTTCCTCAACTGTTTTCTTCAGATTTTCACCAATAATTTGTGTATAAACCTGCGTCGTTGCAATATCTGCATGACCAAGCATTTTCTGAACAGAACGAAGGTCTGCGCCATTGCTAAGAAGGTGCGTTGCAAATGCGTGACGCAAGATATGCGGGCTAACACGGTCAGCATCAATCTTAGCTGCGTGTGCCAGATCTTTTAATAGCTGTGCAAAGCGTTGGCGCGTTAAATGGCCACTGTCAGATGTTTTTGACGGGAATAACCACTGCTCTTGTTTTGCCTGTTCTTCAGGGCCAATAAACGTTGGTCTTACGCCTAAGTACGTTGAAATTGCCTTCTGTGCACTGTCTGTCAGGGGTACTATACGATCACGACCGCCTTTTCCTGCAACCATTAAAAACTGGTTATCTTCGGAAATAGCTGAAATTGGTAACCCAACAAGCTCGGAAACTCGCAAACCTGTTGCATAAAGCATTTCGATTAGACATACCAGACGCACGCTATCCGCGGCACCACTTTCGCCCGCAGTTTCAATCAGCTTCGTCACTTCAGACTCGCTCAACGTTTTTGGTAATGTTCTGGTCTGCTTAGGACTTTCAATCGTAGATGTCGGATCATCCTGACGTATATTCTCTGATATAACAAAACGATAGAATTGGCGAAGTGCGGAAAGACGACGTGCAATTGTACGCACTGCAATCTTACTTTTATTCGCGCCTTTCGTATGTGTCTTCTCGCTTAAATCCTTAAGATAGGCTTTTATATCTGCTGTTGTCGCTTTCTGGACATCAGAATCACGGTTTTTACGAAGGAATAAGCTTACATCTGCTAAATCACGCCAATAAGCGTGACGCGTGTTTAGAGCAGCTCCTCTCTCTGTTGTTAACATATCCAGAAATGCATCCACTGATGGGTGTAAATCCGGTTTTGGTAAAGCTGGGCGGCCTGGTCGTGCCATAATGTAAGTACTCCTATTTAGTTACTTAATCGTTCTTATTACTTATTTAAATTGTGCCCCACAAATATCAAGCGACAAACTAAATCGAGCCTCTTTCATTACATAATATACAAAGCCTGTCAATGAAAAAAGTTAACATAATATGTGGAAAATTAGGGATTTCTAATTAGCTGATCACCACATTTTTCGTGACTGTTTCCTGCGCAATGGGTATATCAGTAGTGGCTATATAGCCGAATGCGCCAATTATTAGTATAACAAAAAGAAAAAATAATGTGCGCAAAACAAAAGACATGACATTAAGGTATTCAAAATTATCGCAATGCACAAGAGAGAAAATACAACAAGCCAATACGAATTCGATCGCATTGGTCGGCATGCCCGGATGCGGGAAGTCGACAATCGGGCGTTTAGCCGCAGAAAGTCTAGGGTATGAATTTATCGATTCAGATGACGTCATTGAAAAGAGCGTCGGAAATTCAATCACAGATATTTTTAAATATCAGGGAGAGGTTGCTTTCAGAAAGTACGAATATGAGTATATAGAAAACATTATTAGTTCTGCCAATAAGCCCTATATTCTTTCGACGGGCGGGGGTGCGATGATGACTCAACGCGTTCGAAAACTGCTTTTGGAAAAAACGTATTTAATATTTCTGGAAAAAAATCTGGAAACGCTTTGGTCGCACATCGGGGAAAGTCATGAAAATCGACCCCTTTTGAACGATTCCGAAGATCACCCCAAACAAAAACTTAAAAAATTACTTCAGAAACGAACGCCCATTTACCGCACGGCGCATTCTATATTATGTTGTGATGATATGAATATAGAAGATACGACAAACAGATTAATAGAAATTATCAAGCGCAATGAATAACGTAAAGACCCTTAAAGTAGACATTAAAGACCATGCCTATGACATACATATAGGCGAAGGATTATTAAAAGATTTATCAACTTACGTTCCCAAGCATTTGGAAGAGACATCTTGCTTCTTTATATGTGACGATCACACAGAACATTACGCAAAGCAAATTGCCAGAACGCATCCGGTATTTATGGTCAAGTCAGGCGAGCAGGCAAAATCTATTGCTATTTACCAAGAGGTTTTATCCTTTTTACTGGATCATAAAATAGGACGTAAATCAGTCATATACGCTGTGGGCGGCGGCGTTATAGGTGATTTGGCAGGATTTGCAGCGGCGTCTGTATTGCGTGGTGTTCCTGTTATTCAAATACCCACAAGTCTTTTGGCTATGGTTGATAGCTCTGTTGGTGGGAAAACAGGAATAAACATGCCCCAAGGCAAAAATTTGGTTGGAGCCTTCCATCAACCATCTGCCGTTATATGTGACTTTGATGTATTAAAAACACTTCCGGAGAGAGAATTAAAGGCCGGATACGCCGAAATGCTTAAATATGCCCTGCTAGGAGATAAGGATTTTTTTGAATGGTTAGAGGAGCATGCGGAAGAAGTTCTTAATCTTGAGAAGGATTCACTTACCTATGCTGTAAAGCGTTCTTGTGAAATGAAGGCAGAGATTGTCATTGCAGACGAAAAAGAATTAACGGGCCAGCGCGCCTTGCTTAATTTGGGACATACATTCGCCCATGCATTCGAAGCCGTCATGAAATATGATGGCCGTCTTCTACATGGTGAAGCGGTTGCGGTTGGTATAGTTTGTGCCATGGAATTATCAATATCAAAAGGCATTATGAATGCACAGCAGGTTGAGCGCGTGACACAGCACTTAAATATCTTAGGGCTAAAAAGGTCATTGCAGGATATTGGCCTTCCTGATGATATTAGTGCAGAGACATTATTAGATATCATGCGCGGCGATAAAAAAGCGCAAGATGGTCGTATCAATTTTATTTTGATGCGCGGCATTGGTAATGCTTTTGTCACAGATAGCGTGAAAGACGCAGAATGCCTTGAAATTCTAAATCACATGATGGGAAAATAATATGGATCAGAGATTAAGTATCATTACATTAGGAGTGCGCAACCTTGAACAAAGCGTTGCTTTTTATGATGCTTTAGGTTGGAAAAAAGCATCTGAGGAGGAGGGGATTGCGGCATATAACCTGAATGGAAATATGACCCTGTCACTTTATTCGTTAGATAAATTATCAGAAGATGTGACGATTAATTTGGAGTCATCCGCTTATTCTACGTGTACGCTCGCTTACAACGTCAATTCCAAGGAAGAGGTCAATACAGCTTTGAAAACAGCGGAGGCAGCAGGTGCAAAAATAATCAAACCCGCTGCAGACGTTTTTTGGGGAGGATATTCAGGTTATTTTGCTGATCCAAACGGTCAGTTATGGGAAGTTGCTTATAATCCTTTTTCATTAATAGGGGAAAACGGCGCGTTTCAATGGAACGGTGTAAAATAATACTTCGCAGAACGCGGCGTTCGCTGTAAAAGCATTCTATGGAACTCCTTATACCAATTTTTATTATCCTGTTCTTGCTATGCCTTTCAGGATTTTTCTCCGGCTCTGAAACTGCCCTGACAGCTGCGTCCAGCATTCGTATGCAAAACCGCGAAAAAGAGGGGGACAAAAAAGCCGCTCTCGTCAATCGTATCCGTGAGAAAAAAGACCGGATGATCGGCGCTCTATTACTTGGTAATAATCTTGTAAATATTCTTGCGTCTGCACTTGCCACGTCTGTCCTCATCAAAATATTTGGTGAAGCAGGGGTGGTCTATGCAACTCTTGTCATGACGTTGCTTGTCTTGGTGTTTGCAGAAGTTCTTCCTAAAACCTACGCGCTTCATAATGCCAATACGATGAGCCGTCATATCGCCCCCATTCTAAATCCTGTAATCTATATCCTTGCGCCCGCCGTTGACGCCGTGACGTGGATTGTGCGTATGGTCTTGAAAATCTTTGGCGTTGATATTTCTATGGTGCAACAAGGCTCTCATATGGAGTTATTGCGTGGTGTCATTGATATGCATGAGGGCGAGGGCGAGAAAGAAGTTGTTGAGCAACGCGCCATGTTACGTTCCATTCTGGATCTGGCAGATGTTGAAATTTCGGAAGTAATGACACACCGCAAAAATGTGGAAATGATTGATACATCCAAATCCATAGAAGATATTATTGATGATGTATTGAACAGCCCCTATACCAGATTACCGTTATATTCCGAAGATCCTGAAAATATTGTGGGTATCCTCCATGTAAAACATCTATTGCGAGAGATGCATCATAATCGGGGTGATATCACAAAAATCAATCTGATGGAGTTGGCAACAGACCCGTGGTTTGTACCCGACACCACACATTTATATGACCAGCTACAAGCTTTCAGAGAGCGCAAAGAGCATTTTGCCTTGATTGTTGATGAATACGGTGATTTGCAAGGCATCGTCACATTAGAAGATATTTTAGAAGAAATCGTAGGCGAGATTGACGATGAGCATGATGTACCGGTTGCAGGTGTGCGCCCCTTACCGGATGAAAGTTATCTGGTTGACGGTACAGTGACGATTCGTGATCTCAATCGCGCCTATGACTGGAATTTACCGGATGAGGATTATGCAACGCTAGCGGGTTTGATTATTCACGAATCAAAAGCCCTGCCAAAAGCAGGACAAGTTTTTACATTTCACGATTTCCGTTTTGACGTGGCACGAAGAATGCGCAATCAAATTACGTTGGTGCGTGTCAGGCCACCGAAAAAAGAGGGCTGATATTTTGTTAACTATCCTATACAAAGCCTTTTAAACCTTGCTATACTTTGCCTAAATGAGTGCTTATAATTCACCATATGATGTTAATAACAGCTACACGACCCTGACGGGGGCGTTGAATGGTTCTGTTACGGCGTCAATTATCGGGCATTTGATTATTTTGCTTCTAATAATTTTCGGCATTCCCTTTATTGCCAAAAATCCGGAACTGATTTACGAGCCTATTCCTGTAGAGATTATTAGCAGTGCCGACCTTGAGTCCGATAAGCCACCTGTGGAAGACGCAGTACAAGAACCTACGCCGCCGCCGATTAAACGCCAACCGCCACAAATGGTTGAAGAAATCCCCCCTGCACCGGAGCCAGAACCTGTGATAGAAGCCGCCGTGCCCGAACCTACGCCGCCACCTCCGCCAATTGAAACGCCCGAGTCGGAAGTTCAGGAGGAAGTTGAGCCGCAGAAAATTATTTTACCAACGCGCAAACCTAAACCACCTCCACCAAAAAAAGTCGAGAAACCAAAAGAAGATCCCAAGCCCAAGAGGGACATAAATTCATTGCTAAAAAATCTGGCCGAAGTAGATGATACGCCAACACCTGTTGTAAAAGAACAAGAGACACAAGTGTCTTCCAATAAAGGTATTAGCGCAGGAAAGCTTAGTTTTAGTGAACTGGATTCTGTGCGGGCGCAAATATCAGGGTGCTGGAATTTCCCTGCCGGTGCCAAATATGCCGAGAACCTGATTGTTCAAATCAAATTGGTCATGAACACTGACCGCACCGTTCAGCGTGCAACCGTGGTTGATCAAGGCAAGTATAATCGCGATTCCGCTTTCCGTGCCGCCGCCGATGCCGCGTTGCGTGCCGTTCGAAACCCACGATGTGATCCACTAGATTTACCAGCATCAAAATATAGCGAATGGAAAACAATTACGCTAAACTTTGATCCTAAAGGTGTGTTATAGTCACTTTCTAATTTTAAAAAGGGTGTTTTATGAAACATATTTTTCTTTTCCTTGCCGTTGTTCTGACGTCTTTTTCTGCCAGATCAGAACTTGTTATTAATATCAGCGATCCTAGCTTCCAGCCTATGCCGATTGCGGTGACATCATTTAATGCCGAAGATAGTGCGCGCCAGAAAATAGGGCGCGATATCGCAAGCGTTGTGACATCCAACTTGAACAGCACGGGACTTTTTCGTCCTCTTGATCCGCAAGCATTTATTCAGGATGTTAATTCAATCAGTGTAGGTGGGCCAAAATTTCCCGAATGGCGCGCCATTAACGCCCAAGCTCTTGTAACGGGGCAGGCGACACGCGCCGATAACGGACAAACCCGCGTAGAATTCAGATTATTTGATGTGTTTTCAGAACGCCAGCTTTTGGGAATGGCTTATACAACCAATGAAGATAACTGGCGACGTATCGCACATATTATTTCTGACGAAATTTACAAACGTATAACAGGCGAAGACGGCTACTTTGATAGTCGTATCGTTTATGTTGCTGAGAGCGGATCTGCGATTAATCGTGTGAAGCGTTTGGCAATTATGGATCAGGACGGTCAAAACCATAAGTACCTAACAGATGGTAGCTATCTTGTTTTGACACCGCGCTTTTCACCGAACCAGCAATTGATTACCTATCTCTCATACTTTAATAATCGCCCACGTGTTTATCTATATGATATTAACAGCGGTCGTCAGGATGTTCTGGGTAATTTCCCTGGAATGACGTTCGCACCGCGCTTTTCACCAGATGGTCAAAAAGTTGCGATGAGTTATTCTGAAAATGGCAATAGTGATGTTTATGTGATGGATATTCGCACGAAACAGCCGAGACGTTTGACCACAAATTCTGGAATTGATACATCGCCAAGCTATGCTCCGGATGGTCAGAAAATTGTTTTCGAATCTGATCGCAGCGGCTCGCAGCAACTTTATACAATGAATTCAGATGGTAGCTCGGTTGAGCGGATATCTTTTGGTGATGGTCGTTACGGTAACCCTGTCTGGTCACCGCGTGGCGATTTGATCGCTTTTACTAAGATGCATAAAGGTCAATTCTACGTTGGTGTTATGCGCCCCGATGGTGCGGGTGAGCGTCTTATTACAAAGGCTTACCATGTGGAAGGTCCCAGCTGGTCACCTAATGGCCGAGTGCTGACCTATTTCAAAGAAACCCCCGGAGCAAACGGTCGTAGCGCTAAGCTTTACACCATTGATCTGACTGGTTTTAATGAGCGCAAGTTGAACACACCGCAAGATGCATCCGATCCGGCCTGGAGCCCACTCAACGATTAAATTTGTAAGATGGTTTAAAAATTGATATATTAACATAATATAGAGAAAGGTGTTTAAATGGTAATGAAAGCAATTAGTGTAGCGGCAACTTTGTTAGTTCCAAATGCTACAGAAGTTCAAGCGGATGTAAGGACAGATTTTGAAGTTTGTGCAGATGCCGCTTTACAAGAAGTGCTACCACCAAATTACGAAACAGGTACAAGCATAAATTATGAGGGATCTTTTGCTGTTCCTCAAGAAAATGATGCAATGTCTTGGGATAATACTTATGAAGTAAAACCTCCAAAAGATTTGCGTTCAGGATTTATATCATCTTATAATGATGATGGTGGATTAAATGGATCGTCTGTAACTATAGACGGTAATGGCTCTATTATTGGTGAAATTGAAGGTAATGGTTATGGTGCAGAAGAAATTAAAGCTATATCTGAACACATACAGGACTGTATGGGATTATCATTAACATCATAATTGTTTTGAAGGTGCGAATTTTTCAAAAGACTCTATAACCTGCTTATATACTTCACGTTTGAAGGGCACTATAAGGTTGGGAACATTGTTGAGACGTTCCCATTTCCACTGTGAAAATTCCGGGCGCGCGTCAGTATCAAGTCTTATATCTTTATCATTCCCTGTAAATCGCATAGCAATCCAATACTGCTCCTGTCCACGATATTGACCGTTCCATAGCGCATCAACTAAATGAGGTGGTAAATCGTAGGTGACTGTATGATCCATCATTTCAAGAAGCTCGGCCTTGTCCGTCCCGATTTCCTCTTTTAGTTCGCGCAGTGCCGCCGCGTAGATGTCTTCGCCTGTATCAATGCCACCTTGGGGCATTTGCCACGCATTTGGCGTGTCTATACGCTCCCCCACAAATACTTGTCCTTTATCATTAAATAAGGCAATTCCAACGCAAGCACGGTAGGGACGATTATGAATAGAGGTGTTTTGATCAGACATTCAAAAGTTATAAAGCGAATATATTAGAAAATCAATTTATAGAGGTCATACTTATTCTTGGGAGGCGGATATAGGGGCAAGCACATATCCTTTTTCAGGCAGTGTTTCAAACCACTCTTTTAAAACAGGAATATCCTGAGGTGTTGGCGTGTAAAATACTGACATATTTTGATTCTTTTCCAATGCGTCATTCCACACTGATATTTTTCGAGAGGATAGTGCATTTTCATTTTCTTTGAGACGTCTTATCTGACCATCATTTGATGATGCGATTTTTTCAAGAGAATTCAAAGTGACAGAAGAGGAATATGCCAAGCCTAAACCTCTTTGATATAAATCATTCTGCAATTGCTCTGAACGTGCACTAGAAAAAGACAGCGTCACATTATCAGCATTATCTAAAAACAGGCCAACATATCCTGTCATCGACCCTAAAACACGTTTATAGACAGACATATTTTTATTGCCGGAATAATCTGCACGTAGTGACAAAGTACCTGTATCAATGGCGGGGTTGTAAACTTCGATTGGTAACTCTACCCAAACTTCATGACCGCTATTTTTGAAAAGCGTCAATAATGCCTCAGGATTTGGAGAGTAGGGAGAGATAAGAATAGAAACATCTTGCGGTAGCTGGTCTGCAACCTGTTTCACAGTGTCATCAAGAAATGTGAAGGGGCCCAAAATAAGCTGAAACTTGCGTTGTCCCGAAGGAAGAATAAAATTTCGTTTGTAGGCATCAAAAGGAGTAAGGTTTTTTGAAATATCAGGCTTTGGAATCAAACCAAATTGACTGTTTTCAACCAGATCTTCCTGATAAAGTTCAGTTTGCTGAACGCTATTTTGAGGTATCGTTTCAGGTTCTTCAATAACAGTATTCTGTTGTTCAGTATTAAGCGTAGTGTTAGGCGATATAGTCACGTCTTGTTCAATTGTGCGAACAGGCACAGATACAATAGGGAGGGTTTCAAAAACCTGTTCTTTGTAAGATGATCCGTTTAAATACGCCCATCCACAAAAAACAAACAGCAGCGCAATCGTAAATAGCGCGCCCCTAGAGAAAGACTTACTAAAAGACGTGGGATGTGAGGCGGTTGCCACCTTTACTCACCTGTTCCTGTTTTCTTTTCAACAGCATCTGATTTATCTTCGTACTTTTCATTATCATTGGCGGCAATATCCGTCATGATAACTTTGCCGTTATACATGGAAAGACCACGTATCAAATCAACGGCGCGATCAAGTTGATAATCCTTCATAAGAAGCTCTTTATTATCCTGCTCTTTTTTCTCTTCTTCCGTCATTTTTTCCTCTTGCTCTTCACGAAGCTTCTTGGCACGAGAGCTTTCTTCTTTTTCATCGCTATCTAGCGCACCTTTAAGATTGGCTTCTCTTGTGCGGCGGTATTCTAGTGTTTCAACTTTGGAAATCTCAACTTCAATATCTGGCTCGATCCCTTTGGCCTGAATGGAGCGACCCGACGGTGTATAATAACGCGCAGTTGTCAAACGCATCGCGCCGTTTCCGCTGAGGGGTATAACTGTTTGGACAGAGCCTTTACCAAAGGTTGGTGTCCCCATGATGATCGCACGTTTATGATCTTGGAGCGCGCCTGCCACAATTTCGGACGCCGATGCCGAACCACCATTTACAAGCACAACAATAGGAAGATCTTCGACCATATCACCTGATCTGGCATTATCTCTTTTACTATCGATTTTATGACGTCCGCGTGTTGAGACAATTTCTCCCTTATCAAGGAAAACATCCGAAACACCAATCGCTTGATCTAACAATCCACCGGGATTATTTCTTAAATCAATTACAAATCCGGCAAGGTTATTCCCAAGTTTTTCTTTAATGTCTGTTATCGCCGTTTTTACATCATCTGTTGTGTTGCGGTTGAATGTCGTAACGCGAACATATCCTACTTTATCTTTAAAAATATTGTCTTTTACAGGACGAATACGAATAACATCACGTATGATCGGAATGTAAAGCGGCTCTGACGCACCTTTACGGGCGATGGTGAGTTCGATTTCTGATCCTGGTTTGCCGCGCATTAGATCAACAGCTTCTTTCAGGCTTAATCCCAAAACTGATGTTCCGTCCAGATGTGTGATCAGGTCGCCTGCTTCGATACCAGCGACAAATGCCGGTGTATCATCAATGGGGGAGACAACTTTAACAAAGCCTTCTTCCATTGTAACTTCCATACCCAGGCCGCCAAATTCGCCTTTGGTTTGTTCACGCATATCTTTAAAATCATCAATGTTTAAATATGCCGAATGTGGATCAAGACTGGAAAGCATGCCGTTGATGGCATATTCAATCAATTCTTTATCGCTAATCTCATCGACATATTGCGCACGAACACGTTCAAACACATTTCCAAACAGATTTAGATGATCATAGATATCTTCTTCACGTTCTTGCGGCGCAACCTCTTTCGTCCCTGCCATACGTTGTTCCTGAGCTGTAACACAAGCGGGAAGCAAGTTAATTGTTAAAAAGAGTCCAAGTAAAAATGGAATACGGGTCATTAAAAATCTTTCTTTCATAGTCATAAATATATCAGCTAAGGCCTTTGATTTTCCTTGAGGGATTGGTCGGATTACCTTTATATCTCAATTCGTAATATAAAAGTAGTCTTTCGGAGGCATTTTGTGAAGGCATTCTTCCAATTGGTTCACCATTTGTAACAGATTG
Organism: uncultured Alphaproteobacteria bacterium; assembly: GCA_963710165.1. Taxonomy (GTDB): domain Bacteria; phylum Pseudomonadota; class Alphaproteobacteria; order Micavibrionales; family Micavibrionaceae; genus JACKIP01. The sequence goes on from CAVPYZ010000002.1 coordinate 168,163, forward strand.
TCCAACCGCAACATTGAGCGTTTCCATACCACTAATCAGGCTGTGCCATCCCCCTTCATGTTCAACGATGATAATTTGCCCATGCCTTTTGAACGGGCCGGCAAATTGAATAATGCCGTTCATAGGGGTCGTTACAAACGCCCCTGCACGGGTTTGAATTTTGACGCCTTGCGTCTTTGCGCCGTAAACATCTTTCACGCCGTAGCGAACTTCTACGCTTCCAGCGGCAGGCCAGTTATGATTTTCACTTGAAACAGGAGGAGACGTAGCTTTAAGCTGATTTCGCTTCAATTGCGCTTGTCGCTGCGCTTTTTCTTGCTCTTTCCGTGCAAGTTCATTTTGTGCGCGCACTTTTGTAATCAGGTCCTTTAAACTTTTTGCATCCTGCGCCAGTTTATCCGCCCGTGTTTTGGCAAGCTTAATATCTTTTTGTGTGGCATATATGTAATCCTGACGTCTTTTAATCAGTGTTTCTATATCACTTTGTTGAACGAGTAGAGATGCCAGCTCCGTTTGTTGCTGTTGCTTCTGAATATCCAATTGTTTTTGTAGTAAGGCGAGTTCTTGATAACTTTGTGACAAAAACCGCATACGTTTTTTTATTTGCGGCGCTGTTCGTTCAAGAATCATGGCTGTTTGCGCCGTTTGCAAAGGTGTTGTGGCTTGAAGAAAAAGCGTCTCGGTCGGAACACGTTTCAGGCGCAGTCCTGCAATCAGGCTATCTGAAAGAATTTTTTGATTTTCTTTCAGGGTTTCTTGCAAATCACTCTGTTTGATCAAGTTATTTGTAATATTCTTTTCAAGCTTTAGAAGCGTTTGCTCAGTTTGCCTGATCTGATCCGCCACCGGAATTATATTATTTTTAAGTTTATCAAGGCTGCGCTCTTCTTCTTTTTTCTTTTTATCGAGGTTTGCGGCAAGAGATTTTTGTTTTTCGATATCAAGTTGCAACCCTTTAAACGCATCTTCACGCGCCACAGGTTTCAAACTATCTGTTGCCATAGCGGGGGTATTGCCAGCCATTATCATTAGAACAGCAAGCAAAAGATGTGTGATCAGAAAATTCGGGGTTAGACGCAGTATCATAGTTCGGTTATATTTATATAGAATAAACTATCAAAAAACTTTCTTTTTAAAAAGGTTTCTAAACATGGCTGATGATGAAGACGAAAAAGTCGAAGCGTCTCTTGATGATAACGAAGAACCGCTTGATGATGATGACGAAGGCAAAGGCGGCCCTAAAAAGCTACTTATACTAATTGCGCTACCGATTCTATTATTGGGCGGCGGGGCAGCAGCATATTTTACAGGGGCGCTTGATTCGTTTATCGGCGACAGCAGTGAAAGCGGTGAAGAACAGGACGGCGATAATTATGCCTCGGCTGATGATGGTCATGGTGGTAAAGGCGGCGATCACGGAAAAGGCGGTTCAGGGCCATATTTCCTTCCTATGCCAAATCAGCGTGTGAACCTTAATTCCGAGGGAGGAGCGCCGACCTATCTACAGCTTAGTGTTCAGCTTGAGCTTAAATCTGAGAGTGATAAAGCCAAGGTCGAAGCCGTTATGCCGCGTGTTATTGACCAATTTCAAACCTATCTTCGTGAACTTCGCGTTCGTGATTTAAAAGGCTCGGCAGGTATTTACAGATTACAGGCAGAATTATTGAATAGAGTGAATGCCGCCGCCGCCCCGATTGAGGTTCAAGATGTTTTATTTCAGGAAATTCTAATACAGGAAAATTGAGTTGGTTTATGTTATACTATGAATGATATCAAACATGGCCTGAAACTTGCCTTTATAATTAAGAAATGAGCGATACAGAGACACAAGAACTGACCGAAGAAGAACGCGCCATGAAAGACGAGTGGGGCGATGGCGGTCCCGATTCTACGGCTGAAGATAGTGAGAACGCAGACGACTTTCTAGCCGAGATGGATGAAGAAGCCAATACGCGCATTCTGAATCAGGAGGAGATTGATAGCCTTCTCGGGTTTGATGATGATGGTGGCTTAGGCGGCGAAACATCCGGCGTCATGGCATTAATCAACTCGGCAATGGTTAATTATGAGCGTCTTCCGATGCTCGATATTGTTTTTGATCGTCTTGTACGTTTAATGTCGACATCCCTTAGAAATCTAACGTCTGATAATGTTGAAGTATCATTGGATCAAATATCGACTGTTCGTTTTGGTGATTATCTTAATTCGATTCCCCTTCCTGCCATGCTATCTGTGTTTAAAGCAGAAGAGTGGGATAATAACGGCCTTCTTGTCACTGATAGTGCCCTGATTTATTCAATTGTCGACGTATTGCTAGGCGGCAGGAAAGGCACGCCCTCCATCCGTATTGAAGGACGACCCTATACAACGATTGAGTCGAAGCTTGTCGAGAAAATGGTCAATGTCACATTGAGTGATCTGTCATCCGCTTTTGATCCGCTTTCTCCGGTAAGTTTCGGTTTGGACAGGATTGAGACAAATCCGCGTTTTGCAACAATTACACAAAGTGGTAATGCCTGTGTTCTTGCGCGACTTCGCATTGATATGGGAGAGCGCGGCGGTCGCGTTGAAATTTTAATTCCCTATGCAACGCTTGAACCGATCCGTGAGCTTCTTTTGCAGATGTTTATGGGTGAGAAATTCGGCCGTGACTCTATCTGGGAGAATCACCTGACGAAAGAGCTTCATAAAACCAAAGTTCATTTGCAGGCAATACTTGGTGAAAAGCCTGTACCTTTGGGTGATCTTCTCAATTGGAAAATCGGGAAAACAATTATATTTCCTACAAGAACCGATGATGAATTAGAAGTCAGATGCGGTGACTTTCCTATGTTTAAAGGGCCCGTTGGTCAAAAACAGGATAATATTGCCGTACGAATAGAACGCTATATACCACCAGAAAAACATGAGGATGATTAGAGTATGGAGATGAACCTTCTGTCTATCGGACTTAATATTATTTTAATGGTGCTGCTGGGGGCCGTTATTTATTACGCGCGTAGATTATCAGAGAACATCTCTATCTTTCGTGACAGCCGCAAAGAGCTAACAGCTTTAATAAACGACCTGACAAAAAACATTGATAAAGCAGAGGGCGCGATTCAATCTATGCGCCGTGAAACAGATACCAGTGCCGATGATCTACACTTTATGATTACCAAGGCAAAAGCATTATCAGAAGAGCTGCAATTCATACAGGAATCGGGTGACAGGTTAGCAACACGTATTGAAAAAGCCGCAGAGAATACCAATAAAGAGAGCGCTTCTGGGGATACACCTATTCGTGCGACGAAGCCATCATCTTCTAAAAGTAAGAAATCACCGCCCAGCCCTATGTTTAATATTATTGATCGTGATAATGAAATAGGCGGCGAGCATGATATTCCTGAATTTTTAACTGATGATACAGACATTCCCGAAAATTTAAAATCGCAGGCTGAGCGTGATCTTGCCATGGCCCTCAGAAAACAAAAACAGACGAAAAAAGGATACTAAAACTATGAAGCTTTCGTCTGCCCGCTCTATCTTACCCGCTCTTATGCTTGTATGTCTGTTCTCTTTCGTCTTGCGCGGTATGGAGGTATGGAGCGGCATGAAAAGTATGGGCGGTACAGCACTGGCTGTTGAGCCTTCCGCAGAAGAACTTGATTCTTCTGCGTCTGATACCACAGAGATAAGTTCCAATGATAATAATCCGATTGAGATTAGTGATAGTGATGCCCCAACATCTGAAAATGATGAGCAGGTCATGACTGAGTTAGAGGGGATTCAAGACGTTTCACCAATACAAATGGAAATTACACAAGATTTGGTGAAGCAGCGGAAGCGTCTTGAAACAAGAGAGGCGCAACTATTACAAAAAGAAGCTTTGCTTCAAGCAGCAGAGCAGGAACTGGATAGAAAATATCAAGAACTTGTCGCGCTTAAGATAGATATTGAAAACCTTCTTGTGACACAGTCAGAAGAAGAAGAAAAACAAATTAATAGTCTGGTGAAGATTTATGAGAATATGAAGCCAAAAGAAGCGGCGGCGATATTTAATACATTGGATTTAGATATATTGGTGGAAGTTATATCCCGTATGTCGGAAAGAAAGTCTTCCCCGATAATGGCAGCGCTTAATCCTGAACGCGCTAGAACAGTTACAATAATGCTGGCAGAACAAAAAAGTCTGCCAGCATTACCAATTCAATAATATTAGTTTAATTAGTTGGAAGCGACCAAAGCCATTTCACTAATTGAAGGTGGTAGTAATGGTGTCCAATCGCCTGATTCTTGTGCATTCGCAACTAAAATAGGAAAATCAGGATCAGATATACCTGCATATTCTCCGGATGCTGTAAATCTTGCAACAGGATCTCTCGCAACAAATCCTGCTTCAACGACAGCAGAGTCAAAACTAGTTTGAAGTGGTGTTTGCGGTTCTGCAGCTACAGGACCGGCTAATGCGGCAGTAAAAGCAGCTGCTGCTAAAAGTAAACGTGACATAATAGTACCCTTTTATTATTTAAATTATTAATTTTATATTAATGCATAACGAAACGATCGTCAATACACATTTCTTGAAACTTTATTACACAATAGCAAAAGTATTAAGAATAAAGTTCTAAGGCTGGTTGGCTTGCAGTATTATCTTCTAATGTAGTGCGTGGATAACAAGCATCTACACCAACTACTTGACCAGGAAAACTAATATCTGCGCCAGCAAGAGGCGCGACTGTATCAGCGAAAGCTGGTGCCGATGAAAGTGTCGCTATCGTAGCTGCTGTAGCTAATATTGCACTTAATTTTGATGTTGTACCCATAATTATTACCTCAAAGTTATTTATTTATTAATTTAGACTATAATAAATAATAACCAGTTATGTCAACAAAAAAATTAATCTTCAGAAGCATCCTTGTTTATAAAGTCGCGATATCCACCATTAACAGTCGTTCCATAAATGGTAGGATAATCTATAGCGCCAAAGAACTGCATAAACTGCGGCACCCAATCCGGGTAACCAATTTGGTTCGCAGTACATTCCGCAATCAATCCGAAATCAAAATAATGGGACGCAAACCCAAGGCCTTGTCTGAATTCCCCTGATTCTTCGGGTAGGCCATCATAATTAAATAGTGCAAAGGCTGCAAAGCTACGTCCCAATCCTGCTTCGTCCAATGATTGTGCAATATTCAAGTTATCATACTGCCCCATAAGATAGTCGATCCAAAAATTGTGGCTGTAAGCAACTTTTTGTATGTCTGATTCAAATTGGACAGGATACATACGAAAGCGTTTATCTTCCCGCACGCGCAAACGACAAATCGGCATCGCTTCAGTATCAGGAGCGATGACAGTCAAAATTGTATCTGGGTTTTGGTTTGATATAATTTTCCATGTATCCGGGAAAGAAACCTTTATATCTGTTTCTGCGTCTTTCCAGACGAATATATCCGCTTTCGCATCAAAGCCGAAAACAGAAAGACAAAGAACAAGAAGTAATACGCGCATAATTAAGTATCCATTATGTTTAATTTTATTCAGCATATCATGACGTTTATGAATATAAAATGCAAAGATTTCTTGCGGGGAGAAAATAAACGTAGTTAAAGAAGTATATGGCACGTCTGGTTTTAAAATTTGGGGGAACGTCTGTTGCAGATATTCAATGCATAGAGCGCGCGGCTGAGAAGGTTGCGCGGGAGTATAATGCAGGTAATGAAGTTGCCGTCGTTGTCTCCGCCATGTCGGGGGTAACAAACCAACTTGTTGAGTATTGCCGCTCCATAAGCTCTATGTATGATGCGCGTGAATATGACGCAGTGGTCAGTAGCGGTGAACAAGTCACGGCCGGATTGATGGCGATTGCTTTACAAAAAAAGGGAATACCTGCGCGATCATGGCTCGGATGGCAACTTCCTATTATATGTGATGATATTCACGGAAAGTCGCGCATACTTGATATTCCGACCGATGAGATTGAAAAAAGATTTAAAGGCGAAGAGGTTTTAGTCCTTGCCGGTTTTCAAGGCGTGACAGAAAAAAACCGTATCGCAACATTGGGAAGAGGGGGGTCCGACACATCCGCCGTGGCACTTGCCGCCGCGTTGGGGGCAGAAAGATGTGACATATATACAGATGTGGACGGCATATATACGACGGACCCACGAGTTGTTGCGACTGCAAGACGCATAGAAAAAATAAGTTATGACGAAATGCTGGAACTTGCATCTCTTGGTGCGAAAGTCTTACAAAACAGATCTGTTGAAATGGCGATGAAAAATAATGTCTCTTTACAGGTGTTATCCAGTTTTGAAGATCATATAGGCAGCGACTATCCCGGCACACTTGTTACAAAAGAGGAAAATATCATGGAAAAACCTGTCGTAAGCGGAATCGCTTTTAGCCAAAATGAAGCCAAGATCAGTATTTTGAACGTGCCCGATACACCCGGTGTTGCGGCCAGAATATTCGAGCCCATTTCTGATGCAAATATTATTATCGACATGATTGTTCAGGACATTTCCGAAGACGGCAATGTCACGACTATTACATTCGTCGTGCCGGGTGATGATAGCGAACGCGCCAAGAAAATACTTAACAATCTTGATTTTTTGAAAGATTTCGGACATTAGAGTAAAAGACGATGTCGCAAAAATTTCTGTCGTAGGAATTGGAATGCGTACGCATGCCGGTGTCGCCGGTCTCATGTTTAAAACACTAGCTGAAAAAGGTATTAATATTAATGTTATTGCGGCTTCTGAAATTAAAATCAGCGTTCTGATTGCACAAGAATATATGGAGCTAGCGGTTCGTTCTTTGCATAGAGCATATAACCTTGAAAAAGCATCGGTTTGAAATTTTATTGTTTTTAGGTAATATGTATTCTTAATATCTTTTCGGAAAATTCCATTGCCACCCAAAAAAGAACATCAAAAAACAAAAGAAAAAGAAGTTCCTGTCAAAGAAGAGACGGCGACTGATTTAAGTGTAGGCGAGATTTTGCGTCGTGCGCGCGTTGCGGAGAAGCTTAGTCTTGAAACAGTTGAAGAAGACATACGTATTCGTGCATCAATGTTGCAAGCGATTGAGAATATGGAGCTTGATCGTATGCCCGGATGGATATACACGTTGGGATTTGTTCGTTCTTATTCCGAATATCTCCAACTTGATAGTGATAAAATGATTTCACTTTTAAAAACACAGGTAGGGGACAAGCAAAAACAAAAACTCGATTTTCCCGTAACTGCATCCGAAAGCGCCATGCCCAATCGTATGATTATCGGGTTTGCAGGCGCAGGATTGGCCATTATTATTTTGGGAATTTTTCTTTTTCAAAACATAATGGGGGGTGAATCCTCCTCTGATAATAACGTCAATGCAATTCCGCCCGTTCCAATTATTGAGAAATACGCAGATCCTAGCGTTAACGTACAAGAAACTGAAGATGCTCCTGCCGCTGTAAATGAGCAAGCATCTGTTACAGCCGAAAATAATAGTGAGGAAGAACCTTTTCTAGGCGCGCCGCGTGATGCAAATGGTATCGTCCTCCCTATGAAACGTCCACTGCGCGCGAATGTTGTTGAAGATTCCTCTGATGGTAATTATCGTATTATTATAGATGTGATTGATGAAAGCTGGGTGGAAATCAGCAATCGTGACGGAAAAGTTCTTGTTTCTCGTGTTTTGAAACGTGGTGATCAATATTATGTTCCCCAAAATATTGATGGTTTAATGATGACAACTGGCAATATCGCGGGCATAGAGATTACAGTTGATGGTGAAAAACTACCGATCAATGGTCGCCAAGGCGATATTAAGCGCGATGTTCCCCTTGATCCCATTAGTTTAAAAGAGATGTTTCTTTAATAACACGAAGAGTGCTATGTAGAGACATATGAAACAAGACCATACAATAATTCGTCCTTGGCGTTCGATAGACCGTAGAAAATCAAGACAGATTTTCGTAGGCAATGTCCCAGTTGGCGGTGATGCGCCCATCACTGTTCAATCCATGACGAATACACTGACAACAGATATTCAAGCGACGATTCGTCAAGTAAAAGCGCTCGAAGATGTCGGGGCAGATATTGTACGTATTTCTTGCCCTGACGAGGAGAGTAGCGCGGCATTAAAACAGATTGTAAAAAACGTCGATGTGCCCATCGTTGCGGATATTCACTTTCACTATAAACGCGGGATAGAGGCTGCAGAAAACGGCGCAGCTTGTTTGCGCATCAATCCGGGTAACATTGGCTCCGAAGACCGTGTCAGAGATGTTATAAAAGCGGCAAAGGATAATAATTGTTCGATGCGTATCGGCGTCAATGCGGGTTCACTAGAGCGCGATTTGCTCGAAAAATACGGTGAGCCTTGCCCCGATGCTATGTTGGAATCAGCCCTGCGCCATATTCAAATTCTGGAAGATAACGATTTCTTCAATTTCAAAATATCATGTAAAGCGTCAGATGTTTTTATGGCTGTCTCCGCCTATCAATTATTGGCAGATGCTTGTGATTATCCGCTTCACTTGGGTATTACTGAAGCAGGTGGACTACGTACAGGAACGATCAAATCCTCAATTGGTATCGGCAATATGCTATGGTCTGGAATAGGGGACACAATTCGCGTTTCACTCTCGGCGGATCCGACAGAAGAAATCAAGGTCGGTTTTGATATTTTAAAATCTCTCGGACTGCGCCATCGCGGTGTCAACGTTATCTCTTGCCCCTCCTGCGCACGTCAACAATTTGACGTTATTAAAACGGTTGAGGTTTTAGAAGAGCGTTTAAATCATATTACAACGCCGATGACACTCTCGATAATTGGCTGCATTGTAAATGGCCCTGGAGAGGCGTTAATGACTGATATTGGCTTAACGGGAGGCGGTAACGGCGTGCATCAAATTTATTTGGGCGGCGATAAATCACACCGTTTAAATAAAGGCGATCAATCCATTATCGAACATATTGTAGAATTGGTTGAGAAAAAGGCTGCAGAGATTGACGCGCACAAAGAAAAAGTTGTCATATAACCAAAAAATACTTGAAATTTACTCTTAATTTTTGTTATTGATATGAAAACTAAAAATAGGGGATATATCATGCCATCTTGGGAAAAAACACACGGCGTAGAAGCTGCACCAAAAACAGACTGGGCAATAGCGGCTATAGGGGAACAACCTTATCCAAATTTTTCTTCTTATCATTGGAATGATTGGAATAGTCTTTCGGGATATCAAAAATTATATACAATTTTTAATGATACAAATAGCTCTGAATTGCAAAAAAACGCTGCAGAAGAACTTAGAGAGCGTTTTCATAGTGGTACAGAGTTTTTTGATGCGGAAAAATAATGGTTATTAATTCAAAAGTATTATTGCTTCTTAATTTTTAATCTGATAGCTAAAGAGAACAGGATACGTGGCCGAGTGGCTGAAGGCGCTCCCCTGCTAAGGGAGTATAGGGTTTATAGCTCTATCGAGGGTTCGAATCCCTCCGTGTCCGCCATTTTCAAATTCTTATTTTTAACTTAAGACATGTTTTCAAGAGTTTAGATGTATGTATGTTTGTTTATGTCTATTATCTAATTAATTTTTTGGATCGGTGTAATTATAAAAAAAGAGGTTGAAACTTTTTTGTTCCAATAACTCGTTAGAGTGCTGTACTAAAGTTCTTGATCTATTGTAAGAGTTTCTTCTGGAGTAAAGGCTTTTTCTGGCTTAGGAGTAGATGCCATCACCTCTATTCTTTCCGTTAATTTCTTTAGACCATCGAAGGGATTCTCAAGTGCTAGGCTGTGATAGCATTTTAAGAATGTAGCATTTACTCCGAATTTGCTAGCAACATCTCCTTGTAATTTTGGACAAGCAACTGTGTCCAACTCAGGAATAAAAAAATGAGTAGGTAAAATTAATTCAGCCGCTTGATCTAGAGATTCATAATATTCTTCGCATGCTTCAGACAACTCACGCATTTGTCTTAGAGTTGGATCATCTATAGAACTAAAAACATCTGGGTCCTTTTTAAAATATCTTAGATATTGCAAGTAGGTTTTGCCTGCCCATGTTTCATTGGAAAGTAGGTCGAGGCGAGGGTTTTTTTTAACCTCTCGTGTGCGCCAATCAATTGTTTCGTCCGCAGCATATTTTTTAAAACGTTTATATGTTTTCTTGCTATATATATGATTTGCGCCAGCCATCCCAAAAAAAGAGGCCATATTAATGGCCCCATTATATTCTCTATTGTAATCTTGTTCCTTCGAGACATCTAGCCTATTTCGTCCTAAACACAGCCCAGCCGTAGAATGGGTCACAATAACTTTTGGTATGTCTGAGCAAGAATCTCTATGCACTTCAAGTGTTTTATCTACGAGGTAACGATGAACTGTTCTGTCATAGGCATCAATGAAGCCACATTCACGATCTGTATATGGCAGCATCATAAATGAAACGTCATAACCAAGATCATTCCAGAAATTAGCAACTTTTTCATAAGCTTGAGGTATAGCCTTGAATCCCAGAACAAATCTTATTTCTAACGTTGGATTTTCAATACGGGACGATACGCACGGAACAATCAGGCCGCTTTCATCATCTATGAAATCATGCCGTTCCCATCCACTTGCCATGTATCCAGAACTCCATTTATGTTGTAATACGCTTCTAGAGTTTTCTTTTTTGGGTTGATAATCGCCAAAATGAACCATCAGCAATTCATTTATAGAATTAATAGGAGTAGGCTGATTTATCCATTTATAAGCATTGGTTACAGATTTTTTAAATGGTGCTGAAATTAGCATCTTTATTAATTAATTATTATAGTGATTTACTAATAACTGATTCCTGTAATTTTCATCAAACAATATTTTAAATAAATTCGTAAAGAATTTTTATATTGCTTAAAATTAGTCTCCAGCCCTCTAAAATTTCAAAAAGAAAGTTAGGATATTCTCCCATAAGATCCGCCATCTACAGATTTCTAAACATCAAAATATATATTGAAAATAGACAAAGCTAGTTCTTTTGAAATCTTTTTATCCTTTACTAAGGGCCAGTCATTTATACCGACGCTGTAGATGGATGTGGGCCAATTATGGCGAAATGAGACAGGGATTTTCGTCCAGCCTAAGCTTGCTAAAACGGCCAGGCGATGTTTGCCGCCACGAACAAAAAAGCGATAGTCGTTTTCTGAAACGAGGCCATATCCCTCAATGTCACCATGCATATCCGGTAGAAACCCATATTTTTGGATAGATGATCGCGTATTGATTAAACGTTTATATTCAAGCGCGATTTTTTCAGGAGTTGCCGGACCATAATATGATACGCCATGTGTTGCGTCCAAACCAAGTTCCCCAGGTGGAGGGAGCCGCTTATCTCTTGCGATCCACGGAATTTCCCATGGTGGTAAATCTTCCCCCAGCAACCCTTCAGAATTTAATGCATACATCTCGACTAAATTGGATGGTTGAAAGTCGGTATAGAATTTTTTGAGCTTATCTGGCCCTGATTTCATTGCTGTAACAAATGGATGAGCGTCATTGAAAGGTCGCGCACCTGCAATACGGACTTTTTCAATCAGGAATCATCATACGTACAGGCTTTGATTCCATGCGATAACTTTGAAAAACAAAGTCATCGCGATTAGATATTTCTTTGGTTATTTTAGGTTTAGTCTGACGCTTTGACTTTAAAAAATAACGTATTTTTTGCTTTGCGTTTTTAATCGGAGTTTTCCTCATATGAGATGTACATATAATTGTTATTAGATACGTCAGTCACGTAACTATAATATATTTGAAACTTACTTTAAAATCATTTTCGGAACTTTAATTTCTACAGGTCGTTTGATAATCATAACTATTTTCACAGGAGAAAATTATAATGACTAAATTCAAACAAACAATGATGAGTACACTTGTTGCGACAGGCTTACTTTTTTCCGCAGGTAGCTCATTTGCTAAAAAAACGGATACCATGGTTAAACTTAATGACGGCGCGACAGTATCGGTTTCCGGTACAATCAAAAAAGTTGCGGCGAATGAATTTCATCTGGATTATGGGCAAGGTACAATCCCTGTCGAATTCGATAACTGGTATTGGGAAGGCACAAATGCCAATTACCTCACCAATTATTTCAAAGCCGGCGATATGGTAACGGTAAATGGTGAAGTTGAAGACGGTTTCTTTACAAGTAAAGAAATTATCGCAACGAAAGTCACTAAAATTGATCCGGCATCATTTAATGTCGCGATGAATGATTATTTGAGCAGAACGGTGTACGAATATACGCCCGGTAAAATGTCTACATTGAAAATTAAAAAATAAATATTTTAAAAGCGCCGATCAGGCGCTTTTTTTTAATGCACGATAGAATTATTAATTGAAAAGTATCCTATCACGACGGCACTAATAATATTCGCAGCGGCGATCGCATAAAGCACATACGTAACATCGTTATAGAATAATGTAGATACATAAACGAGCGGAATATAGAGAAGACCGCACCGTACCAGATAACATACAAATCCGATATAGGGGTGACCGATAGCATTGAAACATCCTGCTGCAATAATTGAGATACCATATCCTGCTAGTGTCAGACTTATGATATGAAGATAAAGAGCAATTTCTTCTTTTGTTTCCGCATCCGATGAGAATTGCGTTGCGATAATGTCGCCCAGAAACCAGAACGCCCCAAATAAGAATATTGACCAGACAAAACAAACCAAATAGCTATCTTTGAGTGCCTTTCTAATTCTGTCATATTTTCTTGCGCCCCAATTTTGCCCCGAAAAGGGACCGATTGCCGAGGAAAGTGCCAACATAATAATACAAGCAAAAGATTCTATGCGCGTTGCGGCGCCAAATGCTGCAACGCTACTATCCCCGTATTGAGAGAGTAATGACGTCGCAACCCCGATACATACGGGATAGAACATATTCCCTGCCGCGGCGGGAACGGCTATTTTAATGATCTCTAACCAGGATGAGACTATTTCTTTGATAGGAGGGATAATAAACGCCACCATTTTTTCTCTGAAAATAATAATACATAGTGCGAATATAAAGACGAAAATGCGCGCAATTAAAGTCGCAACAGCCGCGCCCTCAATATGTAATTCAGGAAAAAAGCCCCATCCGAAAATGAATGCAGGTGTTAGTGCGATATTGACCGAGGCGGAGCCAATCATAATTAAACTTGGCCAGAAAGCGTCACCGGCGGCGCGTATCAGGCCGTTACTAACAATTGGTATAACGAGGAAAGGCATTGAAATATACCATATCTGCATATAACGCACGATCAGTTCCAGCACTTCACCGCTTGCGCCTATAAATGAGAAGAGGGGGCGTATGAGTAAGTATCCTAAAATCGAGGCTGGAATAACAAATAGAAATGACAGAATAAGGCTATCTGTGGATAATCGACGTGTACGTTCTTTGTTTTTTTCACCAATAGATCTTGAAACAACGCTTGCCGCACCTGCGCTTAACCCAATCGCCAGACTGGTTATGGTCAAGGTGACAGGAAAGGTGAAGGAGAGCGCGGCGAGGGGCTGTGTACCCAGTTTACTCACGAAGTATGTATCTACCAGTGAAATGGATAAGACAGCCGCAATACCTAGGGTCATTGGGGCGCTTAACCTGTAAAGATTGAGCGGAACTGAACCTGTTGTTAAATCCTTGCGATCATCCGACAAATCCTTATTCCATAATATCAATAAAGATTCTGTAACGCGGCGCGCTGTCACTTGTTAAAGCGCCCTGATTAACAATTTTTACAGGCTTTTTAAACGAAACATAGAGGAGGGTCTCTCCGGTATTTGCATTTGTTTGGGCTGTATACGACTCTATAATTGGATTGGAGCCATAATTCTTCGACATGGCACCTGTCCATACTGATTTTGGTAACGTAATTTTCAAAATCTCCCCTGACGGGTCAAGGTCGGTCGCGTAACTTGTTCTGCCGGAAGCATCAATAACCAAGCGCGTATAATCGCTGTGCTCACCATAACGGAATTTGGTCAGGCTTGTATTACCATTACTGTCTTTCGCAGGAGGGGGCGGGGCGCTTGCGATCTTTTTCGGTACCGGAGCAGGTTTGGCGACGTCTTTCTTTGGAACGGGAATAACCGGCACTACGGGTACTGGTTTTGGCGCAACTTGTGCGGGCGGCGTTGCTATATTTAATGGCTCAGGAGTTGTTTGTAGCGGGTCATTCTGTAGTGTTGCAAATTGCGGCGAGCTTTCAGGTATTCCGACATCGTCATTTAATAAATTTATTAATTGCTGCATATCTCTTTCGATGGCAACAAGACGAATAATTTCAGGTTTTATTGATTCGTACTCTCGCCTGAAATCTTTTACAGCATCTTCCAATCGGTCAAAGCGTCTGTCCGTATCGCGAATATTCTCGGAAAACAGCTTATCAACATTAACGCCTTTCATTCCTTTCAATCCCTCCAGCTTTTGTCTGGGGTTGGCATCACCTTCGCGCATACCGGGGGGCAGGGTAAGAGCCTCATCATCGTCGCGGGTCAAGGTGGATTGGGGATTGAGCGAATTACCATTCTCGTCAAAATCTGATTGAGTTTCACAAGATAAAAGAAGGAAAGAGCATAATATTAGAGCGAACATAGAGAGGTATGCCTTCAATGATTGAAAGCGTACAGCTACGATATGTTTTACTTCGAATGTCATCCGGTTATAGATTACCCGCCGCAGATATACGGCTTTGATTAATATAGACTCTTACCTAACATAAGCGTACAGGCGGCAGAATATACGGTCAAGCAAAGTTAGAAGTGACTCTGGGAAAATATCTTATTGTTATTTTCTTTTGGGCTTTTCTTTTTCTTTGTAATTCTTATAATAAATCAATCTATGGATGATTTATATAATGAAAAAACTACTTAAAAACATTTTATTTATTGCACTATATTCAGTTGCATGCACACATATTTCGTACGCTCAGGTCATTACAACTCTTCAGCCTATGTCCTTTGGCACAGCGATCGTTACGAATAACGACATACCGCATGAGATTAATTTAGCGGCGGATGGCAGTTATTCCGCCGACTCGGAATTTGTATTTTTATCGCCCCCTCAACAAGGTATTTATCGCCTTGTTGTGTTTCCGCCAAGTATTACAAATATAAACAGTATTTTCGTCACTATTGACCAACAAATGCAAGGCGCAGGTGAGGATTTTATTATAGATAATTTTGATATCGATAGCGCCCCGCAAACGTCTATTCTGGGCGATTTGGAAATTGAGATAGGCGCACGATTGCGCACAACGGGAAGCGGCGTTAATTACACACCATTAGCAACATATAATGCTCTTATGACATTAAATATTATCTACTAACCTGAAGGGGCAGGTTTTATCTTTCCTAATGACGAACAACTCTTTATATTCAAAGAGGAATTTTTGGAAAAGATATGAAATATATTATCGTTGTTTTTATAAGTGTTTTTGGAAGCTATTTAGCTTTTTGCAATCATGCATCTGCACAAACGATTACTCAATTGGAATTACTTGATTTCGGCAGGGCTATTGTTGCGGATAACGATGATCGTTATGTTTTGCGCGTCAGGCCGAATAACAATTTGGGTCGGGTTGACGCAGCATATACGATCATTACTCCCCCGACACGCGGACTTTATTTATTATCAGGTGCGCCGCCCAATACAGCCATAACCAGCGTTACTGTGACTTTAGACGGTCAAATGAGTGGCCCTGGTGTCGATTTCAGGTTAGGCGGCTTTCAAACGAGGCACGATCCCACTACTGATGCTTCTGGAGAAGCTTCTTGGTTGAGCTTGGCGGGCGAATTCGGACAACGGGTAATGGTACGCCTTACACACCGAATGCAACTTTCAATGGTACATTAACAATGAATATTATTTATTAAAAAAGGAAAATTATGATGTTTAAAAAAGCACACTTCTTTTTTGCACTAACTATTTTTACAGTATTAATAGTAAGCGCAACAAACTTGAGAGCAAATCTGTTGATATCGCCTTTACAAGTCACTATGGAAGGGCGTGATAGATCAAATGAAATTGTTCTTGTAAATCCTAGTAATGATACAAATACATATCGGATTAGCTGGACGCAACTTTATCAGCAAGAAGGCAATGGGGGTTACCTCGATGCGACCGAAGAACAAAAAGAACAAAATACTGATTTGTCAGATTTTGCGATCTTTAGCCCTAGGCAAATCACATTGAAACCAAATGAAACGCAAGTTGTACGTGTCGGTGTACGTCGCCCCGCAGATCTTACCGATGGGGAATATAAATCACATTTAAGATTCGAAATCATCCCTAGTCTGTCTGTACGCGAAGAGACATTTAATGAACTAGGGGAAAAAGAGAACTCCCTGGGTGCCCAGATATACACATCATATTCAATACCCATTGTTTATCGTTCAGGCAGCTATGACGCTTCCTTTACAATTGGTGAGCCGTCATTTTCACTAAATGAGAAAACATCTCGCGTGATTGTAAATGTGCCGATCACACGTACTGGTATCCACGGTGCTGTCGGGCAAATTTTGGTTTATTACACACCAAATGGAGGCGAACGTAAGCTTATTTCGCAATATGGAAACGCAAGTATTTTCAATGAAATCACGACCAGAAACTTTAAAATTAATACAACAGAGAGCCAACTTAATCCCGGCACTCTTCTTATTCAGTATTACAAAGCTGAGGGTAATAAAAATGAATATACGTTGCTAACTGAAAAAAGCTTCCCGGTCAGATAAAAAAAAGGCGCTCAAAAAGCGCCTTTTCAAATTTATGATATTGCTAAAAATTAATAAGCAAATTCGACTGTTACAGTAGCATCTGTAAATGGCGTTGCAGCGGCTGGTGTTCCGGAAATTGTAATCGTTCCACCGAAACCAACTGTTTCATCTACACCTGCAGCCTGTACATTGATAACCTCAGTCGGGTCAAATACAGTGGGAAGTGTTCCACTATTACCGTTACCGTCAGCATATGTAATCGCTGATAGTGTTAATGTAGGCTCTGAAAAACTAGACAATGTTACTTGACGTAGCTGCACATCGCCGGTTATAGGTGAGTTTACTTCAATACTACCTGCTGTGGCCGGCGGCACTGTATTCGTTACAGTAGAGGCTGTTACACCACCAACGGTACCGACTGTGGGTGCGCCGACAGTCGCTGCTTGTATAATAGTAGGTGTCTCTACACCCGCTCTAACGACGGCCCATGTCCCGAAGTCCAGAATATCACCTGCGGTGGCACTCAATGCTGCGGCTGTTGTAAATGTTGATCCAAACGTGGCAGTTGCCTGAGCATGTGCCTGGTTGGCGCCAAATCCTAGGGCCATTACCGCGACGCCAGCTAAGGCTATCTTTTTTATGTTAGTCACTTTCATTAGGTTTCTCCTTGAAGTTAAGTTAAAAAGTGGTGGTGTGGTGGTCGAAATATAAAACCGAATTAATTGTAATCTTTAATTTCTTCCAGATCAATAGTTGATCATTTTGTTGTAATACCTTGTGAATATTACTAAAAATCCTTTCCTACCTTAGTATATTTTGAAATTAGTTAAAAAGTTATTTAAATTTTGATTCTATTTAAAATCAAAAGTATAGATGTTCAAAAACGGTGTTCCGTACTAAAATGCTTTCAGTAACTGGCACATTCTTTGCGTATAGGCCTTATACTATAAGCTTTTATTCAGGCTGTTCTTTTATGATTTTAAATTCCAGACAGAGATTATTCAAAATTTCTGCATTATTATTGATATTATTTACTCCCGCATTTCACACAGTACATGCGCAGGACGCGGCATATTATAATCAAAAAATAGCTGACGAATTTTTAAAACGTATCGGAAAAGGATTCGATCAAGCCGACACGTTTATGGAAGAAACCGGTATATTGGAAAAAGAATTAGACTTAAGAGGGATGCCGGACGGTGAAATTCTGATTTTTGATATTGTCATTCCTCCACGCTTGAAAGTAGAAGGAAACGTATTTGCGGAAATTTCCGGCGATACGGTTTTAATATCTTTAAGAGATTTAATCAGCGTTTTAGAATTTCCGATAGAATATGATGCAGACACACGTACCTTTTCCGGATGGTACTTGTCAGAGAGCAAACGATACGTCTTTGATTTTGATTCAGGTTTAATCACGTCCAACGGGACAGAGTTTAAATTACCGCAAAACGCCATTATTTTAGACGAAGATGTTATGGCACCTATCGATACTATCGAAGAATGGTTCGGTATGGATATTGATACTGATATCGCAACACAGCGTCTTATCCTTGATCCTGATATCGCTTTTCCTGCGACAAAACGTTTTGAACGGCGTAAAAAGTCATTTACGCGAAATAATCGCGAACCAGCCTCTCTGCCAAGATATGATACGGAAGATTACGACTGGATAGATGTACCTGTTGCAGATATTACAACACGTACAAGATACCGCGAAGCAAAAAACAGAGATACCGAACTTGAAACATTTGCGAACGTACGTACGGCGGGTGAGTTTATGAAGGGCGCTCTCACGACGAATTCTGCTTTTAATGATGAAGACGGATTATTCAGCGCCCGTGTCACATACTTGCAAGAATCTGCCGATCCGGAATTATTGGGCAGTTTGAAAGCGCGACGTTTTGAAGTAGGGGATTTAACACCGACACGCTTGCCCATCACGGGTAACGCATCCCCCGAAACAGGAATAAGGATTACGAATAGGGATCCTCTTGTTAATTTCACATTGCCCTCAACCCGCATAGAGGGATATTACTTTCCAAATTGGGATATTGAACTTTATCGAAATAATTCCCTGGTTTCATTTCAGGAAACCGACCAGGAAGGCTATTACGCCTTTGAGAATGTATCGCTGTTTTCTGACCGTAATTTTTTTCGAATTGTCGCCTATGGCCCGCAAGGTGAAGTAAGAGAAGAGGTTATAAACATCCCCTATGACCGAAATAAACTGGCAGAATCTGGTGCTATTTACGATTTATCTCTCACATTCCAGGACCGTCAATTTTATTTACAAAATGAACGCGAAAGCGAAGATCAAAATACGCCGCATCTTGTAGGGTTTTATGAAATTCCCATTTTGGAACAAAGTGCCTTGCGCCTAGGTGGCCGATATCGGCAAGAAGATGGTGATGACAAAGCATATGCAAGCGCGGCCTTATCGACGTCTTATAAGGAAGCTTTAATCAATGCAGGCGTTGCAACAGACGAGCAAGGCGAAGCCAAAACAGAATTAAGTGCCACACGACAATTCGGGTTTCATAGAGCGCGCGCTGACTTAGATGTTTCAACAGATGGATATGATCCGGATGGCGATGGCGATATTGTCACAGTTTTTTCAAATCGATATAGTTTCGAAGGTCCCCTGAATATTGATTTTGGTATCAGTCCGCGCTATGCCGCAAATTTCAGATATGATGTTAATTCCAATAATGACGCGATCAGAAGCGGAAATGTTACGGTGAATACCCAGTTCAATCGATTTGGTTTTAATCAGGATTTGGATTTTGTCGATAGTGATTTACAGGAAGACGGCGCAGAATATGGCGGCACAAGTGCCATTACGGGGTATTATGGACGAAGTCTTTTTAGGGGACTAGCGCAATATGATTTCAAGCCCGATACAGATTTAGAGCTTCTTTCTGCTTTTTGGAAATATCGTTTCAATAATACGCTTGATAGCCAGCTGGACATCAATCATTCTTTTCAGGATGATGAAACAACACGTTATTCGGGGCAGCTGAACTGGCGGCTGGATGAAGCTATCATTACACCAAGAGTGAGCTATGGTAGCGATGGAGATTTTGAGACAACTCTGAATACACGCTTTAGTCTGGCACAAGAACCCGTTTCGGGTGATCTTATAATGACCAGAGATACATTAACAAACTTTGGAACGCTTAGCGCGCTTGTCTATTTGGATAAAGATGGAAACTATGAGTTCGACGGCGATGATGAGCCGATTGATAATGCCCGCATCATTGCCCCGCAAAATTCGGGGGGTGGTTTTACGAACGCTGATGGCCTCGCCTATCTAACACGTTTTCGCCCTAGCCTTGTGACAGATATCTATTTGGATAATTCTAGCTTGAGTGATCCGTTCTGGATATCAGGCACGAAAGGGCACTCTGTGATGCCGCGTACCGGAAATAATATATATATGGAATTCCCGGTTCATTTTTCCGGTGAAGTAGATGGCACTGCGTATAAAAAATATGCAGATGGGCGCACCGAACCACTCTCAAATATTGGTATTGCGCTTTATAATATGTACGGCGAGATGGAACAAAAAACGTTAACTGGCCCCGACGGTTTTTATCTGTTCTCTTTAATTCCGCCCGGTAAATATTATCTGGATGTCACAAGCAAATCTGTGGGTAAAAACTTCGGCCGTCCTTTACCGAAAATGTTAGAAATAGACTATGATGGTACGATTTTATATGCGCAAGATATTATCTTGGTAGAAAATACTCCGGATGTTCCTTTTAAATTTAAATCTTCAACAGATAGTGAAGATAACCAGCAAAGGATTGCCCTGAATTTAGGCGAGTTCGAATCTCCGCTAATGAGCGCATATACATGGCGAAAATTATCAAAGAATTTTAGTTATTATTTAGGGGGAGGGCAGAAGATTGATAGCGATGATAATACTCTGCGTGTCCTTTTACCTGAAAATACGCTTTCTTCTGGTTATCAGCGTTGCTCTGGGCTTGTG
Organism: uncultured Alphaproteobacteria bacterium; assembly: GCA_963710165.1. Taxonomy (GTDB): domain Bacteria; phylum Pseudomonadota; class Alphaproteobacteria; order Micavibrionales; family Micavibrionaceae; genus JACKIP01. Next base: position 188,898 of record CAVPYZ010000002.1, read on the forward strand.
AAAGGCGGAGAGGTATGTGAAGTTGAGATATACCTAGCCGGAAAATAACTAAAATGTCTTACACAAATTTAGAGTATCACAATTATTCACATGAAGAGTGGGCGCAGCTTGCGATCCTCGCCAGACAACAAAGCGTTTTAGCAGGATTTTATAATGATAACTATCGGCTTGTGCGGGATGGGCGCGCCCTCTTATTTCGTTTCGCTAAAAAGGGAACGGTGCAATATGATCCCAAGCCTTTTGCAGAACATGATGTTTATAATCTTATAGACGCCAGTGGCATATCCGCGCCCAAATTACTGTATGTTTCAACAGATATGTCATTTCAGGTTCATGAATTTATTCAAGGCTCTCTAATAGATGAAATTTGCCCTCCCGGACAAAAAATTACGCAACACCATATAAATGAAATAACCAGCTTTTACAAAAAAATTGTGGCTTTGGATTTAAATGTTTCTAATGTTATTTCTACAGATTGGCCGCAAAAAGGACCTCCGTTAATTTTCTTTGAAAAGATTTTGGAGAAGTCATGGTTAACTTATGAAGAACAAGGTCGCGCTCATAGAGAAATATATGATTTTCTAGGCGTACCAAAAGATCCCTTTGAGCAGTTTTTGATAAGAGCCGGTCAACTTACTAAGCGCCCATGGCGTCTTATTCATTCAGATATACACCGTGCAAACATGATTGAGCAAGAAAACGGGCGCTTGGTCATCATAGACTGGGAACTGGCTCTTTATGGTGACATTCTTTATTGCATCGCTTCTCATCTTCACCGTTGCAGGTTTTTTGCAGATGAAAAGGAAGCCATTGCTACGAGTATCTACAAAGCTCTTCCTGAGGACTTCCAGAAAAACTTTATGAAAGATCTGGCTTTCTATCTCGACTTTGAAGCCTTGAATTCAGTTATTACCGATACGGTCAGATTTCCGAACTTGATCAAAGATAATTCAGTATCTGCCGAAATCATGGAGGAGCTCAGCGCATATTATGCCGATAGTTTGAATAGAGTTTCGTCGCTTATCGGTACGCGTACAACAACCCCTGAAGAGGCATTAAAATGGTTTCACGAGTGGAAAGATACGTAATTATTTTATAGGAGCCGGTTTTTCAGGCTGATAATTAATAGAATCAGGGTTATTTGTCAGATATGCTTTGCTTTGTCTTTCTTTCAAAACAGGTGCACCATCTAAATCGGAATTATTGATAGCCGGAAACCCTCCCATGGTTGGATCAATATGTTCTATATTCGGTGCCGCAGGATTAACAGCATAGGATGGCTGTCTCGCTTTTTTGAAAGGAATATTGGTGAAATCAACAATAATCTCATCAGGATAAATGTAATGTGCCTTTGTATGTTCATCCAAAGCAAAGCCCGGAACAAATCCATTTCCCAAATTCAAAAACGTATTATTGGATAGTACAGGTTCTATAATAGCTATTTTTTCGCGATTCCCATCTGCCAAGCAACGAACTTCTAACTGATCATCCGTTTTCATCATAATAATTTCTTCAGGTGGGTGAACCTTATACGACACCTCGCCCGTATCAATTTCGCACATACTATTAACCGCACCCGGCGTTGTGAACATCACCTCCTGCGTTGACTCATCAAGCAGTGTCGAGCAAGAAGATAATAGAAATAGGGTGGGTAATAGCCAGATACGATTCATATTTAATATCATATCAAGAATTATACGGAAGCAAAAGCTACATATATTAAGCGGCGGCTTTTATCTTCTTATCTATCTTGAATGATAATCCCGTTTTGTCTTCACTGATCATCACAATAGAGCCGTCAGAGATGTCCCCTTGCAAAATCATCTCGGCAAGTTCGTTTTGGACTTCTCTTTGAATCGTACGTTTTAAAGGCCTTGCGCCATAAGCGGGATCATACCCCTTATCACCAAGCCATTTTTTGGCTTTCTCATCAATTTCTAACGTAATGTGTCTGTCCGATAGAAGGCGCTGCAAATGGGATAATTGTATATCGACAATTCCTGTCATATTTTCGCGGCTTAATCTTTGGAACAACACAATTTCATCAAGACGATTCAAAAATTCGGGACGGAAAGATGCACGTACGACGTCCATTACTTTCTCACGCACCAAATCAACGCTTTGATCATCAAGCAAATTGACAAGATGCTCCGACCCTAAATTAGACGTCATGATTAAAATAGTATTTGAAAAATTAACCGTACGTCCCTGACCATCGGTCAAACGTCCGTCATCCAAAACCTGTAGTAAAATGTTGAATACGTCAGGATGCGCTTTTTCAATTTCATCAAATAGAATCACTTGATAGGGGCGACGGCGCACGGCTTCGGTCAAATCACCGCCTTCTTCATACCCCACATATCCTGGCGGAGCGCCAATAATACGCGCCACGGAATGTTTCTCCATATATTCAGACATATCCAGACGCAGCATAGCCAAATCATCATCGAATAAAAACTCTGCAAGCGCTTTGGTTAATTCTGTTTTACCAACACCTGTCGGGCCTAAAAACATGAATGACCCCATAGGTCTTTGCGGGTCTTGAAGGCCGGCACGACTGCGACGAATCGATTGTGATATCGCATTGATGGCTTCTTCCTGACCAATCACGCGTTTGCGCAGCATTTCTTCCATATTTAAAAGTTTTTCACGCTCACCTTCCATCATCTTATCAATGGGAATACCTGTCCAGCGCGATACAATATCGGCTATGTCATCCGGTGTAACTTCTTCATTAATCAATGAAGATTTTGAAAGATGTTCACTTTCATTCAATTTTTTTTCCAATTCGGGAATGACACTATATTTAAATTTACTCGCATCTTCCCAACGGCCTTCGCGCTCTGCTTTCTCCAAATCAATACGAGCACGATCCAGCTCTTCTGTCGCTTTTTGTGCAGAGTTAAGTTTTTCTTTTTCGGTCAACCATTGTGACGTCAGATCGGCAGATTTTGCCTCCAGCTCGTTCAATTCTTCATCAAGTTTCGTTAAACGCTGCTTCGATGCATCATCGCTTTCCTTTTTTAAAGCCTCACGCTCGATTTTTAATTGAATAATGCGCCGGTCTAAAACTTCAATTTCTTCCGGCTTGCTATCAACCTGCATACGTAATCTTGCAGATGCTTCATCCATAAGGTCAATGGCCTTATCCGGCAGGAAACGGTCTGTAATATAACGGTTCGATAGGGTTGCCGCCGCCACCAGCGCCGAATCCATAACACGTACACCATGGTGCAGTTCATATTTTTCCTTAATACCGCGCAGAATGGATATAGTATCCTCGACAGTCGGCTCTTCAACAAAAACGGGCTGAAAACGACGTGCTAAGGCGGCATCTTTTTCAATATTTTGGCGATATTCGTCCAAAGTCGTAGCGCCCACCATATGAAGCTCACCACGGGCGAGGGCGGGTTTGAGCATATTTCCGGCATCCATAGCGCCTTCGGCTTTACCCGCCCCAACGATTGTATGTAGTTCATCTAAAAACAGCACAATCTCGCCATCAGCTGATTTAATTTCATCTAAAACCGCTTTCAACCGTTCTTCAAATTCGCCGCGATATTTCGCACCGGCGAGGAGGGCGCCTAAATCAAGAGACATGAGTTTTTTATTTCTTAAAGACTCAGGTACATCGCCGTTAACCATTCTCTGTGCCAGCCCTTCAATAATGGCTGTCTTACCCACGCCTGGCTCACCGATCAAAACAGGATTATTTTTTGTACGTCTTGAAAGTACCTGAACGGTACGTCTAATCTCTTCCAAACGCCCGATAACAGGATCAAGTTTTCCATCTTTGGCCTTTTGGGTTACATCTTGTGCATATTTATTCAGCGCGTCAAAAGCGTTTTCAGCATTCGCCGTGTCGGCTGTGCGGCCCTTACGTATATTATTGATCGCCTGGTTTAACGCAGCGTCTTTTAAGCCCGATGATTCGAGTAAATCAACAATGTTGGCTTTTTTTGCCATCGACATTGCCTGTAATATACGCTCTGCCGTTACAAACTTATCGCCGGATTTCTCGGCAATATTCACTGCATTATCCATGATTTTCGCAAGATCATTAGAAAGTCTTAATCCACCTGCGCCTGGCCCTTCAACGCTTGGGAAGCCAGCAATTTCACGCTCAAGATCTTTCTTTAAACGTTGCAAGTCACCATCTGCATTTTGTATTAGTTTTACAATCTGCCCGTCTTCATCATCCAGCATGACATTTAACAAATGTTCTGGCTCTAGCGATTGGTGATTATTGCGCATGGCAAGCGTTTGTGCCTTTTGCATGAATCCACGAGATTTTTCAGTAAAGCGTTCAAAGTCCATAATATTCTCTTTATTCTAATAATGTATTTTCAACTATATACTATAATTTAGAAATCTGTCGGGCGAGTTCAATATCTAATGTTGTGATTGCATTATTGGCGTCATGCGTACACAGCCCGCTTATTGTTACTCGATTATAAGAATTGAAGATTTCTGGATGGTGATTAAGTTTCTCTACAGTTATCGCGACTTTGGAGATAAAGGCAAAGGCTTCTATAAAATTCTTAAATTCAAAATAACGGCTTAAGCCATTATTTTTAACCTCCCATCCGGAGAGTGATTTGAGATGATTTTGAACATCTTCCGCACTTAATATTTCAAAATTTTGTGTCATATTTTCTCCAATAAAAAAGGCAGTAAAAACTGCCTTAATAATAAAAGTTATTTTTTAAAATTCTAGGCATCTTGCAAACTATCATGTTCTTTTGACACAGGCGTTAGAATGCTGTCAGGCAAAGATAATTCGTCTTCTTGCTTTTTAGCAGCAGCCATTTTTTCTGCTTTTTCAGCTTCCCTTGCGGCTTTTATTTTATTCTGGTCTTCATCTTCCTTATTCCAACCATTAATCAGGCGCTGATAATGCTCTGCATATTGTAAGTAGCTTTGAGCCAAAACCAGATCGCCGCTTGTTGATGCATCTTTAGCCAAAGCCACATATTTTTCATTCACCTGAAAGGCGGTTCCACGAATACGTACATCCGGCCCGTTGCTATCAAAAACCTGTGAGCGGTTATTATTATTGCGACGGTTATTATTATTGTTGTTGTTGTTGTTATTGCGTCCTCTAGGGCGCTTATTTGAATTAGGTCTCATTATTTCACGTTCTCTTTAGCCATATTAAGTTAAAATTTATCCACACATACAGTTTCCCGAATCACACGTACAGTGTACATGAATTCATTCAACATGACGATTTAAATTAATAAATCTGTTCGTACAATTAAAATTGTCGGTTACCGTTCGCTTTGTTGTATTGTTCTAAGCTTATATTTAATGGGAAAAATCAATCAACCCTGCGACTCATTTTTTTTTATCTTATCCCCAAAAGCAAATTCGATAACACGGTCATGACCTGATAAATCTTTATATACGTCTTTTGTATAAAAACCATATTTATCAATCAGTTTCATAACACTATCGGTTTGGTTATATCCTATCTCAAAAAATATGGAAGTGTTATCTGATGTATGGCTTTTTATTTTTTCAAGTATAATTTTTATAGAATCAAGTCCGTCTTCACCACCATCAAGGGCAATATATGGATCATGCTCTCTCACTTCCGGTTGTAGAGATTCGATCACGGAGGTTTCGATATAGGGCGGGTTTGAAACGATAACATCGAATGTGCCTTCAATCGGCATCGTCCAGTCGGCTTTAATAAACTCACTGCGTTTAAAGACATCATGACGTACGGCATTTCTTCTTGCGGTTTTAAGGGCGCCTGCTGAAATATCTATACCAACCCCGAATGCGTCTTCATATTCTTTTAGAAGAGAAATCAAAATGCACCCCGAACCCGTTCCTAAATCCAGTATAGATGCAGGCGGCATATTCTGTGTTTTCAGAACAAAATCGATAATAGTTTCAGTGTCCGGGCGCGGCACCAATGTGTCTTTTGATAAATGAAATTCTAAGCCCCAGAATTCCCATTCTTGAAAAATGCGTGCAACAGGTTCGCCGTTCAGACGCCTCTGCATGACGCGTTCTATCATTTTGTTTTCTATATCGGATAAAGCTTTGTCTTTATTTAAAAGCCATTCCTCATCAGAAATATTCAGAATTTTTTGTATAATCAGACGTACGTCTTTTGGGGGGAGGGTTTTATATTGATTGATAACAGATTGAAGAATCATTCGTCTTGGCTTATTCAATTTCGGATAGCTTATCTGCTTGATCTTCTGCGATCAGGGAATCAATAATTTCACCTAATGCTGCGCCTGCAATAACTTCATCCAGCTTATAAAGCGTCAAGTTTATACGATGATCGCTGACACGTCCTTGCGGAAAGTTATAGGTGCGAATACGCTCCGACCTGTCACCCGAACCAACTTGAGATTTTCTATCCGCCGCCCGCTCTTCCTGTAATGCACGCCATTGTTCTTCGTAAATACGTGCGCGTAACATTGTCATCGCTTTGGCTTTGTTTTTGTGTTGTGAGCGTTCTTCCTGCATTTCAACAACTATTCCGGTCGGAATATGGGTAATACGTACAGCTGAGTCGGTTGTATTGACGTGCTGACCCCCTGCGCCCTGTGAACGATATGTATCAATACGCAGGTCTCTGGCTTCGTCTATTTGTACATCAACGTCTTCGGCTTCCGGTAACACGGCAACAGTTGCCGCGGACGTATGAATGCGCCCCTGTGTTTCTGTTTTGGGAACACGTTGCACGCGGTGTACGCCTGATTCAAATTTTAATTTAGAAAAAACGTCTGACCCTTTGATTTCACACGATACTTGCTTATATCCTCCCACTTCACTTTCAGATGCCTCAATCAAATTTAACTGCCATCCTCTTTCAGCAGCATAACCTTTATACATCGCGTATAAATCCGCAGCAAAAAGGGCGGCTTCGTCACCGCCGGTACCAGCGCGTATTTCCATGATGGCATTTTTAGTATCTGCCTCGTCCTTTGGAATAAGCGCCATTCTGATTTTTTGCTCTAAATCAGGGATTAATTTTGATAAACGTACATGATCTTCTTGCGCCATGTCTTTCATATCAGGGTCGGATAAAAGCTCTTGAAGCTCTTCCTGCTCTCCTAAAGCCTGCTCATAAGATGTGATCGCCTCGACAATTGGGGTCAAATCGGCATATTCCTTTGACAGCTTAACAATGTCTTCTCCTGATAAATCAGGCTGAGACATCAATACCGACAATTCTTCATGACGGCCTTTTAATGGCGCAATTTTAGCTATGAGTGACATAAGTAGGGTTATAAACGATGTTCGTCGGTGAATAAACTATTATCTATGTTAAAGGGACTTTTGTGCCTCATCACCCCAGTTTTCGATTTCCTTATCAATACGAAACTCAGAGATTCTCTTCACATACCATTCGCTATTTGTGGGATGCCTAAATATGGATGCCATAATACACGCTGTTTTATTCTTTCTTTCCGGGTCATATTGCCCGAGAGAAAATTTCAAGAGATTATTATCGGTTTTTCCATCAGCTATACGGCATTGGGCATTTAAAACCTCACCGTATGTGTGCCCGCTTTGGATAACAGAAATAAATACCATGTGATGAATATTGTCAGGTAAATGTTCCAACTCAATCGAAATCTGTTCATCATCGCCTGCACTTACACCTGCAGTATCGTCACCTGAATGATATATAGCACCGCTTAGATCAACATTTTCCTCTGGAGCAGGCGATACGGCATCAATCAATTCATTCATATCGTTATAAATCAAACAGATGAGATCAAGATCATACGTATCTTGGATAAAACCAACAGTTACGTCCATCTCTACGTCATAATCGCTCGTACCTTCATCCAGATTGGATACAAATGCTTCCGGTCTTTCCGGCATAATTTCAGGTGTATCCCAAGAAATACCAACGGTAATTCTTTTGCGTCCTTGCTTTGTATAGAGGAGAGGAGCGGCGTCGCCTTTTTGTAAAACATCATTCATAAGATATATTTTACCATTTCCAACCGAACGCCGCTATCATAAGTTTAAGATAGCTTTGTTTTCAATATTTCGTTCACCATAGCGGGGTTTGCCTTACCGCTCGTCTTTTTCATGACTTGACCGACAAAAAAACCAAAAAGTTTGTCCTTACCGCTGCGATAGGCGGCAACATTATCTGGATTCTCTTTGATAACCTCGTCAATAATACTTTCTATCTCACCCGTATCAGTAACTTGCTTTAAGCCTTTTTCTTCGACAATGGCGTCAGCGTCGTTACCAGACGCGTACATCTCCGCAAAAACATCTTTGGCAATCTTTCCGGATATAGTGTCATTTTTAATGAGAAGAATAAGACCGCCAAGTTGTGATGCTTCAACTTTCGTTTCTGAAAGGCTTTGACTATCTTTATTCAGCGCCCCCAGAAGTTCGTTTATAACCCAGTTTGCGGACAGCTTTGCGTCTTTACCGACTTTTACTACATTCTCAAAATAATCGGCTCGAATACGCTCCGCAATAAGAATTGACGCGTCATAAAGGCTCAAGCCGTACGTCTCCATAAAGCGATGCTTTTTTTGATCCGGTAATTCGGGAAGTGTCTCTTTAATATCGGCAACCCATTTTGATTCTAATTGCACAGGCAGAAGATCAGGATCAGGGAAATAGCGATAATCATGGGCTTCTTCTTTTGAACGCATAGAACGAGTTTCCTGTTTATCCGGATCCCATAATCTGGTTTCCTGATGAACCTCGCCACCATCTTCAATAATCTCAATCTGCCGCTGAACTTCAAAATTAATGGCCTGCTGAACAGCTCTTAAAGAGTTAACATTTTTAATTTCTGCACGTGTTCCTAATTCGGCATTGGGACGACGTACAGACACATTCACGTCCGCACGCATTGATCCTTCTTCCATATTCCCGTCACATGTTTCCAGATAACGTAAAATCATGCGTAATTTGGATAGGTATGCAACCGCTTCTTCGGGTCCGCGAATATCTGGTTCGGACACAATCTCCATCAAAGCACAGCCCGAACGATTTAAATCAACATATGATTTGGTTGGATGCTGGTCATGAATGGACTTTCCTGCATCTTGTTCAAGATGAAGGCGCGTAATACCGATTTCTTTCGTTGTCCCGTCAGGAAGATCAATTTCAATCACACCCGTCCCGACGATAGGATGCTCAAATTGTGAAATCTGATAGCCTTGCGGCAGGTCAGGATAAAAATAATTTTTACGTTCAAACACAGATAATTCATTAATTTGCGCATTCAAACCAAGCCCCGTACGTACGGCTTGTTCAACACATTTTTCGTTCAAAACGGGTAACATTCCCGGCATAGCTGCATCAACAAAAGACACTTGTTCATTCGGGGCGGCTCCAAACTCGGCCTTTGCATCTGAAAAAAGTTTCGTGTTGGCAATCACCTGTGCATGAACTTCCAGGCCAATGACCACTTCCCATTCACCTGTCTCTCCTTTGATCAGAGTACTTGTCGTCATTCTTTATCCTTCTTCTTCAACTATTTGTAATCTTATGTTTTCTTTTTTATAAGCCTCACCGTAAGGCACTCTGGCTGTACAAACCTTTTTCGTTTTTACTTGCTTAACAGGCGGCTTCGTTTCTTTTGGTTCCGTATCAACACTCGCAACCTGTATCGGGTTGGGATTAACCGCATTCCCGTTATTTGCTCCTGTCTCATTGCCACCGTTTCCATGGCTATGATTATGATCAGTTGGCTTTACAACCAACGGGGCAGGGGCAGCAACTAGAGGCGTTAGTTTTTCAACTGTTATTGTTGCGTTTGACATGCATATGGGTGTGATGATCTCTACTTGGCTTTGATAATAATCGCCTTTCAGAAAGCTTGATATCGGATCGGCCAAAGTAGCATCAACATTTTCCTGAGCCTCGTTAATCATAGCGCCTAAGCCATTTCTAAAAACAACTTTCGTACGCTGCATCTGGCATGCACAAAACTGGTTTTTACTAATATGCGGATAATCATCAAGGTATGTACTAGAGTAGCATTCTTCTGAAATGATATCTGTTGCCGTTGTTTTTATACACGGCAAGTAAACATATTGAAGTAACTTTTCTTTTGCTTTTGCCGCTTGTCTTGTCTCTTCAAACTGCAGATCATTAATATCGCCTTGCGATAATCTTTCAAAGAAATTAGCCGAAGAACAAGAACAGAACAGCTCTTTTGACTCGGTTGTATTCGCGGGGTAGTTTTGTTCCAAACACGTGGCATAAAACTCGTTTGCCTGTGTCTTTGTTATCGGCTGTAGCTTGTCTATATAACTTTGCGCGTGAACTGAATTTGTAAAAATGCATACAAACATAATTGTCAGTACACTCAAAAATAGTGGAATAAATCGGGTCATAATGCTCACCTATAAGCTTTTGCTTTAAAATCGGCTGCCTCCTCTAAAACGCCACCAACTTTAAATATGGTTTCTTCATCCCAGGCTTTCCCGATAATTTGCAACCCAAGCGGCAGACCATTTTCATCTAAACCTGCGGGTACCGACATGCCGGGCAATCCTGCTAGGTTTAATGATACCGTAAAAACATCATTCAAGTACATTTTTATCGGATCATCTTCATTTTCACCGATTGCAAAAGCAGCAGAGGGAGTGGCCGGTGTTAGTAATGCGTCGCATTTTTCAAAGGCATTGATAAAATCCTGACGGATTAAACGACGTATTTGTTGCGCTTTAATATAATATGCATCGTAATATCCTGCGGACAGCACGTACGTACCAATCATAATACGGCGTTTCACCTCATCCCCAAAACCTGCGGCGCGGGTGGCTTCATACATTTCCTGCAATACATCTTCATCGGAACGAAGGCCATAACGCACACCATCATAGCGTGCCAAATTAGATGATGCCTCAGCCGGTGCAATAATATAATAGGCGGGCAGGGCATATTTTGTATGGGGCAGGGAGACATCAACAATTTCAGCGCCGGCTGATTTCAACCAATCAATTCCTTGCTGCCATAATTTTTCAATCTCTTCTGGCATATTATCGACACGATATTCTTTGGGAATACCAATTTTCATTCCCCGTACGTCTCCGGTCATTGCCGCTGAAAAATCAGGAACTGGTATATTTGCAGATGTGCTATCTTTCGCATCGAAACCACTTGATGCCTCCAGCAATATTGCGGCGTCTTTTACATTTTCTGCAAAAACTCCTGCCTGATCCAAAGAAGAGGCAAAAGCAATAATGCCCCATCTGGAACAACGCCCGTACGTTGGTTTGATCCCGACAATTCCACAGAAACTTGCGGGCTGACGAATTGATCCGCCTGTGTCCGTACCTGTTGCGCCCAAACATAATTTTGCTGCGACTGCCGCAGCAGAGCCGCCAGATGATCCGCCAGGGACAAGGTTTTCATCTTTATTATCATTCTTTTTCCATGGACTAATCACATTACCGTACGCACTAGTTGTATTGGCGGACCCCATGGCGAATTCGTCAAGGTTGGTCTTCCCCAACATCACGGCACCTGCATCTAATAATTTCTGGCTGACCGTTGATTCATAGGGAGGAATAAAATTACCCAGAATGTTACTAGCCGCTGTTGTTTTGACATTTTTTGTGCAAAACAAATCTTTTATGGCAAGAGGAATGCCCTCTAAAACGCCACCTTTACTATCTGCAATATTCTTATCAGCTTGTTTTGCCTGTTCCAAGGCAAGCTCCGGTGTTTCTGTGATGTAGGCATTTAAATCCCTGTGCGCTTCCATACGCGATATATATTCGCTGGTCACCTCAACAGAAGAAACTTCTTTATTTTTCAGTTTCCTAGCTGTTTCTTCTAATGTTAAATCTGCGATATTCATTTCGCCTTATCCTCTCCAATAATAGATTTTACAAATACCAAATCAATCACAACCATCACACATAAAGCACTCGCAATAATATCAATTGAGGTACTGTCCATACCCAGCATATCCATTGTTTCTTCTTTGAAAAACCACATCAATGCCGCCATAATTAGAAATACCGCGCTCGACATGGTAACAGCCAGGCGTAATATGCGTTTTTGTTCTTCTGGTAATTTCTTTAAATTCTCAAACATGACTTACTCGATAATTTTTGGTACGACAAAATAACCGCTATTACTTTCAGGCGCATTTGACAAAACACGTACGCTTCCCGAATTACCTGTATCACCGGTATTCGTTTGATCTTCACGTAAACGCTGAATTTCATCATTTGGATTGGCCAATGGCTCAACCCCTGTCGTGTCAAGTTCCTGCAATTGCTCTATGAATGATATGATCCCGCTCATTTCTTTTGTACGAAGATCAACTTCCTTATCATCAGAAAGCTTGAGACGCGCAAGGCGCGCTACTTTTTTGACTGTTTCACTATCCATCTATATTTCCAAAATATTTAGTATTTAAGCTCTATAACCTAAAATGTTATGAGCATTGTGACAAGTTATAATATACTTATTTTATGCCTATTCTTACACCAGACAAAATCGCCAGTTTTTCACCTAAAGAGCGTATTCTGGCTCTTGATATCGGTCAAAAGACGATTGGTCTTGCCGTTTCCAATTCTATGCACACCCTTGCTTTGCCGCTTGGAACAATCAAAAGGACAAAATATACAAAAGATATCAAGAAGCTTTATACCTATTATAAAAGATTATGATATTACAGATTATGTTCTGGGCTGGCCTATCAACATGGACAGTTCAAGAAGCCCGGGATGCGATCGCGTTCAATCCTTTGCCGATCAAATGCTTCAAGATACTGATATATTTGGAATATCCCCCAACATCCTTCTATGGGATGAAAGGTTATCCACAGAAGCTGTGAAAGAAATGGTGGATAAGTCTGTGAATAAAATGAAGGAGTCAGGAGAGCTAGACGCTCTTGCGGCACAGGTTATTTTACAGGGCGTTTTAGACGCATTATAAAGCTTTTTTTACGCTATATCGCATCAATTCTTGCCCGTGACTCCTCATCCAGAATTGTCCATTCACAAAATCATTTGATAATTCGCGACATAATGCCCAGAAATCTTTGCTGTGATCCAAATGTCGTAAATGTGCGACCTCATGCGCAACCACATAATCTAAAGCTTCTGGAGGGGCAAAAATCAGCCGCCAAGAATAAGAAAGTGTATTTTCGGAGGAGCAGCTCCCCCATCTTGACTTTGTATCTCTCACAGTCACTTTTTCTATTACTTTTGATATACTTAAGGCTTTTTCCTTAGATTTAATCTCAAGAATATTTTTGCTGTACGCTTTTATCCATCTTAATATACGTACACTTGAATCCAATTTATTAGTTTTAACACATAAGATATTGTTATCTAATATAATTTTAGTCCTTTTAAAATCTTTATTTATTGTGATTTTAAGCGTCACATCTACGCCATTTAAAGGAATAATCGCATTATCTTCAAAAAATACCTGTTGTGGTAAAGCGGATAGCTTATCTTTCATCCAGCCTTCATATTGATCGGCAAAGTCATATGCTTTATTCATAGAACACTTATGGGGCACGACTAATTCAAACACCCGCTCAACCGGATCAAGCCGTAAGGCAAGCCTTTTAGCTCTTTTAGACTGACGGACGCGGTATAGATGTTCTGTATCTATCGCCACAATTATTTCTTTACTCTGCAGCTTCAATAAAACCTGACCCGTTTTTGACGAGCTTTAAATCGGTCTTCTTTTTCTTTTCCCGCTCAAGGACCGCTTCTAATCCGTGTTTATTGACGTCCCATTGATTCGGCATTTTTACTGGAGACTGCTTTAGATCCGCCTCAGGAACATCAGTTGTTTTGTCGTCTAACTTACGAATGAAAGTACGGATGCGCGGCATGATGTGTTGACGCCATCTACGTCCATTAAAGATACCGTAGTGACCGACATTTTCCTGAAAATGATGATATTGCTTATTCGCGGCAAGAGACGTACATAACGTATGCGCGGCTGTTGTTTGACCATGCGCAGAAATGTCATCCAATTGTCCTTCAATGGTCAGCAATGCCGTCTTTTTGATATCCGCAGGAACAACATCATGTAACTTGCCGGTAGCAGGATCGCGCCACTTCATTTTATTTTTGGCAAGGCAGTGTTTTTGGAATACCGTTTCAACCGTCTGTAGGTAAAATTCCTTGGTAATGTCCATTACAGCCAGATATTCGTTATAGAATTTACGATGTGTTTCCGCTAAATCACCATCACCAACAACCAGATGGTTGAAAAAATCTACGTACTTACCGACGTGACTATCCAGATTCATCGACATAAAGCCGCTGAGCTGTATAAAGCCGGGATAAACTTCGCGGTTGCCGCCCGGATAATAAAAGGGCACATCAACCACAACATTATTTTCAAACCAGCTTAATGGTCTTTCTTCCGCCAATTCTGTTACAGCAGTTTTGGAGATGCGCGGATCAATCGGTCCGCCCATTAATGTCATGCTCATGGGTTGTTTTGGATCTTTTTGCGTTGCCATCAATGCACAAGCGGCCAGTACAGGCACAGCAGGCTGGCAAACAGCGATAATGTGAACATCGGGGCCAAGATGGCGAATAAATTCCATCGTATAATCGATAAAATCGTCCAGATTGAACCGTCCTTCACTTTTCGGAACCTGTCTGGCATCAATCCATTCCGTAACATATACATCATGATGCGGAAGAAGAGCCTCGACCGTGCCTCTTAACAATGTGGCATAATGTCCCGACATCGGAGCGACGAGAAGTATTTTCGGATCATCTCTTTTCGTATGGCGGTAAAATCTTGTCAAAGTGCAGAAGGGTTTTTCAAGAATTATTTTTTCACTAATCCTTACCTTTTTACCGTCAATTTTTGTCTCATGTAGACAGAATTCAGGCTTACCAAAACGTCTGGTCAAGCGTGTGACCATTTCCGCCCCAGCGCCCATGGTGCGTCCTATTTGGGTGTATGAAAGCGGATTCCACGGATTTTGGAACATGAATTTGGTGGTTTCCGCCGCCAAGCGTGTAGGGGTGAGAAGGGCGTGTTGAAGATCGTAGAGTTTATAAAGCAAAATACTTTTCCTTATGTCTGACAATATTGAGATAATTAGAGTATCATGAAAACCAAGAGAATTCATTAAGACATAAATGACAATAAATGGAAAACCTTATTAACCTGATCGAAGACCTGATTTCTGCGCATCAGTTTATTGCGCCGGAGCGTTTTATCAATGCGGCATTTGCTCTGCTTATGGCTTTAATTATTGGTTTCATCACAGGACCGCGCCTCAATTCCGCCGTACCGTTTTTCTGGCGGCTGATAAATGTAAGCTTTGGTCAACTGGCGGATCGGCTTGATAATATCAATAGAAAAGCGCCTGATCTTTTATTTCGCAGTTTTATTATAAGCTTGCTGATGATTCTGTTTGTAGGAGCGTTAGGCATCTGGCTGGAGGAAATAACACCGATTCTGCCGCAAAGCCGCCTGATTGAAATTATTGTCATTTCACTTTGTATCAGTACAGGCGCCGTCATTCATCATGGTATGCGACTTTATCAGGTCATTCATGGCGCAAAAATGAGTAATGGCACATTTTTATGTTTGGCCAATACCAGCCGTATTGATCTTTCAACGCGTGATGATTTCACACTGACGCGTACGGGCGCCGAAGTTTTTGTGCGTTTATATGATAAGGCATGCGTCGCACCGCTTATCTGGTATGTTTTGGGCGGGCTGCCCTTATTATTTATATATGCGGCCTTGGCGGCGCTTTCATGGAAAAACGGCTATGACGGTACTTATAATAATGTAGGTAAAATGGCTCTTATGCTAGAAAAGCTCATGGGCTTCGTTCCGAATATATTTGCCGCCAGCTTGCTCGCTATGACGACTTTGATTGTTCCTTATTCCAAGCCCTTTTCGGGACTGAAATCTTTATCTACGTCTAGTAAATATGATTATGATCATGGCGGCGCACCGCTACATACAATATCAGAAACGCTTGATATGACGCTTGGCGGCGATGTTTCGCATTTGAATGGTCGCAAAATGTCCAGGGGCTGGAGCGGTTCAAAAGGTGCAACAGCGATGTTAAAGCCTGAGCATTTAAAGCGCGTTCTTTATATGGTTTTTATTGCCCAATTATATATGCTGGTTGCGCTATTCGGTGGCAGCATGTGGGCGGAGATAGAATTTTAAAGACTTTTTGAGTGTTATTGCTTGACTTTAACCCGCCATTTTGTTTTAAATCCAAGTCGATTAAGTATAAGGAATTGAGAAATGTCACGTAAATGTGCAATTACAGGTAAGAAACCAATGGTTGGAAACAATGTTTCCCACTCTAACAGGCGTACAAAACGTCGCTTTTTGCCAAATATCCAGGAAACAGGATTATTCAGCGAAGCCTTGCAAAAAATTATTCGTTTGAAAATTTCTGCAAATGGTCTTCGTACGATTGATAAAAAAGGCGGCATTGACGAATTTGTTAAGGGCACAGCAAAAACAAAGCTTGAGCCGGAACTTCGTGAGCTTAAAGGCCAGGTAGAGAAAGCTTTAGAAGCCAAATAAGTATGGTTATAAAGTTTAATTCTTGATGTCACACACACAAGATAAAATTTATTTCTACCCGCTGTAAAATATACTTACAGCGGGTTTTTAGCATCTTAAATTCCGAGAAACGTATCTATGACCACCTATCCTAATATTGATTATCCGAATTTCAACTTTGAAATTACCCACACGTCCAAAAACGGCGCCAGAGCAGGGACATTGACAACGCCGCATGGAACAATAGAAACACCGAATTATATTTTTTGCGGGACGAAGGCTTCAATCAAATCTTTATCACCGATACAAATGCGTGAGGCAAAAACCGATATTATTCTTTCAAACGCTTACCATCTTATGATCCAGCCGGGCGCAGATTTGGTTCAAAAGATGGGCGGGCTACATAATTTTATGCAGTGGGACGGTCCCATGCTGACCGACTCAGGCGGCTTTCAGGTTTTTTCAATGGGTAATCCGTCATGTGCCGATGAAATTAAAGGCACAAATCGTAAAAAAGGCGACTCCCTTCTGAAGATTACAGAGGAGGGCGCAGAATTCAGATCATATCTGGATGGTCGAAAACTGATGTTAAATCCTGAGATTTCTATGGATATACAGCGCAAATTGGGCGCGGATTTGATTGTGCAGATGGATGAATGTACGCCGTATCAGGTTTCAAAAGATTATACGGCAAAATCCATGGAGATGAGTATGCGCTGGGGTGACCGCTCTTTGACGGCGTTTGAAAAAATGCATGACGGCACACAAGGGCTTTATGGTGTTGTACAAGGCGGTATTTATGAAGATCTACGTCGTGAGAGTGCGCAATACGTGGCAAGCCGTCCCTTCTTTGGGACAGCGATAGGCGGGTGTCTGGGCGGCGCTGATGAAGAAATGTATGGTATTTTAGAATGGTGCCGTGATCATAACGCTGCGGATCGTCCCATACATTTTCTGGGAATAGGGCGTATCAAAGACATTTTTAAAGCGATTCCTTTTGGCATAGATACCTTTGATTGTGTAATGCCAACCCGAATCGCTCGTCATGGTCACGCTCTTATGAAAGGTGCACCTTCGGAGAAAATTAATCTTTTGAATGCAAGATATAAAGATGACCCTGATCCTCTTGACCCTAGCCTCGATATCCCTGCAAGCCGCGATTATTCAAAGGCCTATATACATCACCTGTTTAAAGCGGGCGAATTACTCGCCTTCCAGATATTGACGCAACATAATGTTGCCGTCATAAATAAACTGATGCGGGAAGTGCGTGCAGCTATAAAAAG
Organism: uncultured Alphaproteobacteria bacterium; assembly: GCA_963710165.1. Taxonomy (GTDB): domain Bacteria; phylum Pseudomonadota; class Alphaproteobacteria; order Micavibrionales; family Micavibrionaceae; genus JACKIP01. The sequence continues at coordinate 206,678 of CAVPYZ010000002.1, forward strand.
TGATACGCTTGACGAGTTAGAAAAAGAATGGATTCCGAATTAAAAGGTAGCAAAATGGAATTTGAAAATTTAAAAGACGATTTGGGGCATATACTGGACGAACATTTAAATCGTACAAATGTTCTAAATCGCGCTGTCATATTTCCTGACTTCGCAAGAAGGGGATTGCCTATATTGTAATGAGCCTTTGAATGATCTTTTGAAGAAAGTCAAAGATGACGAAACATTCATGAGCCTTAAGTCTTTAGAGCGTGTTCATGAGATTAAAGAAGCCCTTATATCTATTTCCAGAAAAGTATGCGCGCAAATTAGTGCGAAAACACTGGAAACAGAGCTTTATGTCGAATTTCAAAACCTTTCCAACGAATTTATTTCACGTCTTCTTCGCTTTGAAACCGATCTTGCCAAAGAAGGCAATGGCATTGACCCCCTTACAGGGTTACGAAGCAGAAACGTAGTCGTCGAGGATTTGACCAGAGAACTAAGTGCCTGCGCGCGTAGAGGTGATTATCTGGGGCTAGCGGTTGGTTGCATTGATAGCTTTGCCAGTATCCGCCAAAACTTATCGAAGGAACACAGAGAAGATGTCCTTATCTTTACATCAAACGTCTTAAAGAAAACGATGCGTCTTTATGATGATGGTTACAGATATAAAAATGACATGTTTATTCTCTGCTTCAAACATACAGATCATTTGGGCGCCGTATCAGCAATAGAGCGCTTTGTCCGCTTTATGCGAGAGGCGCATGATACAAAACAGGGTCAACAGCTTAAACAGGTTATCGGGAAAGATATTACGCTATCTTATTCAGTCGCAAAACTGGAAGTCGGAGCAGATGTAGAAGAGCTTTTACAATCCCTAGAAGAAGACGTTCGTGAAAATGCAGACGAGGATTCTACAATTTTAGAATATGAAGATGAAAGTGATCTGCAAAAATTTATCAAAGATATTGAAGCTTAAATAATACCTCTAATTGACATAAAATTGCCTTTCATAAGCCAAGTATATATAATTAAAAGATAAAACAACATTTGAGTTCATACCTTGAGCATTGATTACAGATCAATTTTTGAACATGATACGATGCCCAAACTTATTGCGCAGCGTCAGGATGATAGCTTATTTTGTCTTTCCGCAAATACAAAAGCTCGCGCTCTACTCAGTCACATAAACTTTGATGAAACGGTTAATTTAAAAAACATTTTCCCTGATATTCAGATTACTGAAGACTCAAAAACACCCTTTAATACGATACTTGATATACGTACGCGTCTTATTTGTGCAAAAGAGAATCTTTTTGAGCTTAGCTTCCATCGTAAAGACGCAGATTTTGATATCGACGAACGTGGCATTCTCTCTTCTGTTTTTGATTCGAGCGATATTGGAATCATTGTCACAAATGAAGATGGAAACGTTGTACGTATTAATAAGGGATTTAGCAGATTATTCGGTTGGCGCGATGTAGATCTTATTGATCAGCCTTTTTACAAATATATAAGCGAGGAAGATAGAGAACGAACAAAATACAATCACAAAAAATTTATTGAACGCGGCGTTAGAAGTTCTGGTGAAATTAAAATACTGAATGCAAATAACGCAATTTCCGAAACGCTATGTACTCTGACAACGCTAAATCTGGAAAACGGCCAAAAGTATCAAATTACAACGCTTATCGATATCACTTTTCGTAAAAGGATGGAGAAGTCCTTACGTGAAGCAAAGGAGCAAGCGGAATCTTCGAACCGCGCCAAGTCGTCCTTCCTCGCGAATATGAGTCATGAATTACGTACGCCGCTGAATGCAATCATCGGCTTTTCTGAAATGCTGATCAGTCAAATTTACGGGCCGCTGGGGGATAAGAAATATGGTGAGTACACAGGTGATATCCATCATAGCGCCTGTCATCTATTAGAGATAATCAATGAAATACTCGACATGTCACGAATTGAGGCGGGTAGCATCAAGCTAGCCAATAATGAAACACCGCTTTCAACAATTACCGATACAATTATTCGTATGCTCACGCCGCAAATCCAGGATAAGCAAATGGACGTAATTGTCAGCCTTCCTGAAAATATGCCGCTTTTGAGGATTGATGAGCGTTTAATTCGCCAAGCCATGATTAATATCGTCTCAAATGCTATTAAATACTCTCCCGAAAGCTCTAACATTACCATCAGCGCGGAATTTAAAAGAAATGAAGATTTATCAATAACCATAAAAGATAACGGCGATGGCATACCGGAGAGCAAGTTAGCCCATGTATTACAGCCATTTGGCCGCGTGGAAGACGCTTTTAAGAAAAAGTCGGAGATTGAAGGCACCGGTCTGGGGCTTCCTATAGCCAAAGGAATGATAGAGTTACATGGTGGATCTTTAGATATAAAATCCAAAGAAAAAGTCGGTACAAATGTTATTATAACTCTTCCCGCATACCGTATTATAAAGAAAAAAGATACGTCCTCTTTCTCTCATTTTAAATTCGATTCAAACTCTCGCTCCGACAAACCTCCTCTTGCACAATAAGAGTATGACGTTGTATAAATGTGTAACTTATTTTGAAATTTCAGGGATCGATAACGATGAGCAATCTTGAAGAAAAATGTGCAAATGCCGGCCTGAAAATGACAGGGCAAAGAAAACTTATTTTACAAGTACTTGATACGTCAGAAGATCACCCTTCTGTTGAAGCCGTATATGAAAGAGCCAAAAACCTTGATGACTCCATTTCTATGGCAACGGTTTATAGAACGCTGAATATGCTAGATGAGTTAAATCTGGTCATTCGCCATGAATTTAAAGAAAACTTTTCACGCTATGAAGTGAATGAAGATCATCACCATCACCTAATTGATCTGGAAACAGGCGATGTCATAGAATTCCAAAATGCCGAACTTGAAAAGTTGAAAGAAAAAATAGCCAATGAGCTTGGTTTTGATTTAATAGATCACCGTCTTGAACTTTACGGAAAAAAAATCAAAAAATAATATAACTCATAAAATTAAATCTCTCTCTTGTGCAGATCTGTTGGAAGATGCTGATGATCCACATAATTGTAAGTGCAAAGGCATCGTTCTAAACGCTTATAAAAATCTGATTGATAAAGGCTTCTCAGACGGGGAAGCTGTTAAGCTGGTTGTTCCTGTGCTTAGGCATCACCATATCAGCCCCTCATATGAACTGAAAACCGTTATTGAATGCTGGATCCGTGAAGAGCATTCAAGGGCTTTTCACTAAGCCGTACTAGACAAGACCGCTCGTTACGATTAAAACCATTCCATGCTTCAGGATATTATTAATAACCGCCGTACGTTTGCCATCATTTCTCACCCAGATGCCGGTAAAACAACGCTGACTGAAAAATTGCTCCTTTTTGGTGGCGCTATCCAAATGGCAGGCGAAGTAAAAGCCAAGGGAGAACGTCGCCGCGCACGCTCTGACTGGATGAAGGTGGAACAAGAACGCGGGATTTCGGTGGCATCTTCAGTTATGACATTCGAACATGGCGGCGTAACATATAATTTGCTGGATACACCCGGTCACGAAGACTTTTCCGAAGACACGTACAGAACACTGACCGCTGTGGATAGTGCCATTATGGTGCTTGACGCCGCAAAGGGAATAGAGCCGCAAACATTGAAGCTTTTTGAGGTGTGCCGCCTGCGTGATATTCCGATTATTACCTTCGTCAATAAAATGGATCGTGACGGCCAAGACCCTTTTGAACTAATTGATGAAGTCGAACAGCGACTTGCTTTGGATATATCTCCCGCATCATGGCCTATAGGGATGGGTCGTGACTTTAAGGGCTGTTACAACTTGCTTAAAGATGAACTCTTGCTTTTTGACCGTGGTAAGGGCGACCATATTAACGAGGGGATCACCTGCAAAGGTCTGGATGATCCGCTCATTGACGAAAAACTTGATCCCTTTCAGGCAGAAAAACTGCGTGAGGAAGTTGAAATGGTCAGGGGCGTTTGTCCAAAGATGGATATTGAAGCCTATCGCCAAGGGCATTTATCGCCAATGTTTTTCGGTTCTGCCATTAATAATTTTGGTGTGCAGGAATTATTGGGGGGGCTGGAACAATTTGCCCCGCCGCCGCAACCTCTAAAAGCAGAAGAGCGTCTTATTGAGCCTGATGAAAAGAAAGTCACAGGTTTCGTTTTTAAAATTCAGGCAAATATGGATCCGAAGCATCGTGACCGCATTGCCTTTACGCGCATTTGTAGCGGACAGTTTAAAAAGGGCATGAAGCTAAAACACGTACGGGTTGGAAAGAATCTGGTAATTCATTCTCCCCAACTATTTCTTGCTCAAGACCGCGCTGCCGCCGAAGAAGCTTTTGCAGGTGATATTATCGGCATTACAACCCATGGGGGCTTACGTATCGGCGACGCCCTGACTGAAGGTGAAGACCTAAGCTTTACAGGAATTCCAAGTTTTGCGCCTGAACTTATGCAACGCGTACGTCCTGATGACCCTTTAAAAGCGAAACATTTGGGGGCAGCATTGCAACAAATTGCAGAAGAGGGCGGAGCCAGCGTTTTTAAGCCTGTGCTTGATTCTGCGTGGATTGTGGGTGTGGTCGGATCACTTCAATTTGACGTTCTGGCCGACCGTATTCGTACCGAATATAATATTCCTGTGAAATTTGAAGCAACGCAATTGCATACTGCACGTTGGTTATTGTCTGACGACACTACAAAATTGAAAAAATTTATAGATATAAGCCGTAGCTCCATCGCTTATGATCACGATGATAATCCTGTTTTCTTAGCCAGAAATGCGTGGCATTTACAGGATGCGGAAGATAAAAACAAAGAAATCGAATTTTCGTCAACCAGATAAACTACATTTCCTGAACAGATTCAATATTTTGCGCACCTTCGGAAAGCGTCTGACGTATTGCCAATATGTCTACTGCCGATACTGACGCCAGTTCAAATTCTTCGGATGGTGACCCCATTTTTGTACTTCCTCTGTTTGTTCTTATAATTTTATTCTTTAAAACTTACTAAATAGTTACAAAACAACATTTATTTATAAAATTTAATCTGTACATTTTTCGTCCTCTTTACTATATATACTCTATGCTGAAACTCTCAAAACTGGCGGATTACGCTGTTATTATTATTTCGTGCCTTGATACATATAAGGGCGACTCAATTTCTGCCTCCGTCTTAGCTCAAGATACCCGCCTGCCAGAGCCGACAGTTGCAAAAGTACTAAAATTATTATCTGGCGCAGGAATTGTAACATCAACGCGCGGCGTCAAAGGCGGCTATAGCCTTTCAAGATCTTTGAGCCATATAAGTATCAAAGACGTTATCGTCGCACTAGACGGACCAATTGCCATGACAGCTTGTGTCGAGGATTCCGGCGAAGGATGCGACTTTGCACCGCAATGTTCCATGCATGGCAGATGGAATCAGGTCAATCACGCCATTAAAACAGCTTTAGAGAATGTCAGCATTGCCAGCATGACAGCCCCTGTAAAAATTAAGAAAAGAGCATAATATATGTCATCACATATCGAAGCAGAAACCATTGAACAAGTTGCCGCACTGGAAAAATACAGCGCTGGTTTTGTAACGGATATCGAGTCCGAAAAATCGGAAAAAGGTCTAAACGAAGACATTATCCGTTTTATCTCTGCTAAAAAAGAAGAGCCGCAATGGTTACTGGATTGGCGTTTAAAGGCGTACGCCCACTGGCAAAAAATGCCTGAGCCACGTTGGGGAAAGTTGAAATTTCCGGATATCGATTATCAGGATGCCTATTATTATGCCGCACCCAAAGGCGACCGTCCAAAATCACTTGATGAGGTTGATCCAAAACTTTTGGAAACCTATGCGAAGCTTAGGAATCCCTTTGAGAGAGCAGGAAGTCCTGGCAGGAGTTGAAGGTGCGCAAGTCGCCGTGGATGTTGTGTTTGACTCTGTCTCTGTTGCAACAACGTTCAAAGCAAAATTGAAAGAAGCAGGCGTTATTTTTTGCTCCATTAGTGAAGCAGTTCAGAGATCATCCAGAGCTTATTCAAAAATATATGGGCTCGGTCGTGCCTTACAGTGATAATAAGCATGCCTGTCTAAATTCCGCGGTATTTCACCGATGGGTCATTTGTGTACGTTCCGGAAGGCGTACGCTGCCCGATGGAGCTATCGACTTATTTCCGTATCAATGAAATGAATACAGGGCAATTTGAACGCACACTTATTATTGCGGAGAAGGGCGCTTATGTGTCCTATCTGGAGGGGTGCACAGCGCCCATGCGTGATGAAAATCAGATGCACGCCGCTGTTGTGGAGCTGATATGCGCATGAAGATGCGGAAATCAAATATTCAACTGTTCAAAACTGGTATCCGGGTGATGAAAACGGCAAAGGCGGGTTTATAACTTCGTGACCAAACGCGCATTATGTGAGGGCCGCAGTGCAAAGTCACTGGACGCAGGTTGAAACAGGCTCTGCGATTACGTGGAAATATCCGTCCTGTATCTTGAAAGGCGATAATGCCAAGGCGAGTTCTACTCCGTCGCGATTACGAATAATCATCAGCAAGCCGATACAGGCACAAAAATGATCCATATCGGTAAAAATACGAAAAGCCGTATTATTTCCAAAAGGATCAGCGCGGGGAAATCTGACAGCACGTATCAGAGGGCTTGTCAAAATGATGCCGAGCGCTGAAAACTCCCGAAACTTTACACAGTGCGATAGCTTGCTGATTGGCGATCAATGCGGCGCGCATACTGTTCCGTATATTGAAAGCACGCAATTCCAAAGCCTCTATGCTAGAGCACGAGGCCACAACGTCTAAAATCGGTGAAGACCAGATGTTTTATTGCCAACAACGCGGTATGGACGAAGAAGAAGCCGTCGCCCTGATCGTCAATGGCTTCTGCAAAGAAGTCCTGCAAAACCTCCCCATGGAATTCGCCGTCGAAGCACAGAAACTGGTCGGGATTAGTTTGGAGGGAAGTGTTGGGTGATGTTGTTGAAGTAGCTAGCCTTCATTAAAATACGCAAAAAGCTTTTCAAAAGCTTTGGAAGAAGGGCCAATTCTTCATATGGCACTTACGGATAAAGATAAAATAACAAAGGAGGACTTCGATAAGTCTCCTAAATCATATTTCCAAATACTAGACAATATTGAAAATACGATTATAAAAACTCCTAGCGGTCATACATTTCATCTTTCAGATCATAAGCTTTACTGGCTGATTGGTGATGGTAAGTTTTTAGGGTGTTGTTCTATAAGATACGCAAAAACAAGCGAAAGCATCAATTTTCTAAATGACGATGTTGGCCATTGCGGCCTCAGTGTTTTGGAATCTCAACGTAATAGGGGATATGGAGAATTTATCTGGAGACAGGCCCTTAAAAAAGGCAAAGAACATGGTTTAAAGTTTATTGTAGGTGGAGCAAATCATGAAAATATTGCTTCATGGAGAGCAATTGAAAAAGCAGGAGGCGTATTTTCTCATAATGCTGATGATAAATATGGTTGGGGTAAGGGTAAAATCGAGATAAGCTATGTTAAACATGACTAACAAGCCTACAGAGAAGCGCATAAAAGCTGACACAGACTTAATTTTGCAGTTCATTAAGGAGTTGGCAGAGTATGAGAAATTCGCGCATGAAGTCGTTGCGACAAAAGAAGATATTGAAAAAAGTCTGTTTGGTGAAAATCCTAAAGCGTTTTGCATGATTGCAGAGGTAAGTAACCAACCTGCCGGATTTGCGCTTTGCTTTTATAATTATTCCACGTTTCAGGGAAAGCCCGGCATATATATCGAAGACCTATATGTGCGCGAAGTGTTTCGTGGTCACGGCATTGGAAAAGGCTTTTTCAAAATGCTGGCGAAGAAGGCGGTGAATGAAAATTGCGGGCGTATTCAATGGTGGGTTCTGGATTGGAACGAGCCATCAATTAATTTTTATAAAAAAATGAATGCCGTCCCCATGGATGAATGGACGGTATTCCGTCTGAGTGAGAATGACATTAAAGAATTGGCGGAGAGTTAGATGAGGTTGCTTGTTTTGCAAAATACTTTTTACTGCTTTGGGCTGTTTGGGCTTAATCATAGAAATGCGCTCAAATTTGCAAAGGTTGTTGATCAGAAGGGCCGAAACCATACTTTGCACAATAGAAAGATGGTTGTTTGGTACCCATGACACCACTCGATGATCGCAATAGAGTGAAAGGTCTTAATTGTGTGGGCAAGTCAGGCTGTCTCAGAAACTATGACATTCGGATTAGTGATCAGAGACGACGTTTCCAAAACTCCGGAAATTTTACGAACACGATTGGCAGAGGTTTCAACAGCTAGATCGCTCAGGCATATTGGATTCCGTTAAACAAAACCGTCAGGATTTGATTATGCTGCCAAGTGGTAGTGCCGTTTTATTACAAGCAGGTGTTGGTGAGATGGAAATATATTTGGCAAGTAGAAATGCCGTTGTGCTTACGTATGAAGCTGGTTCAAAACGACGAACTGATAATCTAGTTAAAAAATTGATGATTGTGCGCACACCAAGACTTGAGAATAAAAATGGTGTTGCTATTGAGATGGGTAGCTTCACAAGTTTAGTATGAAATTAGCTATCTAAAATAAAATAAGGAAACTAATGATAAAAATTAAAAACCTACACGCGAATATTGATGAAACAGAAATTCTGAAAGGTATCTCTCTTGATATACCAGAGGGGGAGGTTCATGCCATTATGGGGCCGAATGGCTCTGGTAAATCGACGCTCTCCTACGTTCTTGCGGGACGTGAAGATTATGAGGTGACAGAAGGGTCTATAGAGCTTGATGGTCAGGAAATTAGCGATCTATCACCGGAAGAGCGTGCGGCGGCGGGTATTTTTCTGGCGTTTCAGTATCCTATTGAAATACCCGGCGTACAAGGAACTACATTTTTGAAAACCGCGATGAACGCCATTCGCAAACAGCGCGGCGAAAAAGAATTGGACGCGCTTGAGTTTTTAAAGCTTATGAAGCAGAAAACGAAAAATCTGGGAATTTCTGATGATATGCTGAAACGCGCCGTTAATGTCGGTTTTTCCGGCGGTGAGAAGAAGCGTAATGAAGTTCTACAAATGGCGATGTTAGAGCCAAAATTCTGCGTTCTGGATGAAACGGATAGTGGCCTTGATATTGATGCACTTAAAATTGTGGCAGATGGTGTGAACGCCATGCGCGCTGAAAAGCGTTCCTTCCTTGTGATTACACATTACCAACGTCTTTTGGATTATATCAAGCCGGATAAAGTCCACGTTCTGGCAAAGGGTAAAATTGTTAAATCTGGCGGACCGGAACTTGCGCTGGAATTAGAAGAAAAAGGTTATGCCGAATTTTTGCAGGAGGCAGCGTAATGCCATCCAGGCTCAATATCAATAATCTGCCGACACCGAAAGAAGAAACGTGGAAATATACAAATTTGCCACGTGCTTTGTCATCAGATCTAAAAATTGTGACCGATACACTTGAGAAAGATATCCACATTCCTCGTGGACAAGTTTGTGCACAATTAGAGGATGTTTTGTGGAAAGGTGAGAAAGGCCAGCATTTACAACCTGTTCTAAATATTACTTTAGAGGATAATGCAGAACTTCATATATTCGAGCGTCATGAGGGAGATGGTGCCTATTGGAAGAATATGATGAGCGATATTAAAGTGGGAGCGAATGCGAAACTTTATCACTACCGCTTGCAAGAGGATAGCGATGAAGCTGTTCATACAAACATGGTCTCAGTCGAGTTGGGAAAAGACGCTACATACAATATTTTCTCACTCAACTCTGGTGCAAAACTAAGCAGACATCAAGTAGATGTACGTCTTTTAGGCTCTAATACAAATTGTACAATAAACGGTGTCAACTTATTGAAAGATAAGCAAGTTGGCGATACGACCATTATAATAAATCACGAAGCGCCTCATTGTGAGTCACACCAGAATTATAGAACCGTACTGGATGACCAATCGATCGGGATCTTTCAAGGGAAGGTACACGTACACCAGATTGCACAGAAAACAGATGGGTATCAAAAATCTGATACATTGCTTTTGTCCGATACAGCGCAGATGAATACAAAACCAGAACTGGAAATTTATGCTGATGACGTCAAATGCTCTCATGGCACAACGACTGGTAAACTTGATGATACGCCGTTATTTTACTTGCGTTCACGTGGTATTCCCGAAGCGGAAGCCAAAAACCTTCTTATTCAATCTTTTATCGGTGAAATTGTGGATAAAATTGGGGATGAAACCATTCAAACTCAGATGAGAGAAAAGATAGAAACATGGCTATTCCAGAAAAAATAATGCAGAGCGTGCAAAATACATGGCGTGACGATTTTCCGATATTCAAGACCGAGATGAATGGCAAACCGCTTATTTATCTGGATACAGCTTCATCTGCACAAAAACCATATACTGTAATTGATACAATTTCTTCACATATGAACTCTGAATATTCCAATATTCACAGAGGGTTATATAGTATTTCTCAATCTTTAACTGAAGAATATGAAGATGTTCGTAATAAAATATCAAAATTATTAAATTTATCAGATAGTTACAGCGTTGTTTTCACGCGAAATACAACTGAAGCAATTAATTTGGTAGCGCAGAGCTATGGACGCTCTCATCTACTTAATAACGATGAAATTATAATTTCAGATTTAGAACATCACGCAAATATTGTCCCTTGGCAATTATTAAATAATAACAATAGATTGAAGATTAAGTCTATTCCAATAAATCAAAATCAAGAGCTGGATTTGGATGTGTACGCGTCTTTATTATCAAAGCGTACGTCTATCATTTCAATCAACCATATATCTAATAGTTTGGGTGTTATAAATAACATCAATGAAATCATTAAATTAGCACGTGAATTTAATCCTGAGATTAAAGTTCTTATCGATGGCTCGCAATCGGTTGTTCATTCACATATCGACGTCTCTCAGATAGACGCAGATTTTTTTGTTTTTACCGGGCATAAAGTTTATGGGCCGACAGGTGTAGGGGTTCTTGTTGCCAAGACAGACATACTTGATGCGATGCCCCCTTATCAAGGGGGAGGGGATATGATTGAAACTGTGGATATCAACTCATCCACATACAAGAAAGCTCCTCATAAGTTTGAGGCCGGAACACCGGCCATTTTGGAGGTTTTGGGGTTGGGTGCAGCTGTTGATTACCTTGTGGATAAAGGGATGGATAATATAGCAGCGCATGAACAGTCTTTATTGGAATATGCAAACCAGAAAATTAAACAGATTGACGGCATCAAGATATATGGCGACGTTCCGAATAAGGCAGCGATTATTTCTTTTACCGCTGACTGGGCGCATATCTCTGATATTGCCATGATACTGGATCAATGCGGCGTTGCAGTGCGCTCAGGACATCATTGCTGTATGCCTCTCATGAAGAAACTGGGCATTGAAGGAACTGTTCGTGCTTCCTTTGGCTTGTATAATACATTCAATGACATAGATGTATTTATAGAAGGTTTAAATAAAGCGAAGAAACTTCTCTCATGAAAGCAATAATATGGAACAAGTAGCAGACGAGAATATGGTAAAAAATGCTATAGGAGAGAGTGAGTATGACGAACTTGCCGAACCGCCTAATTTAGAAGCACCAAAAGACCATGAAATGTGGCCTTTGATACAGAAAGCGTTAAAAGACATCTACGATCCCGAAATTCCGGTGAATATATATGAGCTGGGTTTAATATATCTGGTTGATATTCAAGATGGCGATAATAAAGAAGCTGAAGGGGAAAGCGGGCAAAAAGTCTGTGATGTGTATGTACGCATGTCATTGACGTCTCCTGCGTGCCCTGTGGCGCAAGAAATGCCCGGATGGGTGCAAGCCGAAGTGTTTTCCATTGATGGAATAGGGCAGGTTGATGTAGATGTTGTCTGGGATCCGACTTGGGATCCTTCTTTTATGGCTGAGACGGCGAAATTACAATTAAATATGTTTACGTGAAAATATGCTAAATCCGATTACCATTACAGAAAAAGCAGAACAGGCGATTGAAAAACGCCTGAAGAATGCACCTGACAATGCCATAGGTTTGCGCTTGAATGTCAAACCGACAGGGTGTTCCGGCAATTCTTATGCTATGGAGTATGTAACTGAAAAAGACGACTTGAGTAGTGATGATAAATTTGGCGCGCTTTATATTGCAAAAACGCTGTCCTGGATGATGTTTGGTATGGAGATTGATTACGGCATTGATGATTTGGGTAATGAGTCATTTAAATTTCATAACCCCAATGAAAAAGGACGTTGCGGCTGTGGAGAGTCTTTCCAAGTTTGAACGCCTTTGCGACAGCGCGCTTTTAAATATAAATATTAGACAACAAAAAAGGGCGCAATAACGCCCTATTTTCTAAAGTTATTTAATTCTTTTAATTAGAATGAAGGGTCAAACGAATTTTCTAAACCGACTAATTTTTCATTAGAAATCATTTGCGGTGTTCCGTTACCGTAACCATTTAATTCTAATCCTTGTACTGCTGGTGTCATGCTTATTCCCTCTTTTTTAAATTAAACTTTAATCAGCATCTGATTTTTGAGCGTCCATATATATTTTTTTAGTCTGCTCATCACCCAATGCATTAACCTGTGCTTTATATATATCTTCATAGCCAAAAGCTTTTATCGCTTTTTTAACTTCTTCAGAATATAAACTTTCCAGATCTATTGCTATTCTACACATAGAGACAATTTTGTCAAGAAATTTCGTATGTGCCATATTGGCTTTTTCTAGGGGGTCGTCCTCTTTTTGCGGGATTTTAAAGCCCATTAAATACTGCTCTATTTCTCTTAATGCGCCACCACACTCTAAAACCTGTGTCATATGTGGTTCGTCTTGCCCTGGTTCTGCGGCTAAGAATAATTCTAAATTAGGTGTCGTAGCGCTTTGTAATTTCTTGCTTTTTATGAATTTGAAAGATACGTTTTTACTCTCTGCAACCTCAAGAAGCCGCGCACCATTGGGGCTTTTTTTCAAAATATCTTTTATTTTTCTTAAAAGAGCCTCTGTATCACCCGCATTATAAAAACGATCTCTGGCTTCCAGTTCGGCATGCCCGAAAGATCCCGTTAGAGATGAATAAGGGGAATCATTCGATTCGCCGTTATTTTCATTATTTACTTCTGTTTTATCTTCAGTCATATCAATTTTCTTTAATAATCTGTTGTCGTATCATAATCAATACTGTCTTGAATACCCTGAACAGACATTTTTGTACTTGTGATTGTAACGCCGCCGTCTTTGGTAATCTCAATAGTCGCCGACATTATTGTTCCGTCAAAATAAAGGGGAATTTGAACCGTAAAAAGTGATTTTTCATCATCAAACGAAATTTCGGTTTGCTCAGGAAAATCGTCTAATATGCCATATTGATCACGGTCACCTAAAATACCGATTTCCCCCACATCCATTTTGACAAAAATTAAATAGAAATCCAGATAAGGAAGAACAGTCTCCTCATTCAAAACCAGATTATCTGATGTGTTATAAAACTCGATCGCGTTAAAATCACCACTTAAATAACTATAATTCTCACCGTCGCCCACATAATAGAGGGAAAACGCGGGAAGTGTTGCGTAATTTGTTAAGCGATATAAATTAGTCGTGCGATAAAACGGTAAATTTCGCACGCGCGCTTCTGTTGTACTCGGATCAAACAAATTGCCAAGACCTGCAGATTTAACTGCTTGGATCATAAAGCCTGTTTTCTGTTTGTCCAATATTTGCCAAGTCATATAGGAATCCCACAATAATATTCTTCTCTTAAGATAAAGCTAATTTCATTCACCTACAAGCTATTCGATGAATCAATTAAAAAAATTACAAATATAATTAATTTGGTTATCAGATTCTTTTGAGACATTTGCCAAATGACGCCGCCAGGCCTTGGCACCGGGTTGTCCCTGAAACAAGCCATGCATGTGGCGCGTTATATCATGAAGGCGTGCGCCCTTTGCCATTTGGGTTTCCGCATATTGCATCATGCGGTCTATCACGTCACGTTCACTTAATGAAGAGGAGAGGGCTTCACCGAAATAAGTGTCTATCTTTCTTAAAAACCAGGGGTTTTGATAAGCTTCACGCCCGATCATAACGCCGTCAACGTGCTCTAAATGTGTCTCGATTTCTTCTATTGTTTTAATGCCGCCATTTATATGGATATTTAAGTCAGGATGATCAGCCTTTAATCTATAGACACGATCATAATTTAAAGGCGGGATTTCACGATTATCTTTAGGACTTAAGCCTTTCAACCAGGCTTTTCGTGCATGGATAATAAAAGTAGTGCAGCCTGCGGCTTTGTTACCCCCCACAAAATCTTCCAAGAACGCATATTCATCTGAATCATCAATACCTATTCTACATTTGAGCGTAATCGGCAGGCTAACAGCATCTACCATTGACTTAATACAATCTGCAACCAACTCGGGCTCTCGCATCAGGCAAGCGCCGAATGATCCTTTTTGCACACGCTCTGAAGGACACCCGCAATTCAGATTGATTTCTTTATATCCGTATTCTGCGGCCAGCTTTGCTGCTTTGGCCAAATCACTTGGATCTGATCCTCCAATTTGTAAAACGACGGGTTGTTCTTCTGCATTAAACTCCAAAAAACGCTGTGTATCGCCGTAGAGTAAAGCGCCAGTCGTTACCATTTCTGTATAAAGGGTAATATCCTTATTAAGCATCCTGTGAAACATGCGACAATGCCTGTTCGTCCAGTCCATCATCGGCGCGACAGAGAATCTTTGTGAGTTCATGGTTTCGTCCAAGTTTTATTTGGCTTAGACTATAAACATAAAAACAACTCAAAATCATTATTGAAATGTCATGACTCTTAAAAATCTATATTTCGACTATCTTTTTATCGCTTTGCTTTTGGCCGCATCATGTTTGCCTGTCTGCGCATTTGCGCAAAATAATTCAGGTGATTTGCCGCGTTATGTTTCTTTATCATCTGAAAAAGTCTACCTTCGCGCGGGACCGGGAAAGCAATATCCTGTGAAATGGATTTATCAAAGACAAGGATATCCGGTTAAAATCGTTAGAGAATTTGAGCATTGGCGCAAAATTGAAGACCGTGAGGGGCATACGGGGTGGGTTTATAAATCCCTGTTAAGTGCAAAGCGTACAGGCTTGGTAAATGCCGAAAGTCCTGCGCAGGATATTTGGCTGACTCGATATGATGAATCAGATGCACAAAAAATTGCGCGGGTTGAACCCGGCGCTATCCTTTTCCTGAAGGAGTGTGGAGACGATTGGTGCCGTGGATCGGCGCAAGGAATCACGGGATGGATACAAAGAAAATTCTTGTGGGGCATTGCCGAGACAGAAATTATTGAATAGACTCTAATAATCAAGTGGCGTTCGCCGCGTAATTTTAATCTTTAACCTCAATTCGCACAAAAAGCTGAAAGTCCGCTTTTGGTTATCTGTCGCGATTCAGCAATTTATGATGTATAATACTGACAAAGCCGCATTACTGGGCCAGTTGCAGACCAGCCTTTTTGCATTTTCCGCACCACGTTCGGAGACTGCGGACTTGCAGGATATTACGCAAATACTGGCGGGGCTGTTGGTCGAGACTCTTTTGCTATTTGAAGAGCCGGAGCAAGGTTTGGTACATACCTTGCAATTGATTGGCGAGAGGTTAGATATGACAGATATTATTCAAGAACAACATGTAATAGAACGCGCCCATCCCGCCGATCTGGATTGTCAGGCAGAGCAGGGCAGATTATTGGCACGTGAAGTTTTTGAAGACTGGCTTGATTGCGCGCACGAATTCCGCAGCTTTATTGAAACTTTTACCGCACAATCAATTTTGCTATGGGCGAATGACGATGTTTCACGCGGCGCGCTTTATAATTATCTTTATGATACAACCATTCGCTATATGTCCTACGAAATTGCGGCGCAAGAGCTATGCGATATTGTTATTGAAGAGCTGATTGGCGGTTGGGGCTGGACAGTTCAGGATTCCGTTGTGGGTTTAAGCGCGCTTTCCGGTTACAAACTGGCGCAATCACTGGAATCAGATAAGTGCATGCTGTTTTTAGGCGCCGAAATTCCAGAACATTTAGATTCTGTTGTTCATATTATGACGCAAGAGGCTGTTCGTTACGGCACACCTGCGGGGACTGACTGGCGTTTTGGTCTGGCGGCAAATGATATTCCGCCGAACCCGCCATGGGATATGATGTATACTGTTGAAGCATACGCAAACAAGCTACTTGAAAACCTACCCCTTTATGATTTGAATGATCATGCCGCCGCCTGTGCCAAGGCTGCGGGACGCATGATTGCGGTTGCATCGGGCGGGGAAGAACCGGACTTTGAGCCCGCTATTGTTAAACCGCTTGCTATGGCATCAATTACAGAGAGCTATAAAGGTGTTTGCACAAAATTGCGTGCGGAGGCTTAAGACGCTTGACCTGAATTCTCTAATCTCTATGTTAAAAATTGAAATTAATACACAATGAGACTCTAATGGAACAGACACAGCAAAAAACAAGCTATTCATACGATGAAATTATTGAATGTGCGGAGGGAACGCTTTTTGGACGCGGCAACCCGCAATTGCCTATGCCACCCATGTTAATGTTTGATCGTATTACAAAAATTACGCTTGATGGCGGAGAATACGGCAATGGCTACGTTGAAGCAGAACTAGATGTTAATCCTGACCTTTGGTTTTTCGAGTGTCATTTTAAAGGTGATCCGGTTATGCCGGGGTGCCTTGGACTAGATGCGCTATGGCAACTTACAGGGTTTTTCCTTGGTCATGCGGGTGGAAAAGGCTCAGGCCGTGCTCTTGGGATGGGCGAAGTCAAATTCACTGGTCAGGTTTTACCCGAAGTTAAAAAAGTCACTTATAAAATCGATATTAAAAAGTTTATCAATAAAAAACTGGTTATAGGTAAGGCTGACGGCCGTGTAGAAGCAGACGGCGAAACAATTTATGAAGCAAAAGACTTAAAAGTCGGTTTGTTCGCCAATCCTAAATTTGAGGATTAAACACCCAATATTTCAAAAATGGGGTTACCATTTATACGGCTTCATGCTAAATAATTCCTATGACTAATGAACATAAAACAAAGCGTGTCGTTGTAACAGGCATTGGTATTATTTCTTGTATTGGGAATAATAAAGAAGAAGTTTTCGATAGCTTGAAAGACGGGCGCTCAGGCATAACTTTTTCAGAAGATTATGCCGAAAGAGGATTTCGTTCTCAAATTTACGGTATGCCGGATATCAATTTGTCTGAACTTATAGATAAACGTTTATGGCGTTTTATGGGTGATGCTGCGGGATATGCACACCTTTCTATGGAGCAAGCGATTGCTGATTCAGGACTTTTAGAAGATCAAATTTCCAATGAACGCACAGGTATCATTATCGGGTCAGGTGGACCATCAACTTCGGTTCAGGTTGCCGCAGCGGATACCGTCCGTGAAAAAGGCAGTACAAAACGGATAGGGCCATTTGCCGTACCAAAATGTATGAGCTCGACGTGCTCTGCAACTGTGGCAACGAACTTCAAAATTAAGGGCGTGAACTACTCAATTTCTTCTGCCTGCTCAACGTCGGCGCATTGCATCGGTAATGCTGTGGAGCAAATCCAGCTTGGCAAACAGGACGTTATGTTTGCAGGGGGTGCAGAAGACCTTCATTGGACACTTTCCGCCCTTTTTGACGCCATGGGTGCAATGAGTAGCAAATATAATGATACCCCGACCAAAGCAGCGCGCGCTTATGATGCCGACCGTGACGGCTTCGTTATTGCAGGCGGCGGCGGTATTTTGGTTCTGGAAGATTTGGAACATGCTCAAGCACGCGGTGCAAAAATTTATGCCGAAGTCACAGGCTACGGCGCAACTTCTGACGGTCACGATATGGTTGCGCCAAGTGGTGAGGGCGGTATGCGCGCCATGAAGCTTGCCATGTCAACTATTGACAGTGATGTCAGCTATATCAATACACATGGCACGTCAACGCCTGTCGGCGATATTGTCGAGTTGAATGCTATTAAAGATGCCTTCGAAGGACGTGATCAGGATTTACCTCATATTAGCGCCACAAAATCGATGACAGGGCATTCTTTAGGTGCGGCAGGTGTTCAGGAGGCCATTTATAGCCTCTTAATGATGGAGCATAATTTCGTCGCCCCCAGCATTAACGTTGAAAATATTGATGATGGCGCAAAAGATTTCCCGATTGCGACAAACAGAATTGATGACGTACACCATACGACTATTCTCTCCAACTCATTCGGATTTGGCGGAACGAATTGTACATTGGCTATGAGCAAATTTAAGGATTAATATGACTTCAAAATTAATGAACGGAAAACGCGGCCTTATTATGGGCGTCGCCAATGACAAATCTATTGCGTGGGGCATTGCAAAAACACTCTCCGAACATGGCGCAGATTTAGCTTTCACGTATCATGGTGAGGCATTTGAAAAACGCGTCCGCCCCCTGGCAGAAAGCCTTGATTCAAAAATTATTTTAAATTGCGATGCCAGTAAAGATAACGATTTGGAAAGCGTTTTTAAAATATTAGGAGATGAGTGGGGCAGTATTGACTTTGTTGTCCATGCCGTAGCTTATTCGGATAAAGAAGAATTGAAAGGGCGCTACGTTGATACGTCGCTTAACAACTTTGTCAATTCCATGTTAATTTCCTGTTATTCATTTACAGCCGTGATGAAACGCGCTAGCGAGCTTATGACAGAAGGCGGTAGCGCCATAACTTTAAGCTATCTAGGGGCAGAACGCGTTGTCCCAAATTATAACGTAATGGGCGTTGCGAAAGCAGCTTTAGAAGCTTCTGTACGTTATCTAGCACATGATTTCGGGGAGCAAGCCATCCGCGTGAATGCCGTGTCTGCCGGCCCGATGAAAACGTTAGCGGGGTCGGCAATCGGCAGCGCGCGTCATACATTCAGGCATAATCAAGAACAGTCAGCGCTAAAGCGTACACCAACCTTAGAAGAAATTGGCGGGACAGCACTTTATCTGCTATCCGATCTATCAAAAGCCGTAACGGGTGAAATTCACTATGTTGATTGTGGCTTTAGAAGTGTTGGTGTGCCCAAACCGGATTAAAGTAGATTATTTATAAAGAAATTATCCTAAACCAGACCCAGATAATCCAGAAGTTGTATATGTGCTATCAATACTAGTAATTTGAATACCACTAGCTAATTGATCTAAATCTTGTATAACCGCAGTCTGAAAAGGCTCAGTGGAAGAAGATATTATTGTCTGTGTTGGTGGCTGTTCAGTTGTATTTGGTTGTATACTTTTTCCATCCATTATATCTGCAACACTTTCTTCTTTATGAGACAAACTATCTGAAGATGCAAATTCTCTTCTATCAGATGTTTGATCTAAACTACCCAACTCTATGCCGTAATTACTTTCAATAAATTGCTTAAATCTTTCATTAAAACGATTATCAGAAACACTATTTCTTTCGCTTACAGCTTGATTGATGGCAACTTGTGCCGCTTCGCCATAGTGTTTTTGATGGATAACATTATCAGGGTCAAATCTTTGTATTGAACCACCATTTATATTACCCGAATCTGTCGCATTAGCTGTGTAAACAGCAATGTTATTTGGATCAGATGCGTCAACAAATACAAACCTCTCTCTATCACCAGATTCAAATTTGTTTACTTCATAACCGGGAATGCCGTTTTGACTAGCTGCAAGAATACCAGTTCCATGCATTTTTATATTCTCAACATCATTGAAAACAATGCCTATGCCAATACTGCCTAAAGGGCCTAATAAGCTAGCCGCGCCGCGCTTTAATGCACCTTCAGCTAACGCTTGTGGGTTATCTAAAAGTTCATCAATTTGATTACGTATAGTGCCACCATATTGTGAAGATTTTGTTGCTTCCGCTGTAATAAGCATTTTATGTGAATCAGACAATCCTATATCTGCAATTCTTCCTTCAATATCAAAAAATGATCCCATCTATAACTTCCTTAATTTTGTTACTTACAATATTACATAACTTCTATTAAACATGCAAATTATACTATATTTCTAGAACAGTTTTAAAAATTAACATGACTATATTATTAAATTGCCAAAACATTAAAAATTACAATAAATCCGGCATATCGGAAAAAATAGCTTTTATACCTTGATCAAACAACCATTCCGCGCGCTCTTCATCATTTACGGTATAAGCCAGTAACGGTTTGTTATAAGAGGCCAGTCGCATGATTTGTTCTTGCGTGATGGTATTACCATTAACATTGATTGTTGACGCCTGAAGATGATCCGCGACCTGTTTCCAGTTTTCAGGAATGTCAGTGTCCAACAAATATCCTCTTGCCCAATCAGGGGCACTTTCCAGACAGACTTCAACACATTGAATTTGGAATGAAGACAATAAAAGCCGTTTTGGTTCATCCCAATATGTCGCCAACATATCCAACGCCGCTTCGGTTGTTTCAACTTCGCGACTAGGGCATGGTTTTATTTCGCAATTAAAGCCCAAATCACGCTCTATAATCGCGTCTAATGCTTCTTCTAATGTTGGAACAGGCTCGCCGCTAAAACTCTCGCCAAACCAGCTTCCTGCTTCCAAATCTTTTAATTCGGCAAATGAAATATCTTTCATGTCGATATCCGCGCCTGTAATGCGTTGTAGATTTTCATCATGGAATATAACAGGCACACAATCCTTCGTTAGCTTAACGTCCAATTCAACCCACGCGCACCCCATATCCGCAGCCGTATGTATAGCAGAGATTGTGTTTTCAGGCGCATAACCCGCCGCGCCCCTGTGACCGATAATTTTAGGAAGGTGTATCATAAGGTTTTATAACGTGAAAAAATTTTAAATCCAAACATTTCCATCATTCATATTTGAAAGTGAGTGCCGCATAGTGAGATAAACGTTCTTGCGCGGCCTTATGACCTTTATCTGCATAAAAGAATTGTGCTTTTGGGTTATGTTGCTCTGCTAACGATTCCATTACTTCATATCCCGCGTAATAATATTCAGAGTCGAAAAAGCCTAATTTTATCATTTTTTGCGCGATGTCGAATTTTTCCTGCGGATCTGCCCAATAAGCTTTCACTTTGTATAGATAAATATCCGTTGCAAAGACAGTTGGTGCAATCGTTTTCTGGTCAATAAAACCGTTACGATGACCGATATAGAAAAAACTCATGAACCCCGCGAATAGAAAAGAAATAAATGCGAGTGACAGTAAAATGCGTCTGAATATCTTTCGTTGTTTTTATAGTGGTCGTTTTCTGAACATATATATTAACTTATAATAAAATTCATTAAGAACAATAAAAAGCCCCGACATTGCGGGGCTTTTAAAATTATTTTTTGTAAAGATTACCCTTCTGCGGCTTCTTTATTTTCAGGCTTAGGTAGAGGCTCTCCGGTTTCCTGATTTACACGCTTCATGGATAGCTTAACCTTACCGCGGTCATCCATACCGATCACAAGAACCTTCACGTTTTCGCCTTCATTAACAACATCTGTTGTTTTGGCTGTACGTTCATTCTGTAATTCGGAAATGTGAACCAAACCGTCTTTTGCGCCCATAAAGTTTACAAATGCACCAAAGTCAACGCACTTCACAACTTTACCGTCATAAACCTTACCAACTTCGGGCTCTTCGGTCAGACCTTTAATCCAGTTGACCGCATCATCCAGAGATTTCTGCTCTGATGCTGATACCTTCACTGTTCCGTCATCATCAATATCGACTTTGGCACCAGTTGTATCGCAAATTTCACGAATAACCTTACCACCAGTACCGATAATGTCGCGGATTTTGTCTGTTGGAACTTTCAATGTAACAATTTGCGGTGCATGGCTTGATAAACCCTCACGTGAGGTATCAATTGCTTTTGCCATTTCGCCGAGAATATGCAGACGACCGTCTTTTGCTTGATCAAGGGCAACTTCCATAATTTCCTTCGTAATGGATGTAATCTTGATATCCATCTGAAGCGACGTAATACCGTTTTCAGTTCCTGCCACTTTAAAGTCCATATCGCCTAAGTGATCTTCATCACCCAAGATATCTGTCAAAACAGCAAAATCTTTTCCTTCTTTGATCAAGCCCATGGCGATACCTGCAATAGGACGCGCCAACGGAACACCTGCATCCATAAGGGAAAGTGATGTACCACATACTGTCGCCATAGAAGATGAGCCATTTGACTCTGTAATCTCTGATACAACACGCATTGTGTAAGGAAATTCTTCTGACGTTGGCAGAAGCGGACGAATTGCGCGCCATGCGAGTTTACCGTGACCAATTTCACGACGACCCGGGGAGCCTAAACGACCAGCTTCACCAACGGAGTAGGGAGGAAAGTTATAGTGAAGCATGAAACGCTCACGGTAATCACCTTCCAGCGCATCAATAATTTGCTCGTCACTACCTGTTCCCAGGGTTGTCACAACAATTGCCTGCGTCTCACCACGTGTAAAGAACGCGGAACCATGTGTACGTGGCAGGGCACCAACTTCTGCGACAATCGGACGAACCGTTTTGGTGTCACGACCATCAATACGATTACCTGTTTTCAAGATATCACCACGGACGACATCGCCTTCCAATGATTTGAATTTGGAGTTGATTAACGCTTCATCAATACCATTTTCTTCGCTTAAGAATTCATCCATTGCCGCTTGACGTACAGCGGAAACAGCGCTCTGACGCTCCATTTTTTCTTTATTACCGTACGCTTTAGAAACGTCTTTTTCGAATTTCTTTTTAATATCTGCTGCAAGCTTTTCAGCTTTCTCGTCTTTTTGTGGAAGATCCCAAGGCTCTTTTGCTGCCATTTCGGCAAATTTTATAATGCCGTCAATAACCGGCTTATATGCTTCTTGTCCGAATGAAACTGCATCCAGCATAACTTGCTCGGATAACTCAGTTGCTTCTGATTCAACCATCAAAACACCTTCTGACGTACCGGCAACAACCAGATCTAGGGAGCTTTCTTCTTGCTGTGCATATGTTGGGTTGGCAACAAATTTTCCGTCAACATAACCAACACGCGCGCCGCCAATCGGGCCCATGAACGGAATGCCGGAGATTGTGAGGGCTGCAGAACAACCGACAAGCGCGATCATATCAGGATCGTTTTCAATATCGTGTGTCAGAACAGTTGCAATAACTTGCACTTCATTTAGAAACCCTTTGGGGAAAAGCGGACGGATCGGACGATCAATTAGACGAGATGTTAAAGTCTCTTTTTCTGTCGGCATGCCTTCGCGTTTTCTAAAGCCACCCGGAATTTTACCAGCGGCATAATATTTCTCTTGATAATTAACTGTTAGCGGAAAGAAATCCTGTCCCGGACGAATATCTTTTTTACCAACAACCGTACAAAGAACTGTTGTCTCTCCGTATGTTGCCAAAACCGATCCATCGGCCTGACGGGCAATTTTTCCCGTTTCTAAGGTCAGCGTTTTACCGCCAAATTCAATTTCTTGTTTGAAAATATTAAACATTTATTTTCTCTTTCTTTATATATAAATTTACAGCGCCTTTCCTCACCTTGAAGAAAAGCGCAGATCAGCGCGGGATGCATATACCATCATGTATTAGGAAAGCTAAGGTCTCTGGTGGACTGTTAAAATCAAAACAAATATTTGACCTTAATCGTCAACCGAAAACCACGTCTCGCGCCTTTCTAAGTAGGGTTATGCCATTAATATATTTAAATGTAAAGACGAATTCAAAGCTCGGGAACAGTTGAATCAGGAGTGGTTTCAAACTTATTTTCGCTCTCTCTTTGAGGCGATTCAATATAATTACAATCCAATTCTCCGCGATCATTTATACGAAAAGATAATAATGCAGAATAGGGTGTACTACTATTCGCCGTTCTAAAATCATAAAGGACAATGATATCACCTTCATCAGGCAATCCGTCTAAATTCACCAAAGAAATAGGCCCCATCACCAAAGGAGGCTGAATAAAGCATTCTTTGCCACTCTCTGTTCTTAGAGTAAAATAAGCTCCATAATCCAGTGTAATAACACGGCCATTATTATTATCGTCTTCTAATAACTCAAAATCGAAATCTCCAAAAAATCTTTCAATGAATGAACTGTTATCTTCTTCAGAATTTTGAATTTCAGTTGGGAAAGGAACCAAATCATCCCAATTAAATGAAACAACATCTAAAGGACTCTGATCATCCCAATCTAAATTAATTTGCTCAATATCAGTAGGTATTTTTATATCTTCTTGAGCATTTAATGCTCCAGTCGTAGCGATGCTAAGAGCTAAAGAAAGTGGCAATATTTTTTTCATATTTCTAAATACCAGATAAATATTAAAAGAAACAGTATTATGTTTACTATAAAAAAGGCGGAGACTATTAAAATCTCCGCTTTTTTATTAATTTTTTTTATTTTTGTAAATTACGCTGCTATTTTTTGCGGTCCTTTTTCGAATAACTCTGCAACATATTCCCAGTTCACTAAATTATCGACAAATGCTTCCAGATATTTAGGACGCGCATTACGGTAGTCAATATAATATGAATGTTCCCACACATCACAACCAAGAAGAGGTGTTTTATTATGTACCAGTGGGTTTTCACCGTTTGGTGTATTCATAACTTCCAATTTCCCTGATGCATCATCCTGCGCCAACCAGACCCAACCTGACCCAAATTGACCCGCGCCTTTTTTCAAAAACTGGTCACGGAAACCCTCATAACCGCCTAAATCCTCATTTATTTTTGTTTCGAGCGAACCGGGAAGTGATGTGCCGCCGCCGTTTTGCTTCATCCAATTCCAAAAATGGATATGATTGAAAAACTGACCTGCTTGATTAAACAAACCCATATTGTCTTTGAAAGAAATCTTGTTAATTTCTTCTAGTGTTTTGTTTTCAAGGTCGGTGCCTTTGATCATTTCGTTTAATTTCTGGCAATAGGCATTATGATGTTTATCATGATGATATTCCAATGTCTCAGCAGACATATACGGTCCAAGCGCATCGTAAGAGTAGGGAAGTTCCGGTAATTCAAATGACATGTTATTCTCCTTATAGTTTGTAATAAGTCAATTTATGATCTAATGAATAACCTAATCACATCATTTCAAATAGCAAATAGAAATGCCAAAAAAACAGACCAACAATTATATACAGGAAGAATTGATAAAGGTTGATCCCGATCGCTATCTGATCAGCTTGTTCGCGCCAAAGAAACGTCGGGAAGCGCTGTGGATTTTATTTTTATTCAATCATGAAATTGCAAAAACACGTTTTGTCGTTACAGAAACCCAACTGGGTCTCATACGTTTGCAATGGTGGCGCGAAGAAATTGCAAAGTTATATAAAGGCGGTAGTGCGCACGGTAATCCTGTTTTAAAAGGGTTGGAGGTTATTATTCGTGATTATGGCCTGCCTGAAGCGTTATTTAATAATATGATTTTCGCCCGTGAATTTGATCTGGAAGATGTCGCGCCGCAGGGTATAGAAGGTTTGATAAATTATGCCGACTTGACAACGACACCTTTGAATAAGCTAGCTTTGCAAATAGCAGGAGATGATCCTTCAGAAGAAAAAATACAAAAAATATCAGTGCGTTTTGCGCTAACCAAAATTTTTAAATTAATTCCGGCGCATCAGGAAAACAGATTTACGATCATTCCCAAAAATCTTTATGCAGAGGTTCAGGAATATTTGATACACCGTGAAAAGATCACGCTCTACTCTTCTATATTAAAAGCACAAAATGCGCTTACACGTCTTTATGTGAAGCAGTTAAATTCGGTTCAATTTGATCCGCATGACCCAAAGTTGAATATGCCACCGTTATTTAAAGAGTTACGGGTTGCTTTGTCTGTATCATGTCCGTAAATCGTTCAAACAGATAAAAACTATCTTGAGGGCCGGGTGATGCTTCGGGATGATATTGCACAGAGAATGCCGGATAATCTTTAACGATAATTCCCTCATTTGACCCGTCAAACAGGCTTAGATGTGAAGCTTTCACATTATCCGGTAAGGTTTTCTCAATCACCGCAAAACCATGATTTTGTGAAGTAATCTCAACCAGACCCGTCTTTAAATCCTTTACAGGTTGGTTTGCTCCGCGATGCCCCAAATGCATTTTCTCTGTTTTTGCCCCCAGCGCCAATGCTAACAGCTGATGCCCAAGGCAAATGCCGAATATCGGAATATTATGCTTCATAATTTCTTTGATCATTGGCGTTGAATATTTTGCTGTTGCGGCTGGGTCGCCCGGACCATTTGATAAAAACAAACCATCTGGTTTATGCGCCATAATATCTTCCGCAGTCGAGGTGGCGGGTACGACAGTTACTTTACAACCTGCACCAACCAGACAACGTAAAATATTTTGCTTTGCCCCGTAATCCACGGCAACAACGTGATATTTTGGGTCTTTTGATGTGGCATAACCCTTATCTTGTGACCAAAGCCCTTGTTCCCAGTTATATGTTTGGGTGCAAGACACATCCTTTGCAAGATCTAGTCCTTCCAGACCACTCCATTCCTGAACTTCTTTGCGAATAGCTTCGATATCAAATTCACCTGATGAATTATGTATGATGGCACCTTTTGGTGCGCCGTTATCACGAATATATTGTGTTAAAACACGCGTATCAACACCCGCGATACCCGGTAAGTCATTCTCTTCCATCCACTCAACCAAAGATTTGGTACTGCGCCAATTTGACGGCGTTGTTGGGTCTTCGCGCACTATCATGCCTAGGGCAAACGGATTGACTGTTTCATTATCTTCACTATTTGACCCGACATTGCCGATATGCGGGAATGTAAAATTGATAATCTGGCTTGCGTAACTGGGGTCAGTCATAATTTCCTGATACCCTGTCATAGATGTGTTAAAACATATCTCGCCAATTTTCTTTGTTTTGGCGCCAAATCCCTTACCGTAGAAGACTTTGCCATCTTCCAAAACAATAAGGGCTGTCGGATTTTTTTTCATGATTTTTTTATTAGATAATTGTTCTATAGACATGAAAACATAACATATATATTTTAAACCAAATTACAATATTAAAGGACGGATTTATGGATAAAAGAGGCGAATTAAATTCCAAAATGAAAGACGCGATGCGCAGCAAGGATCAAGTTGCCTTGGCGACCATCCGTTTAATACTCGCTGCCTTGAAAGATAAAGATATTGTTGCACGTACAGAGGGCAAAACCGAAGGTATTCCCGATAATGAAATCTTATCCATGCTACAATCCATGATCAAACAGCGTAAAGAATCGTCCATAACCTATGCAGAGGCAGAGCGTTTTGATCTGGCAGAGCGTGAAGAAGCTGAAATCAAGGTCATCGAATACTTTCTTCCGCAACAATTTGGCGAGACAGAAGCCAAACAGAAGATTGAGGACTTGATAAAAGAAATGGACGCCACACATATTAAAGACATGGGACGCGTTATGGCCGAATTAAAATTACGTTATGCAGGGCAAATGGATATGGGTAAAGCCAGCGGAACTGTCAAACAAAAACTTGCCGCTTAATCATAAGCGTCAAAACTTAAGGAATATAATGAGATACCTTCTATTTATTTGTCTTCTCTGCCTCTCATCAAACGTACAGGCAAAAGAATCTTTCGACACGTGGTTAAACGGCTTTAAAGCTACGGCTGAGAAAAAGGGAATATCACAAAGCACAATTACAATGGCACTCTCAAACCTTAGCCCCAATGACAGGGTTGTAGAACTTGACCGAAATCAGCCGAGTAGTAAGTGGACATTTGCAAAGTATAGAGAAAAAATTGTGAGCCCCACACGTATTCAAAAAGGACGTACGCTTTATAAAAAGCATTATAATCTTCTTAAGGCCACAGAAGCCAAATACGGTGTACCTGCGGAGATTATTGTTGCCCTATGGGGTATCGAATCAAATTTTGGGCAAAATACAGGTGGCTTTGACGTTATTCGCTCACTCGCAACATTGGCGTGGGACGGGCGTCGTGAAAAGCTGTTTACCGATGAACTTGTTAATGCGTTGAAGATTATCGATGCGGGACACGTGACACGCGATAATATGAAAGGTTCATGGGCGGGCGCGTTAGGGCAATGTCAGTTTATGCCGTCTAGCTTTAATCGTTTGGCACAAGATGGTGACGGTGACGGTAAAAAGGACATTTGGGGCACGCAAGCCGATGTTTTTGCCTCTGCGGCAAATTATTTATCCAGAAGTGGTTGGGACGCAGGATATCGCTGGGGTCGTGAAGTTGTTATCCCCAAGAATTTTTCTAAAAATCTTGAAGGTTTGAAAGTCAAGAAACCACTTTCTTATTGGCAGAAGTCTTGGCGTTCGTTTGCCCAATGGCGCAAATCTTCCGCAATCTAGTGGCATTACGGCGTCTGTTGTAGCACCCGATGGTCTTGAAGGGCCGACATACCTCGCTTATAATAATTTCAGAGTGATTATGAAGTGGAATAAATCAACTTATTTCGCTACATCTGTCGGACTTCTAGCTGATCAGATCGCTCGTTAATTATATAATTATTATGCGGATTTGGATGCAAGTATGACCATGAAAATATTCAAGACTTTTATCCTTTCAGCCCTACCTATCATGATGCTTTTTGGTTGCACACAAACGCAGCTGGGCGCGCATGTTGGTAAGCAGGTTTTTACAAATTCACAAACACAGGGAACGTTTAAGGTAGGTAACTCCTACAAGATTAAAGGGAAACGTTACTATCCGAAAGAAACCTATAATCTGACAGAAACAGGAAAGGCGTCTTGGTATGGACCCGGATTTCACGGGAAACGTACGGCAAACGGTGAAACATTTAATCAAAATGAGTTGACCGCCGCGCATCGCACTTTGCAAATGCCGAGTTTGATAGAAGTTACTAATTTAGAAAATGGTAAATCAGTCGTGCTACGTGTAAATGACCGCGGTCCTTTTGCCCATAATCGTGTTTTAGATGTTTCCAAAAGAGGGGCGGAGCTTTTAGGATTTAAAAATCAAGGCGTTGCAAAAGTACAAATTAAAGTGCTCGGCGATGAAAGCATGAGAATTGCCCAGATTGCCAAAGACGGCAGAAGCACACGCGGGATGGAAACAGCCTATAACCGTGATCAGGGACGTATTACACCCACTCCAACCAGAGTTGCTGCTAATCAGCCAACAATGGTGTCATCTCCCGTAAAAGTTGCCAGCGTAGAGCAAGAAGTTCTATATGACCCCTTTGGCCCTGCACAGAAAATTCCGGGAAAAATCGATGATACGGGTCGCTTTCTACCTGCACCCGTCGTGAAAAACACACTCGATCCGTCCGGACAAATTTATGTGCAAGCGGGGGCTTTTGGCGACCCGAATAACGCACGTACACTGTCCAACAGGTTAAATAGTATTGCGTCATCAAATGTAACTCCTATTGATGTTGACGGTGATATGCTACACCGCGTACGTCTTGGACCCTTTACAGAAATGGCGCAAGCGCAGAGCGTTTTAAACCGTGTTTCGGCGAGCGGTCAATCTCGCGCGATCATCGTTGTGGACTAATACAAATACTCTGAATACGCTTTATTTGATTTTTCATGAATTTTCCGCGTGATTTTGCCCGTTGCCCTGTGTATTCTTCTTATTATGCAACGTATCATTTTATTCTTCCTTTTATGTCTTAGCCCTGTTTCACTTTGTTTTGCACAAGACCTGCAAACCTCTGCAAAGCAGGCTTATATTATTGATCACCAAACAGGCAGCGTTTTATTCAAAAAGAACGAGGCCGAAGAAATGCCCACATCATCGATGAGCAAAGTCATGACGATGATGGCAGTGTTTGAGGCCTTAAAAGACGGTCGATTAAACCTTGAAGACGAACTACTTGTCAGCGAAAAAGCCTGGAAAAAAGGCGGGTCAAAAATGTTTGTTGAGGTTGGCAAGAAAGTAAAAGTCGAAGATCTTATTCGTGGTGTCATCATACAATCGGGAAATGATGCCACGATTGTTCTTGCTGAAGCTCTGGCAGGAACAGAAGAGGCCTTTGGACGTCAAATTACAACTCTTGCCAAAAAAATAGGGATGGATGATTCTAATTTCAAAAATGCCAGCGGTTGGCCGGAAGATGATCATTATTCCACTGCCAAAGACCTTGCCGTATTGGCGCGTTATCTGATTGATACTTTCCCCGAATATTATAAATATTATGCTGAATTAGAATTTACGTATAGCGGCATTACACAAGGCAATCGTAATCCTTTATTATACAAGGATATTGGCGCAGACGGAATTAAAACGGGGCATACCGAAGCGGCAGGATACGGCTTAATCGGCTCAGGCGAGCGTGATGGACGACGCGTTATTATGGTTCTGAACGGAATGGAAAGCTCGAAGGAGCGTGAAGAGGAATCAACACGACTTTTAGATTGGGCGTTACGTAACTTTGAAAATAAAAAGCTGTTTAATAAAAACCAGATTGTCTCGAGCGTTAACGTTGTTCTAGGAGAAAAAGACATTTTATCCTTAAGGGTAGATGAAGATATTTTCCTTACTATTCCCCGTGGGTCGGGCGATATAACTGCGCAAGCAAGTTTTGACAGTCCTGTCATTGCCCCCATTGAAGAGGGGGCACGCATTGGTAGCCTGAAGGTATATATCCCGTCCTATGGACAGATTGAAACCCCATTATATGCGGCAGAAACTATTAATGAACCGGGGATTTTTGAAAAAACGCTCGCTAAAATGAAACTATTCATCAAGCAAAATATGTAATGGCATCTCTTTCAGGAAAATTTATTACATTTGAAGGCGGGGAGGGCGCAGGCAAAACCACGCAAATAAAAATATTGTCAGATAAACTCGTGACTGAAGGCTATAATGTCATTACAACACGCGAGCCTGGCGGCGTTCCCGAAGCGGAAAAAATAAGGGAGTTACTGGTACAAAATGACGGCGGTCATTGGGACCCGCTTTCCGAATGTCTTCTCTTCTTTACTGCACGCCGGATGCATGTTGAAAAGCTTATCAAGCCTGCCCTCAAACAAGGAAAAATTGTTATCTCGGACAGGTTCACAGACTCGACTATTGCTTATCAGGGATATGGCCACGGCTTTGACCTCGATTTAATCCACCAGACAAAAAAACTCGCTATCGGAGACTTTAAACCGGATATAACGCTGTTACTGGATTTGCCAGTAAAGTTAGGTTTAGAGCGTTCTAAAACACGTTTGAAAAATATTAACTCGAATGAAGATAAATTTGAAAATCTGAATTTCGGTTTTCATGAAAAATTACGAAAGGGCTTTCTGTCTTTGGCGAAAGATGAACCAGACCGCTTTCGGGTCATTGACGCACAGAATAATATTGAAGAGATCTCTAATAGAATATGGGAATCAATTATATGAGCAATCTTTTTAATAGTGAATATGAGGATGTGAATGAAGCTGACATAGATCATTTGACACCGAGTGATCCATTCCCGCCCCCTAAAGAAAACGGATTATTTGTTTCGGAACAAACAATTGAGAAAGAATTTATAGATTTTGTCTCAAAAGATAAAGTGCCACATGCGGTTATTCTTAGCGGTATCAAAGGCATAGGAAAAGCCACTTTTGCCTATCGCATAGCACGATTTTTATTGACGTATGGCAAATCACGCGACTTTACGTCAAGTCTATTTGGTGATGCAGACGCTCCTGTAGAGCTTCCTGAGAATATGAATATGGATAGAGAGTCTCCTGTTTTTCGGCGTATTATAAGTGGTGGTCATGCTGATTTTCTATCACTAGAGCCTGTCGATGGAAAGAAGGGGCTGGATGTACAACAAATCAGAAAAGTTGCCCCGTTCTTAAGAAAAACAGCCTCGGAGGATGGGGGATGGCGCATTGTTTTGATTGATGACGCCGATACCATGAATAGAAATGCGCAAAATGCGTTACTGAAAATTCTGGAAGAACCGCCCTCGCGTACGCTTCTCCTTCTTGTCTCTCATAATAGCGGTTCTTTTTTACCCACTATTCATTCCAGATGTCGAATTATATCTGTCTTATCACCCGGTTTTGATACTTATAAAAACCTTTTGCATCAAAAAGACCCGCACTTGAGTAAGAATGATATTGATATTCTTTACCAATATTCTTCTGGAAGTATAGGTAAAACCATACAATTTCTGGATTTTGACGGACTTGACCTTCTTAAAGATATTACAGGTCATCTTGGGTCATTTCCAAAAGCAGACTTTGAAAAAATACATCTATTTTGCGATAGCTTTGGCCGTGCGAATAAAGAACAACAATGGCAAAATTTTGGCGACCTGATGATATGGATATTTCAAAATCTGGCGCTTCATAAGGCGCGAGGTCAAACTCTGCCTGATAGCTTGCAAGATATAGAGCCTCTTAATTCCTTATGGTCACTTGAAGAACAACTTGAAATATGCCAAATGTTAGAGAGCAAAATAAAACGTGCCCATTTTTCCAACCTGGATAAAAGAGAAACGGCACTGGAAATATTTATGATTTTGCAACAGCAAATGAATAATCATAACTAAAAATAGAGCATCAATGTCAGAAAAAAATTATTACATCACAACCCCCATTTACTATGTGAACGGCGACCCGCATATGGGTCACGTTTATACAACAATGGCATGTGACGTTCTGGCACGTTTTAAGCGACTTGACGGATATAATGTCAGGTTTCTAACCGGTACAGATGAACATGGGCTGAAAGTCTACCAAAGTGCACGTGATAAGGGCATTTCGCCACAAGAACTGACAGATATGTATTCACAAAAATTTCGTGACTTACAACAGCAATTTAATTTATCGAATGATGACTTTATCCGTACAACAGAAGAGCGCCACAAAGAAGGCGCGCAAGCATTATGGAAGAAGCTGGAAGAAGCCGGAGACATCTATCTGGACAGCTATGTCGGTTGGTATGCGGTTCGCGATGAAGCTTATTATAATGAAGATGAATTATTTGAGGACGAAGACGGTATAAAACGCGCAAAAGAGTCCGGTGCAGAGGTAAAATGGGTGGAAGAAGAAAGCTACTTTTTCAGATTATCCGCATGGCAAGACAGGCTTTTAGAATTTTATGAAGCTAACCCGAATTTTATCGAACCACAATCACGCCGAAACGAGATTTTAAGTTTTGTAAAAGGGGGGCTAAAAGACTTGTCGATTAGCCGCACAACATTTGATTGGGGTGTTCCCGTTCCCGGTAATGATAAACATGTCATGTATGTCTGGATCGACGCACTTACAAACTACATTTCTGCTCTGGGCTATCCTGATACATCTTCCGATCACTATCAAACATTCTGGCCGGCGGATATACATATGGTTGGCAAGGAAATTACACGATTCCACTGTGTTTACTGGCCTGCCTTCTTAATGTCAGCACAGCTGGACACGCCGAAAAAGGTTTTTGCCAATGGCTGGATGACGGTTGAGGGCGAAAAAATGTCCAAATCTGTCGGTAATGTAATTACGCCCGAAACATTATTAGAGAGATATGGTCTGGACGGCGCACGGTTTGTATTGATGCGCATTGCGCCGTTCGGTAATGATTGTGACTTTTCTCACGAACATGCCATTAATCTTATTAATTCTGAGCTAGCAAACGGTCTTGGCAATCTTGCTCAACGTTCACTCTCGATGATTGTTAAAAATTGTGAAGGACAAATTGCAGAGCGTACAAATTTGACGAGTGATGATCAAACCCTTCTAAATAATACGTATGCAATGCTGGACAAAGTGAGACAAGAGTTTGAGGGTGTACGCCTGCATAAAGGGTGCGAAGAAATCTGGAAGATTGTATCGGCGGCTAACGGCTATATCGACGCGCAAGCGCCTTGGACGCTTAAAAAAACTGATCCTGAAAGAATGGCTATCGTTTTATCGGTCCTATCAGAAGTCATTCGTTGCCTCGGCATTATTATCCAACCTTTAATGCCCGATAGTGCAGATAAAATTCTCTCTCAGCTATGTATTGATAATGCAGAACGTAATTTTTCTTACTTAACCGCTGATCATGCCGTACAAGCAGGAACGACAATAGAACAACCTCAAGGCGTGTTCCCGCGTATTATCGAAGAAGATAGGGCCGCTTGATGTCAGAATATACATGGTTCATTTACGCAATTATGGCCGCAGCGGCCTGGGGATTGGGTTATGTACTGGATGAGCGTATTTTGAATAGCGGCGTATCACCAATAACACTTGTTTTAATTCAAGCTATCATTGCTTTGCCATTGTATCTTACAATATGCGGTAAGTTTGGATTTTCTACGAGTGATTTCCAACTTATTTATAGTGATAAATGGATACTATTTTATACAATACTGGCAGCCTTGTGTATTGTAGGAGGTAATTACTTTATACTTCTAAGCCTGAGTGAAAAGAATGCTACATTAACAAGTATTGTTGAAATCAGCTATCCGCTCTTTATTGTTTTCTTTTCTTGGTTACTCTTTAGAGAAAGTCACTTAAATTTGTCTGTCGCTATGGGCGGGGTGCTCATTTTTTCCGGCGTCATCATTATATTGAGGAACAATTAAATGTGGATTGATTCACACTGTCATCTAGATCACGACCGTTTTATTAAGTTAGGCGGTCCCGAAGAAATCGTGGCGCGCGCCAAGGCTATGCAAACGGATGGCATGCTTTCTATAAATTGTGAAATCGCGACAGAATTTGATGATCTTTTAAACACTGTTAAACCCATGGAAAACATCTGGTGCAGTATTGGCACGCACCCACATGATAGCGGATTAGAAGCAGAGAAGGCGATTACTGTAGAGCAACTTTGTGAAAAAGCTTTAAGTCATGAAAAGGTTGTGGGGATTGGCGAAAGCGGTCTTGATTATTTTTACAAAAATAGCCCCATCGAAGATCAGCAAGCCAGTTTTCGTAAGCATATCAATGCCTGTATTGAAACAGATATGCCCTTGATTATACATGCGCGTGATGCGGATGAAGATATTATTCGCATTATGCATGAGGAGGCGGGGAATAATAATCAACGCAACCTTAAAGGCGTTTTTCATTGTTTCAGTTCGGGGGCTGAGCTTGCGAGACAAGGGCTCGATTTTGGCTTCTATCTTTCTTTTTCCGGTATTTTGACATTTAAAAAGTCGCTAGAGCTTAAGGATATTGCAAAAAATGCGCCTCTTGATCGCTTATTGGTTGAAACAGATGCCCCATTTTTGACACCCGAACCGCATCGTAAAGAGATGAATGAACCAAAATACGTGTCATTTACGGGTCAGGTTTTGGCAGATATTCATAACAAAACATCAAAAGAAATGGCTTTAATAACGAAAGAGAACTTTTTTAATTTATTTTCAAGGGCGCGTGATACATGGGTAAATTGAGATTTAGAATTCTAGGATGCGGTGCGTCCGGCGGCGTTCCGGCAATTGGAAATAATTGGGGAACATGTGACCCGCATGAACCAAAAAACTTACGTAGCCGTGCGTCAGTTGCGGTCCAATCGGACTCAACAACACTCATTATCGATACGGGGCCAGACTTTCGTTTTCAGTTAAACCGCGAAGATATTCAAAATATCGACGCCGTAATCTACACACACGCACACGGCGATCATGTTGCAGGAATTGACGATTTGAGGTCCTTCCAGCGACGCTATAAAAAATCAGTTCATGTATATGGTAACATCGCCACGATAGATGAACTTCAACACCGGTTCAATTATATGTTTAATGACACGGGCAATGGTTTATATCCGCGCGTTTTATCAACCCACAAGATTTTAGAAAGTGATTATGGGCATTCTCAAAGAATTGGTGATATTGATTTTACACCATTTGAGCAAGATCATACTACCTGTAAAACTTTAGGATTCCGTTTTGGCAATTTGGCTTATTGCACGGACATGATCCACATGGGCGAACAGGAAATTGAATTGATAAAAGGGGTTAAAAACTGGATTGTTGACGGATCAGGTCATTACCAGACAGATAATGCCGTACATGCATCTATCCCAGAAATTATAGAAATGAACAAAATCGTCCAGGCCGAACGCGTTTACTTTACACATTTAACCTTGATGATGGATTATAAAGAATTATGCGATGACCTTCCACAAGGGTACGAACCTTGCTATGATGGTATGGAATTTGAGATTGATTAGAAAAGGAATTTTATGAATTATTTAGTACTGTTACGTCACGGACAAAGCCAATGGAACTTGGAAAATCGTTTTACAGGCTTTCATGATATTGATCTCTCGGATGAAGGCAGGAAAGAGGCCGCAGAAGCAGGGCGCGCGCTAAAAGAATTAGGTGTTGATTTTGATCAGGTTTTTACATCAACGCTTCAGCGCGCTTATCATACGGCTGAAATTGCATTGAAAGAATCTGGGCGCGAGGATTTATTGAAAACCATGATAAAGCATGATGATTTGCGTGAGCGTGATTACGGTGATTTAACAGGATTAAATAAAGACGAAACGCGCGAGAAATTTGGCGATGAGCAAGTTCATATCTGGAGACGGTCTTATGATGTGAACCCTCCGGGCGGCGAATGCCTTCAGGATGTTGTTGAAAA
Organism: uncultured Alphaproteobacteria bacterium; assembly: GCA_963710165.1. Taxonomy (GTDB): domain Bacteria; phylum Pseudomonadota; class Alphaproteobacteria; order Micavibrionales; family Micavibrionaceae; genus JACKIP01. The sequence continues at coordinate 243,318 of CAVPYZ010000002.1, forward strand.
ACGCGTTCGTCCTTATTATGTAGCAAATATCAAACCGTTATTAGAAGAGGGCAAAGATGTTTTAATTGCCGCACATGGTAATTCTCTACGCTCCATGTTGATTATATTAGGCGTTGAGACACCTGACACAATCAATGAAGCAGAGATCCCAACCGGTGCGCCGCTTATCTTCGAAATGGAAAATGGTGATATTCAGAAACGTTATTTTTTAAGCGAAAAACAAGCTGCTTAACCTGCGTCATTATTCTCAATTGGTATGACGATATTACATTCAGGAAGCTTGGGTTCTTCTCCATTTTTACGCGCTTCCATTGCTGCCTGATGAGCCTCGAATGAACTTGGAGCAAAACAATCAGGAAGCTGCTCATACACTACAAATTGATGTTGTAAGAGATCGGCGTTTTCTTGATCCATATATCTTACCACAAGCTTAAAAACAGATTTCATCGCGCTATTACAATTTACAATAGCGTAGGCAGTAGAGGCCATTAAGTCTTCTGGTGTAGCTGTTTTAAGTTTTTCAAACGGCGCTTCGCATCGATTATAAAAAATCCTTCTATTACTTCTAACCTGATCCGCCTTAATTCTTACATTCGGATCATTCGTCGTCAGTAGATGACTCGTAATAATTGACGTATTTTCTTTATAATAATCAAAACAAGTGCTGTACCCGTCTTCTGTTTCGAGGCTATCGCATTTCTTATTTAGTGTTTCGACAAGAGGAGAAATCTGCTCAGGCGCTTTTAACTCTTCGCTCGCTTTAACACTATCTATAGAAGTGACTGTTAAAGCCAATATGCAGAGTACAAGTTTTGTGAGTGAAAATTTCATGCTAAAGATCCTCTTTGAAGATTGAATGAATAAGGCTTTTAATTGACCACCAGTCTTAGCAAAACGCAATAAAGAAATTCATATACAAAAAAGCCCCGAACATTTTGTGCGGGGCTGATTATTTTTAACGGCGAATACCGTTTTTCTTTAAAATATCTTGATAGCGTTCAACATTTTTCCCTTTGACGTAGTCTAAAAGCTTTCTACGACGTGCCACCATAGCCAATAGACCGCGGCGTGAGTGAAAGTCATGTTTATGTTCTTGCATATGATCGGAAAGGTTGGTGATGCGTTCTGTTAAAACCGCAATTTGAACTTCCGGTGACCCTGTGTCACTTTTTGATTGTGCATTGGCTTTGATGACTTCTGCTTTTTTCTCTGCTGTAATCGACATCGTTTCTCCTTTGTTAGTGTGTTAATGGTTGAACACGCGGATCGGTTCGATGCGGGGGCCGGTTACATTGACCAGAGCAACTAATTTATCATTATAAATCGCTGCTACCTCGTCACCTTCTTCTGTATTGATCCCTGACATAACCAAACGGTCATAATCAGGTCTGGCAACAAAAGACAGGACATTCCCGCATCTGAGCCTTGTTGCTTCTGCCTCTGTAAGAGCAAGTGCCGGGATGTCGTCTGGCACAGACTCAAGCGGAAGTAACACGCCTTCAAGGGCTGTTTTATCGTCCATATGCTCTAAAAAGTCAAGTGAAACCGCATTTTTATCTGTAAAAACACCAACGGCTGTTCGGCGTAATTCCGTAATATAGCCTTCTGTGCCTAATTTATGTGCCAAATCACGCGCAATGGCGCGTACATATGTGCCTTTGCCACAAACACATTCAAGCGTCAGCGTGTCGGTATCGGCAGCAAGAATATCAAGACTTACGATATAGATAACACGCGATTTTATATCAACACTATGACCCGCGCGCGCCAGGTCATAGGCACGTTGACCATCTATTTTAATCGCAGAATACTTCGGTGGGATTTGTTCAACATCACCCAGAAATGCGGGCAGGGTACTTGTAATTTCTTCAATATCTGGACGCTTATCAGAAGTGGCAATGACCTCACCTTCCGCGTCATCCGTATCGCGGCGCTCCCCCCATTTAATTGTAAACACGTATGTTTTGAGAAGTCCTGAACAATGTTAACCAGCTTCGTGGCGCCACCAAAAGCCAAAGGCAACATTCCTGTTGCCAGCGGATCAAGGGTTCCGGCATGTCCGGCTTTTTTGGGATTTAATAACCGTTTCACCGCGCCTAATGCCTGCGTTGAGCCAAGCTCGTAAGGTTTATCCAGATTGATCCAACCGATTAAGTCGCGTCCGTTTTTGCGTGCCATGAAAGGGGATATATCACAGTTAATTATAGATAGAAAGTATAATGAAATTAAAAATCTGACCTATTTCATAATAAAATTTATATATATTAATATGGATACTAAAATTACAAAAATAATTGTTCCAGATTGTGTTTGGGAATTTGCACATGATGTAGATAATTTTCTCAACGCATTGAGAGAACATGATTTATTAACCCATAATGACGAACTTACACATTATGATACCCGCATAGGCATTGCGGCTGTTTCGCAAGAAGATCTTGAAACAGTTTTAGGAACAGTCGCAGAAGGCTATGGCATATCACATACTTTAGAAGACGGGTCTGCGATTGTTGCTTCGTCGCGTATGCTTGGAAACGAACCGTTAGCGCAAGCATATTTTGCACCTCTTGCCGTAATGTAGTCGAATGATTACTAACTATCAGCACTTTTAGGAAGATTATCAAAAATACGTTCCAGGTTATTTACGGCCTCTTGCGATGTATCCTCAATGAAACGCACACGGGGTGTGAATTTTGAATCCAGCTTATTATTCAATTCTTTTTGAAAATAGGATGCGGCGTTATTCAGTGCCTCTAATATACCGTCCAGATCACCGTCCATTAAAGAGGATACGTACGCCTTTGCATTTTTTAAATCGGGCGTCATGCGCACTTCATTAATTGAGAGTAGGGACACACTATCAATCAAATCAGCATCGTGAAACTTCCCACGACGAAGCGTATCCGACAAAGCATGTCGAACCTGCTCCCCCATACGAAGTTGGCGCTGTGATGGCATTCCGTGTTTCATATTTTTAATCCAGTTTTCTTGCTTCCATGACCACTTCGAAACATTCGATCACATCACCTTCCTGGATGTTTTCGTAATTTTCGAACGCCATACCGCATTCCATACCTTCTTTCACTTCTTTCACTTCGTCTTTGAAGCGTTTTAGTGTTTTTAGCTTACCTTCATGGATAACGACATCATCACGTAACAGACGTACACCTGCGCCGCGCTTGACGAAGCCTTTTGTGATCATACACCCGCCAATTTTACCGACCTTGGTAATATTGAAGACTTCACGAATTTCGGCATTACCAATATGGTTTTCACGACGAAGCGGTGCCAACATATCGGAAAGAAGATCTTTCACATCATCAATCACGTTATAGATAACATTGTAATAGTTCAGATCGACATTTTCCTGTTGTGCAAGTGTACGTGCCTGTGCATTTGCACGTACGTTAAATCCGATAATCATCGCATTTGACGCCGCCGCAAGTGTCACATCGGACTTTGTAATACCACCAACACCGGACATCAAAATATTAACGCCTAGCTCATCATTTTCTTCAACCATTTTCTGAAGAGAACCGATAATTGCCTCAACAGAACCATGTACGTCTGCTTTTAGAACAATCGGAAGAACTTTCTTCTCGCCCTGTGCTTTCGCAGCAGAGATCATATCTTCGAATGACTGACCCGCGACCGCACCCGCAATGGTTTCTTTTTCACGCATCTTACGCGCACGATAATCGGCAATCTCTCTAGCCTTACCTTCATTTCTGACAACAGTCAGGCGATCACCTGCGGCAGGTGTGCCGTCAAGACCGAGAACCTCGACCGGCAAGCCGGGTATTGCTTCTTTGATCTGCTCACCCTTGTCATTGATCAAAGCGCGGACTTTACCAACCTCTGCACCGACCACAAAAATATCACCAATACGAAGTGTGCCCGCCTCAATCAGAACTGTTGCGACAGAGCCTTTTCCGATTTCCTGCTTCGCTTCAACAACAGTCGCAATTGCAGCGCGGTCAGGATTGGCTTGTAGCTCCAGAATTTCTGCTTGAAGAATAATCGCCTCGACCAGCTTATCCAGATTTGTACGGTTTTTAGCCGAAATCTCAACAGCCTGTACGTCTCCGCCCATTTCCTCGACAACAATATCATGCTGTAGAAGGTCTTGCTTAATCTTCATTGGGTTCGCATCGGGCTTATCAATTTTATTGATAGCAATGATAATCGGAACTTCCGCAGCTTTGGCATGTTTGATGGCTTCAATCGTTTGCGGCATCACGCTGTCATCTGCGGATACGACAATAATCACGATATCGGTTACATTCGCACCACGGGCACGCATTTCGGTAAAGGCGGCGTGTCCGGGTGTATCAAGAAATGTTACTTTCTCGCCGGTTTCGACTTTCACCTGATATGCACCAATATGCTGGGTAATTCCACCAGCTTCGCCGCCAACAACATCAGTTGCGCGCAGTGCATCGAGGAGGGAGGTCTTACCATGGTCAACATGACCCATAATCGTAACAACTGGTGGACGTGGTAGAAGGTCTTTCGCATCATCCTCAATGCCTTCCAGACCAACTTCGACATCGGCTTCCGAGACACGTTTTATTTTGTGACCCAGTTCCTCAATAATCAATTCGGCTGTATCAGCGTCAATAACCTGATTAATTGTCGCCATCACACCCATTTTCATCAGGGATTTAATAACAACATTGCCTTGCTCACTCATACGATTGGCAAGTTCCTGAACAGTAATCGCTTCCGGTACAACAACGTCACGATAGACCTTCTGCGCGGCCTCCTGTGAACCCATAGCCGCTTTACGTGCTTTGGCTTGTGCGCGGCGTTGAGCAGCTAATGAGCGTCCACCATCACGATCAAAGTCGTTATTCAATACTTGAGTCACTGTAATCTTGCCACCACGACGACGATTATCTGTTTGACGCGGATTCGGGGCTTTTGCATTACGCTTCAGCTTGTCACGCATACTTTCCTGATCATTTTCGCGACCACGAACGGGCGGCAATTGTGACGCAGGAGTGGAGCGCATACGTTCCATATTTTGCTGACGTAGAACCTCTGCATCACTCAGCTTAGACTTTTCTTCCGCTTCAATACGCTCGATTTCTTCCAGTTCCTGACGACGCGCGGCTTCTTCGGGTGATTCTTTTGGCTCATCCGGCTCTTCAGCTTTTTTGTTGGCCGCAGCTTCAGCTTGCTTTTCGCCTTTGCGCTTTTCTTCCGCGGCAATGGCATCACGAATCATCTTCGCACGTGCTTCACGCTCTGCCGGTGTCATACCACGCAGGGCGGCTTGCTCTTTTGTGTCAGTCGCCACAGGTTTTGACGGGGCGGGCGCTTCCTGCTTTTCTTCGATAACGGGCGCTACGCGTTTACTACGACGTACTTCGACAGCGATACCGCCGCCTGTGCGAGCGCCTTCCATTTGCTGACGTATTTTTGCGGCTTTTGCCCCGCCCAGACTCAACGTTTTTTTACCGCCGCCCAGACTCAGCTTTTTACTGCCTTCTGCCTTATCGTCTTTGTTCTCTTTGGCGTTTTTATTTTCTTTGGTTTCAGCCATAATTCTTACTCTTTCTTCGCTTTTATCCGTTTGGTCTCTGACAGGTTTTTAAATGTGTTGAATTTTTTCAGGAAAGTATCTGCCAACTCGCCTTGTTTAATGGTTAAATGAACCGCATTTTCCAAGCTTAAAACCTGGGACAATTCTTCATTTGTGAATTCTGTAATAATGGGTGATGACCCGATTTTGGACGCGACTTTTCTATAACCGTCACTCTCTTCAGATGATGATGTAATATAGCACGCAACGCTGTTGTTTTTAATGAACTTTATAATCTTGTCTAATGATGATGTTAAGACGCTGGCACGTTTAGCAAGCCCAATATAATTTAAAACGACCTGACGCAAAGACGTTTCAACATGGGTCATAAAATCATCTTGGATCATGACCCGACGCTTTGCGGATTTTGAAAATAGATTTTTATCTATTGCTGTCTGCAAATGCTCACGTACAGGAGAGATATATAACCCTCTGCCCGGTAGTTTTTGATTAATGTCAAAATGCAAGACACCTTCATGGTTAACTACGAAGCGCAACAAGTCTGACTTATGCGCCTCTTCGCGTGTCACGATGCAACGGCGTATTTGTGTTTTTTTAGAAGGTTTCGGGCTGGTTTTATGCGGACGAGTGGAAGCGACCGCAGTCTCAGACGAGACGTGCGGGGATGTTATTTCTGGTTCTGTGCGATGATTCTCCATCAACACCATTGAACATCCTTTCCATTCTGTGACACGCAGAAATCATCAGCGTTAACCGGCTTTTGCCATAGCGGCTTCCTCTTCCTGTGCAGTTTTTTCGTCTGCTGTGTCGTTGTTTTCTTCAGTTTTGTCTTCGTCTTCAAACCAATGCGCGCGGGCACGCATGATAATATCATTGGCTTCTGTCTCATTCATAGAGTCTTCGCCTAGAATTTCAACTAACTCGTCACCCGCCAAATCGGCAAGATCATCACGTGTTTTAATACCGTTTTCACCAAGCTTCAGAATAGATGCGGCGGGCAGACCCTCCATATTCATCAGATCTTCCTGAATGCCTAACTCGGCGCTTTTCTCTTCCAGCTCTTTACGTTGCGCTTCCAACCATGCATTCGCACGGTTTTGAAGCTCTTCTGCAACGTCTTCATCAAATCCTTCAATATGGGCTAACTCATCTAAAGATGTTTCCGAGATTTCTTCGATAGAAACAAAGCCTTCGGCAAGCAAAAGATGGGCAATAACGTCATCAACGTCCAGTGCTTCAATAAAACGAGCGGAGCGCGTTGTAAATTCTTCGGCTCGACGTTTGGATTCTTCTTCCTCAGTCATAATATCAACGTCCCAACCAGCAAGCATAGATGCCAAGCGAACGTTTTGACCACGACGACCAATCGCTAAAGAAAGCTGTTCTTCACCAACAGCAACTTCTAATTTGTTTTTATCTTCATCAACCACAACCTTAGAGACGATCGCAGGTTGTAATGCCTGAATAATCAATGCGGCAACATCTTCTGTATAAGGAATAATGTCGATTTTCTCGCCTTGAAGTTCATTAACAACCGCTTGAACACGTGAGCCACGCATACCGACACAGGCACCAACCGGATCCATACCGCTGTCATGTGAATACACTGTAATTTTGGCACGTGAACCGGGGTCGCGTGCAACCTGACGAATTTCGATTGTACCTTCGTAAATCTCCGGCACTTCCTGTTCAAATAATTTTGCAAGGAATTGTGGGTGCGTACGGGATAGGAAAATCTGTGGCCCACGCATTTCTTCGCGTACATCATAGATGTAGGAGAGAATACGATCGCCCATTTTGATATTTTCACGCGGAATGGTTTCATCACGTGGAATAATCGCCTCGGCCTTACCAAGATCGACAAATACGTTGCCATATTCAACGCGTTTTACAATACCACTGATCATCTCACCCGAGCGATCTTTGAATTCCAAGAATTGTTTCGCGCGCTCTGCCTGACGTACTTTTTGCATGATGACTTGCTTGGCAGTTTGGGCGGCAATACGCCCGAAATCAAGCGGCGGCATTTCATCAATAATCGTCTCACCGATTTTGGCATCCGGATTAATTCGCTGTGCCTCGGCAAGGGTTAATTGTTTAAACTCGGCTTCTTCATCAAGCTCTTCCACAATCTCACGGTTGCGGGTGAGGGAGATATCGCCGCTTCTACGGTCAATGTGTGCACGAATATCATGGTCATGCCCATATTTTGAACGACCAGCTTTCTGGATTGCTTCTTCCATAGCTTCCAGTACGATCTCACGATCAATATTTTTTTCTCTTGCGACTGTATCCGCGACTTGTACGAGTTCCATGTTCTCTTACTTCCTTCTATAAATTCTGTTTTTGCATCTTCTTTGATTGTTCAATCAGCGCATCCGTCAGAACCAGCTTAGCTTTATGCACTGAATCGGGCGAAAACGCAACCGTTCCCTGATCTGTTTTTAAAGAAATTTCATTCTCTTCCGTCACACCTTCGATAAATCCGCGAAAACGCTTTTGACCTTCAACCGGAATATCCAATTCGATCTTGGCTTCCAACCCTTTATACGTCTTAAAATCTTCGATGCGTGTTAAAGGGCGATCAATACCCGGAGAGCTCATTTCCAATACGTACGCTCCGGCAATCGGGTCTTCGACGTCTAGCGTGGCGGATATAGCGCGGCTCAGTTTGGCGCAATCATCCACGCCCAGATTATGGGTCTTTGGATCTTCTGCCAGAACACGCAAGATATTACGTCCATCATCTGACGTCATTTTTGCCTGCACCAGCGCAAAGCCCATATCCTCTATGACGGGGCTGATAATATTGCTAATACGGCTTTCCAACGGGCTTTGTTTCATTCTCTAATATACAATTCTGGTTTTTATAATCCCATGTTCCGCCTTTATCCAAACAATCATTCGCATCACGCTGACACGCCGATAAAAGCAAAAAAGGAACCAACGGTAATAATAATATTCTTCTCATCAATCTCATTTCCCAACAAAAAAGGCGGGACCAATCTAATGAACCCACCCCGAAATATATTTATTTAGGATTTGATTTGAAAGTATGCCTTTCTTGGTCAAAAATCAAGTTTTATTTTGCTTCCTGAGTTTATTCCAATATTCCAAGCGTTTATTGATCTCTCGCTCAAAACCGCGTTCTGGCGGTTTATAGAAATTTTTGCGCGGCATTTCATCTGGAAAATAATTCTGCCCGGAAAAACCATGCTCTGTATCATGATCATATTCATAGCCTTTCCCATAGCCGATATCTTTCATCAGGTTTGTCGGGGCGTTCAAAATATGAGCCGGAGGCATTAAAGAACCGGTTTCTTTTGCCGCGCGCAAAGCTGATTTATATGCCGTATAGGCCGCGTTCGATTTCGGCGCTGTTGCTAAATATACCAATGCTTCCGCCAGAGCCAACTCCCCCTCCGGTGATCCAAGACGTTCATAGGATTGCCACGCCGCCAAACAAATAGGCAGGGCCTGCGGGTCAGCTAGCCCGATATCTTCACTTGCCATACGTGTGATACGACGTGCCAGAAAATGCGGGTCTTCACCGCCGTCCAGCATTCGGCAAAACCAGTAAAGCGCCGCGTCGGGGTCACTGCCACGAACTGATTTATGAAGGGCAGAAATAAGGTTATAGTGCCCTTCATCGCTTTTGTCATAGAGAGGGGCGCGTTTATTTACACGCTCCATCAAGGCTTCGGATGATAATGTATCTCCCGCGTCAGTATCTGCTAATACATGCTCCACAAGACTGAGCAGATAACGCCCGTCGCCATCAGCAATTGTTTTCAGTAATGTTCTGGCTTCTGGGTGTAGAGGTAGATGACTTAAATCTTTTTCAGCCGCTCTCAATAGTTGCTCTAACGCGCTTTCATCTAAGCGCTTAAGGACATATACCTGCGTACGGGAGAGCAAAGCGGCATTTAACTCGAAGGAGGGGTTTTCAGTTGTTGCGCCAATTAATAATATTGTTCCGTCTTCCACAACAGGTAGGAAAGCATCTTGCTGCGCTTTGTTAAACCTGTGTATTTCATCAACGAATAGAAGTGTTTGTTGTCCTGTCTGGCGACGCAAACGCGCGGCTTCAAATACTTTCTTCAACTCGCCGACCCCTGAAAATATCGCCGAGATTTGTTCATAATGCAGGCCCGAGCCTTTTGATAGAATACGTGCAATCGTCGTTTTACCGCATCCGGGCGGTCCCCATAAAATCATGGAAGAAATTTTTTGCTTTGCCAGCATTTTACCAAGCGGCTTATCAGGCGCAGTTAGATGATCTTGCCCGACGATGTCTTCAAGTTTTTCGGGACGAAGTTTATCCGCCAAGGGGCGCGGCAAATCTTTTTCAATGTCGGAAGATGCGAACAGATCAGTCATTCAGATAATATAGCGTTATATATAAACAGGTAAATATTTACCCGCCTTCATTATCCAGCTTTCGTTGATTAGGAGCAGGGAAAGCGTCAATATTTGCGGCGGCGTCAACACTTTTGCGAAAATCTTCAACCGCTGTTTCTTTTTTCCCTGTATCTGTGAATTTGGCAAATTCGTCTTCCGTCCATTGCGGATTGATAAAGGTTGTAGATTTCAATCCGGCAACAGCGGAATTATTTACTTTACGCGCTTGTGCCACCAAAGTGTCTCTTGCAATGACGTCTTCAAGTGTTTTCTCATTGCGACGTTCAATTGACTGCGCATCTTCCATCAAATCATGTGTAATATCTTTAACAAGCCACGTACCTGAGTACATAACTTGTGTCTCAACAATGTGACCGTTCGGCATGCGAATATTATTATTAAAGTTACGTAAGGCTGTTGCAGTGGGCTTAAAGAAGTTATCTTTAACACGTTTCACATCCATTGCTGTTTCAAGGGCGTCCTGCAGGTCAAAAATTTCGCTAGGTTTTGAACAAACAAATGTTCCACGCACAAGATCTAACACTTCATCTGCATTACCATTATAATCGCCATCTAATTTTTCTTTAAAGCGTACAGGGTTTTTTATATCTGCCAGTTTGAATTTAACAGTTTCGAACTTGCCCGGATTTTCTTCTCTTAGTTGATCCAGAAAACTATTCATCGCCTCTTCATATAAAGGCAATGTTTCAACTGCTTGAAAATATAGCTCCGCCTCGTTTTTAACAGACTGGAATTGCTTTTCACCTTTGGCTCTATTGATCATCAAAAAATCCCTCATCAATCAATTTTTGAAATTGTTCGCTACTTTTTTTCTGTTCTTCTATACGTTCCGGCGTCCAATGTGCCAAGTATTCATCACAGTTTTTATAAAACTCTTCTTTTGAAACTTCATCCGCATCGCCAGACGTATCAAATGTAATTTTGGTGAGATGCTGGCTCGGTTTGAACTGCTTCGTCTCTTTATCCAAAACTTCAGACATTATATCGCGCCCGTGCGTTGTTGTAATAACACGTACAGGAATACTACCATAGCAATAGTAGCGATAATATCGCTTTACCTCAAACTGGTCGCCCGTATCATCGGGCTGTGGGGTATCTGCAAAACCCATAAATTGCGTACTTCTTTATTCGTTATTGGCATTATCATAATATAAAAGTTTCCGCTTTTGCACTCTTTTATTATAAATAGCCTTGCCTTTAGACGCACTCTGCGCTTTATAACTTCTATGTTCTCAACCGAAATACCACAAGAAAGCGCCATCGTTATTCACGCCGTCCTTCCAAAAGGCAATCGTGATGAGGAATATCTGGCGGATCGTCTGGAAGAAGCCGCAGGTCTGGCGCGTGCCATTAATCTGGATGTTTTGGATGTGTATAGCATCAATATCTCCAAAATCTCCCCAGGGAACTTGCTTAGTAAAGGTCTTATCGAGAATATCGCGAAACAGGTTGAAGAGCTTGAGCCGAATGTCGTTATTATGGACGCCACGCTTTCCCCCGTGCAACAGCGTAATCTGGAAAACGCTTTTAACGCCAAAGTCATTGACAGAACAGGTTTGATTTTAGAAATCTTCGGTGATCGCGCCCAAACAAAAGAAGGGCGAATACAGGTTGATCTGGCGCTATTAGAATATCAAAAATCGCGTCTGGTACGGGCATGGACTCACCTTGAGCGTCAACGCGGCTCCACCGGTTTTGTTGGTGGCCCCGGTGAAACCCAGATCGAGTTGGATAGGCGTATGATCGGAGAGCGCATCACAAAGCTGAAAAAAGAATTAAAAGAAGTGCGCCGCACGCGTAATCTTGCCAAAGCCACACGTGAAAAAGTGCCGTTTCCGGTTGTGGCGTTGGTTGGCTATACGAACGCAGGAAAATCGACGTTATTTAATAAACTAACCGGCGCAAATGTTTATGCAGAGGATTTACCCTTTGCAACGCTTGACCCGACGATGCGTAAGTTAAAATTAAAAAGCGGTCAGGACATTATTTTATCCGACACGGTTGGCTTTATCTCCGACCTGCCGACCCATCTGGTGGAGTCGTTTCGCGCAACTTTGGAACAAGTGGCGGAGGCAGATATCATTCTACATGTTCGTGATGTCTCCCGCGCCGATCACGAGCGTCAAGCAGAAGACGTCATTAAAATTCTGGAAAGCTTGGGCATTGAATATGATACGGATGATCGCATTATCGAGCTTTGGAATAAAATGGATAAACTTGATGATGAAGATCGCGCCGAAGTTGCGCGTAAAGCAAAATTCAATGATAAAATCTGTCCGATTTCCGCTGTAACGACTGAAGGGTTTGAAACGCTTTTCGAAAATCTTAATGATCTTCTTTCAAAAAACTTCATTGAAACCGACCTTCAGCTCTCTATTACAGACGGCAAAGGTCTGGCGTGGTTGTATGAGAATGCGGATGTTTTGAATAGAGAAGATAATGACAATAATATCAATCTCAGAGTGATGATTTCTGACTCTAAATTGAAAAAGTACAAGCAAAGCCTGAAAAAATAACTATATTGCCCTTATGACTTATACAAACGTTGATCCACAAAAAATTGAAACCATCATCCGCGATGTATCTGCGCGATATATTATTCCGCGTTTTCAAACGCTGACAGCGGATCAGATTGATACAAAAAGCGGGCCGGATGATCTGGTAACTGCTGCCGATATTGAAACCGAAGCCGCTCTGATCAAAATTTTTGAAAAAGAATTCCCGGGTTGTGTAGTGCTAGGGGAGGAGGGCGTGTCCAGAGGGGATATTGACATGGACGCCACCTTCCAGAATGAACCGGATATGCTATGGGTCATTGACCCGGTTGATGGCACATGGAATTTTGCCCATGGCTCCCCCATATTCGCGTGCATGGTTGCCTTGCGTTGTAAGGGCGAAACCGTGATGAGCTGGATTTACAATGTCATGAAAGACGAATTCGCCTATGCCGAGAAGGGACAAGGCGCCACTTATGCCGCCCAAAAACTGGCCCTGCCATCACAAGAAAAAACGTTGGAAGAAATTCACGGTTATTTAAGCCATGTTTACGCCCCGAAACCTGTCAAAAAAATCTGGGCGCATAAGGCCCAACATATCGCCACGGCTGGCTCTCTCAGATGCGCCGCGCATTCTTACATGCGCCTTGCACGTGGCCTGATCGATTTTCATGTGACCACAAAAACCAAACCGTGGGATCATCTGGCGGGTGATTTATTAATCAGGGAGTCTGGCGGCAATGTGAAAACATGGGACGGCGAAGCATACTCGCCCCTCCACTTCAGGCAAGGCCTACTCAGCACATCCAACGATAAAATCTGGCACAATTTGCACGATCATTTCCTAAAAGATGTCTTGGATTTGAGGGAGTAATTATTTCTTCTTCTGCGCTTGCCACGCTTCTTCCATTTCGTCTAAAGAGGCGGATTTGAAGTCGGGATAGTTTTCTTTAACTTTTTTCTCCATCCCTCTGAATCGTTTTTCGAATTTTGCGTTGGCTTCGCGTGTGGCTTCTTCTACGTCTATTTTTAGCATACGTCCAATATTGACCAACGTGAACATCACGTCGCCAAATTCCTCACGCAGATGGGCGGCATCATTTTCGTCTAATGCATCGTCAAATTCTTCCATTTCTTCTTTGAATTTTTCAATTGCGTCGGACACATGCGGCCATTCGAACCCGACCCGCGCCGCACGTTTTTGAAGTTTCTGTGCCCGCATCAGGGCAGGAATCCCCATTGTCACACCGTCCATTTCGCTATCTCGAGGTTTTTCTTTCTCTTTTTGGGCTTCCCAGACATCAATGACTTTTCCCGCTTCATCAATGTTTTTAATGTCACCAAATACATGCGGGTGGCGGATGATCATTTTATTGGTGACGTGTTCCGCCACATCTGTAAAATCAAACAAGCCCGCGTCTTTTGCCATTTGTGCGTGAAAGACAACTTGCAATAATAAATCCCCCAACTCGTCTTTCAAATCATCCATATCTCCGCGCTCAATCGCGTCCGCCACTTCATAGGCTTCTTCAATCGTATATTTCGCAATGGATCGAAAATCTTGCGCCACATCCCACGGGCACCCTCCATCGGGGTCACGCAGTACTTTCATAAGTTCGAGAAGTTTATCAATCGTGCGCGTTTGCGCCTGTATCGTTGCAAGTTTTTCTATAGACATTATTCTGGTGTAGCATAGAGCCGTGAAAAAGAAAGGGCATATTTGTTCCCTTTATGGTCTAAGTTCTTTACTCTAAAAGAATATGATTCACGCACAATCACAAGAAACTGCACAGAATACGCTGTTAAAACCACAGGCGGTTATTTTAACGCGCGGTGAATTTACACTGTTAAAACCTAGCGGCGAAATCATTACAGGCAAAGCCCAACAGCTACAAAATCATTTGGATCAGATACCGCTGCTCTGTTGTTTCAAACCACATTTTAAAGACATTCATATTCATCCTGATATGTCGATACTGGATGTTCTTGAACTATTCGCTTTTGCGCGACCTGCGCAATTTTGCGTGCCGAGCGTCCATGGAATGGCAAAATCGCTTGGTTTGCAAGCCCCCGCAAATGACGAAGAAACCGCCATGGCATTGATCGAATGTATGGAGACATTGCTTTATGATTTGAAAAATGATCCTTTTAAGAAAAATGCTGACCCGCTTTTAATTGCCCAAGTTATGGGTCAAAGGGGAACAGGATGGGCATGGACGCCCTATATTTGTAATGTTCTAGGTAAACTATATGACCCAAAAGCCATACCGGATAGTAAGGCCGCGATGCGTATCTGGAAACATTTACCGGAGTGGAGCGAAAACGCGCCACCGCCGCCCGCATCTCACCAAGCCATAACAGGCGAAGAAGCATCTGCCAAACTCGATGCGCTTTTGAAAGCAGGTGGCAAGGATGTGGAGGAACGCGCCGTACAAAAAGACTATACACGCACCATGACCCATATCTTCAAACCCACAACCGAAGATGATGAAACCCACGTTTTACTGGCAGAGGCAGGAACAGGTGTGGGCAAAACACTGGGCTATCTTGCGCCCGCATCGGTATGGGCAGAAAAAAACGAGGGCGCCGTCTGGATTTCGACCTATACAAAAAACCTGCAACGCCAGATTGATCAAGAGCTTTACAAGCTTTATCCAAATGAGGAATTGCGCGCGCAAAAAACCGCCATTCGGAAAGGGCGGGAGAATTATCTATGTTTACTTAATCTGGAAGAAGCAAGCGCCGCGGCGCTGACAGTCCGTGACTCACAACAAGCTGTTGCCGCGGGTTTAATGGTGCGCTGGACAGCCGCCACCAAAGACGGCGATTTAACCGGCGCCGATTTTCCGGGTTGGCTATCAACATTATTGGGATTTCAACGGTCAAAAGCCTTGGCTGATCGTCGTGGTGAATGCATTTACGCGGCGTGCGATCATTACCATAAATGTTTTATTGAACGCGCCGCACGCAAAAGCCAACACGCACGTATTGTTATTGCCAATCACGCATTGGTTATGATTAATGCCGCACTGTCATCTTCTTCTGACGATATGCCCAGCCGTTATATCTTTGATGAAGGCCATCATTTATTCGACGCGGCGGACAGCGCATATGCTATTAATTTGACCGCGCTTGAAACCAAAGATTTGCGTCGCTGGATCATCGGGCCGGAAGGCGGAAAGAAAGGACGTGCCCGCGGATTAAAAAAACGTATCGAGGATTTAATCAAAGGCAATTCACAAGCAGAAGGCCATTTACAAGCTGCAGAAAATGCCGCGCGTCAATTTCCTGCGGCAGGATGGACAAAACGCCTTTCAAATGATTTGCCGGACGGATCCTTTGAAAAATTTTTCCAAGCCATCTATCAACAAGTGCACATACGAAGCAATGGTCGGGACGGGCCATATTCTCTGGAGACAGATGTTTTTCCTCTGCATGACAATATCCTGCCCCTGGCAATTGAAAGTCAGAAAATTCTTAAAAATCTGCAAATGCCCCTGATACGCCTTGCCGAATATATGCGACTGCGTCTTGAAAATGATACGGAGGGCATGCTAAGCGCCGATGAGCGCCGACGGCTAGATAGCTTGTCTTCTTCACTGGAGCGTCGCGCCCATCATCAAATTGCCGGATGGATTTCCGCCATCGAAATGCTGAAGCAAGGGCAGGGGATGGAAGGCTTCATTGAATGGTTCGAGATTACAAGGATAGAAGGCCAAGCCATTGATCTGGGTCTCTATCGTCATTGGGTTGACCCGATGCGCCCGTTTGCCGCCAGTATGAAACCACATGCCCGTGGTATTGGTATAACGTCTGCAACGCTGACAGAGGCGGGCGAATGGGATAAAGCCAGAAACATGACAGGAATCGATTATCTGAGCCGGCAACCCGCTTACTTTTCCGCAAAATCCCCGTTTGATTATCAAAACCGCTCACGTATTTTTATTATTAATGACGTGCGTAAAGATGATATGAAACAAGTCGGCGCCGCCTATGAAGCGCTTTTTAAGGCATCCGGCGGCGGCGCGCTTGGCTTATTTACCGCGATCAGTCGTTTAAAACGTGTTCATTCCCTTATTACTGACGGTTTATCAGATCAGGATATTTCGCTTTATTCCCAGCACATAGACGAGATGGATCCGGGCACACTGGTCGATATTTTTCGTGATGAGGAAAATTCATGTTTGCTGGGAACAGATGCCATTCGGGACGGAGTCGATATTCCGGGACGATCATTACAACTCATCGCATTTGACCGCGTTCCATGGCCGCGCCCAACAATTTTGCACAAATCACGACGTAATGAATTTGGACGCAAAGAGTATGACGACATGATCACGGGATTAAAGCTGAAACAAGCTTTCGGTCGTCTTATCAGGACGGCACATGACAAGGGCGTTTTTGTTATGCTTGACCCGATAATGCCTTCACGTTTATTCTCCGCCTTTCCCGAAGGCGTCGACATTCAAAAATGCGGCTTAAGCGATGCCATACAACAGATAAAAGAATTCTTACATGATTAAATCACTAAATTTTCTATTAATTATTGGATTCATATATTTTTTGCCGTCTTATTCTTTTGCTCAAAAATATACTGATCAAATTAGTTTTTCATTTAAACATTTTCAAAAATTTGTAGCTGAGGAAAGTTTGATAAATTTACCTTCTTATCTACCTTTCCAAGAGTATGTTGATGCTTCATATGTTTATGTTGGTTTAAAGCGTGAAGAAGGAAAACCAAATTTCATCATAAAATTTGGTTTAACTGAAAATTGTTTTGGAGAAAATTTTTGTAGTTTAGGTACTTATTATACCGAACAGCTTAACCAAATACTTTCAGAAAATATGGAATCCCTTTTTCACGAAACGGCAAAAAAAGTAAACTTGGATAGAAACATTACAGGATATTATATACCTTCAGAATGTTACGCATATTGTAATGAAGAAAAATTAGTTTGGTTTGATAAAAATCAATTACATCTAATTGGCACTAAATTTTCATCCTCTAATAAATCGCAAATTAATGAAAATCTTATAAAATCAGCTAATTCTATAATATTGAAATGAATATAAACATGTCTTCAAAAATTGATTCTGCAACCGTTTATCTTGGTTCCTCCGGTCATGCGCGCCCTGTTTTTTATGAACAAGCGAATACGCTGGGTCAAATGATGGCAGAACACGACGTTCGTCTTATTTTTGGGGGCATGAATGCGGGCTCTATGCGCACGCTCAGCCACGGCGTTCTTGATCATGGCGGTGAAGTGACGGGTGTTATTCCCACGCGAATCCGTGATAGTGAGCGTGTCTCTCATAACATTACAAAACTGATCGACGTCGAAAGCATGTGGGAGCGTAAAAAGCTGATGTTTGATCTGGGTGATTGCCTGATCATGATGCCGGGCGGCTATGGCACACTTGATGAGGGGTTGGAAGCCGTTTACTGGAAAGCGCTCGCTCTTCATAATAAGGACATTATCTTTATTGATGTTGACGGATATTACAGCCCACTTTTCAAGTTTATTGATGAAAGCATTCATAACGGATCAATGCATTCTGATATCCGCAAACTATTTACTGTGCTAGATAAAGTGGAAGAGATCGATTTCTCACAAATCACTTTAAGTCATAACGGATCACAAGGCGGGTCAATAGATGATCATTACCCGCATTTTGAAGAAGAGATATTTGCCCCAACGCGCACCCCGCTGATTATAGATACAGCGGACGTGCCCAGCATTTACAAGCTTATGACGGCGCTTGTTACCAAACAACTTTCCGCACATGATCGTCAAATTGGTCTTCTGAATAAGAACGGCCAGTTTGATCATTTATTGGAGTGGGTCAAAATTGCCGCGAAAGAGCGTTTTATTACCAAAAAATGCCCAAACCTAATGACAGTCAGAAAAACTGCACGCGGGTTGATGAACGCGCTCGAAAAGAAAGAGCATATTGTCATTGATTTACATCGTGATAAATGGGGTGATTAGCCTAAAAACCGCCGTCAAAGCTCATCTGTGTTTCACAATTTGCAGAATAGATCTGGATATCGTTACGATTGCTCAGCATTAGAATTTGGCGGCATTTTGAAACTCCTGTCATCGGCACATACTCGACTGATCCATTTTGCGGGACTTTCATCACCGCATTTTCAGTTGTAACAGTTTCAAGCGTTGCTTTCTTTTTATCCTTGGAAATTTGAATATTGCTGACTGTAACTTCCGCCTCGAAGTCATCAACGGTTGAGTCTGTTGTTAATAATGTTTCAATATATTTTTCTTTATTAAAACTGACGCTATTTTTCTGTGATGGATACCCTGGAATTAAATAACTCATCGAACTTTTGAAAAAAGCATTTGAATGTAAATGGCGTTCGAAAAAAGAGCTTAAATCTTCAGGTTCGTAAGAGCCTATGTCATTAGCTCTGTTTGTGACGTCCTGCACAAAAGCTTCGACGTTGGTGTTATTTAGACGTGTCACATTGTGGCTATCTTGGGCAAAGGCAATATGTGCAAACAAACATAGAAATAAAGTATATACACCTATAAAAATATATTGCCCCACGTGCCGACCTTTTCTTAAAAATTTTGATTTATTTAAGTATAAACACTGTTTCCTAAAAAAAGACTAATGCGCTTTTGCAAATTCAAAAAACAAGTTAAATTACACAACATGTTTGAACGCCATATATATCAAGACAATTTGAACTTATCTGATTTTAGTTTTTTAAAAAATCTCAACTCAAATTATAAAATAGGAAAAGAAGAAATTAGATTCAAAGAAGAATCTAATGACTTAGTACTCGTAGATATTTCATTAAAAAAGTCAGACCGCAGCAACAAATTATCATTTTACTTATTGCCGTCACTATCAGTTTTAAAACAAAATAACTATGGCTACAGATTTATCATCTATGCAAAAAAAAGAGGTGAAAATAACTACAAATACTATTGCTTGGATCATGTCGGGACAGACATTATTACGAATGAACAAGTTGCAGAAGTCATTGATCTTCCCGATATAAATCTAATAGAAGAAGAACGAATTGATTACTTTGGCGATCTTATAGAGGTAAGCTCTCTATATATTATTATATCTGGCACAAATTTGTCAGAGTTAAAAACGCTAGCTTTATTCCTTGGAATTACTTTTTTTTCCAAAAAGGAAATCGGAGCGTCACTTAAAGAATATGAAGATATAAGTATTGATGTTCCTGCCATCAGCCAGATTGAGCAACCAAAAGAAATTTCACACAAAATTTGCGCCCCGATGAGTGTTTCGATGGTGTTACAAAGTTATGGGTTGGACATTGATCCCTTAAAACTTGCACAATATTGTTATGCAGAAAAACATGATCACTACGGTATATGGCCCAATAGCATCTGGGCAGCGTCAAAATATGATATCAAAGGAATTGTTACAGCCTTAAGTTCCTATGATGAACTTGAAATTATATTGAATGCAAAAATTCCTGTTATCGTCACATTGACTTACAAGAAAGGCGAACTCACAGATGCGGCAGTGCCAGAAACCTCAGGGCATCTTATGGTTGTTACAGGTATTAGTGATGATGGCATAATTGTAAATGATCCCGGTGCAAAAAATGCGTCTGAAGTAACGCGCGTTTATAATAAGGAAGAGTTTGGCAAAGCCTGGTTAGAGACAAAATTTGGCATTTGCTATATTTTTGAAAGACCCTAAGTCACATCCTCAATTTCTTTTGGTTTGCGATGATAGAAAGTTGCGCCTTTGCGCCATAGATGAAAGGCTTCGTAATGAATTCCCAATATAACTTTGAATGTCATCAGCGGAAAACGCAGCACCGTTTTTAAAATATTCTTATCTGTCAGCTCCTTTTGCTGTCCGTCCCACAGCGCGGTCAGGATTTTACCTTCTTCAATAAATTGATGTATGCCGACGTTAAACTCTTCATCCGGCGGACTCACGCGAAATTCATATTTACAATCCATCTGAATAAATGGCGATACATAAAATAGCTTCTCGGTCGCTTGTAATATATTATCCAAAGGTTCTTTTTCCAGGGGCAGCATATAGCCGTGCTGTTCCCCGAATGTGTTTTTCACCTGATAAAGAACAGCTTTCAAAACACCGTTTTTATTGTGGCAGAAATAGATACTAATCGGATTGAAAACATATCCCCATAAACGCGGAAAACATAAGACAAATATCTTACCACCCGCTATATCGATATTTTTCTTAACGGCTGCAGCTTCAATCCACGGACGAATGTCAGCCCCATCGCGCGTGGCATGGTCTTTATTATGAAAGGATAAAATATTCCATTTATTAAACGAGAAATATTTTAATTTTTTTGAGAGAGCCGGTAATTCATCAAGGTCCAGAAAAATGCTGAAAACCCGATAGGTAAATTTATGGGAGAAGGGGATATGCCGCCCGTGAAAGACCTTACCGATATAAAGCGATGATTTCATTTAATCGAATACCGGCCTGCAGTTTTCACCAGCAGGGCTTTTATCAGTTGTTATCCACGGACGATCTTTTCCGCCTAATTCCTCTGCAACGCTTAATCCCGCACTTAAGCCATCTTCATGAAAACCATATCCGCACCATGCGCCGCAAAACCATGTGCGGTTGATTCCCTGTATGTCCGCGATCTTATCCCATCCCCCAAGCGCGCTTTTACCGTATTGCGGGTGTGAATAATTTGTCTGATAAAGAATATTACTCGGCTCGAATGGTGGATTAATAGTGACAAAATAATTTTGTCCACGATCTATAAAAGGTTGAAGTAGGTTCATCCAGTAAGTCACATAAGGTTCATGACCCATATCAGACTGAATAAAATTCCAGCTTGCCCATGCTTTACGACTTTTGGGCATCAAGCGTTTATCTTGATGAAGATAGGCTTGATTCGGTTTATAAGGAAACGCCTCCAAAACCTTTTTCTCATCCTCTGTGGGACGGGCAAGCATTTTTAATGCCTGATCGCTATGAACGGCGAGGACGACTTGCTCAAACTGTTCGGTCTTGCCGCCCTCCTGAACAATTTCAACGAAATCTTTGTGACGTATAACATCCGTAATTTTGGTATTAAGATTAATTTTGTCCTTCAACGTATTGGCGATTGCATCCACATATGTTTTTGACCCACCGCCAACCGTGCGCCATTGTGGTCTTTTATTGACATCAAGAATTAGAAGTCCATGGTTTTTGAAAAATTGATAAAAGCTTTTCATGGGAAAGTTTTTTATCTGTGTAGGGTCACCCGACCAGATAGCCGCCGCCATCGGAAAAATGTGCCGCTCAGCAAATAAATTGGAGTAGCGTTTGCGTTTCAAGTACTTTCCGAGCGTTTCTGTTCCTTCGAATGTTTCTTTATCAAGAGCCCTATAAAAACGTACAAGTTCAATCAACATCCACCAATGTTTGGGATTGAAATAATTCGATAGATTAGAAAACAGGGCGTTGCTGGAATACTCGTATTTTTTTTCATTCAAACTCACCGCAAATGACATGTCGCTTTCCACCGCAGACACATCCAGATGCTCAAATAGCTTCAGCAGGTTCGGATACGTCCAGTCATTAAAAACGATAAATCCCGTATCAATGGCGGGGTGTCCGTCAATCTCGACTGTATTGGCATGCCCGCCAACACGATCATTTGCTTCGAATATAGTCACGTCATGATTTTGATCTAAAAGCCACGCCGCGCTTAATCCCGTTATGCCTGTCCCAATAATTGCAATTTTCATTCAGGGTAGTATGACCTAATTTTTCAGACTTTGAAATGCCTCAAGCGCGCGGTCACGTGCTTCCATGTGTTCGACAAGTGGTTTCGGATAAGTTTCACCCAGTTTTACGCCTGCCTTTTCCAAAACATCTTTGGGGGCTTCCCATGGACGATTGCGATATTTCTGCGGCAGGTCCTTCACCTCTGGCACATATTTACAGATGTATTCGCCCTCTGTATCGAACTTCTCGCCTTGCGTAATCGGATTAAATATTCGGAAGTAGGGCGCGGCATCGGCACCGCTTCCTGCTATCCATTGCCAAGACGCGCTATTACTTGCCAAATCGGCATCAAACAAACAGTCCCAAAACCACTCTTCCCCTATATGCCAATGCACCATCATATGCTTGACCAAAAACGACCCGACCAACATGCGTGAGCGGTTATGCATGTAACCGGTCTGATATAATTCACGCATCGCCGCATCAACCATAGGATAGCCTGTCTGACCATAGCGCCAGCGGTTCAGCTCTTCCTCATCTGCTTTGCGCCATGGAAATCTGTCGAATTTCGATTGCAGGTTTTCACGCGGCAAATCAGGGAAATTGTAAAGTAAGCTATAAGAAAATTCGCGCCAGCCAATTTCAGAACAAAAATGATCAATGTCTTTAGACGGCACATCATGCGCATGGGCGTAAGTTTTGGCTGCATGCCATAATTGACGGGGAGAGATATGTCCCCAATGCAGATATGGTGACATGCGCGAGACATGTTCTTCTGCCGGGTTGTTGCGACCTTCTTTATATCCGTCCAGCCCGTCCTCTAAAAAGTCATTCAGACGCTCTTGCGCGCCGTCCTCTCCAACCTTCCAGTCTTTTATAACATCCTTGTTCCAGTCACCTTCACCTTCCGGTAGCAAATCAAGATCATCCAGCTTGATTAACAGGTTATCGCTTCCGCCATAAGTCAAACGCTCCGGCGCATTTAAAGGCTCTGATGGCTCACCTGCGGGCAAACACCCTTTCTTATAAAACGGTGTAAATACTTTATAGGGATCACCGCTTTGATTTTTGATGGTCCATGGCTCCCATATTAATGACCCTTTAAAGCTTTGCACCTCAATATCATTATCTTCCAAAGATGATTTGATTTTTTTATCTCTATCAACGCGCCACGGTTCATAGCATCTGTTCCAGTAAACACTCTGTGCGCCTGTTTCTTCGATAATCTGGGGAAGTATCTCTTTCGCATTACCCTTCCGCAGGATTAGATGACCGCTGAGGTCAGCATTCAGATTTTTCAAAGCATGATGCAACCACACACGACTAGCCGCGCCCATTTTCCATTCCCCTGCATTTTCGTCATCCAGAATGTATAGGGGGATGATGGGGGCGCCTTCGTTATTAGCAGCGTACAGGGCAGGGTTGTCTCCGCAACGTAAATCTTGTCGAAACCAAACGAGAATAGGGGCAGTCATAAAAATCCTTTTAATTTGAAATAATGAACTAGCGCGGTTCAAATAATTTTAAACTTTGAATTTTAATGATCAATCACTTTATCCAGAAGAATATCCAGATTATCAGCATATTTCTTGATATTTACCTTTGTATCACCGACATATTCCAATAACCGACCCACCTCCGCTAACATACCATAGATAAAAACGATCATGGCTTGGGAATCAAAGCTGTCAATTCGGTTATCTTCTTTCAAACGTTCTATCAACTGACGAATGATAATAATCATATGCGGCTCAAGAATTTTTATGCGCTCCTTATAAGGAATATTTGTCAAGCCTTCAATTAGCATAATACAACGGACTTCTGGCTTGGCACATTCTTCATAGAAAAAGCGGCATCCTTTTTTAAGGGCGATAAAAGCATCCTCTTCATTTTCAATTTTTTTGCGAATTTTTTTACCCAGCTCTTTAACAACGTTTTCGTAAACAGCGCGAAATATCCCTTCCTTATTTCCATAGTGATAATAGAGCGACCCACGTGCCATGCCTGAACCCTCGACGATTCGTTCTGTTGATGCATTTGTATAGCCGTATTCAATAAACTCTTTTTTTGCGATTTTCAGAAATTTTAAACTGGTTTTTTCAAAATTTTCTTTATTCGCACCTTTGGTTTTACTCATCTTTTTCCCTGTTTTATTATTATTTACTGACAAAGTATCGATTATTGTTGACATGATGTCAATAAATTAGGTATTCTAAATTTGACACTAAGTCAGTAAGTTAAAGGAGACCACAATGTCACAACAACCTCAGTATCCGGTTATATGTACCAATAGACTAGTTGAGAGTGTGAATTTCTATGAAGACCATTTTGACTTTATTCCAGAGGTTCAAATGGAGGAATATGTTTTATTGAAACATGCGGAAGATAAAGACAGATACATCGCATTCATAGATGTAACGTGTCCTATCCTGCCGAAAGAAGCACAAAAAGTGACAAGTGGTTTGATTATGAGTTTTCCGGTTAAAAACGTCGATGCAATGTACCAACAAGCTTATTGGGACGGCCTTGATATTGTAAGCGAACCAAACCCGGCAAAATGTGGCCGCAGACATTTCATGGTTAGAGACCCGAACGGCATATACCTTGATGTCATGCAGAAAGAAGAAATTTCCCAAAAATACTTAGTTGCCGCGTAATTTAAAGTTTTACCATAGTACCCCTAACCTCTGCCTTTAAGATGAATAAAAGTTATTCACTTAAAGGCATTTTTTTATGAGAATTATCTTGACGTAACGTCACTTTTTCAGGCATTGTCCACAAAATTTCTCCTCATATAAATAAAGAACATAAAAGAAGGAAGAACATGCAAAAGCAATTACAAAATAAAAAAATCGCCATCCTGGTTGCCAATGGTGTCAGCGAAACAAACATGACCGAAGTGCAAAAGGGACTGATGAAAGCCGGCGCTTTTATGCGTACCATCAGTTGTGATCACGCTATTATTAATTCATGGAGCGGATCAGGGTGGGGTGTGAATTTTGCAGTTGATGCGTCCTTGAATACGGCGCTAGGTGTTGATTATGACATGCTGATTATTCCGGGCGGCGAACGCTCAATAGAAAAGCTGACCAAAACAGCGCATACAAAACGTTTTATCTCTAGCCTTGTAAAACTAAACAGACCCATTGGCGTGATTGAAGGCGGACAAGAATTGTTACAGGCTATCGACGTGGATATTAAGGCAGAGAACATCGTTATTGTTGAAGAAAATGAAATGAATGTCATGGTTAGTCATTTCGCCAAGTCAGTCGACGATCTGGCAGAAGCAGCTTAAAATTGACATAAGCGGTACTATTATTGTATTTTATTAAATAATAGAGGGTCTTCATCAATATGGGTAAATCAAGCGTTCCATCATTCACATCAGCAGGTAAATTACCTGCTTTTGCTGTTATGGCTACACTGGCAACTGCTAGTCATACAGGTGACCAGAGTGCGCCTGTACAAGACTTTACCGATGGTACGCTTCCATTACAAACCATGACAGAGATACCTGCATCTACTTTAACGACGCGTGTCGCGATTGATAGCACCGGGTATAGAGAACCTTACGAAATATATAGAACGTCACGAACACCATCTACACCTCTACCCCGAGAAGTATGGGATTTAAGATCTGTTCCAACAGATCACGAGCGATATAATGCAACAGTGCGTGTAACAGACGGACGACGTCAGTGTACTGGCTCTATCGTGACGATGGAAGGCTATGAAACGACAGAAAATGGTATATTGGTTTCAACATCCGCACATTGTCTGATAGGGGCTGATACGCTTGTCGAAAGTGATATTAATCGAGGCAACATCTATGTAAATGGTCTTTTCCAAGATGAAGGCGGCATTCCTTTTGAATATGAAGCCGCTTCACCAAGTCAAGTCTGGGTGCATCCCGATTATTTATATCAGGAGACTCCGGGTAAAAGTACTTATAATAATGAAGATCTAGCACTTATCTTTTTTAGTGGTATTGAGGAACCAGAAGAGGTAACTCCATATCGCCAAAAAGTTTTTGAAAACCCGTTTTTCCCTATGACTGATTTAGGTGATGATCAGGTTATAATAGCTGGGTATTCAGCAGCCGCTTATGGACTTTCAGTTGATGAAGCGACAATACGCAATAGTCGCTTAATATTGGAAACAGACAGCAATCATGTTCCGGGCTCAAGCGGAGGCCCTACGTTTCCCTTTAATAATCCCTATGAAGCGATAGGAGTTACGTCTTACATGCGTCCTCCTGTCGATGGCGTTCCTAGTGGAAACGGAATTCATTTTTTTACGCATAACGCCCTTGCAACTGTGCCTTTTCTTTATCAAGACGATGTTGCTTCACAGATGGAATTCTGCGCAGATGTTGCCATAGAAGACGGGTTAAGGCTTAGAACCGGCCCGGGAACAGATTACAGAAATAATGGATTCGCCTTACAACACGGTCAAACTATTACTACCAATATTAGTGATTCAGAAGATTTTGCTATACTGGATGATGAAGGACGTTCGTGGTTGTTTGTTGAAACAGATGATGGCCGTTCCGGCTATACGGCTGTTTATGATAACGGCGAACCAAATATTACTGATTTTGATAGCTGTTAGTAAATAAGCTTTTCCTTGACCATTTCGTGATTACTTTATATTTACTAAATCCTATGAAAGCTGAAACCCAACAAATTGTTACCTCGATACAGGAGTCACTTACACTTCTGAGGAGGCATCTTTGACTGGGATCAGGCCGTCCTTCGTCTTGATGAATTAAATGCCCTGACCGAAGACCCCGATCTTTGGAATGATCCTGACAAAGCCCAAAAACTGATGAAAGAACGTACAAAGCTTGAAAGCGCCATTTCCGGCGTGCGTACGATTGAAACATCTGTAAATGACAATGTCGAATTGATCGAAATGGGTGAGGAAGAGGGTGATAGCGAAATCATCAAAGAAGCTGAAAACAGCTTAAAATCTTTAAAAAAAGAAGCAGATAAAAAACAGCTTGAAAGCCTATTATCCGGCGAAGTTGATGGCAATGACGCTTTTGTTGAAATTAATGCAGGTGCGGGAGGAACAGAATCGTGCGACTGGGCGGCAATGCTTCACCGTATGTATGTGCGTTATGCCGAAAGTAAAGGGTATAAGGTCGAGGAACTGGACTATCACGGCGGTGATGAAGCAGGGATCAAATCTGCAACGCTGGAGATAAAAGGCGATGATGCCTATGGCTGGTTAAAGGGTGAAACAGGAGTACATCGTCTGGTACGTATTTCCCCTTTCGACAGTAATGCCAAACGACACACCAGTTTTGTTTCGGTTTCGGTCTCTCCGGTTATCGATGATGATATCGACATTGACATTAATCCGTCGGACTTGCGTATTGATACCTATCGCTCTCAAGGGGCAGGGGGACAGCACGTTAATACAACAGACTCTGCCGTTCGTATTACGCACATGCCGACCAGCATTGTCGCGGCGTGCCAAAGCGGACGCTCTCAACACCAGAATAAAGATATGGCGATGCAAATGCTGAAAGCCAAGCTTTATGAAGCCGAGCTTAAAAAACGTGAAGATGCGGCGGCTGAAGATTATGTTGAAAAAACCGATATTGGCTGGGGGCACCAAATTCGCTCTTACGTGCTACACCCGTATCAAATGGTCAAAGACCTTCGTACGAATGAAGAAACGAGTAACACATCAGCTGTTCTGGATGGTGGCATCCAACTTTTTCTGGAAGCCTATCTTGCATCAAAATTGGATAAAAAATCCGAATAACGATATTGTGTCTTCATGATTAAAAAGTTTCTTGTCTATATCTCTTTGGCATTTATCATTCCCCATTATGCAGTGGCACAAACCACGTCTGTAACACCTGTTCATGGCTGGTTATTGGGGCCGTCAACCCTGTCCGCGAATGGGCCGCAAACATGTATTCTCTTTAATCAATTCTCAGACGGATCCGGTCTGCGTTTTAATATCAATAATGAAAAAGTCGAAACGATAACGATTATTTATCGAGATGATATTTTCGAACCCGCGCTGACGACGACATATAAAACAATTCTGGAAACATCAAACGCGTTTCGTATTGTTTTGGACGGTTATGCCTATGGTAGAAATACGCTGACCATTACCCCGCCTGCCGCTGAAGAATTCTATGATGAATTGAAACGAAACTCTCGTTTAACAATCGCTGTGCCGAAAGACCAGAAAACGTTTAATTTACGCAATTTGGCGCAAAACCTTGATCTAACCAAAAACTGCGCATTCGAAGAGCCGAAGCCACAAGTTGTTCTGGATGAAGCAAAAGAAGTTTATATCTATGCCACCTTGTCCCAGCCGAAAAAAGGCAATGTCATAGACGACATTATCTGGCGCGCTGAAAGAGGGGAGCGCGCAAGCAAAGTAATGGAACGCTGGTCAACCCAGGCCGGTAAAGATTTAAACTGGCGCGCCAGTAATGACCCGATTATTACGAAAGAATTTGTATATGAAGGACGTCAGGAAGACGCTCTGCAAAAATTATATGACATATTAAAATAATTGATTTTATAAATTGTGCATAACATGCGTCTTTTTTGATCATGACCTTGTCACACATATATCTGACTGACAGACTTTATAAACATGATTCTCTCTGTTTTTCAGATAAAAAAGGTCTTTTCAATGTCTAATGTTCTAAAAAAATCTCTGCAAACCACGATTTTTACAACAGTTATCAGCGCGGCCATTGCCACACCATCGGGTGCATATACAATTAATAATGATCTGATCGATGTGAATGCTGTTACACCATGGTCTGTCAGCCGTGCGGGAACAGGGGCGCAAGCTTATTGCACCCTATCGAAAACATTTAAGAAGAACATTATTCTTACACTTGCCGAAAATACGGACAAAAACCTTACCTTTGCTCTCGACTTTCAAAAGAACCGCTTTGAAACACAAAGCATTTATAACATTATTCTGGCAACGGATAACGGGGATAGCAGAAGTTATGAACTTAATCCCGCAACCGAAAAAGCTTTTATTCTGCGGGTCAAAAATGACCCTGAATTCTATCAAAATTTATGGGCGAGTGACGCACTTATTGTTTCCGTTAATACAGAAAATTACAGGTTTGCAACGGCTGACTTTAAAGAAGGATATCGTAATATTTCAACGTGCCTTGACGGCATACAGAAGGAACGCCCACAAAAACAAGTCACATTAAAACCTGAATTAAAACCTGAAATAAAAAACGTGCCCGTTGCCACAATATCAAAATTGAATGTAACCCCTGCGGCACTAAAAATTCCCAAGCTAAGTCCTGCACAAGCGCTTAGTCAGGCACCTGAAATACAAAATGCCGCTTTCCGCACTGAACGCGTTCATGAAATTGGTGAAATTGCACTTGAAGTAGATGCCCTTAAGGCTGAAAATGCCTCTCTCAAAAAAGCATTATTTTCAGAGCGTCAATCATATGAAGAAAAAATTTCTTTGCTAAGCGCGAATAATGATGGAGAAGTCCAAAAGCCTTCTTCAAAAAGTATCTCTATTAAATTCAGAGAATGAAAAACTAAAAACACAAATCAGAGAAAGCGCGAAAAACAAGACATTGGTCGCAGCTTCTATTACGCAGAAACTGAATAGTGAGGTCGACAGGCTTCGGACTGAAAACGAACTATTACAGGCATCCTTAAATGCCACTAAGATTGAGCAGGAAAAAGAGGGGCTTGAGTCTGTCAGTCTGGCCGATTATGAAATTTTACAGGGTAAAAACTCTGTTTTATCTACACAAATCCGCTCACTCACAACTGAGAATTTTAAACTTAAAAATATGCTGACGGAGGTTTCTGCCGCTGGAAACATGGGCGAGGTAAATTCGCAAAAACTAGTCTCCGAAAACGCAAAGCTCAGATCTGATGCTGTTTTGAAAGATAACAAAATAATCGCACTTCAAGCCGCTCTTACGCAAGCCAATTCAAAGATTGGTGATTACCAGCAACTGAAACAACAAATTTCGATGCTTCAATCACGTAATAAAGATCTGACAAACAGTTATGCCGCCCTTGAAGCCGCGGCGGGGGAAGTGACCCCGTCGAATGCAGATGGCGAGATGAAAGCCCTGCAAGAACGTTACATCGAACAGCAAAGAGAGCTGGAACGTATGGCAGATCAAATGGAAGAACAACGCCAATCTTTCAAACTGGAACAGCGTCGCCTTGAAACCATGTTATTTGATCCGGCCGTAACAGAGCAAAAACAACTCGCCCGTCTGGCAGCTCTTGAAAACGAGCTAAAAGTTGCCAATCAAGCGCTTGAAGAACAGCGCGCGATGTATGAAAACGGTACGCCTGTGTCTCCCTCCACCAGACAAGTCATGAAACCTGTTGCCGACATGACAAACTCCGAACGTGTGACCATGATGCAGATGAGTAAGGAAATTCAGCGACTACGTGATGAAATTGAACGTCTTAGAAGAACACCGAGGCCTGTCACAATCGAAAAAGCAGAAGTGAGCGAAAGAAAAGTCGTTATTGCACGCGGTCAAACGCTTGAAACCGCAACGCCCATTGATGAATATCAAAAGCAGGTTGCAGAGAACAAAACAAGACATACTGGATGCAAAATCTTCTTCTGCCACAGCAACAACGTTTGAAACACAGAAAGCCGAAGTTGCAAATACAAATAAACCGCTTTTACCCAAAGTAGAGGTAATGGGAATTATACCATCGCCACCGAAAAAAGCGATGCCTGTAGTGGAAAAGACAAACATTGTTGCTAGGACGGAAGCGTCAAAATCTCTACCTCAAAACAAATTAACTGCATTTTAGTACGTTAAAAACGTCAGGAATCATTGCGCTACCTGATCCTAAAATGGAAAATCTGCTCAAGAAGCAGGATACGAGTTTTGAAGTCAAAAATAGACAGAACGGAACTGTCATGTGGACGTCGGAAAATCTTCAAGGCACTGTTATTCGCAAACATATGCAGGGCAAGAATTTTGAGAATTCCGTAGAGGAGATGATCGCCAATTTAAGACGTAAGTGTCCGGCGGTTATGAACGTTGATCCGGTTATATTGAGAAAGGGCAAAGGCGAAAATCTTTATGCTTACGATGCCAATTGCGGCGACTCAATGATTGGTCTTGTTTTTTACTCTGATGATGGTCAAACCGTATCAACAGTGTCTTATGGTGCAAATCAGGTTAATAAAGCTACACTTGAAAGCAAGCGTGAGAAGCTGATTGAAGCGCTTATGGGATCAATGCAAAGCTAATCTATTCGATTACTCATTATATTGCGGGCGTTTATAATTACCTTCGGATGATCCGCCAGAGGATAAAATTCGCGATATAAATCCGCCAAAACCGCCGCTTTCTTTTTCTTGTGCGGCTCTGCTTTTGGTTGGCTGTGCTTGAGAATTCTGGGAATTATATTCTGTGACAGGTGATAAAGACACACCATCATTTCCACGCATTAATGTCGCCCATATTTCCGCCGGTGCTTTACCACCCGTCATACGCTCCATCGGGCTGTTATCATCATTTCCAAGCCAGATGCCAGCCGTATAGCGCCCGGTATAGCCAATAAACCACGCATCACGAAAATCTTGTGACGTTCCAGTTTTCCCCGCCGCGCGATACCCCGGATTGGCCGCTTTTGCTGTGCCGTTCGACACTACATTTTCAAGCATACCATCCATATCCTTGATAATAGTCTGTTTAAACGCACGTTGTAGCCGGCGTTGTTGTGGTTCGAAATTATAATAAATATTATTATCCTGATCGCGAATTGACAAAATGGCATAGGGCTCTGGTCGCATGCCATAATTTGGAAAAATCGTATATGCCGATGTCATTTCAAGCAAGCTGACGCCGCTACTGCCCAAAGACAGGCTCATATCACGTTCTAGATCGGACGTAATACCCAGCTTACGCGCCGTTCCAATAACATAACCAATGGTTCCCAGATTTTGCGCCAGCCTGATAGCAGCTGTATTCATTGATTTGGCCAGTGCGTCGCGTAATGTGACCTCTCCATAATATAAATTAGCAAAGTTTTTGGGGCTATATGACCCTTCCGTTATTGGTGCATCCAGAATACGGTCATTGGGATGCCATCCGCGATTAAGCGCCGTCAAATAAACAAACGGCTTAAATGCAGAGCCGGGGGGGCGCAGGGCTTGTGTTGCACGGTTAAACTGGCTTTGTCCGTAATCTTTTCCGCCAACCATTGCACGAACAGCGCCGTCATTTTCTAAAATAACAATCGCCCCTTGTGACACGCTTTGACCCGATAATGCATTTAACTGCTGAAGCAATGTGCGCTCTGCCTTCTCTTGAAAAGAAATCGATAGAGTTGTTTGAACAATTAAGTCTTCATTGATAGCGCCAATATTACGATTAACCTCATCCATAAGCCAATCAGTAAAATAGCGATGTTGACGACCATTTTCGACGGTGCTTTCAACCAGTTTGTATTGTCCTGCCTGCGTTTCCTTATAATGATATCCCGCATCTTTCATTGCCGCCAATACAACGCTTGTGCGTTTCTTTGCGCGTTCTGGATTACTGATCGGGGAGTAGCGTGACGGCGCTTTCAGTAACCCTACCAATAACGCGCCTTCATAAACATTGACATTCTTTGCGCTTTTTTGAAAATATTTCTGTGCGGCGGCTTCAATGCCGTATGTTCCCGCGCCAAAATAAACGCGGTTAAAATACGCCGTCAAAATCTCGTCTTTGGTCAATTGACGTTCCAGCCATATAGCTAATATAGCTTCCTGAATTTTACGCTTTAATGTCCGATCCGGTGTCAGGAATAGATTTTTGGCGAGTTGCTGCGTAATCGTTGAGCCGCCCTGACGGAAGCCCCCCGCCATAATGTTTGTGACCATGGCGCGTGCAATACCAATCGGGTCAATCCCGAAATGAGAATAAAAACGCCTGTCTTCCGTGGCGAGCAGGGCATGGACAGCATGATTTGGCAAGTCTTGAACATTAACACTCTCACCCTTTAACTCCCCCACTTGCGTTATGATTGACCCGTCTTCCGCCAAAAATGTAATGGCGCGTTTACGTTCAAATTTTAAATCCGCAGTAATGCCGGGTAATTCGGTTGCAAACCAGGCAACGGTTAATATGCCAATAATACCACACCAAAGACCAACCACAATAAGTGCACGGAAGAGGCGCCCCCAGATAGACGGCTTTTTTTGTTTCGCCGTTTTTTTAGATGTTGCTTTCTTTTTTCCGGTTCGAATTCTTGAAACCGGTGCTTTTTTATCTTTTTTTGAAGTCATTTTTTTCCTCGAAGGCGCCATAAAGTGTTTTTAACGTAAAGACTTCATTGCGCAAAGAGAATTCTATATGTCCCACCAATATCGAACGCGAGGCGGGAATTTATCTGTGCCGACCAGTTCGTCTTCAAAATTAGCGCCTATCTTTTCAACAATGTGACGCGCAATATCATTATCGGGGGATAGGGTAATGAGTGCACGGTCTATATCAAGTGCGCTAAACACCTGTTTTGATTTGCGCAAGATTTTCTGTCCATACCCCATCAGGCGTTTATCGGGACGAATAATGAAGGAAACGTGCCCACCCCATTTCTCTAAATGCCAATTAAGGCGGTGACGTATTTTGATCGACCCCACATATTCGTCATTTTTAACAAGCCATAAAACAGAGTCGGGCACCAGTTCCACCCAATCAGGGTAATTGCGATAGGCACCGCTACGTCTTTTACACCGCTCTTCTATAAAATCTTCAAAATTCGCTTTCAACTCAGAAATATCAAGGTTTTTATAGCGTCCTTCTTTATGATAAAGGGCGAGCGCTTCCAGATAGCTCTCTTTAAATTCTGTACTAGGTTTGATTAATTTTGACGCCGTCATGATCTTTTTTTATATAATTATTCTCTAATCTTAGAGCTATAAGATAAGTGTTGCCAAGCCCAAAAATGCAAAGAAACCGACAATGTCCGTAACTGTTGTTAAAACAACCGCAGAAGATATAGCCGGATCGCTGCCCATACGGCTGAGTAGGATAGGGATGCCCGCACCGCACATACCTGCCACAAACAGGTTGATAATCATGGCTGTTGCAATAACACCGCCGAGCAGAGGGTTAGAATAATATATCCCCGCCAAAAGTCCGATAATGATCGCAAAAGCAATACCGTTTAACGCACCAATCAGGGTTTCTTTCCAGACAATACGTAAGGAGTTTGCGCCCGAAATCTCTCGGGTGGCAAGCGCACGTACCGCAACTGTCATGGCCTGCGTGCCTGCATTACCGCCCATCGACGCCACAATAGGCATTAGAACAGCCAGCGCGACAAGCTCTTCTATCGTTGCGTCAAACATCGAAATCACAACCGATGCCATGATGGCGGTCAGCAGATTTATGAACAGCCATGAAAAACGTGAACGCGTCGAATCAAACACGGCGCGGTAAAGATCGCTACTGCTAACACCTGCCAGTTTCAAAATATCTTCCTGCGCTTCTTCATTAATAACGTTCAATACGTCATCAATGGTAATCACACCGATCAAACGACCGTCTTCATCAACAACGGGCGCGGATGAAATATTTTCACGTTGAAATAAAAACGCCACTTCTTCCTGATCCATCTGCGCGTTAATAGGGTGAACGTTTGATCAAGGGTAAGATTTTCAATTTTTTCCGAACGTTTAGAGCGCAAAAGACGGTTGAGCGGCATTTCACCATTGACGTGATAAGTCGGTGAAATGACAAAAATATCCAGAGAAGTCTTCGGGCAGGTCATCGCCCGCGGCACGCAAATAATCAATCGTTTTACCAACGGTCCAGAATTCCGGTACAGCCACAAATTCGCGCTGCATCAAACGCCCCGCGCTTTCCTCGGGGAAACTTAGACCTTCTTCCAAGTGCCAAACGTGTTTGCGATGATAGTTTACGGATGATTTCTTTTTGGAAAGACCGGATCCAGATTTTCGATCAGATCAAGCGCGTCATCACTTTCCAGCTCGGCAATAATTAACGCAACTTGTTCCGGCTGTAGGGAAGACAATATTTCCTTTTGAAGTTCCGAATCCAGATAGCTTAGAGCATTGGCATCAATATGTTCCAGAAAATGCCCGAGCAAACGCGTCCGCGTTTCATCATCTGATTTCGAAATCAGTTCCGCAGTATCTTGCGCGGTCAAAATATCCAGCTTAGCGACGACCTCGGCATTGCGATCTTCATTCACAGCATCTTCAATTGCCTGAATAATGTCATCACCCAGAGCAAAATCATTTTGAGCCTGCTCAGCGAAGTCTTCAGAAATTTCGGGTGTTGCGATAACCATGGCGGAGTTGTATCACAAAAGAGTGCATGATAGAACAACAGAAAAAGCAGGAATGTAAAATTTATGGCGGAACAAAAAATATCCAGAACAGGGATTTACCCGGGAACATTTGATCCCGTTACCAAAGGTCATTTACATTTGATCAAACGTGCCAGCAAACTGGTCGATCATTTGGTTATCGGCATCGCCAAAAGCGAGAAGAAGCAACCGCTTTTCTCTGTTGAAGAACGCACAGAACTTTTGAAATTTGATATCGAAAATATGAGTGAGAAATTTTGTGATATCGAGGTAAAAACATTCGATAATTTACTCGTTCATTTTTCACAGGAGCAGGGGGCAAGCTGTATTTTTCGGGGTTTACGCGCCGTGTCCGATTTTGAATATGAATTCCAGATGACAGGTATGAATGCCCGCTTGGCGCCCGATGTTGAGACTGTTTTCCTAATGGCGGCAGATCGCTATCAATTTGTATCTTCGGCATTCGTGAAGGAAATATACAGTCTGGGCGGGGATATAAGCGAAGTTGTGACCCCGAATGTCGAAGCCGCATTGCAATCAAAATTTGGAAAATAAACCTTGACGAAAAAGTCTGAAACTCTTATGTTCCTTAAGTCTTTTCAAAGAGATTAATTTTCTTCGATATGACCGCTTAGCTCAGCCGGTAGAGCAACTGACTTTTAATCAGTGGGTCGGGGGTTCGAACCCCCCAGCGGTCACCATTTTCTTTTCATTTATTATTGATGATATAGCGGAGTAAAATGCTTTTTGCTCTCTATTATAATAACCGTAATAAATAATATTGTTACGCTCTATATTTCGAACAAAAAAAGTCCGGAGACTTTTAACAGTACTCCGGACAACAGTGGTAATAGAGGGTGTGTAAGTAAACAGTACGTAAATATGGGGGGGCATGCAAGATATATTTCGTCTTTTTTTACATTTTTTCTAAAAAAGAGTCGAAATTATACATATATATCAAATACATAAACTTAGTCTTGGGATAAAGCACAGTTTTGATATGGAAATACTAACCTACTGTAACGGGTTGATCTGACGATCCCCATTCGCTCCATGATCCGTCATATATGCGCCAATTGTCTTTTCCCAGTTCGTGAAACGCCAAGGCAATGACACAAGCAGTTACACCGCTACCGCATGTCATAACAGCAGAAGTTTGGGAATTCAAAAAATTGTCTGGAATGATTTCCATCAACTCTTCCTTCTCTTTCAAGCCACCAGTCTGTCCGTTGATCAAATGACCTGTTGGAATGTTGGTGCTATTTGGGATATGACCGCTTCGCATTCCAGCGCGCGGCTCTGACATTTGACCCGAGAATCTCTCGGCTGGGCGTGCATCTAGAATAGGAGTATCAGCCTTTGCGCTTATATTTGATAGATCAGACATACTGACAACACGATCTGGATTGAAACAAGCTGTAAAATTTGTTTCAGCGCGCTGTGACGGCGGTTGAGTTATAATAGGAAACCCTTGTTGCTCCCAATGTGTAAGGCTGCCATTTAGAATAAAAACATTATCATGACCAAATGTACGAAACATCCACCACGCTCTAGCCGGGCCAAGTGCTAATCCTGTTTGACCATAAATTATAATTTTGTCTTTATTGGAAATTCCCAAATCAGAGACCTTAGCTGCAAATGTATCGGCAGAAGGCAACATGTGCGGCAGGGGTGATGACTGATCTGCAATCTCATCAATATCAAAGAATTGCGCATGCCCGATGCGTTTATTTTGAAACATTAGTTGCGGGTCGATTGGCGTATTCGGTAAAACAAATGTCGCATCAAGCAAAACAACATCATCTGCATTTTGCTTTAATATCGTATTTAGGTCTTCGTAAGAGAGAAGGGCGCTTTTCATGCTAATTTATTCCTCTGCAAACACAATACTGATCCGGCGGTTTTGACGTCCTTTATTCTCGATCTTTTTAACTAATATAGGGTCAATCTCCCCTGTCGACTTCACATGCGTTCCGCCGCATGGCTGCAGATCAATAATATTATCATCCTGCCCAATCTGGACTAATCTGACCTTGCCTGCGGCACTTGGCGGTTGAACGGACATTGTTCTAACCAAATGCGGTTTTTCTTTCAACTCTTCTTCTGTAATCCAGTAAGACGTGATGGGATGATTTTCTTTAATCAGCTTATTGAGTTTTTCTGTCAGATCTTCTTTATTGACGGCATCGCCGGGAATATTGAAATCCAAGCGACTTTTTTCGGCGCCGATTGATCCACCCGTAACATCACCAACCACACTTGCACAAAGAAGATGCAAACAAGAATGCATGCGCATATGTTTATGGCGCAATTCCCAATCTATTTGCCCTGTTATGGTGTCACCCACTTTCAGCGTACCTGTATCATTGGCAATAATGTGCAAAACATCCTCATCATTTTGCGCCTTATGGGCAACCTGTATATCAATATTATCGTTATTTGATGTTTTGATAAGACCGCAATCGCCCGGCTGCCCGCCAGATGTCGCATAAAAAAGCGTTCGGTTTAGTATAATACCGTTTTCGTTAATGTCAGTGATAAGAGCGTTAAAATCTTTATCATATGTGTGTTCAAGGAAAAGTTTTTCTGTCATAGAGCAACTATTGCATTCCAAACAGCAATTTTCAAGGTATGCTTCCAGAATAAACTATAGGACGTGACATTTAGAAATAATCTTGATAAAAGACTAAAATATCAAATATTGGCCGCGGTAGCTCAGTGGTAGAGCGCGTCATTGGTAATGACGAGGTCGAGAGTTCAATTCTCTCTCGTGGCACCATTATTCAGGGATATAGCTGTTGGCAAATAACGCCCGTATCATTTGAATATCCAACCATAACTTCATATTCATTTACACTTGTTGTAAGTGGATCATCTTCTGCGCATCTACCATCAATGATTGGAGTGGTGTAAACAGGCTGACAAATAACACTATTATTGGCTATTTTTACAATTGCCTGACCATCAGGACATGTATTGACAAATCCAAACGGATCACTTGCATCAGCCGTTTTTTCCGCAGGCCCTCCAAAAAATGCGGGACGAAAGCATAGCGGCGTAATATCAGTATTACACAGCTTGTCTGCAAACAAATCGGTTGCTTGTAAATCACCTCTCACGTGAAGAGGAGCCGAAGGGGCATCACCGCCCACAGGAAAATTACCAATACCGATATTTCCGTCATTTATATTAATCATTTCATCCGTACCCGTTCGCTCAAACAAAGCCGATAGTTCAACAAGACGATACGTTATGCTGTCATCATAAAACTGATTGCTACCAGGATTGTCATTGAATAGCGCGCTGACAAAAATACCATCATCATGATCGCAGTTATCTCTTTCGTTATTCGATAGTGGCGGTGCGGGAGGTGTAGGACTTCCAGGCGGTAAAACAACAGCAGGCGGCGGTGCGCAGTTATCTTGGACTAAACTTCCCTGTCTATTGTAAGCACCTCTGCCATTTGGACCGTGAGAGACGATCACAAAATGTGCGCTGAAAGGATTTTCTAATAAGGATTGTCCGTTCTCATCCTCTATTTCAATACCGCCACCTGTATCTCTATACGTAGCGGAGTCTGTAAGCGCTTCAGTTACGGCATACGTCATTTTATTACCGTATCCGTCATATATTTTTTCCTCTGTCAAATATAAGTCGCGTGTATTACAGGAAGCATCAGGGGTTAAGAAACATGGTTCAACTGTATTTATGGGAAAAGCCCCAATCATTACGCGATCTTCGGCTGTTGGCGTTGTAACAGCCGGATCTTCGTTATCTAAAGGTGTTCCCGAAATATGTCCTGCAATATTAAGATTATTTGGTGTAGCACCGGGATTGGAAGAAGCTACACATTGTTCATAACCAAACTGTGGATCATCGGGCAAAACGTTTAAAGGAGCAGGGCAAGGATAGCGATCATTTTGTTGAAAGAATCGAGACAGAGAGGCATCTAGCACATCAAGATTTTCTGCCGTCACATTTCTAGCCGTCTGCTCACTATATAATGCCAGCGCTTTGAAAATTGAAAATAGTAACAAACTGGAAATAATGACGATTATCGCTACTTCAATAAGTGTAAAACCAGACGCTTTATGTAGTTTATTTTTCTTCATATTATCCACAAACACACCCGGCAAAGTTTTTAGCTTTTGCATTAGGCAATTTAATATGACAGTTGCCAATCTTATCAGAACTACTCATGTCACAATCACACATACTACCAACTTCTTCACCCAAAGCAATACTAGAAGCGCCCCCCATGGAGGTTCCCTTTTGCCAGCGACAAATAACCGTGGGTACAACCGTACAGAACGTATCTCTGATTTCAGTACTTGTTGAGGATGCATTTAATGAAGCATGATCTGGATAATATGCTCCCCACGATTGTGTCCCACAATCATAATCGCGTTTTTCTTTTATAATTCCCGTATATCCGGGGTGCCTGCTGCCGCAAGATATGTTGCGTGTCTGCGGAGCTAGACTT
This sequence comes from uncultured Alphaproteobacteria bacterium, assembly GCA_963710165.1. Lineage (GTDB taxonomy): Bacteria > Pseudomonadota > Alphaproteobacteria > Micavibrionales > Micavibrionaceae > JACKIP01. The sequence goes on from CAVPYZ010000002.1 coordinate 283,311, forward strand.
GTGTTACATGTGCAATAATAGTTTTTGACAGCATTACTACTCAAGCTTGCCCCTGAAGGGCTACCGGAATCTTTAGAATCATCAAATACAGGGGCATCATATTTGTTAAGAGGGCAGTTAAATTCTTCTTTTACAGGAATTTGTACACCACTAACTTTTTCGACCAATGTTGGATCTAAAGAGGCGCAAGACACAGTACCTTCCCGTGCGCTTGTATTACATTCACATGTTCCTGATGTTGGTGTTAATACCCATGGGCCAACAAACCTATCAGGAATACCACCTGGAAGACAGTTAAACAATCTTCGTTCCACTCTAGGGTCACCAACAAGTGTAAATCCAGGAGCACAGTTTGCGCTCCTTGTTCTATAACAAGGGCTTACCGGGTCACAACCACAGGTATCATTCTCTCTAATATTTTCAGAACCCGATGGACATCTTCTAACCCTTACACGGTCATACGTTCCTGTTTGACAAGTACCACATGAACGTAAAGATCGTGATAATACTTCTCCCTCAACGCACCCACATGTTCCTCTGGCACTGCCTTGCGGTTGCCAACTACCGCCGATACACTCGTAGTCTTGGAATCTTTGAACAAGTGGTAATTGTTCTTCTTCTGCTGTTTCTTCGTCTCCGTCTTGCCCAACAGGCAATAAATATTCGCCCCCTGGTACTGAAGGACAAAGATCTACTTCAACTGACTCACATTCTGGAGGATTAAATGCTTCACATATAACAGTTCCATCCGCATTAATACCTTTTACAATTTCATTGATACCAGAGCATCTGGCTTCAACGCGCGATTCACAAACTACCTGCCCATTTTCAATCCTTTTAACAAACTGGTTACTAGGACACTCCATATTTGCATCATCACCAGCAATTAATTGTGCACTAAAACATTCCGTAGGGTCACCTGATCCATTTTTTAAACCATATGTACATAACTGATTAGATTTAAGATCTGCTTGCGCACGGACAGGGGCGCTTACATCCATTTCTTCTTCAGGCGTAGCTTGATTACCATTAGGTGGTCCAAAAAACATTCCGCTTCCTGGAGGATTATTATTAACAATATCATTACCTCTCAAAGCGAAATAAGGAACATCATCTGTCGCTATAAATGCCGCAACATCATCATATTCCGTACTACTACCAAAATTAGTGGAGCGTTGCGCTAGCCTGAATTGTCCTCCAGTTAATGGGTTAGGATCACCATAACAATTATCAACTTCAACACCTGTTGCGCCTGCACAACTGAATTGAGAACCATTATTATTATAGGCCCCATACCCATTCTCACCATGCGAATATACAAGAAAATGTATATCGAAATTTCTAGCGATATCAGATGTCGCCGTATCATCACCTTCAATTATACGTATCCCCCCTAAATTAGGCGCATATTGACCTTCTTTCGTTAAAATTTCTGTCACGGCGTATGTTAGTTTATTACTATAACCATCATAACTCGCGGACTCTTGGATATTTAGCTCACGAAAGGGAACAGCCCCTACAATCACACGTGTTACGGCTGGATTAGCTCTCTGACTGGTTTCAACACAAATTCCGGATATCGGATTACCAGGACTTATAGGGTCAAGAAGAGTTGTATCTTGACAATCCGAAGTCGTTACTAACTCTGCTGTATCTGCACATTCTGTACTTTCACGTCCGTAAAATATATCTTCACGCGCGACAGCAGGAGGAGCAGGGCAGGGGTAACGCCCATTGACGGTTAAAAACTCTGTTATTTCACTAATAAGTAATTGAGTGTTTTGTTGCGTAGTTAACTCAGCCTGATTTTTTAGGTACAAGTTATAGAGAGGGGAGAACATCGCAATCAATAAACCAAAGATAAGAATAACAAATGTTAGCTCTATTAAGGTAAAGCCCGCATTATTCTTTTTATTATTATTTTTTATATTAGACATTTTTTTCCTATCATATTTATCCTATGGGGGCGGGGGCTCTTTACAAATTATTTTACCTGCTACATCAACACCAACAGCCAGTTCGTTAGTGCCGCATGTAAATGGTGTGAATGGTGTGAATTTGAAACATTGTGCATCATTATTGGAAATCCCTATAACAGCTGAATTCAAACTGTCACATCCCATTCCGGAACCGGCAATAATAGAGGGTGTAAAGCATATTCCGGCGTCAAGTCCGTTTGTATCACATATTGTTGCCGCCATAGCGCGACCTTGACCGGTTCCATCAACAAGAATATCTCCTCCAACATCAACACCGGCAATTTTATCACCACCTGGCGTCAGCAACCCATCCATGGGGTCATCAGTTCCAAAACCAAAACGCTGATAAGGACTATATACATTATCTGATTGCACATTACCCGGACGGGTATTTGAAAAAAGTTTATAGGTATCTGCACGCACAGAATAGACAATATCATCATAGAAATCCGCGCCCGCACCGCCTGCATCGAAATCTTCTGCATTTGTATAAAATAAATTATTGTCCGGATCTAGATTTGATCTAACACAGTTAACGCCGTCTAGCGCTGTACCATCGCAATCCCCGGCACTTGCACCTTGCGCTGTATAAGCGCCGTTTCCAGAAGGTCCGTGAGAGATGAGTAAAACGTGACTACCATTATCAATAACATTTTGAGCAGAAGCCCAATCGCCGGAACCACTAGGCATACAAAGATCACCAATTAAGTTGACAGGATC
>CAVPYZ010000003.1:0-81673 GCA_963710165.1 uncultured Alphaproteobacteria bacterium
GCAAGCGGTCGGCGCGACCGTCTTCATCACGAAAACAAGGCGCGATTTGAAAATATTTATCAAATCCCGACATCATTAACAGTTGTTTGAATTGTTGCGGTGCCTGCGGCAGGGCATAAAATTTACCCGGATGCAAACGGCTGGGTACAAGGTAATCACGCGCCCCTTCCGGCGACGACGCGGTCAGGATTGGTGTTTCTAATTTCTGAAAGTCTTTTTCCCACATCATTTGACGCAAGCTTGAAATCACATTATTACGCAGACGAATTTTTCTTCTGCATCTCTTCACGGCGCAGATCAAGATAACGGTATGTCAGGCGAATATCCTCCCCCGCCCCGTCATTTTCAGCTACTTGGAACGGAATAACATCCGCCATGGATTGAACCTCGACCTCTTCGATATAAATTTCAATCGCCCCGGTTGAGAGTTTATCATTTTCAGTTCCCTCGGCACGGGCGCGCACCTTACCGGTAATTGTCACAACACTTTCGGGACGCCACTTTTCAATCTCTGCTAATAACGGCGAATTTTCATTTACAACGCATTGTGTCATGCCGAACGTATCGCGCAGGTCGATAAACAAAACCCCGCCGTGATCACGTTTCCGATTAATCCAGCCAGAGACCTTGACGCTCTGTCCGATGTCATCGGCTCTCAGTTCGTTACATGTGTGTGTGCGATATGCGTGCATAATTTTTTCCGTCTGTAATCCGTTTGTAATATGTGTGTGAAGAGATAACCAAGGATAGACATTCAAGTCAATAAAAAACTGGCTTTTTGCCCGAATATTTGGCAAATTGGGCACTCGAACGGAACAAACCTGAAAATTTAAGGATTATACTCACATGGCAAAACATTCCTCTACGGCTAAAGTTGTTGATGGCTCACTCGTCCTGTCATTGCCGGATGCTGTGACGCCTGTGGTCATGAGATTATCTTTAGAGGAGGCCAAGTCGGCTGCTTTTACGGTATTGGAAAAGAAAGATTTGCATGTCTTAACAGTGCAGTTTTCGGAAAAAGATTGCGCGTATCGCGCCCTTTGCTGAAAAAGAACAAGCGGTGAGCGCGTTGATGGCGGCAAGTGCGGCTTTGGAAAAAGGCTCACGCGTTTATACGGTCAACGGAACGCAGGCCAATGACAACGCGGGCGGTTTTTCTTTTAAGGCGGTCGGTAAATGGGTCGCGGCATTGGGATTATTGTTTGTTCTGGTCTGGTTTGTCACCACAATGAGCGGCGGCGTACCACAAGCGCCAACGTTAAGCGCGGCTGAGCGGGCGGCGGGCGGCCAAACAGCATCGAATGACCGGACGCCTTTTGATGATCCGCGGCAGGTTACAGGACAAGCCGTTTCCGCCGATGATTTCCTAAGCCGTGGGCAGTAAAGAGCGCGTCTTGGACGTTTTTCTTTGCGTTGCATTTCAGAAAAAAATAGCAAAATAGCGTAGGTTGCGGTAAACTATCAAGGATTAATTAAGAATAAGAAGAGCCCCCATGGCAGTTGACAGTCGTAAGTACGAACATAAATATGATAGCGTTCTTCGGGACACGCGCCCGATGTATGCCCGTTTGGCGGCGTGGTTTCGCAAACGGGATAATTCTTTCGTGGTTTTATTCGTTGCGATGGTTTCCCTGCTTACATTTGACGAGGTGATGATGTGGGGCGATGTCCTTATGTTTACGGTCGTTTGTTATTTTCTATGGCTGATGACACGTGATCGTCAGCTTCCTTTTAAATTTCCGCTTGGCGCGGGCTATGCCGATAAAAATAATGGACGTAATGGCAAGGCGGGTGAAATCTGAAGGTATTCTTTATCTTGGTAACGTTAAAGACACCAATGAAGAAGTTTGGTTTACCAATTCGGATGCCAGAACGCATATGCTCTATCTGGGGACAACTGGTGCGGGTAAGACCGAAGGTTTGAAATCAATGGTGACAAACGCCCTGTCGTGGGGGTCGGGCTTTGTATATGTTGATGGTAAGGCCGATACTGACCTATGGTCTTCTCTATCTGCGCTGTGTCGCCGTTTTGGCCGTGATGATGATTTGCTGGTTTTGAACTATATGACCGGTAATGCGGAAGGCGGCGCGCCGTCTAATACTATGAACCCGTTTTCATCTGGTTCCTCATCTTATCTTGTTAACATGTTGACCAACCTGATGCCTGAAGCAGAAGGCGACAACGTGATGTGGAAAGAGCGTGCGGTGTCTTTGGTCAGTGCGATTTTGCCGGCCCTTGTCTGGAAACGTGACCATTTGGATATTCCTCTTTTTGTGACCGCTATTCGTGACTTGCTGAACCTGAATAAAATTATTGCTTTATCGCGTGAGGAAGTTTTGCCCGAAACAGTGCGTGCCGGTGTAAAGGGCTATCTTGAGACCCCGCCCGGTTATAATGATAAAGCATTCGATGATAACGGACAGATGAAACCGCCTGGCGGTGATGTGCCGCAGGTGGATATGAACACCATGTCAAACCAGCACGGCTTTTTGACCATGCAGCTGACGCGTTCATTACAGTCTTTAGGCGAAGATTATGGTTATATTTTTAACACGCCGCACGCCGATGTTGATATGGTTGATGTGGTTTTGAACCGTCGTATTCTGGTTGTGCTGATTTCTGCGCTTGAAAATCTGGTGATGAAATTGCCAACCTTGGTAAAATTATTGCGGCGAATATGAAGGGTATGATGGGCTCCGCCTTGGTGCCACAGTGGAGGGGGATCAGGCCTCCGTTATTGACAATAAGCCGACCAACTCCGCAACGCCGTTTATGACTGTGTTTGACGAAGTTGGTTACTATACCGCCTCCGGTATGGCGGTGATGGCGGCGCAGGCGCGTTCGCTCGGGTTCTCGCTCATTTTCTCGGGACAGGATTTGCCTGCGATGAAAAAACGTGTACGTGAGGAAGCCAATTCGATTGTGGCGAACTGTAACATTAAGATTTTCGGGAAACTTGAAGATCCGACAGAAACCAAAGACTTCTTCGAAAAAACCGTTGGGTCGGGCTTCTTCACCGAAGTGTCCTCTTTCTCTATGGAGGGCGGTGGTTCCATGGGCTCTTACTTCGATAGTAAGCAAGCCTCTGTTCAGCTTCGTCCGCGTGCCAGTTATGATGGCTTGCGTGAGTTTAAAGAAGGCGAAGCTGTCATGTGCTTTGCCGGTGTGCTTTATGATACCAAAATTTTCTATTCCAACCCCGGTCATGCCAAAGCGATGCGTGTTACAAGATTCCTTGGGTTGGCACCGCCTGATAATTTGACGATGCGCCATGCCAAAACGATACGCGATTTGCGCGACCGTATGGTGCATAAATCATGGACAGCGAAAAAGCCAAAGCAAAGGCAGAATCCAGTAAGGCTTTGAAAGCCGTTATGACGGGCTTGAAAATGGCGGATGAACGTGGTCAGGCCGGTTCGATGAAAGGTCTGATGGGACTTGCCAATATTTATGCCGAGGATAATCAGGATAAGGTCAAAGCTATGATCCATCCGGATAATGCACCGAAGGACAGTGTGGCACAACATCCCGCGACAGCGCAGCAGAAACCTGCCATTTCGGGTGCACCTGCCCAGCCGCAGCAGGCGCAACCGCAAAATGTGCCACAGCAACCTATACAGCCAAAAGCGCCAGAGGTTCCGGCGGATACAACGACGGCGTCCAAGCCATCTATCTTTGGCGGAGGTCCGTTAGTACCGCCAAGCAGTCCGGCCGTGACACCGCAACAAGTTCCTGCGCAACCGAAAGCGCCCGAAGCGCCGAAGAAGCCGGAAGATATACGTGAAGAAGCCCTTGCCAAGGCGGCAAGCTTGCAAAACGTTGTCCCAATGCGTACAGCTGTTTCGAAAGAGGCAGAAGACATTCTGAAAAAAGCCGCGCTTGATGCCCGTAAGAAAATTACAGAAGATAGCTCAGCCTCCGGCGCTGCGGAATAAAACAGATAATATTAATAAGAATTTTGAAAACGGCTCTTTTTAACAGAGCCGTTTTTTACATGCGTTCGGGTATATCAATTCCCAATAAGGCGCATATTTGTTCCAAACGCTTAAGCGTTAGCTGGCATAGAATAAGGCGGGAGTTTCTGAGTGTTTTATCCTCTTCCGGCAGAACGGGGTTATTTGCGTAAAACGAGCTGAATGTTTGTGCCAGATTATAAATGTAATCACAAATAACGTGCGGCGCATAATTGCGGACCGCCAGTTTCAACACCTCCGGCAAATGCGCGATTTGTAACGCTAAAACCCACGCACTTTCTTCTATTATTAAATCATTATGATCTGAGATAGTAATGGTTTTCTCTCTTCCGCTTTACGCAGGAGAGATTTAATACGTACGGCCTGATATAGAATATAGGGGCCGGTTTTCCCTTCGAAATTGGTCATCCGATCCAGATCAAACACATAATCGGTATGGCGCTGGTTTTGAAGATCGGCAAATTTTAATGCCGCAACGCCAACTTTTTCGGCAATTTGTTGACGATCCTGATCTAGCATGTCACGCGCCAGATCGGCTTCATTCAGGCGCTCCATCGCTTTGTTTCGCGCCAGATCAATCATATCCGCCAGACGCATGACGCCGCCTGCGCGTGTTTTGAACGGTTTGCCGTCTGTGCCGTTCATCGTGCCGACCCCTGCGAATGTCAACTCGGTCTGTGGGTGTACGATGTCTGATAAACGTACGGCACGAAATAGCTGTTCGAAATGAAGGGATTGTCGCTGATCAACAATATAAATAATACGCGCAGGATCATAAATCTGTACGCGTTCAACAATTGTTGCCATATCCGTTGTGCCGTACATCACCGCGCCGTCACGTTTATATGAAATCAGCGGGGGATATTTTTTCTTATCATCATTCTGTTCGACGGGAATAATCCACGCGCCGTCATCTTCAACGGCAAAACTCTTTTCTTTCAGCATATCGGCCATGGGCGCGATCAGCTTATGTACGTCCGCCTCACCCTTCCACAAATCAAAATGTACGTTCAGCGCGCCGTAATTACGTTCCATTGCGGAGACGGAGACATCACGTATTTTTTGCCACATTGATGCGAATGGCTCTTCACCGTTTTGAAGTTTGACAGTCGCGGCGCGCGCTTCACCCATTAGTGTTTCATCTTCTTTAGCGGCGCCCGATGCCTTTGGATATCGCTCAGCCATGTCATCGAATAATGCCTGTACCGCGTCAGCGTCAGATAAATCGCAATTCATGACGACGTTTTCTTGCCCTGTACGTATATAATCCATCATCAACATTCCCATATGTGTGCCCCAGTCACCCATATGTACGTCACCCAGCGCGTTAAAGCCGACTGATTTCAATAGGCGCACGCAGGCAATCTCCGATAATGCCTGTACGTAAGTGCCCGACATGCATCGGTTTGGCAATATTGGGGCCGCCATAATCCAGAATAACCGTATCACCATGTGACAGGGTGGGAAGGGACAGATCAGTCGTAAATGTTTGCAGGAAGTCATCCGTCACAAATATGTTAATAAAACCTGGGCCACCAATGGTAAGTTCCCGAAAGGCAGGGTTGCCGGACGCCTTGTCTATCACCATTTGCGCAATTTCACGTGGGTTTTTACCTAGCTTTTTAGCAGCGGGCATCGCGCCGTTACACTGAAACTGTGCTGTTTCGGCGCGTTCAGAGACACGTACAGCGCCAAGATCGCGCGGTAAATCAAGGGATTCAAAGATATCTTCAAATATGAGGGACAGGGCTTGGATTATTGACATGGCAAAATATAAACATAGACAGGGCGGCAGAGACAAGAGGTATTTAACGTTGTATCAAAGCGTCCAGATAATAATACTTGCCATCGGCCATTTCGAAGCACCCGCGTGCGCGTGGAACATTCAGATAGGTGGTCGGTACATCTACGTCTTCATAACCGATATATTCCAGATTGGGAACGTCCTCTATCTTCGGGATATAATCATAATCATTTTCCTGATTGGCAAGTTTACCCAAAAAGCTTTGTAAGAGAGCTTCTCTGGGAAAGCCAAGGTTTTTATTGGTTTCATTGCAAAAGGCGGGGGCGACATCAGGTAAAATGGCGACGATTTCTGTTTCGTCGGTTTCGAGGCCCTTCAAAATGTTTTTCCTGTTAAAGATCATTGGCATTTTATTATGGGGGGATAGCTGGTACGTCGCTTTACCACCCATGGGATGGAAAACCTGGCTACGGACATTTTTTTCGTAATTGGCAACACCGGGCGGGTCAAAACGTATTTGGTCATAGGGAATTTTTCTCTCGACATTTAGCCAGATAACGGCGGTTCTGACTTCATCGGGCCAGTTGCTTAACGGTTGTGTAGAGATATCTGGCGTCTGCTCGGCTTCATCTTTCGCAACAGATGTTTGCGGTGAGAGAAAGATGCCCAAAATAAGGGTCAGTAAAACCAGTAAAAAGAGTGTGCGAGATATCATCATACTATATCTAGTATAGTCTTAAGCTTCCTGATCAATCAAGTGTCCGTCATTATCTTGCGGCGGCTCGCCTGTATTTTTGGACACGCCAACCTTTGCCGCGCGGAGCAGACGGCCTTTCAAAATATATCCCGGTTCGACAATTTGTATGATTGTACCGTTGGGTTTATCGGGCATGGGGGCTTCGAACATGACTTCATGGAAATTGGCATCATAACGCTCTTCTAACGGTTCGATTTTCTGAATGCCATGTTGGTCGAAGGCCTTGAGTAATTCACGCTCTGTCGCTTCAATACCTGTCAAAATACCGGGCAGGCGATCATCGGCCTCTTTAAATCTTCAGGGACGGATCAAGCGCGCGGCGCAAATTATCGGCAACACTTAAAATGTATCACGCGCGAACTTTGAAATTGCAAAAGAGCTGGGCATTTTCGCGGGCTTCTTTCTGTGCGATTTTGCGCGTATTTTCCAACTCTGCGAGGGCGCGAAGCGTCTGGTTTTTCGACAGTCCTGGCGATTCTTCTTTAGCTCTTTAATTTTTGCGCGGTGTTATGGCTTTGGTTATCACCGTTAATCGGTGCAATATTTTCAGCGAAGGAGTGAAGATCACCCTCCTCTATCTCCGGCGCTTCTGTCGCGGCAAGGGGGTCTTCATCCAAATGGGTATTTAAATGTTTATCATTTTCAGTCATAGGCTTGATGTAGCGGTTTTGCAGCGAAAAGTAAAGTCTTGAACTAAACTATTGAACGCTTAGGTCATAGACAGCTAGGGTGCAAGGCAGATTAAATAACCAAGGAAACACACTATGAACAGACGAGTGGCCGCGCCGCAGACGAACTTCGCACAATCGAGATACGATCCCCCATTTTACCAAACATGCCGAAGGCTCGGTTCTGGTCAATGCGGTGAAACGCACGCGCTATGTACCGCCAGCGTTGAAGAAAAAGTGCCCGGCTGGATGAAAAATTCCGGTAAGGGGTGGGTCTCTGCGGAATATGGCATGTTACCACGCTCTACCCACAGCCGTATGGACCGTGAAGCGGCGCGCGGTAAACAATCGGGACGTACACAGGAAATACAACGATTAATCGGACGCGCCCTACGCGCCGCCGTTGATATGCATAAGCTGGAGAGCGCCGATCAGGGTGGATTGTGACGCGATTTAGGCCGATGGCGGCACACGTACGGCGTCGGTCACGGGCGGTTTTGTAGCATGAAGCTGGCGATCAACCATTTGATCAAAATCGGCGCATTAACGGAAAGCCCACTGAAAGACACAGTGGCTGCCATCTTCTGGAAGTATATAAAGGAACGCCCGTTCTTGATCTGGATTATGCCGAGGATTCCGATGCGGAAACGGACGCAGAATTTCGTGATCACAGGCAAGGGCGGCATTGTCGAAATTCAAGGTACAGCCGAACAAGAACCATTTAGTGAAGCAGAATTTCAGCAATTGCTCGATCTGGCACAAAAAGGGTGTACGCTTTGAAAGGTGAGCAGGATAAGATTAACTAAAGTCTTTATGTTATTCATTCTTGGATTGCCGTGCTTCGCTCGCAATGACAATTGAGTCATTATATAAAATTTTATGTAATCTTAAAGGCGCTTTTCTCTTTTTTCATTATAATAGAGAAAATAACATGAGAACGGACTATGTCAGGGTCAAGAGCAGAGATGATGCAACACAAAGTGCATGAAGAACATCTATCGCAAAGATGTAAAGAATATACCAGTAAGGGAGAGTTGTACGTATCAAGTTGAACAGCAATTACTGTAATCAGTCAGTCTTTTGCAACCCAGTTGCCATCATCTTCTTTATGATATGATTGTTTTACAGCCGGCCCATGCCACGCGGTGCGATACTTCCTTGCGGGAGGCATCGCCGTCACGATCTTCGGCATCTTCTTTTACATTTATTCCATGCACTGTTATAGGCTTCTTTATAAACGTCCTGCGCGTGTGACGGTAAATTATCGCGGACAGCATCAGGTAAATCGGATTGGTTTTCATAGGGCATATTATCCAAACGACAGCGTGACGCCCTAAGTTCCTAAAGAGTATTTAATTATTATTGATGAAAATAGAGTGAGACATAACGCTGTGTTTGGCGGCAAGCCGTTCGATCAAATCTTTGCGTAAATCCTGCCGTGAAACGAGGGAGGTATACTCACTCTCCAAAATATTATAGCTGCCGCGTGCGCTTAAATCTTTTCTCAGCACGACTTTACCTGTTTCAAGATCGGTCAGCTTCATAATGGCGGACAGCTTCATTTGCTCACGCGTGGTGTCGGACCGCACAGTCACGTCCAAATCGCGTAGCTCTTCGCTCAGCTTTAATACCTCCAACTTATAACGCGGCGCGGCGGGTGTGCCCGCGGGTTGAAGATAGTCAACCAGTTCATTGCGCAGCATCTGTCCGTCACGATTTGGAATATTGGCAATATCAATACTTGCCAGTTCCGTCGATGTGACCTTGGTTGCGGCATTTTCACCATACATGGGTTTGAAGCCGCAAGCCGTCAGAAGGCAAATAAAAGCCATAGCAACCAAGCATTTTGTCATTGCGGCACATGTGCGGCAATCCGGATTTTATACATCATTATCCGCCCACCACATTCACAATCCGACCGGGAACATAGATAAATTTACGAACCTGTTTGCCCTCCATCATTTTAACGACATTCGGCTCAGCCAAGGCGATGGCTTTAACTTCTTCCTCGATGCGTCGGCTTGCATGGTGATGGTGGCGCGTACTTTGCCATTGACTTGTACCGCCATGGTAACCGTGTCTTGCACAAGCAGACTTTCATCGGCAACAGGCCATTTTTCATCGGCAAGCAGGGTTGTGTGACCCATCAATGACCATAACTCCTCCGCCAAATGCGGGGTCATGGGATTGATAAGTTGGATCAGGGTTTTTGCGCCCTCATACTGTGCCCAGATTTCATCCTCTGTTTTCGGTTTGAATGCAAACAGCGCGTTTGAAAATTCACGAATACGCGCCACCGCTTTATTCATGTGAAAATCTTCGATATCTTGCGCGACGCCTTTCATGGCGGCATGTGTGGCACGACGCAGTTCCACGGCATTTTCTGAAAATGTGGATGGTTTTTCCGGCTTTGCAGATAGGTCGATATTGCTCAGCTCACGATGCAGTTTATTGACAAAACGCCACGCACCGTCCACGCCGCCTGCTGTCCATGGCATATCGCGCTCTGGCGGGGAGTCAGAGAGAATAAAGAACCGTATGGCATCGGCGCCGTACGTATCAAACATTTCCTGTGGATCAACGCCGTTATTCTTCGACTTCGAAATTTTAATCGTTGGCCCAACCTTGATTGGTTTGCCTGTATCGACGTGTACCACGTCACCCTGATCATTTTTCATGACCTGATGTGGGTAAACGTAATTGTCGTTTTCATCCTGATAGGTTTCATGGGTCAGCATACCCTTGGGTAAACAAGGCATTAAACGGCTCATCTATATTCCAATAGCCACAATCGCGCAGGGCTTTGGTGAAAAAGCGCGCATAGAGAAGATGCAGAACCGCATGTTCCACCCCGCCAATATATTGATCAACCCCGCACCAATATTCGGCCTTATCCTTATCAAATCCGCAATGTGTATTGCGCGCATCGCAATAGCGTGCAAAATACCAACTGGATTCAAGAAAGTATCAAAGGTGTCGGTTTCACGCGTGGCGTCTTTTTGACAGGTTGGACAGGTCGTATTCTTCCACGTCGGATGACGCAGAAGCGGATTTGCGGCCTCGTCAAAATTAATGTCATAGGGCAGTTCAACGGGAAGCTGATCTTCCGGAACGGGAACGATGCCGCACGCGTCACAATGGATAATCGGAATCGGACACCCCCAGTAGCGTTGACGGGAAACACCCCAATCACGCAAACGAAAAACAGTCGCGCCTTCGCCCATGCCTTTTTCTTCCAGTTTTGCAATGACAGCGGCTTCTGGCTTCCGCGCTTTCCATGTCGTTTAAGAAATCGGAGTTGATCATCGGACCAGGACCTGTATAGGCTTCTTTTTCAATAGACGGCGCATCATCAGGCGAGCTGACAACTTGTGTAATCTTCAAATTATATTTTGTCGCGAAATCGAAATCTCGTTGATCATGGGCGGGAACACCGAAAAATCGCGCCTGTGCCGTAATCCATTAAAATGAAATTGGCGATGTAAACCGGCAACTCTTCGCCTGTGAAGGGATGGGTTATTGTTACGCCGCTGTCAAAGCCGACTTTTTCTGCCTGTGCAATGGCTTCTTCAGACGTGCCAAGCCCTTCGCATTCTTGTAAAAAGTCATCAAAGCCGTCTTTACCATCGCAAAGTTCTTTGGTGAGCGGATGTTCGGGAGCCAGCGCAAAAAAACTCGCGCCAAAAATCGTATCGGGGCGGGTGGTGTAGATATTTCAAACTGTGATCTGTGCCGTTAATCGGAAAATCGGCGTACAATTCCTTGCGACTTACCAATCCAGTTTTCCTGCATGGTGCGGACTTTATCGGGCCATTTATCCAGTTTTTTCAGGTCGGATAGAAGTTCTTCGGCGTAATCTGTGATTTTTAAGAACCACTGGTTCAGTTTACGGCGCTCAACGGGAACACCACTGCGCCAGCCTTTGCCATCAACCACTTGTTCATTGGCAAGAACGGTATTTTCAACAGGGTCCCAGTTAACAACGGATTCTTTACGATAAGCAATGCCTTCTTTCAAAAAATCCAGAAACATCTTTTGTTCATGACGGTAATATTCGGGGTGGCAAGTGGCAATTTCACGCTCCCAGTCGAATGCCAGACCCATTTGCAGCATTTGTTGCTTCATGTCGTCAATATTGGCGTAGGTCCAGTCGGACGGATGCGTATTATTTTTAATCGCGGCATTTTCGGCGGGCAGACCCAGCGCGTCCCAGCCCATAGGGTTCAGCACATTATACCCTGATTTTTGCGATAACGCGCCACAACATCGGACAGGGTATAGTTACGTACATGTCCCATATGAAGTTTGCCCGACGGGTATGGCAGCATGGCCAGCACGTAATAGGGTTCTTTATCAGGATCCTCGGTCACGTTGAAGGATCGTTGATCCTTCCAGACCTGTTGCCATTTTTGTTCGGTTTCTTTGATGTTATAGCGTTCTGTTGTCATTCTTATTGGCTTTTTTCTTCTTTTAATTTTTCTTTCATAGCCCGGACAGTAGGCCCTTGCTTTTGCATTTGCTCAGTAATGTTAAAATAAATTTTGTCTTTTTCACCCGTTTTTACATTTGAAACCTGATAAACATCGAACATTTGCTCATTTATTTTTTCAAGTGTTTTCGTTTCATATTTCTTTCTAAAATATAGTTCAATATAAAATGTTGTTCACTTTTGTTGATTGCTTTGTAAGCTGTTTCTGGGGTTAGCCCATCACCTGTAGACGCCGCAGCTTTAGCAATTGTCTAGCCATTTGCCCAAAAAAACGCGACATTGATTCCGTTTCGCTTTTTCCCCCGAAACGCCGTCATCTTCATGTGCATATTTATATCACCAAAATATTTTTTTTGCATTTCTACCATTTCTTTAGCTGAAGGGAGTTCTTTTAAAACTTCATCAATTTCAGCAGGCGGAAAATAGGGATCGTATAAAAGATGTCTCGGAATATAGGTCTCTCAATTTATTAAACATTTCCACATTATTTTGTAAAAATGTCTCATAGTTAGTTTCTACAAAGGCTTTGTATTCTTCATCTTTAAATTGGGCTTCCTCCTTTGCGGAAATTGGCATAGCCATAAAAATAATAAATAGAAAAAATAAAGCGCCCATAGGAAAGCTTTGTGATTGTAAATAAGTATTATAGCGTTCTGTTGTCATAGAACCGTTATAGCGGGAGATCTTTTAAAAATCACGAGGAAATTTAGAGAAGATTTATTGGCTTGCTTCCAGATATAAAAGACGGGAGTCTGTTTCAGATTGCCTGACGGTCAAGCCATGCTGCTCCGCACGCTGTGTAACGAAGGCAGGTGTCATGTTTTGAGCGCCTATTTTAAAAGAGGTGCAAAGCCGTGTGCCGTCAATATCACGACCAATTGAATCAAACTGTGTCGGCTTTAATGCGTCGAAAACGCGGTCTGCGATATCCGGTGAATATTGAAATGTCACGATAGAATGTTGGTCAGTCATTTGGCGATATGTATAATAAATAAGTTATTCTTGTCAAGATTTAGTGCCAGAAATCAAGGCCGCGTTCTTCGATTTCATCAAACGCTTCATCAAGTGCGTTATCGCCCTCGCGCAGATTGAATTCGTTGTAAACAGAACCCAGAATTCCTTGAACCCGTGAATTATAAAGGCAATTTATTTTCTTACGGTCTTTGCGATCCAGCTTCTTGGAAAGCTTGAAGCTGTATCTGAACATGGCCTCGTCAAAGCTTCCCGTATGGAATGACAGGCGTTTGGTACGATCGGCGCTGTAATAGGCCAATACGCCTTTACGGTCAAAGCGATCCTTGATGGAGCATTTATCATCACCGCCGCCTGACTCTTTTGAAGAATAAAAAACGCGGGTCGAATATCCGGGGGTTTCTGCATCGGGGTGTGTTTTGTCAGCTCTGCTTACTCCGATATTCTCCGCCAGATAGTTTTTTGATGTTAATTGGTGTTCCGGTGGTGTGACCAAAGAATAGGCATTGATACTGGTATTACTGGAAATCTCGTTCGTGCTACAGCCTGTCATCAAAACAACTGCCGTAAAGCATAACGTCACCAGATATGTATATTTTTTCACCATTACTCACAGCATAGCATAAGAATGTCATAAATGCACGTTTTCTGCGCCCTGCAGCGCAGTATGAATGTTAAGAACTTGTTAAGATATTTACGTTATGTTTATGCGTCAATATCGGCAACACGCAATTGTCTGGCGCGTGTCAGGATGGCATTTTCCAATTCTCGTTCAGTTTCCGGCGCTACGGTTACATCTCTCCAACCGTCTTTTGTTTGCTGTTGCTGAAAGACTTTCACTTGTACACCGTCGGATTTGAGAGACTTGCTCAAAATCAGAACATTTAGTTTTAAACGCTCATTCGGTGTGGCGGGCGGGCTGTACCAGTCGGTTGTGATCACGCCGCCAAACGGATCGGCATTATCAAGCGGCATAAAAGAAATCGTATCAAGCGATGCACGCCACAGGTATGAGTTAACCCCGATACCGGTATCGCCGTCTTCCTTTTTTCCGCCGAACAGATTTAACCCGCCTGATCCGAAAATGCTGGGCGCTTCGGCATAAATATCATCATTGGTGGAGGCACGATCCGCGACCGTCGGGTACTTTGCTTCGGTTTTAATATTGCCGCAGGCTGATAAAAACAGGCTGCCCGTCAAAAAAAGGAAGGTCAGGAAAAAAGGAATAGAATATCTCATAACCTTATATTTAACATAGCTGTAGCGCGGCGCAAATAGGAAATAACGGTCTTTATCCATATTATAAGCCGTTGCATAAATCACACACTTTCACATAAAATGTAACAGGTCATGCAATCCTTACGTTGACGGACAAAAGACATAGGATATATTTAACACATCGTGAATTTTGTTCATGATTCAGTATGGCTTTTAAAGCTTTTAATTTTAACATTTTTCTAACCTATAGACGGAGAAACATAAATGAAAAAACTACTACTTAGCAGTGTTGCCCTTTGCGGACTAGCATTTGCAGCACCAGCGTCAGCCGCAGAGCATGACGGCGGTGTACACCTTAAACTTGGTGGCTTTTATAAAGGTTACCTAACATATGTCGACCAAGACACAGCTCCTGGTGTTGAAGAGCGTAGCCTTGACTGGTTACAAAACACAGAAGTTCACTTCACAGGCGAAACAACATTGGATAACGGTCTGACTGTTGGTGCGCATTTGGAAGTTGAAGCGGATAACAGCGATTCATTCGAAGTTGAAGAAAGCTATGCTTACTTTGCCGGCGCATGGGGTCGTATTAATGCCGGTGCTGAAAACGGTGCGGTATACCTTCTACAAGTTGCAGCGCCTTCTGCTGACAGCAATGTTGATGGTCTACGTCAATTTATTCAGCCTGTAAATTATGGTGCAACTTTGGGCGTTAATTTTCTTGGTTCATCTGACAGCTTAGATTCTGGTAGCCTTGTATTTGATGTCGATGGTGACGGCGTTGCGTCTGCTGGTGATATTTTGACAGGTGTTGATATTGCAACTGGTGAAGATACTCTTATCAATGATCTTTTCGTATTTGATTATGATGATGATGTTTCTGGTTATTCAAATAAAATCACATATCTGACACCTGTTTTTGAAGGCTTTCAGGCTGGTTTTTCTTTTGCGCCTGAAAATGACGAAGATCGTCGCGGGGTAAATGGTGTCCATACTGATGATGATGCCGGTGAATTCGGTAACACTTATGAATTAGCACTACGTTATGCTGGTGAATTTGAAGGTTTCGGCTTTGCATTCGGTGGTGGTTTTACGCACTCCGAACTTGAAGAAGAAGGTAGCCTGTTCTTCATTGATACAGATGGTAACGGCGTTCAAAACGGTGCTGAAGTCGGCGCAGGAGAGCGTGATGACCGTCAATCATGGAACTTGGGTCTTGACGTTGATGCCGGCGCATTCGGTGTTGGTGTTGCCTATGTTGAAGATGATCTAGGTTTTGAAGATGACGCAGATCGTGAAACATGGGTTGTTGGTGCTGACTATACAAATGGTCCTTGGAAACTTGGTGCATCTTACTATAACCAAGATCAAGAATTATTCGGTCAGGATGAGCTAGATACAGATCGCTACACAGGTGGTGTTGTTTACACATACGGCCCGGGAATGACATTCCGCGGTTCTATCAGCTACATTGACCATGAAACAGATGATCTGGGTGATGCGGAAGCAACTTCAGTTCTACTAGGTACACAAATCAACTTCTAAGTTGAAACGTACATAAGAATTAAAAAAGGGCGGTTCATGTGAACCGCCCTTTTTATATGTTTGTGATAAAGATAAAAATCTTATTCGGCAGGTGAAAACGGCAGTGATGAATGATGGACGTTAATTCTCAACTGGTCATTTTCATCTTCCATATAGCCGAATGTAAATTCAACCTTCTGTTCTTCGTCACCATCAACAGGCGTAAAGTAATAATTACCCATCGCTATGGCTGAATCACTATCAATAATCATTTTCTGTTCACCAAAGCGCACAGCTTTCCACGGTTTAATGGCAAAGCCCTTATCTTCGGCGACTTCGCCTTTTACAAAGTAAGATAGCGCCTGTTCAAATGTTTCGCGAAACTGGTCTTGTGATGTAAGGGTGGGTTTGAATAAAACGTCACCCTGTTCATAGGCATAAAGGGTTTTGATATGGTCTTTAGCCACAGCCTTATAATCTTCATTTGCGATAAAGGCATTACTGATTTTCAAAATACCATCTGCCCATTCCTGTTGCGCGGCAAGTACCTGTTCTTCTGTAATTGTTGCAAATGCGGGTGTGGCGAATATACCGACTGCAACAGCTGTCATTAATAATTTACCAAAGGTCTTCTTCATATTTATCTCCTATATTAATACGATCATTTAAGTTAGATATAGAATGGACTATTCACAAAACAAAATAAACCATGCAGACACAATATAACGACATTAACAATCACATACGCAAGGTGAACCCGCACGCCAAATTGGTGGCGGTCAGTAAAAGACAGCCAGACGCACGTCTGGAAGACGCCTTGAATCTGGGACAGCGTATATTCGGGGAGAACCGCGTGCAAGAGGCGCAGGAGCATTGGGCGCACCGACGTGAGGTGTACCCCGATCTGGAACTACATTTAATCGGCCCCCTGCAAACCAATAAGGCCAAAGACGCCGTTGCGCTCTTCGATGTGATCCAGACGCTTGATCGTGAAAAACTGGCAAAAGCCCTTTCCAAAGAGATAGCCGCGCAAAATAAACCGCTTTCTTGCTTTATTCAGGTGAATATAGGTGATGAAGCGCAAAAAAGCGGTATTGATATAAAAGATATCGGTGATTTTTTGGCATTCTGCAAAAGCGAATGTGATCTGCGAATTGAAGGGCTGATGTGTATCCCCCCTGTGGATGATCCTGCCGCGCTTCATTTTGCCCTCCTCAAAAAATTGGCGCGTAAACATGAAGTATCAGGATTAAGTATGGGGATGAGCGCCGATTATGAGAAAGCACTAAAGCTGGGGGCAACCTATATTAGAGTCGGAAGCGGACTTTTTGGCGAAAGAAACAGCGAATAATTGATATTAAACTGTTTTTTCTGAAAAATATTGAAATATCAACTTCTTCCTAAGGTTTTTATATTATAAAAGAAATAGAATAAAAAAATTGTGTATGTATGTCGTTTAAATTTGAACATCTAAGTGTCCTGGTCGTGGAAGATACATTGCCCATGCGGAAAATTATCCACGCTGTCCTGATGACGCTGGGTGTGGGCAGTATCTATAATGCCGATGGCGGGGAAGAGGGCTTTCGCAGTTTCGTCAAACATAATCAGGATATTATCATCACCGATTGGCATATGCCGAAATCCAGCGGGCTGGAGCTGATCCAGATGGTACGCCGTAGCGGCAATTCCCCCAATCGCTTTGTTCCCATTATTATGATGACAGGATATAGCGCGTTTCCACGCGTGTCAGAGGCGCGTGATACGGGTGTGACTGAATTTCTCGTCAAACCGTTTACAGCGGATGATCTGGCAAAACGCATCGCGCACGTCATCAACAAACCACGGGATTTTATTGAGTCAAAAAATTACTTCGGTCCGGATCGTCGTCGTCGTTTTAATGATGATTTTCAGGGTGAAGAGCGTCGTAAAAAGCCGAAAAATCAGGGTTAGATAAGAAATGAGTAATAATCAGGAAGAGATCGAAACAAAAGTTATAAAGGCGTCCTACGTTTTGCAATCAAAAGTGGGTTCCGGCCCGCTTGACGCGCAAAAGGTGAGTGAGTCTCAACGCGTAATCGAAACCAATAAAGTTGATTTTGTGCCACTGGGGTTGGAAATTTTGGATAGCCTTGAGGTGATCTTGAATGAAGCAAAAGCATCCCAGATGGAGCCGGAAGAATTACGTGAAAAGCTGACCCAGCCGATCATGCAATTAAAGGCAAATGCGTCTATGTTTCATTATAATCTAATTGGTAATCTGGCGAATATTATGCTGAGCTTTCTAGAAAGCATCAAGGAAGTTGATAATGACGCGCTTGAAATTGTTGGTGCCCATCACCAAACCCTGAAAGCGATTATTATGAAGCGTATGCAGGGCGATGGCGGTATGAATGGTACAGCCTTTCAAAACGAATTGAAAAGCGCTTGCCAACGCTATTTCACGAAACGCAATATTTCTGTGGGAAGTGTTTTTACCGTGGATATGGACTGATTAAAAGCCTGTATTCAGTCGATAATCGCCATAGCACTTGCAAAAATCTATAAAAGACATTAGATATTCATAGTCTTAACAAGAAAATATAAGGATATTATGCCAAAGGAAGAACTTATCGAATTTAAAGGGGTGGTTACGGAAGTGCTGCCCAATGCCATGTTTCGCGTCACATTGGAAAACGAACATGAAATACTGGCACATTCTGCGGGTAAAATGCGTAAAAACCGTATCCGCGTTTTGGCGGGCGACCGCGTTGTGGTGGAAATGACCCCCTATGACCTGACCAAGGGTCGCATCATCTTCCGTGAGAAATAATGACTGTTACGTTAGACGCAGTTGTTTTTGATTTTGGCGGGGTTCTGATTGATTGGAACCCTCAATACTTTTTGGGTGACTATTTCGTAAGTGACGCCGATTCCGCGGCCTTTATGGAACAAATCGATTTCCACATGTGGAATGAGAAAATGGATATGGGCATGGCGATTGACGAGGTGTGTCGTCGTTTAAAACTGGATCACCCACAGCACCACCATATTTTCGACGCCTATGAAAAGCAATGGCTGAAAACGCTAAGCGGGCCGATTGAGGGCACAGTTGATATTTTACGGGGGTTAGATGCCAAAAATGTTCCGCTTTATGGTATTACAAATTATAATCAAGACACGCTGCGTATGACGATGGACGCGTATGATTTCTTTCAGGTGTTTAAAGGAATTATTGTCTCCGGCGAAGAAAAAATGATAAAGCCTGATCCTAAAATTTATCAACTCTTATTGAAAAGATATGGGCTGAGCGCGGAAAAGCTGCTTTTCATTGATGATCGTTCTGAAAATATTGACGCGGCGAAAGCGCTTGGGTTTCATGGTCATGTTTTCACAACACCGGAAGAGTTGGCGCGCGATTTGAAAAACTATGACTTCAATGTCGGTTCATAACACCCTTATTCTGGCGTCCCAATCACCGCGCCGCGTTGAGCTTTTGGCGCAAATGGGGATCACGCCCGCTAAAATTATTCCTGCCGATATTGATGAAACGCCTTTAAAGGCCGAAAAACCAAGACAGTTAGTGGAGCGTCTGGCACGCGCAAAAGCGACGCATGTCGCCGATCATACAGATAATAAAAATCATTATATTCTGGCGGCAGATACGGTTGTGGCGGTGGGCACACGCATTTTAGGCAAGCCCGAAAACGCGGCACAAGCGACAGATTTTATCACATTGCTATCGGGGCGCAGGCACCGCGTGATTGGTGGTATTTCATTAATCAGCCCGCAAGGAAAACACATCAGCCGTGTTATTGAAACCGCCGTTAAGGTTAAGCGCCTGACCCCGCAAGAAATTGACCGCTATATCCAATCAGGGGAATGGGACGGTAAGGCAGGCGGTTACGGCATACAGGGCGCGTTTGCGGTATATATTAAGGAAATTATGGGCTCCTACACCAATATTGTGGGGCTATGTGTTTATAATACGCGTCAAATGCTGAACGGTTTTGAAAACTTATAACGAAGTCATCAAAATTCCTTTTATCTCTTCTCTTTTCCTGTCGGTGCTATATTCTGAATGCAATGAGTAAGCTCGATATTATCATCGATGAACGACACGGGGCAGTGTGGGCCGCGGCGGTGGATCAAAAACGCCGCTTATTTGCCATTGAGTGCGACACACCGGGGGAGGAAATCCGCTGGGGGTCTATCTTTTTGGGCAAAATCGAAACCATAGATAAAAAGCTGGATGCGTGTTGGGTCAATCTGGGGAATGGTTTGATGGGGCTGATGCCGCGCAAGGAATTTCCCGACCCGAATAAAGACCCGCAAGGCGGCGATTTATTAATGGTACAGGCAAAAACCGGCGTCACACAAAGCCAGACACCCCCCGATGAGCTGGATTTAATGCGCAAGGTCAAAGTCGAGCCAAAGGTAACGCGCCTGTCCAGTGATATTACATTGCCCGGACGCTATCTGATTTTTTCTGTGAAGGAAAAGGATAACCGCCTGTCACGTCGTATTAAAGATCATAAGGTCAGACGTCAAATGTTGCACATGATCGATGATATCAAGCCCGATTTACACGGCTGTATTTTACGGTCATCCGCGCAAAGCATCCAGACAGATATATTAAAGCGCGAAGGATTAATGCTGCAGGCACAATGGCAGGTTTTGGAAGAAAAAAAATCGGGCGAAAGCGCGCCGCAATTATTAATGCTGGGCCCCAATGCAATTGATCGTATCTTAAGCGATATGGCGTGTTGCACGGTTGAAAATATTGAAGTCGCCATTATGGATCATCTGGAAAAGGCAGAAAACTGGTGCCAGAAATTTGCCCCTGATCTGATGACGAAAATCGATCCTGTACAGATTAAAAATGCTGCGGAAGATTTTGCACTTTATAATCATTACGATCTGGAAGAACAAATTGAGGATTTACTGCAACCCTATGTTTTATTGCCCGATGGGGGGAATTTAATTTTACAGGAAACAGCCGCCTTATTGGCGGTGGATGTCAATCGTGGCGGTGATCATACAAATTCCAATCTGGAACTGAACAGATCGGCCGCAAAAGAAATCGGGCGGCAACTACGCCTGCGTAATCTGGGCGGTATTGTCGTAGTCGATTTTCTGAAAACAAAAGGCAAGGCGGATGAAGGCATGATCATCGCCGCAATAGAAGAGTCCGTTGGTGCGGATGCCTGTACGGTGCAAATTCACGGTTTAACGGCGCTGGGTTTAATGGAATTAACCCGTCAACGCCGCCTGCCCACATTGCGTGATCGTATTCGCGGCGTTAGGTAAGAGCGCTATATGAGAGTAAGAGATTAAACGGAGTCGTCATCTCTCTCGGTTTTCTCCCGCTTTGCCTCTGCTATTTTATATGCTTGTTTCATATCATGAACAATTTTTGAAAAATCCTGTGTGATGAGCGCACTGACTTTTGCCGCAGTCTTGGTCGGAATAAACATACGCGCTGTGAAGACCAGATGGTTTTCTTCCTTTGCACGCAGAAAAAATTGCGGGTCAGGATCATCAAAATCAACCGCGACTTTCTTTTCGACCTTCTTATTGAACTTTGTCGCCTCCACGCGATAGGGCGCGTAATGGGTTTCCGTGACCTCTTGCAACGCGTCCATCAAAACGCTCGGGTCAAGATCAAGATTTTTTACGACGATTACCGTCTCATAATAAACATAGGAACGTATGAAATTAGCATTCTCGACATTCTGGCTTAAAAAACGGCTATTGGGAATTTGAACGGTACGTCCCGTAAAGTAATAAGCCTTATTGGTGGTATCAATCTCTTCAATCATAGTGGTCAAGGCAGTCACGCGCATTACCTCACCGGTCAGGTTATCAACCGTGATCCAGTCGCCAATGCCAAACGGCTTCGTCGTGGCGCGCAAAAACCCGCCGGTCAAACACATCAAAAGCTCTTTGGTTGTAATCACCACCGCAACCGCCACCGCCGTTAAGGACAGCGCAAATGTCTGGATTTGCGGCGCCCAGATAAATATCAGGGTCAGCAGGACCAGAACGCTGGTCGTGTTATTGATGCTGTTGAGCCAGCGGCGCTGGTCTTTATCAAGGATTTCACGCTTTCCTTTAATAAATTTCCGCAGGGCGAACCTGCCGGCAAGCAAAATGCTGATAAAAATGACGGAGAGCACAATACCCTGCACCATTAATCCTTCATTCATGTAATCGGTAAAATTCTGATACAAAACGTGTCCTATTCATATAATACGCAAATGCCGCGCCACGTATTACTAGCGGTTTTTTACGAAAAAAGAAATAATCGTTTTGGCCCGCCGCCATTTGGCGTATAGTGATAACGCAGATTTAATCGGATAATATGACATCAATGCTAGACAGGATGTTATTTTTTCCTTATAACACTAATCTGTTTGGTTGCGCGGGCGTATGACGCATTGCGGGACAGAATAAAAAATTGGTATGCCTCGGTAGCTCAGTCGGTAGAGCAAAGGACTGAAAATCCTTGTGTCGGCGGTTCGAACCCGCCCCGCGGCACCATTTTTACTTTCACTCTCTTTCATTGATGTTCGCTCGTGACCATGGTATCCTTACTCAGTAAGGGCTACAGAGCATCTTTATGTTCGCCGCCTTTCACGTTTAACCGCCTACATTCACGTCATTAAGGGGCAAAGAACAGGGGCAAGTAGAAAGACATGGGGGCAAGATGAAGCTTTCAGACATTCAATGTCGTAACCCTAAGGCCAGAGATAAGTCGTACAAGGTCTTTGACGGCGGTGGGTTATCACGTATGAGGGAATAGATAAATCTTCTCAAACGAATGAATGGTGGAAGTGGAAGCTTGATAAAGCTGAAAAGAAAATTTAACCAATGTGCATAAATCATGTAACCTGCTTTTAATGTTTTCTTTAAAGAACGTAAGATTGATACCTGATAAGATATTTAACAAAAATACACTTAAAAGATTGCACCAAATGCAGAAAGATAGAGAGACACGAAGGGCATTAGGTTCTAAACAAACTGATGAAGCTCTTTTTAAGATTATAGAGGCACTACCTGATTATCCATTCAAATTAATAGCCTCAAAAATTCGTTTGCCCACGGGGTTTGAGGAAGAGAAAGGGATTTATTGGTCTATTTCTTCTCCTGACAAAGTTGAGATTGTAAAAAACAGCACGCAAAAACTTCATGACTTTGGTCTAATTAATTTGAGTAATAACTCATCAGATAGATTACTCATGGAAATTGACCAAAGCTTCACCATTAGACTTTCAAAACGGCATGATTTAATTAAGAGATTAAAAGCTAATGCCAAATCTCGAAATATGAGCCTTCGCATCTGAATAAAAATTTAAATATAGTTATGTTATGAATATACATAGTTATACTAAAAATACTGAAATAATATTCTTTAAACTACAGGTAAAGCCGTATCCCATTCAATAAAAACTGGCTTTCTTAATTTATGTTCGCTATATAACGTCTAAATAAAAAATAAATATAATAGAGAGTTTGAATATGTCCTTACCGAAAATACCGTTTGAAACGGAACATACATCTGTACAAGGAATTATTAAAAAGTATCCTGATCGCTTCGAAGGTATGGTCACAGCGTGCTTTGACGCGGCTGAGGAATTGGGCGCTGCGGCTAGTTTTCGTGTAACCGATAAATTATCAGAGCGATCTATGGCAAGAAATGCTGATATGTGGGCACCTTATAAGAGCGACTATGATTTTGCGCATGCACGTATGACTGACGCGCGGGGTGGAAATTCTCGTGGTGTCCCGACTGTTTTATTGACTGATGAATGGGGATGTTCCACAAAATCTGTTCGCGCGCAAAATGGTGGTGTGCAAATGCAACGCTTGCTTGATATACCGCCGCATGTTGGACATTTGCCAATTGTAACTAAAAAAGACGTGGCCTCTGGCGAATTAATTACGGCGACGTATCCCGGATTAATAGGGGAAGCTCATGGCATGACTTCGAAATTTGCGATTGCGCAACATGTTGCCCCGACACCAAAAACAATGATGGGCAAGCTGATCGGGGAACGGGCGATTATGGCGGACTATATGGTGAATGCATTTCGCAATGTATCCAGAGAGGGATATTCCCCGACAATCTTAATCCGTAAAACACTAGAAGAAGCAAGCGACGCGGATGAAGCGTTGGATATGCTGTCGTCCTATCCTTTGACAAGTCCGATCGTTTATCATTTCTCGACAGCAGATCAGGGATACATTATTGAGCGCATGCCCAATGACGCTGTAATTCACGAAGGAACAGATTTGTGCGGTACCAATACATGGCTGAACGATAAGTACGGCCCCGCATGGTCAAAACCGCATGCCCCCATCCCCGTCCAAGCAGGTGAGAGCGGTGAGGAGCGTTTGGAGATTATACAACAATCAATGGCGGCAGGAGCAGGAATAGAAGCCTCTTACAAACCGCTAACGCGCTTGCGTTTGGATATGAACGTGGCGCAAGGCACATTCCGCGCTGAAGGTCTGGAGCATGCGACCCCCGCCACCGAAGTGCTTGAACATCAGATGTAGAATATTCGTTTTCGTATTTGCCGCGCGTTATTGAAAAGAGTATGATATGTGTGACTTTAATAGATGATGATGAAAGACACGAAACATGGATAATCTGATCAAAATGGCGGCGGAGCTTTTTATGAAGCATATGGGCGGCGAAAATAATACGGATTTGCAGCAGATTATTACTGCCATACAAGGGCTATTGCCGACAGAAAACGGGCAGGTCAATATGGGCGCTTTAATCGCGCAATTTTCCGGCGGTGGTATGGATAATCTAGTCCAAAGCTTTCTGGGGGACGGCGAAAATATGAATATGACCGCATCGCAAATCATGTCTGTTTTCGGTGGTGATCAAATCAATAATTTCGCATCGCAGGTCAATATGCAGCCAAATAATGCTGCGGATACTTTGTCCGATATTTTACCAAAATTAATCGATAAAAACAGCCAGGGCGGCGCACTGGGCGGCATGGCAACCCAGTTAATGGGCAGCTTATTCAAATAAGTCGTGGCAGAAAAAGTTAAAATCGGTGTGTTGATTTCCGGTGGGGGATCCAATCTGCAATCACTTATAAATGCTGCGCAAAATCCCGACTATCCGGCAGAGATTTCCTGTGTCATTTCCAATAAAGAACATGTACGCGGTTTATCGCGTGCGCAAGAGGCAGGCATTCCCGCACATGTGATATCGCATAAGGGGAAACTTAAAAACGCCTTTGAGCAAGAGATTGATAAGGTTTTGCGCGACCATCACATCGACATGATTTGTTTGGCGGGCTTCATGCGTATTCTAAGCGCGGATTTTATCGCAAAGTGGCAGGGGAAAATTTTGAATATCCACCCCTCTCTCCTGCCGAAATTTGGCGGTGAAGGCATGTATGGCCAGCACGTGCACAAGGCTGTGATTGACGCAGGCGAATACGAGAGCGGCGCAACCGTTCACGTTGTTACATCAGGTGTTGATGAAGGCCCGATTATCTTACAAGGTTCTGTCCTTGTCGAAAAAGACGATACGCCCGAGACCCTTGCCGCGCGTGTTCTGAAGAAAGAACATGAAATTTACCCGCAAGCGGTGAAGGCGTTTATTGGGCAGTGAAGATATCGTCATGCGCTAGAAATTTATATTCTTGTTTCTTTCCATCAAAAACCGAGAGAATTTTTCCGTTGAAATTGTAATTACCGGCACGCGCGCGATTTTTGCCTTCAATTTCTGGTATAAAAGTTAATGTTCCCGAAACTTGTTCACTATTATTTCTATGTACATTAGATTTATAAGTTCCTTTTTGATACACGCTAAAATTTAGGAATGTATCTTTTTCTTTATGAATTTGTCGATAATAAAATTTTCTATTATTAGTGAGCGTCAAAACAGCAATGGGGCTTGTAGGTAACAGAGCTTCATCATTTGAAAAAGATGCATCAAACATAAAAAATGTCGCGTCAAAATGCTCGTTTTCCGGCGGTTTGTAGATATAAAAAACTGTAATCAGCAATAGTGATAAAATAACAATAAAGGTATTATGCATGGTGTTGTTTTGTTGTGGTTAATGCGGTTAGAACTTTCTCTAAATCCTGATACATTCTTTTGCGACCTAAACCCGAAGACACAATAAAATCGGCGCGGGCGCGTTTTTCGCTATCGTTTGTTTGGCTATTCAGAATATGGATAAATTTTTCTTCTGTCATGTTTGGTCGCGCCAAAACGCGGGTTTTTTGTGTATGATATGGGGCTGTGATAACCAGAATATGATCGCATCTCTTCTCCGCGCCTGTCTCAAATAACAGGGGAATATCCAGAACGGCAATTTTTTGATGCAGACGACGGCATTTTTTCAGAAAAACTTGCTGGCTTTCACGTACTTTCGGATGCAGCAATTCTTCCAGGTGTTGTCTCTTTTCAGGGTCGGCATAAATGATCTCGCCTAGCCTTTTACGATCAATTGTTCGGTGTTTGATCGCATCGGGGTAGGTGACGGCAATTTCCCTGTAAAAGGCTTTATCATATTTGTAGATGTCATGCACCGCAGCATCGGAATCGTGAACCGGCACGCCCATATGTTGCAACATAGCACTGGCTGTTGATTTCCCCATGGCGATAGAGCCGGTTAGCCCCAGTATAATCATCGTAAGCTCTCTTCCAGTTGGTTAACCAGATCATGTGTGGCGTCAGGGGTTTGATCAAACCATAATTCAAACGCCCTTTCTGCTTGATAAATTAACATGCCTAGCCCCCCGATTCTCTTACACCCTTTTTGTGCAGCATTTTTAAGAAGCGTTGTGTCTTTCGGGTTATAGACAAGATCATAAACAGTCGCTTTTTTTGGTAGGGTATCCAAGTCTAGTTCTAACGATCTTTGTCCCTTCATCCCGAGGGAGGTTGTGTTGATGAGTAGATTTATATCATCCAAATACTGCGCTTTATCATCCCATGGAATAACTTGAATATTGTCGAATTCCTTTGCAAGACTATTTGCTTTTTTCTGAGTTCGGTTGGAAAGAAAAATGTTTTTAATACCCTTTTCAAGCAAACCATAAATGACGGCGCGTGATGCGCCACCTGCGCCAATAATAAGTGCGTGCGCGTTTTTAAAATCGAAATCAGGTTGCGGAATTTCCAAATTACGAATAAAGCCGTAAGCATCTGTATTCGTGCCGATAAGGTGCCCGTCTTTTACGATAATCGTATTCACCGCGCCAATTTTTTGTGCAGCATCCTCGATTTTATCACAATAGCGCATGATGGTTTCTTTATGGGGTAGGGTAACGTTAATGCCTTTCAGATGGCTTTGCCTGAGCTGGGAACAGAAATGCTCTAAATCTTCCGGTGCGACATCAATCGCCTCATATTGCCCGTCGATACCACATTGACGCAGCCACGTATTATGGATGAGCGGGGAGCGGCTATGTGTAATCGGGTGACCGATCACCGCGGCGGTAAGTTCAGGTTTCAAAATCATGATGATAGAATAAACTTATGCTATGATCGGATAAAGTAAAAAAGAGAATCTGGTGATGTTTGAGAGAAAAGATTTTATAAGAAAGCTACACAACTTTTTTTCTTGTAAACCTTATCGTGATTTAGAAAATTTCTATTTTGACCTAGATGAAACAAAGCATGAGCAAATATTCTTCTATCCATGGGGGAAATCACGAAAAACATACGAAATAAGCAGGCAGAATAAAAAAGAGTTTCTGTATGCATCAACAGTTTTACAAATTTTATGTTTACTTTTATTTCTTATTTTAATTTATCCCATAAATTTAAACGTAGAAATGACGTTTTTTGGAGTTGGAATACTTGTCTGGAACCTATGGTATCTAGCAACAGGTATCTTAACGCTTTTTTTCATTAAATTAAAAAAATTAAGAGAAGTTGATGGTTTGCATATGCAACAAGACAAATTGAGCCAGACAGTGCTTCAAGGTGTCATTTTTCATTCATTTTTACTTATAATTTCAATACTTTTATTTCCGAGCATCGTATTTTTGTGGGTGCTTTTGCCCGTTGTTCTTATGATTAATCTAGGCATTTTAGTAATATTGAAACGGCTTGAGAGGGATTAAATGTTTGTATTATCTAACAGTATTATTATACCTATCTTTATCTTAGTTACATTTATGTTTCTAGCCACGCCTATAGATGCTTATGCGAACAACTCTTCATATCATATTGAAGATAAAAATTTGAAGCCTGTTGCAATGAATATAGCGCAAGCAATTCGTGAAATGGAACAAAACAAGTTTGCAGAGTGTGGATTCGTCGGCAAAAAAATTACAGAAACAAGCAATAAAAATTTATATTTTGTGACAACATCAAATGCTTGTAACTGGGGCGCAAACTTCGGTCCGATATGGGTTGTTGAGAGCAATACAGTCTTAATACGAGATACATCTTATGTTTTGGATATATCGAATGAAAGCTATTATCCTGATTTCAAAATACGAGGTGGGTCTGCGGGGCATGCCTCAATTAATTTATGGAGATACATTGAAGATAGGTATCAAATAATAGAACGATTATATTTCACAGCTGATTGTAATTCCAAAAATAAATTCCATCCCGAAAACCCTTTCAAGTGCGAATATGTCTAACTGACTTGATGAAGAGGTTAATCTATCTTATGAATGTATCTTAAATTCTCTAAATTGAGGCGATCATGGACAAAATTTTCAAAAACGGCACGTGCGTATTACCCGGCAAAACTATTCAGGCGGATATTGGTGTGCGAGACGGTAAAATCGTTGCGATTGGGGCATTAAATGACGTGGCAGCGGACGTCATTGATTGTGCGGGGCTGCATGTCTTACCGGGTTTGATGGATACGCAGGTGCATTTCCGTGAACCGGGCGCAACGCAGAAAGAAACGTTGGAAGCCGGTATGAAGGGGGCTGCGGCGGGGGGCATTACCTCTATCTTTGAAATGCCGAATACCAATCCGCTGACTGTGACGCCAGAGGCGCTTCAAGATAAACTGGACACGGCCGCGGCGGGGGCGTGGACAAATTATGCGTTTTACTTCGGGGGAACTGAGGAAAATGCCGAAAAGCTGAATGAATGGGAAAATCTTGACGGTGTGTGCGGGATCAAAATTTTTATGGGCTCTTCCACGGGCAATCTGTTAACCGAAACAGATGAAGCGGTTGAAAAGGTTCTACTCAACGGGCGGCGCGTGGTGGCCTCACATTGCGAAGATGAAGCGATGATGCGTGAGAATAAAGTCAAAATTCTGGGCGATTCAACCGATGTGGCGATGCATCATGTCTGGCGTTCTGAAGAAGGTTGTTTAAAAGCAACGCAGCGCCTTGTTCGGCTGGCGGAAAAAACAGGTCGGCGTGTTCACGTGCTGCATGTGACAACAGCGCAGGAAATGGAATATCTGGCAGACCATAAACATTTGGCAAGTGTTGAGGTTCTGGCCAATCACCTGTCCCTTCATGCGCCAGAATGTTATGAGCGTCTAGGCTCAAAAGCGCAACAAAATCCGCCCATTCGTGAAAAAAAGCATCAAGACGCGCTGTGGGCGGCGATTGAGGACGGAACGGTGGATATTCTGGCATCCGATCATGCGCCGCATACTTTGGAAGAAAAAGCAGAGACTTATCCGAATTCACCTAGTGGTACGCCCGGTGTGCAGACGCTCGTCTCTGTCATGCTTGATCACGTGAATAACGGCAAGCTGACATTGGAACGCCTGGTTGATCTGATGGCGTATGGCCCACAAAGAATTCACGGAATTATGGGCAAGGGTCGTCTTGCGGTGGGATATGATGCGGATATTACAATTGTTGATCTGAAAAAGCAGAAGACATGGCAAAATAGTGATATTCATTCGATCAGTGGTTGGACACCTTTTGACAGTGAAACCTTTACAGGATGCCCTGTTATGACCATTGTGAACGGTCACATCGTCATGCGTGATGACGAGCTGTTAGAGCCGAAAGCAGGACAAAAAGTTAGGTTTTGGGAGGCTGTTTAATGGGTAAATCATATCGCGATGAAATACTGGACTTTGACCCGATCTGGAATGATCAGGGGTTGATCCCCGCGATTGCACAAGACATCAATGACCACGAGATCAAAATGATGGCGTGGATGAATGAAGAAGCATTAAAGCTGACGTTGGAAACGGGGTTTGTCCATTATTACGGACGAACAGTACAACGCATCTGGAAAAAGGGCGAGACCAGCGGCAATGTTCAAAAGCTGGTCGAAATCCGCGTTGATTGTGATCAGGATTGTCTCTTATTATTGATTGAGCAAAGCGGCCCCGCTTGCCACACAAATCGCCCAACGTGTTTTTATCGTAAAATAGACGATAATCAGCACTTAAAATTCCTCTAGCCCCCTATCCCTCTTTTTTATAACTTTTTTCTAAAATAAATAAAATTTTAGGGAATTGCGATTAATATAGTTGGATGGCGTCATTTAAGACGTTGTATCTTGTCTTTAAAACAGGCAAAATAAAAAGACAACAAGAAGGACCTGCATGGCGGTCTCTATAAAACAACGTAATGATGTAGGTAGAATAGACGTGGGATCTACGCAAACAAAGCACACTTCCAAACGATCAAAGTCTTTTCTGTCTTCAGGGAAAATCTGGCGCAGCCCGATCAGCTGGAAAATAACGCTGGCGGTATTTGCCACGATTTTGACCGTACAGGTCGCGATTTTCGGTTTAACAATTCAAAAGCATGAACAAGAAATTCTGGACCGCATGAAGCAAGAAGCGCGGGTAAGTATTTTGCAAACCATTCCGGGTAATGAAAATATCGCCTTCATGGAAAGCCCGATCAATACGGCAGAATGGCTGCAACTGGCCAATACAACGCAAATTGTCGGATTATCCCTTTATAACAGTCAGGATTACCTGCTACTGGAAAATTATGGTGATACGCCCATTATCCAAATGTTTCAGGCGCAGGATTTAACCAAGACATATTGGAGCGCGGATGGCTCGTTTTATGAATTTACGTTGCGTCCGTTTGAATTGAATGCACGGCCGTACGTCATGGTTGTACGTGTGGCCTCTTCTAACGTACTTGCCGAGAAAATCGATTATGCGCGGCAAAGCATGGTTATTTTCTTTTTAATGGCCAGTTTTGTAACGTCTGTTTTAATGCTGGCGCTGAGCCGTTGGTTGTTGGAGCCTATTCTGTTTCTTCGTCAAAGCTTGCTTGGCGCGGCGAAGGACGCGGAGAATCCCCAATTAATGGATCCGCCGTTTAAGGCAAAAGATGAGATTACGCAATCGATTAATATCGCCCATGGTTTGATCAAGGAAAATGCGAAAAACATCAAAAAAATTAAATCTGCGGCACAAGATCAGATTCATAATCTGGCATATTTCGATCAATTAACACAATTGCCAAACCGTACGCTTTTCCTGCAAAAGTTAACAGAATTCACGCGCAGTGACGTACAGGACCCCGAAAGCGGGGAAATTAAACGCGCGGCTATTGTCACAGTCGATCTTGATCACTTTAAAGACGTTAATGACTCCATGGGTCATAATGTGGGCGACGCCCTCTTACGCGCGGTTGGTAAACGCCTGCGCTCGGCTCTGCCCGAAACAGCGACCGTCGCACGTACAGGGGAGGATGAGTACGCCATTATGATGCCGCTTTCGACCTCCATTAATAATGCCGTCGATGTGGCGGAAAGAATTTTACGCGTGGTACGTTCGGAACCGTTTAAAGTCTTTAACGAGAATTTTCAGGTACGTGCCTCAATTGGTGTGGCGACCTATCCTGATAACGGTACCGACCCCGATCAGGTGTTGAAAAACGCCGATATTGCGCTAAACCGTGCCAAGGAAGAGGGACGCGATACGCTGAAAGAATATACCGAAGATTTCGACAAGGCCGTACAGCAAAGATTCCAAATGTTACGTGATCTGCGTGACGCGCTTGAAAATGAACAGTTAGAGCTTTATTTTCAGCCGCAATTTGACCTGGCTAATGGGAAAATTATCGGGGCGGAGGCGCTTCTGCGGTGGTTCAAGAAAGATAATAGTAAAGAGGGCGGAAGCTTTATTTCCCCCGCTGTGTTTATTCCGATCGCCGAACAATCCGGTTTGATTGTACCAATTGGTGAGTGGGTGTTGAAACACGCATGTGAGCACGCCATGAAGTGGAAAAATGAAACGGGGCAGGATATTCGCGTTGCGATCAACGTTTCGGGTGCGCAGTTCCAGCAAAGCGATCTGGTCACCTATGTTATGCAAGTCTTGAAAGAGACAAAAGTACCGCCAAATCTGGTCGAGTTGGAAGTCACCGAAAGCGCGTTTATGGATGATATCGAACACACGATTCAGACTTTGAGAGATTTACATGCCTTGGGTGTTGAACTGGCGATTGATGATTTCGGGACAGGGTATTCATCTCTATCATACTTGCGTCAATTCCCGATTGATCGTCTGAAAATTGACCAGTCTTTCATTCGTAATGCGCTTAATGATGCCAATGACGCGTCCATTACAAAGACGATTATTACACTTGGCCGCTCCCTAAATCTGAAAGTTATTGCAGAGGGTGTGGAGACCAGAGAACATCAGGACTTCCTGATTGCTGAAGGCTGTGATGAGGTACAGGGCTTCCGTTATTCCAAACCAATTCCTTATAAAGATTTTGTAACATTCGCTGCAAATTATAACGGCGATCTGGAAGATTTTGCTTAAAACCCACAATGAATGCTTTTTCGCTATTTTAGATGGCATAATGATGATTTTCTGCTAAATAGAAAGCATGACACCACTTCAATCTTCCCATTCTTCGGCGCTGCAGGGAACGGCGCGTATTCCCGGCGATAAATCCATTTCGCACCGCGCCCTGATGTTTGGCGGATTGGCGCAAGGGGAAACCTTAATTTTTGGACTTTTGGAAGGCGAAGATGTATTGGCAACCGCCTCTGCCATGCGGGCGATGGGCGCAAAAATAGAAAAGGGTGATGACGGCGTCTGGCGGTGTGAAGGCATCGGTATCGGATTTTTGAAATCACCGAAGAAACCGCTGAATATGGGGAATAGTGGAACGTCCACCAGATTACTAGCGGGGCTGATCGCGGGGCACGACATTACCGCGCAAATGACCGGGGACGCGTCCCTGACCAAGCGGCCAATGAACCGCATTATCAAACCTCTTAGCGAGATGGGCGCGTCTTTCGACACGGCAGAGGGCGGCCGATTACCCATGAAGATCAAGGGTACAAACAATATCAAAGGTATCGAATACCGCTTGCCCGTTGCCTCTGCTCAGGTCAAATCGGCGATATTACTGGCGGGCTTAACCTCTGATGCGCCCGTCACCGTGATCGAAGAAACCCCCACGCGTGACCATACCGAAAACATGCTGAAAGGCTTTGGCCATGATGTACGTATCGAAAATTTAAAAGACGGCGCGCAGGCCATAACGGTTCAGGGTGGGACACAATTGCAGGGCTGTTCCTTTGACGTGCCCTCCGACCCTTCCTCCGCGGCGTTTCCATGTGTGGCGGCGCTATTGAAAGAAGGCTCAGACGTTATTTTGGGAAATATTTGCCTGAATGAACGCCGCGCCGGTATATATACGACACTGATTGAAATGGGCGCAGAGATCACATTTAAAAATGACCGCATAGAGGGCGGCGAACGTGTTGCCGATCTGCATATTAAATCGACTGGGCTGTTAAGGGGCATCAACGTCCCCCCCGAACGTGTGCCCTCTATGATTGATGAATTTCCGGTTCTGGCGGTGGCGGCAAGCTGCGCCGAGGGAACGACCACCATGACAGAACTTGCGGAATTGCGTGTCAAGGAAAGTGACCGTCTGGCGGTGATGGCAGAGGGGCTCTCAAAATGTGGTGTACGTCTGGAAATGGGTGAAGAAAGCCTGACCATCTATGGCACAGGACAACCGCCGCAAGGCGGTGTTACGGTTGAAACGCATCTGGATCATCGCATTGCGATGAGTTTTCTGGTACTGGGAACTGCCACCAAAGAACCTGTACGCGTCGATGACGGCGCACCAATCCTGACTTCTTTCCCGAATTTTATTGATCTGATGAATGATCTGGGCTGTGAGATAGAAGAGTGCTGACATGCAAAATCTGTTTATCATTTCTTTTGATGTTGCGTATTTAGATGAAATCATAGCATGTTCTGATGAAGCGTTTGGGACGGGATATGTTTCTAAGAATGATATAAAAAACAATGCGCATCATTTTGCTTTTATTACCTTAATAAATAACCAATTTGCAGGTTATTGTCTTGGCTATAAATGCCAGCCATTGAGTATCAATAGTCTCTTAAATTACGACATACCGGAATTACCTTTAAATATATTTCAAGCGGATCAGGACGGCACTTTAGGTGTTATAAAAACTATTGTTGTCAAAAAGGAATATCGACAACAGGGAATAGCCAATAAAATTGTCAAATATGCAGAGAAAGTGCTTAAAGAAAAAAATACTAATAAGATAATTGTTGCCGTTTGGAGCGTAAATGGAAAAGCGCCACTACAGAATGTATTATATAAGAACAACTATGCGGACTGGTTAGAAAATAACGAGTATTGGAAAGAACCTTGTGAGGCAGGTTCTTTTGATTGTGTATCTTTTAACGGGTCATGCAACTGCTCCGTTAAATTTTTTACTAAATCGATTTAAAGTAATAAATCCGCCGCCAAGAACGCAAAGAAAAAGCCGATGGCATAGATCACAAAAGACAAGACAAGACTCGCAATACTGATTTTACGCAGACGCGTACAGGCTTTTGCTTTGGCCGGGTCGGCGGGACAGGGCGCGTTTCGGGCTTGCCATTGCATAAAAGCCGCAAATAGAAGTAAAAGCCCCGCCACCGTGAACAGAATGATTTTATATTCAGACAACGCCGTAATCCACGGGACAGTTGAAATGAGCCCCGCCATTACCGCGCCCATGCCAAGCGTTACCAATAAAGCAGGAAGCGCACAACAAATCAAGGTTCCCGCACTTGTAAATAAGCTGAGCGTGGAGAGAAGGTTTTGTTTATAAAGCGGATCCATTATCTTCCACCTTTTCTTTGTTTTCTATAACGACGTCTGAACGCGTAATATTGCGTATATCATAGCCAGAGGCATTGATCAGCTGTGTTAAAGTGGCGTCATCAATATTTTGACCGTCTTTCAGGGTGATCAGAACGACCTTATCGTTAAGAGAGACCTGAATATCTTCGACTTCTTCTTTGTCAGAGAAAACTTTCTCCAATGCTTGGGCGCAGAAGTCACAAACCATGCCGTTCACGCCGACAGTAATCAATTGATTGGCCGCAAAGGCAGGAGTGGCAAAGCTTAAAAGAAAGAGTGCTGATAATATTTTAAGTGTTTTCATGTGTGTATCCTTTATATTTTTGAATTAAAATCTGTAAACGGCGTTGAACAGAACATCGTTATGATTGCTGAGTCCTGCTTCTAAAAGTGCGGGGCCTTTAAAGAAACGTATCAGCGGAGTGATGGTTAAAGTCTCATTAGATTTTGGGTCATGTTCGACTTCAACCATAAACCATGTATGAAGCGCTCCATATTCTGCGACGTACGGCGCAATACCTAGGCGAGCTTTTTGCATAAATCCGTGATCAATATCACCAGCCAATAAACCGCGGTTTTCATAGGAGGTAAACCAACGTCGCGTTTCCCAATCGGCGGCAATCCCCGAATATAGGGCAAGGGTGTCCTTATTTTTGTTCTGTCGTTGACTGGCAAGACCCGCGCCGGATTTCAGATACAGATTTGCTTGTGAGTCTTCAGTATTCCAGCGTTTCATCAATAGATTATGTTGAACGCTATTCAACATATATTCGCCCTCTCGCATATATTGACCACGATAGCCGATCGAGTAGGTTGCGCTTGGCGAGTAATGGACATGCAGTGAATGGCTGTCACCATCATTCATTTGCATCAAAGTCCACCCGCCGGGATAAGAGACAGGCCGCGCCTGTATGTCTCCATTCATGCCATATATTAAAAGCCCTATGGCTAGGCATATATATTTTTTCATCAAAATCTCCTGAATTTAAAATTAATATTAAACGTCGGAAATTATGAAATAGGCGGGCGTATTTCTGGAATAATGGAAAAAGAAGCGTACGGATTATGGGTATCTAAAACATACGCTGTTTTGTGAAAATAATTGGTCTCGCTTAATAACGGAGCGCTGTGATCAGAAATGGTCAACAGACCCGCATCGCAAAGACAAACATTGTTTCCCACAGTTTTATGCTCTGTATTATCTGTCATATCGTGGCAAGGCGGCGCATCTTGATCTTGCATCATCATTGATTGTGTTTGCGTGGTTTTCAAGCAACAGCACCCTGCTGCAAAGGCAAATGCAGGGGCACTTGCAATAATACAGACCAAACATAATAAAATAAGTTTTCTAAAAGCCATCTATTTAAATCATACCATAAATACACATTTTATTCGAAATCTTTTGAATTCATGTATGTGTTCGTGTCATATAAATAAATGGTTACAAAAATAATTGCGATAGATGGCCCCGCCGCAAGTGGGAAGGGAACAATTGCCAAGCGTCTGGCCGCAGAATTGAATTATGCGCATATGGATACAGGCGCGCTGTATCGTTTGGTTGGGATACACGTATTGCAAGCATCACGAAATCCAGAAAATGAGGAGGAAGCGCTGTCCGCGGCGCAAGAACTGAAACAGTGTTTCACCCCCGATATGACGGAAAACGCCGATATTCGTAGTGACGCGGT
This sequence comes from uncultured Alphaproteobacteria bacterium, assembly GCA_963710165.1. GTDB lineage: Bacteria > Pseudomonadota > Alphaproteobacteria > Micavibrionales > Micavibrionaceae > JACKIP01. The sequence goes on from CAVPYZ010000003.1 coordinate 36,098, forward strand.
GGGACAAGCCGCGTCGAAAGTAGCGCAATTTCAAAGCGTACGGGATGTTCTGTTCAATCTGCAAGTCGAATTCGCGCATAACCCGCCCGATGGTAAAAAGGGGGCTGTACTGGACGGACGCGATATTGGAACGGTAATTTGCCCGAATGCGAATATAAAGCTGTTTATCACGGCCTCAACAGACGTACGTGCCGACAGACGTACGAAAGAATTACAATCCAAAGGCTTTGATGTGACCTACAACAACATTCTAGCGGATATGAAAGAACGCGATGCCCGAGACAGCGAACGCGACAGCGCTCCCATGAAGCCTGCAGAGGATGCCATACAAATTGATACTAGTGAGATGAACGCTGAGGAGGCGTATCAGAAAGCTTTTTATTTTGCTTCAAAAAAGTTAAATTAGATACATGAACGCATATCAGAAAAGCATTTGCAAAAGTGAACTTAGGCAAGATGAAAAGATTTTATGGGCAAAGCCCAAAACTTTAAAAATGATTGATTATTATATTGTTTCCCCTTTAATAGCCTATTTTACTGCCTTCTATGCTACCCATTATTTTCTCGCCGAAAAAATGATGTGGATTTTGCCATATTTTGGAAAGGCCGTGCCTGATAAAAATGACGAAAGTTCTGAAACATCCCCGGAGGGTGTTAACTGGGCGGGAATTAATGATAATTATCTTGCTTTGTTTAATGATGTTAGTTTTTATACCGTAATCGTTTTAACGCTGCTTATTACACTATTGATTGCGGCTATATGGATATACTGTCGCCAATTTTATGTTCTCACGGATAAGCGTCTTATCATTTTTAAACCAAAAATTTTCTTCGTGAATGTAGATACGCTTTTAATAAATCGAATTGATGATGCTGTATTGCGTAACGGTTTTGGAATTGGTCGTTTGGGATTTATTAAATTTGAAGATAAAGCCCTTTACCTTGACTATCCGGATGCTAAAAAACTTTATAATCGGTTACTGGATATAAAAATGAAAACATAAAATTATTGTCATTTTATTTAAACCCTTGCATTTCCTTTAATTTCTCGATATTAGTAGGGCCGTTCTGCCCGACATGCGCCTTTTATACATAAATTATAAACAGGCGGAACCCATGAACGTCAGAGCATATTTTACTAAAAGGAAACTACTTAATATGGCTACAGCAGCTGCAAGACTAGAAGATAGAGAAGAATCAAATGAATTCGCTGCCCTTCTCCAAGAATCACTACCAAGCGAAGAAAATTTTCAAGGAAACGTTGTTACAGGACGTGTTATCGAAGTAGAGAACGGATTTGTTCTCGTCGATGTCGGCCTAAAATCCGAAGGTCGTATCGAACTTCGCGAGTTTTCAAAACCGGGACAAGAGCCGGACGTAAATGTCGGCGATAAAGTTGACGTTTTTGTTGAGCGTCTGGAAGATCAAAACGGCGAAGCCGTTCTATCACGCGAAAAAGCACGTCGTGAAGAGGTCTGGACCGAACTGGAAGAACAACATAAACAGGAAGAGCGCGTCACAGGCGTTATTCACAGCCGTGTTAAAGGCGGATTTACTGTTGATCTGGGCGGTGCGATTGCGTTCCTACCGGGATCACAAGTTGATATTCGTCCGATTAAGGACGTAAACCCGTTAATGGGCACACCACAGCCTTTCATGATTTTAAAAATGGACCGCGCACGCGGCAACATCGTTGTCTCCCGCCGCGCTGTTCTGGAAGAATCACGTGAAGAAGCAAGATCGGATATTCTGGAGAATATCAAAGAAGGTCAGGTTCTTCAGGGCGTTGTCAAAAACATTACAGATTACGGCGCGTTCGTTGATCTGGGTGGTGTTGACGGTCTTCTACACGTTACAGATATTTCATATAAGCGTATCAATCATCCGACAGAAGTCATGAAGATTGGTGATACGATCGAAGTACAGGTTATTCGTTTCAATGAAGAGAATAAGCGTATTTCCCTTGGCATGAAGCAACTGGAAAAAGATCCGTGGGAAGAAGTTCACCTGAACTACCCTGTTGGTCAGCAATTGAAGGGTCGTATTTCGAACCTGACCGATTATGGTGCATTTGTTGAGCTGGATGACGGAATTGAAGGTCTGGTTCATGTTTCTGAAATGTCATGGACGAAGAAAAATGTTCACCCGAGCAAGATCGCGTCTGTTTCGCAAGAAGTCGAAGTACAGGTTCTTGAAATTGACGAAGAAAAACGTCGTATTTCGCTTGGCATGAAACAGTGTCAGGAAAACCCTTGGGAAACAATCGCCACGAAACATGCTGTTGGTGATGAGATCGAAGGCCCTGTTAATAACGTGACAGAATTTGGTCTGTTTGTCGGCATTGATGATGATCTGGACGGTATGGTTCATATCTCTGACATCTCATGGGAAGACCAGACAGAAGACGTTCTGAAGGAATTCAAGAAAGGGGATAGCGTGAAAGCGAAGATCCTTGAAATTGATCCGCAGAAAGAGCGTGTTGCCCTTGGTATCAAGCAACTGACAGACGACCCGTTTGAAGGTGCGATGAAGGGGATGGCCAAAGGCGCGATTGTGACTTGTACAATCACAGCCATTGATGACCGCGGTGTTGAAGTTGACGTCAACGAAAATGTGACCGGCTATATCAAGAAGCCTGATCTGTCTCGTGAACGTAGCGAACAACGTCCGGATCGTTTTGCGGTGAAAGAAAAAGTCGATGCGAAAATTATCTCCGTTGACCGTAAGAACCGTAAGCTATCCTTGTCAATCAAGGCACGTGAAATGGATGAAGACAAGAAAGCCATGGAAGAATTCGGTTCTGCCGATTCCGGTGCGTCTCTTGGTGATATCCTTGGCGCAGCATTGAGCAAAGATGAAAAATAAATAAGTGAAAGGGGGCATACCCCTTCACAATTTATAAGCTATGACGAAAGCCGGAATTTTTCCGGCTTTTTTCATGGCTCTTTTGGGCTGTTTTCCTTGACCGCCTGCTTTAAAATGTGCATATCTTAACTATCTGGAACAACTAGGTTTTTATAAAGGTTCCAAAACTAGAGGCAAATAAAAAATGACTAAATCAGAGCTGATAAGCCGAATAGCAGACTTAAATCCGCATTTATATTTGCGTGATATTGAAAAGATTGTTGAAACGTTTTTTGAGGAAATTACCGCCGCACTGGCAAATGGTGACCGTGTTGAACTGCGCGGCTTTGGGGCGTTTTCTGTTAAAGAACGCGACGCGCGCATCGGTCGCAACCCCCGCACAGGCGAAAAGGTCGAGGTTGAGGCAAAGCGTCTGCCGTTTTTCAAAACAGGCAAAGCGTTGCGTGATCGTTTGAATGAAGAATAAGTAAATTTGTGATTGCGAGCCGCAGGCGAAGCATTCTATGATATCTTATTGTTATTGAACGGCTTCATTCCTGTAAGTTATTTGCAATAATACATAGGATCTGGATAAGGTATGACTTTCTTTCGCTATATATTTTCAACACTTCTTGCGCTTGCCGCCGTTGTTTTTGCCGTGGCAAACATGCAAAGCGCCAATGTTTTTTACAGTCCCGTTCATAATCCTTTGGATTTACCCGTGGCGGTTATTGCCTTGGGCGCGGCGGCAATCGGGTTCTTTTTTGGCGGATTGTTTATCTGGTGCATACACGGCCCTCTCTCCACCAAAGCCGATAAAAAACGCGGACAAGTCTATAATTTGATCAAAGAGAATAAAAAGCTGCAGGAAGAAAAACAAGTGACTGAGACAGTCGCCAGTAATAAGGCCTTTATCGCTACGAAATAAATATATTCACATCGCGGCAGTCATGTTAAAAAACTATATGATTAATCATCCGCTTATATACTCGTCCATTGATACGCCTGATATTGAAAAAGCGCTCTTTTTTGCAAAGATTGCCGAAGAAACTAATCAGGGTTTAAAGCTTGGGCTGGAATTTTTTAATTCAAATGGCCCACAAGGAGTTGCAAAAATTCGCGAGGCTTGTCCCGATTTATCATTTTTTCTCGATTTAAAATATCACGACATTCCAAATACTGTTCGCGCCGCCGTGCGCGAAGCATCAAAGCTGGATATTGATTATATAAACGTTCATGCCAGTGGCGGAATCAACATGATGAAGTATGCGGTGGAGGGCGCGCGCGAAGGAGCGACTGCGGCAGGTGTACGTGTGCCAAAAGTCTTGGGCGTCACAATATTAACTTCATTGGATGAGGGCGATCTGGATTTGATCGGCTATTACGGTAGTGCAGACGAGATGGTGCAACGCCTTGCGCGGTTGGCGGATGAGAGCGGACTGGAGGGCATTGTCTGTAGCGCTATGGAAATCCAGATGATACGTCGAAATATGCGAAAAGATTTCGTATTGATGGTGCCGGGTATTCGTCCGAGGGGAAGCGACGTAGGCGATCAAAAACGCGTTATGACTCCACTACAAGCGGTGGAGGCGGGTGCAACTCATCTGGTTATTGGCCGCCCCATTACCGGTGCGGATGATCCAAAGCAAGCAATTTTGGATATATTAGAGGAGTGTACGTCTTAGGCGTACGTGTGCAGTCATGGTATTTGTAAAGATTTGCGGTATCTCTGATCTACCCTCCTTAAAATGTGCGGTTGAAAACGGAGCAAAATTTATTGGCTTGGTGTTCTATCCGCCTTCATCACGATATGTGGAAACAGAGCAGGCCAAAATACTGGCACGGCATATTCCGACGGGTGTAAAAGCCATTGGCTTGTTTGTTGACCCGACAGATGAAGAACTGGACCGCGTCATTCCCATTACTCAGCTTGATATGATTCAGCTTCACGGTTCGGAGACACCAGGACGCGTACAGGACATTAAAGACAAGTACTCCATCAAAATTATTAAGGCATTGCCTGTATCGACGTCAGAAGATTTATTGCAAGTCGAGGCCTATGAGGCGGTTGCGGACTGGCTGCTATTCGATACAAAAACCCCAGAGCATGGCGGCAGTGGCGAGCGTTTTGACTGGACGCTACTAACAGGGCGTACGTTTAAAAAACCATGGATGTTGGCGGGGGGAATAAATATCGATAACATTGCCGAAGCATTGAGTGTTTTGAACCCGAATGCCATCGACGTTTCAAGTGGTGTCGAAATAGATAAGGGTGTAAAAGACCCTGCAAAAATAGAAGAATTTCTAAAACATGTCAGATTATTGGACAAAACCGACGAAAATCATTAAGAGATAGTATATGACAGCACAATCTACCCCGTCCCCCGCACTTAATTCCCTCTCAAATGGCCCTGACGAAGACGGTCATTTTGGTCTTTACGGCGGACGTTATGTGGCTGAAACCCTGATGCCGCTGATTATGAGTGTTGAGCAGGCGTACAAAGACGCGCGGGATGATGAGGCTTTTTGGGAGGAATTCAACGAATTGGCGCGGGATTATATCGGGCGTCCGTCCCCGCTCTATTTTGCCAAGGAAACAACAAAACATCTGGGCGGCGCAGAAATCTGGTTCAAACGAGATGAGCTGAATCACACAGGCGCGCACAAGATTAATCATTGTCTGGGACAAATTTTACTCGCCAAACGCATGGGGAAAACCCGCATTATCGCGGAAACCGGCGCGGGGCAACATGGGGTGGCAACCGCAACCGTATGCGCTTTGTTTAAATTACCCTGCACCATTTTTATGGGCGCGACCGATATCGAGCGTCAGGCACCGAACGTCTTTCGTATGAAACTATTGGGCGCGGAAGTGAAGCCGGTCACCAGCGGTTCCGGTACATTAAAAGATGCGATGAATGAAGCGCTGCGTGATTGGGTGGCGAATGTACGTGACACGTACTATCTGATTGGTACAGTTGCGGGGCCGCATCCATTTCCCATGATGGTGCGCGATTTCCAGTCCGTCATCGGCAAGGAAACCAAACAACAAATGAAAGAGCGTGTTGATGCCCTGCCCGATCATTTGGTGGCGTGTATTGGCGGCGGGTCGAATGCCATGGGGCTGTTTCACCCGTTTCTGGATGATCGTGATGTTAAGATGCACGGTGTCGAGGCGGGCGGTCACGGTGTTGACACCGACCAACACGCGGCAAGTCTGAACGGCGGGTCGGCGGGCGTTCTACACGGCATGCGAAGCTATTTCCTACAAGATTCTGACGGACAGATTGAGGAAGCGCATTCGATTTCCGCAGGATTGGATTACCCCGGTATTGGGCCCGAACATGCGTGGCTGTTCGATCAAAAACGTGTGAAGTATGTTTCCGTCACAGATGATGAAGCGATGGAGGCATTTCAATTACTGGCAAAGTTGGAAGGGATTCTACCCGCGCTTGAGCCTGCGCATGCGTTTGCGTATGTCATGAAACTTGCCCCGACTTTACCGAAAGAGGAGCGTATCATCATGAATTTGTGCGGACGCGGCGATAAGGATATATTTACAGTTGCTGAAAAGCTAGGCGTAAAATGTAGCAATAAATGAGGGGGCGTGCGTGAACATACATTCATCAGATACAGATTTTGCGGATATCACCTCGCGATTTTTAATGGGGCCGGATGGGCGCACGGAGCTGGCGCAAGCCGATTTTGCGTTGGTGTTTGGAAATCCACATATTATCGAAGAGTTGGCAGAGGCGGCAGCAGATCACTATCATCGGGGATATTTTGATCTGGTTGTGGTATCGGGGTGCGGTAACTGGGCGCATGAATATCAACGGGCAGCCGCGATACAAACGCCCGAATGTATTGAAGGCCTGAATAAAACAGAAGCCACCAGAATATTTGAAGCCTTGATAGATCGAGACGTTCCCGCGAGCGCTGTTTTATTAGACCATAATGCGACCAATACACAGCAAAATGTTGAAAATGCAAAGCGACTTTTGGAAACGGCGCAACCTGACGTTTCAACTTGTATCGGTTTTGGTCATGTAAAAGCAGGAACGCGTTATATTGAAACACTGGCGCGGCGTTGGCCAGATATGTTTGCCATGGGTGTCAATGTAAATCCTTATGTGAAAGATATAGAAAACTGGCATGAATGTGACGATTTTTCACGTGATGTTTTAACACAAGTCGCAAAACGTGAAACTTATTTACATCAAGGTGATCTGGTAGCGGTTGATTTGGATGTGATTAGTGAGGTTGCACGTCAAATGCAGCGTCCACAAAGCGCATTACAGGATGACTGTACGTTTATTATGTAAGAAAATACGATGTTCCGTATATAGTTTTATCGCGCTTGCCAAGGTCTGGCATTCTATATCACGTCCCAAGGCCTGCATAGATTTTGGATTGTACGTATGGTTGATAGTGGCCACATTTTGGGTGATAATCGGCCCTTCATCCAGATCGGTAGTCACAAAGTGCGCCGTTGCTCCAATCATTTTAACTCCGCGGTCATAAGCTTGTTGATAGGGTTTTGCGCCCTTAAACCCCGGTAAAAAGGAATGGTGAATATTAATTGTTCTATCATTGTAACGCGTACAGAAGTCATCACTCAAAATCTGCATATAACGCGCAAGTATAATCAGGTCAGTGTCACTGCGCGTTATATAATCAGTGATTGCCGTTTCGTCATGACCATTAATTTTGTGAAAAGGCAATGCATGGCGCTCTACCATCTCACGGCTTTTCTCATGGTTGGAAAGAACGCCCGTTATATTGATATTTAAATGGTTTGATTCGGCGCGGTAAAGGAGGTCATTCAAACAATGATCCCATTGTGACACTAGAATAAGCGCATTCACCGGCTTGTTATTATCATAAATGTACGCATCAATATTAAATCGGGTTTTAATATCTTCAAAATCTGCAATAAACTCGTCCTTTTCCCCTGAAAAGATTATGCGCATAAAGAAATGATTATCTTCTCGCTTATGAAACTGTGCCGCTTCCTCAATATTACAACCATGTTTATGCAGGCAACCGGAAACCGCGGCAATAATTCCGGGTTGGTCAGGGCAAGACAGCTTTAAAACATACATTAATATCTGTACGTGTCTGATTTGAATGGGCCTTGAACCTCTACATCGATGTAATCGGCTTGATCATCGGAAAGTTGGGTGAGTTGAACGCCGAGTTTTTCAAGGTGGAGCGCCGCGACCTTTTCATCCAGATGTTTTGGTAAGACGTACACTTTATTTTCATAGTCCTGGTAATTATTCCAAAGCTCGATCTGGGCGATCACCTGATTGGTGAAGGAGGAACTCATCACGAAGGAGGGGTGACCGGTGGCACAACCGAGGTTGACCAAACGCCCTTCGGCAAGAAGCAGGATACGCTTTCCATCGGGAAATTCGACTTCATCAACTTGTGGCTTCACATTGTGCCATGTCATGTTACGTAAGGGTTGGGTCTGGATTTCATTATCAAAGTGACCGATGTTACAGACAATGGCGCGGTCTTTCATATCACGCATATGATCAACGGTGATAACATCTTTATTCCCTGTTGCGGTGACGAAAATATCGGCGCGGGGGGCGGCGGTTTCCATGGTCACAACCTCGAACCCTTCCATGGCGGCTTGCAGGGCGCAAATCGGGTCAACTTCGGACACCATAACGCGGCAACCGGCATTACGTAGGGATTCCGCTGTGCCCTTACCAACATCGCCGAAACCGCAAACCATGGCAATCTTGCCCGCCATCATCACATCGGTGGCGCGGCGAATGGCATCAACGCATGATTCACGACAGCCATATTTATTATCGAATTTCGACTTTGTGACCGAGTCATTCACATTGATCGCCGGAACTTTCAATGTGCCTTTTTTCTGCATTTCGTGCAGGAACATAACGCCTGTGGTTGTTTCTTCGGAAATGCCGCGGACGTCATTCATTAAGTCGGGATAATCCTCATGCATGATGCGGGTCAGGTCGCCACCGTCATCCAAAATCATATTCGGTGTCCAGCCATCCGGACCTTTGATCGTATCGTGGATACAGGCTTCGCCTTCTTCCTCTGTCTGGCCTTTCCATGCAAAGACGGGAACACCGCGTGCGGCAACCGCCGCCGCCGCTTGATCTTGTGTGGAAAAGATATTGCAGGATGACCAACGCACCGTCGCGCCCAGCGCGGTCAGCGTCTCAATCAGAACAGCCGTCTGGATCGTCATGTGCAGGCAACCCGCAATACGCGCATCTTTTAAGGGTTGATCGGCGCCGTATTCCTCACGCAGAGCCATCAGCCCCGGCATTTCAATCTCGGCCAGAGTAATTTCCTTACGCCCCCAATCAGCGAGGGAGATATCCTTGATTTTATAATCGTTTTCGACTGTTTTTGGTGTGGCGGTCATGGCTGTATCCTGCTTGTTTAATGATAGTTGTTAGATACTAGGTTGGATGGGGTATTTCAAGAACTTAATGATCAGTGAATTTAGATTGAATTGAATGGTCATTATTAAATTTTAGCATTTGATAAACAAAATTTTTGATTGATTGGTTTCAAATCGATCATTGAAGTCTCATCATTACCTTTGTAAAAAAATACTATATCTTGTCCTTTTTTTAAAGAATAACTTTTTATGTACCACTTATAACGTACAGGGGTTAATTTATACAAATTACCTTTGTTATCCTGACATTTGATGAAAGTGCCAAAATATGGGTTATTATTGATTTTAATTATTCTGCCAGAAACTCTTTCACCTTTAAGGTAAGGGTCTAAAAAGTCACTATAATATCCATACATTTCATATTTCCAAATTAGTAATGTAAATGTAAATATCAATAAAGAAGAAAGGATGTTTCCATCCATAATAAACATCAGAATAATGATAAGCGAAATAGTTAGCTCTATATAGATTTTTCTTTTTATTTCTTTCAAAGCTAATTCATTTAAATCATTTTTGGTGCGTAGATCAGCGATGACCTCTTTCAGTTCTTTCGGATAAAATATCTCTGCGATCATTAAAAAAATTTATCAACTTGTAGCAATTTGTAAAAGTTCTATTTGAAGTTATAACTAATTCAGGAGATATTTTATGACAGATAACTTTTTTGAACTCGTCAAGGCGCGTCGTGCCATTAAGGAATTTGATGATAGCCATGTGATGCCATCAGAGGATTTAAAGAAAATCATGACCGCGGCGCATTACGCACCGACGGCGTTTAATCTGCAACACTATCGTTTTGTCGTGATTGAGGATAAAGACACCCGTAAAAGTGAAGAGTTTGACAATGCATGCTGGAACCAGACATCGAAATCCGCTCATAGTAGTGCGCTGATCGTTTTATGTGCCGATCTGGAGGCATGGCAGAAAAATCCGGCGCGTTACTGGGAAAATGTACCGGAAGACATACAAGACACCATGGTGGGTATGATCAAGAATTATTATGAAGGCAAAGACCAGATCAAGCGTGATGAGGCACATCGTTCCTGTGCAATGGCGGGAATGAACATTATGCTGGCGGCAACGGCGCTGGGGTATGATACGTGCCCGATGGACGGTTTTGATTATGACGCAATGGGAAAACTGATTAACCTGCCCGATGATCATGCGATCAGCTTTATGATTGCTGTTGGTAAAAAATCGAGCGATCCGTTTCCCAAACCGACATTGTTAGGTCGTGATGAAATTGTTATTCAAGAAAAGTTTGGATAATCATTATAAACTGGTTACAATCGGCGGAAATTCGAAGAGAGTATATTATGAGAGAAGACGCCGATTATTCCTATCACGTACATCCTGAAAAGGAACGGACATTTCAAATCTTTTGCACAGAATACGGCGATACGTTCCATGTGGGTGATTATGCCCTGATCGATATGGAAGAAAACGTCGATTTGACCGAACGTACGGTTCACAATCTGTGCGCCCTGTTAAATGATGATGCGGAAGATCTGGTGGACGTTAGTGAACTGGCAACTATGCGGCTTTATTTTAACAGGCAGGAGGCGGACGAGGATACAGGCTGGTCGCGTATGTTGATGAAAACCCACCCGCAGGGGCGTGCCATGACAGAAAATGCGTTAATTACCTATGACCCCGAATACATTAACCCCGCCATTCTCTCGCGTTTATGCGGGACACGTGACGGGGGAAGCGGTATGCGCATGCCCAAAGCGGATTCGCATACAGGAATCGCCCCAAGTTTTGATCCCAGTTTCGAGGGATAGTTTTTATTGAAAATTTTATCATTATTTGCGATAAAGGATTATGGCAACATTCTCAGAACTTACAGATGACAATTTAGCGCAAGAAGCGCCCATTATTGCATATCAATTCATCACGGAGGTATCGGCGTCTGTTGCCTTTGGTTTGGCAGTCGATCGTGACCAGCGCGCGCTCGATTTGAAGGACCGTTTGATGGAAGCGTTGGATTTACTCAAAGATAATATGCCTCTTATAGAAGTAGAGACAAAGACGGGCCCTGAAGAACAGGCTTTAGAAAATATCCGGTCGTATTTAACAAGCAGCGATGCCGTTCAAAATCTGTATACAGGTTTTGGCAGAAGCGAAACACTCAAGCTGTATAACAAGCTTCAAAATGTGGTTGTTCAATACGGAATGGATACGGCGCAGACGTCACGCATTATTGATGATATCAAACATTACCGTATTCAGGAAATTGCCGTAGACGAGCCGGCTCTTTAGCGCATTTTAGAAAGAGATAGGAATGCCTGCGCACTAAGCGTTTCGATAGGGGTTCCCGTCTGTTTGGCGCGAGCTTCTAGATCGGATAGCTTTTGTAACGCAGTTGACAGGCTGCTCATCTGCCAATGTTGTAATTGAGATTTGAAGGGCTGTTCATATTTAAAGAAAATACGCGGCATCAGTTTATTCATGGCACCATCTTGCGTCTCACCATTTTCCATACGGGATTTTGTAATATGTAGTCGACGGAAATGATTTTGAAGCCCGCGAATAAGCGCAATCAGGGGAACGCCCTCATCGCTTAATTGCGTAAAGGCTTTCAACATGGCTTTTGTGTCGCGCCCCGCCAGCGAGAAAATAAAATCGTCCATCGCCAGCGCCCCGCCCGCACCGCATGCTGCCTGTGCATGTATCAATTCAATATGTTTGCCTTCCCCCATATAAATCATGAGCTTGTTGATCTCGGACAAAACGCGTCCGTGATCCCCCGCCAGATTTTCGGAAAGCCAGCTGATCGCGTCATGCGACGCTGTAAAATGCTTATCAGATAACAAATTACGAATAGTGGAGGACAGATTGCGGGCATCTGCGACATAACATGGTAATGCCGCCGCGTTTTTTGCTTTTTCACAAAGGGAGCGTAGCGGGCTGCGCGGGCTCATATCACCGGCTTCGATTACAACCAAGGCATCATCGGAAGGTGAGTCAAGATAGGCTTTGAGCGCAGGGGTCAGGCCGTCTTTAGCACTTTCAATTTTAATTAATCGCTGTCCGCCCATCATGGAGGGGGTATTGGCTTCACTGCTCAGCCGTTCGAAATCTTTTTCAATCTCCTCGCTTTTCAGGACAGATACATTGAACGGATCATTCAGGTCATCGACCACTGTTTTACCAATCGTTTTTGCCCGCATTCGCATCAAACCGTCATCCGGTCCATATATTAAAATGGCACGTACACCCGCATCGGGCGAACGAACAAAATTTTCGATATTACGCGGAGGGATTTTCATTGGTGCCTATTATATTTCTTATTATGGGGAATTGCAACGCGCATTATGATTTGTTTGTTATTAAAAGACAGTTGAGGTAATCTCTCAATCAATATGATGGACGATATTTTATTATTTTCAAACTGTGTATTTTATACTACAAATTATAAGGATTTTGCCTGAAATGGCCTCATTCGATATTATAGAAACGTCGGGCAAGGCGTATATTACAGCATGGACGGAGCGATCTTTTTTGCTTTCCCTGATGCTGGTGCCGTTTATTATAAAAGCTGTTTTTTTCGGAATTGTCGTATTACTGGAATTTCAGGATAATATGTTTCGCATGACGCTTGTCATGTTGCCCTCTTATTTCATGGAGGGCTGGATGATTGCGCATATAACGCGCTTTATTTTCTTCGGGGAGCGCTGGCCGGTTAAACTGTCTGGCGATACGGAAACAGATGTCGCCTATATCGCACAACGCGGTCGTGCTGTATTTGCGGCGATTATTCTTTATACATTGCTTAAAATGGTACAAAACGGAGTTTCTGCGCCGCTTCTAGGCAATGAAGAGTATTTAAAAAATATGTCCGAAAATAACGAAGCAACCATGGCGGCATTCATTACGGCAATGGCAATGGGCGCGTTGATCATATGGGCGTTCAAGTTTTTATTCATGCATATAGCGTTGTCTGTTGATATTTCCATCAAGGAATATAGCGCAAAGTTGAGGGGCGTAACGCCGTCACTTTATCTTCTAGGCGCGTGGCTGACGTGTTATATTCCGGTGATGATTTGCGGATTTCTGTTATTCAATATACTGGCGCCGGTAATGACGGGCAGTGCAAATGTGCTGCTGTTGGGTCAGCTAGTCATTATGACATTTGCGGACACAGCCGCGGTTGCGGTGGTCACCATTTGTTTTTCAATCGCTTTCAAGCAAATTTTTCTGGGCGACCCACCGAAAGGATCATGAGATTATGACCGCTATCCACGTACAAGAAGATGAAAATCACATCAAAACCTATGACGCGATTGAAGGCTGGACACTTATGGAAAATTTACGTGACCATGGTTTGCCAATTAAGGCAGAATGCGGCGGTGCGTGCTGTTGTGCGACGTGTCATGTTTATATTGCGGAGGATTGGCTGGATAAATTGCCAGAAATGAACGCGGATGAAGAAGATATGCTAGATAATGCGCCTGACGTAAAGGATAATTCCAGATTATCCTGTCAAATCGTTATGGACGAGTCATTAGACGGGCTGACAGTGCAGATTGCAAAGCTAGATTAGTGTATTCTTACATATAAAGAAAAAGTATCAAAAAATTAGCAAGTTTTGCGATAACTTGTTAGACTGATGTAATAAAAATAATTTTATCTAAAATTTTATGTAATACTTAATATGACTGTAAATAAAAAACAAATCGCCGCATATGCCCTCATGCCTCAGGTTTTCCCTAGGTTTCGTGAGCTTATTACTGGCGGATTCAGCTGGTTTGCCTATCTGATCGCCCATATTTATTATGCAGTAAGGCTTATTCCCGCCAGTCACCCTTACTTAAATGCCGAGAATAAGGGAAAGTATAGCGTACGTCACGTGATTGCCGCTGCAGCTAAAAATTTAAAATTCGAAATGAAATACATTGATCAACTCCTCATTTTTGGGGTTGTCATAACTGGCGTTGTTTTGTTGGTGGCGCAGATTGTATTTGTCCTGATCGGTTTTTTACTGTCGCAAGCCAGTGCAGGTATGTTTGAAACAATAAATGCTGAAAGCGATACCGCGTTCATGCTGTTGGATTTTGTATTCGGCATTCCAGGATTTTTTGGATCTTGCGCCCTAGGTGATGATGATTTATCAAATAGAACGATTGCGCCTTGTCTGGCGGGAACTATTCCTGCATGGGGAGCCCCGCCCGTATTTGCATATCATGCAGGATTTCATAGCTTGTTGGAATTTTATTCCTGGTCGCTTCTATTCGTCGGTATTCTAATCTTTTTATATTTTATTGTAGTTGTTCTTGGTGAGACTGTGAGAACAGGCGTTCCTTTTGGTGCCAGATTCTAACACGGCGTGGGCGCCCATTCGTCTCTTGGTTGCGATTGGTTTGCTGATTCCGATCGCCTATGGCCTGAATTCCGGCCAATATTTAACATTGGCGATTGCAAAACTTGGGTCAGGTTTGGCAACAAATGGTTGGCTAGCTTATAATACGACCGTTGCAACAGGATTTGCGAGCGGCGGTTACGCGAATGTTAATCCACTAGGCTATGCTGCCAGCCATACGGGCGGGACTAATGCGAACGAAGTTCTTCTTCCCAAACCGCAAATGAGCGATGCGGGCCCTTTTGCCGCAGCAATGCAATTGGTGCGTGCTTGTGAGTATGCTTACATGAAGCGTTACGGTTTTACAAATCGTAACGTGGCTATTGGTGTTGGTAGTTTAAACGTAACATTTGAAAGAATTCGCCCGTGGCTGGTCAAGCCCGGTGCCGCACCAGTTCCACTTACAGGTCCAGCAAATGCATCTTACCAAGGGGTAAGCGCCAGTGGTGCAACACCTCCTGTATTTACACCAGGCGGTGGTGGTTCTCCATACGATAACTATGATCAAGCTTTGCAATATTATGATTACGGCGATGTGATGATACGTTTTGGGGCTCCTAAGCCTGAGGCTGGGCCTAACTATGATCCGAATACGATTATTCCATATTGCGGTGAAATAACTTTGACTACGACGGCTGCGGCACCTATTCCTGCAACAGGCGCGCCAGCGGGTGCGTGGCATTTGCAAAAAAGATATTATCAAATGGTTATAGAGCAATGGATTGACTTTGTGAATCGTGCGCATGCAGCAAGATATGGTGAGGCCTCTTCAACAGGTATGGGGCGTTATTTCCGTCCATGTAGTATTCCTGACGCTCTTCTAGCGGCGGGTAGTGCTGGTATATCTAATGCAAACGTTCTGACAATCTTAGGGACTAATAATAATAATGTAACAGGTCCCGCGGGATGTATGTTGCCCCCAAACTCAGATCAGAAAACGGCTATTTTTAAAGAAATAGAGAGTAGTATTGAAACACACATCAATGAGGCTTGGAATCGTATGATATTGGTGCCGAGCATTTATAATCTGACACTAGCTGTAGAGCGGCGTGGATGGGCTGCGGCTGGTATGTGGTATAACAATATGGCTAATGTTATTGGTCGTGAGTTTGAGGCCGCGTCGAATACACCGTACCTAAGCAAAATGCCTGCTGTTATGTCGGAAGTGCGACGTTTGGTCGGGCCTGCTTCTCAGAACGTATCCGGTGTTGATATTTATAATCCTTTGAGCATGCCGAATGATGAATTTATCAGCGAGATGATGCTTGCCAGAGATGTCGATATTGCGAAAACTTTGTACCATGTTTATAAAGACTGGCAGGAAGACGTAATCGATTCGAACAGTATTTCGATACTAGGTGACAACAATGTCATGACAAGTGTGATGCATGGTATTTTTGGAACAGAACGTCTGGTGCGGGTTTTGGAAGAAGAGAGTTATGAAGTTCATCCCATGGCGCAGTTAATTGCTATTGGTAAGGATCTTGTAAATAGTACACTTATTAATGTTTTCGCATCTGTCGGTTTCTCAATTGCCGGAGGTGTTTTTCAAGCATCTGAAGATGCGGGTAATGCAGGTATTGCAAACGCATTAAGCGGGGCTTTTTCCACGATTGCACTTGTCGGTCTAACGGCAGGATTCTTGTTATATTATGTTCTGCCATTTATGCCCTTTTTATATTTCTTCTTTGCGGTTGGAACATGGGTTAAGACAATATTCGAAGCAATGGTTGGTGTTCCGTTATGGGCGCTTGCACATATTCGTATAGATAGAGAAGGTTTACCGGGTGATGCGGCGGCAAACGGATATTTTTTACTACTTGAAATATTCATTCGCCCAATTCTGATTGTCTTTTCATTGATCGCAAGTTTTATTATTTTTGGTGCTTTGGTCCGCGTACTTCATGAAGTTTTTGACCTTGTTGTACAGAACGTAACGGGTTTTGAAGAAAAGGAATTACCTTTATTTGGTGGTGGTGGTACGTTAGCTGCGAACTTTCAGATAGAATTAGGATTTAAAAGATCAATTATTGACGAGTTTTTCTATACGCTGATTTATGTTTTTGCTGTTTATGTAATTGGTTTGTCATGTTTTAAATTAATTGATGCTATTCCGCAATCAATCCTTCGTTGGGGCGGCGCCGGTGTGAGCAGTTTCGGTGATAAATATCAAGATCCTGCAGAAAACCTCGCGCAGTATGCTGCTATTGGTGGTTATGTAGTAGGTAGGCAAGCTCTTTCTGGGGCTACAGGTATGGGACGTGCAGCTGGGCAAGGCGGTGGCGCTTTAGGGCAAAGGTTTGGTATGTTCCAAAACAGAACACAACAGCTATCTGGGCAATATGGAGCAACAAATAGAGCTCCTGTGCCAAGTGTAGGTCCGGGCTAATTGGGAGATGGATAAGTAAATGCAACAAGTCACAACAAAAAATGTATTAGGTTACGCGTTACTTCCACGTATATTGCCACGTGTGCGCGGGATTTTGTCAATGGCATTTTCCCATACTGCTTTCTTTGTCGCATTAATATTTGAAGCTGTGCGCCTTTTGCCGTCAACGCACCCCTATTTGCATCCCCAGCATTTTGGAAACTTTACTGTTTTTCAAGTTGTAAAACAGGCTTATAAGCATTTACGCTTTGATTTTAAGCACATTGACCAGATTATAATGTTTAGTGTTGTTGTACTGGGAATTATTATATTCTTTGCACAAATTATTATACTGGCATTTTCAGTCATGTTTCCTTTTGCTATGGCTTACTACACCCTAAATGCGCCGGTACAATTTGATGTTCTTACAACTTTTACACTCTCAACTATAATTGAAACACAATTCCCGGAAGATGATATTGCGTTTATGTTGATGGATCGCGTTTTCGGTGTTGATGATATGTTCAATTCCCGTTACGACCCCGCAGGTATAGGTGTTGGCGGATTCCCATATCCATATCACTTAGGTCTGCATACATTATTCCAAACATTCAGCGTTGCAATGTTGACGGTTGGTCTTATTATTTTGACATATTTTGTTATAACAATTTTGGCGGAAACAGCGCGCGACGGAACGCCCTTTGGGCGCCGATTTAATCGTGTGTGGGCGCCAATACGTTTGGTGATGGCATTTGGGCTTTTAGTTCCTATGACAAACGGCTTGAACGCTGCGCAATACATTGTTTTGGTTTCAGCGAAATGGGGATCAAGTTTTGCGACGAACGGTCTTCAGTTTTATTACGGTGATATACATGCATCGGGTCAAACACCCTTTGGGCCGCTGGATACTTTGATTGCAACGCCCAATCCGCCGGACCCCGCAAACATGTTACAATTTATGTTAACGGCCAGGGCTTGCCAATACGCAACGCAATTTTATCAAACGTATGATAATGTTGGCACCGCTGGATTAGTTACGAGTGATATCGAGGGATACTACCTAAATTACTTATCATTAGCAGATGAGCCACGAGCAGATGTACCTCTTTTTGATTTTGGTCAAACGGATTCTGCACCTTTTGCAGTTTTCAATGCCGGTGCTGCGGAAATTGGTAACATGGCCGCTATGTTTCAACAGGCAGCATATCAGAATATTATTCTTACTTTTGGAGAAAGGAACTTAAATAAATACCCTGACAAGGCTGCCGGTTTGCGTAAGTTTTGCGGTAGCATATCTATACCTCATGCCGCATCCCAAGAAAATCTAATGGCAATGCAAATTTTGGGGAGTTACATGGCGGTTCTCTCCCTCATGTGGCAAGATCAGGAAATAGTCGATGCTGCCGGAACATTTGCACAATCAAAAATGAATAATACAAATGCTTGTTCATTAGCGGATTATCCAGCAACATCATGCCCGCCGACATTCACCCAAAACATGTCTGATTTCAAAGCCAGAAAAACGCTGGAATATAGAAACTTAATGAGGGATTTGATTACTGAGGCGATTACAGATAATACTGGTACCCTTGATTGGTGTGGACCCGCGACGGACCCTTACTTATTATCTTATGGTTGGGGCGGTGCAGCGATATGTTATAACCGTATTGCCCAATATAATGGTGCGTTCACATCTGCTGTTATGTCCTTCCCTAAAACAGTCCTTGAATGGCCTGAATCATTTCACTTTGTTCAGCAAGCAAGACAAAAACAGCAACAAAGTATATCCGTTGATGATAGGTTTAATCCTTATCTTACAGGAAATAATGACGAGTTGGACCTTTTTGAAGGCGATACATTTTTACGTGTCCCTGCAGAGGCAACATATGAGGCATATAGCCAGTGGCAAAGTGGTGGCACGGGAACCGGTGATGGTTTGACGCCTGATCAAAGTGGTGGCGGTGTTAAGGCTGTTATTAACTTCTTATTTGGTACAGAAGGTGTTTTCAGTATGACGAGAGCCGATAATAGGGATATTCATCCCTTGGCACAATTAGCATCTGCCGGACGGGGGCTGGTTCAGTCGGCTATTAATAATATTGGTATTGCCGCGACGGGGGTTGGTATTGGTATGGTTACAAATATTACTATGTTAAGTAATATTTCTTCAACCTTCTTAATGACATTCGCAATTATTACGTTATCGGCCGGGTTTGTATTACATTACCTAATTCCGCTTATGCCGTTCCTTTACTTTTTCTTTGCGATTAGCTCATGGATTAAAACAATTTTTGAGGCGATGGTTGGTGTACCACTATGGGCACTCGCTCATATTAGAATTGACGGTGATGGTATTCCGGGCAACGCAGCCATGGCAGGTTATTTCCTAATTTTAGAAATCTTCTTAAGACCAATTATGATTTTATTTGGCCTGTTAGCAAGCTCACTTATTTTTTCCGCAATGGCAAAAGTATTAAATGAACTCTGGTCTTTGGTTGTAGATAACGTAACAGGTTATGATCAGGTTGAGGCAGCTGCTGGCGGGTTCAATCCGCTAGACATTGAAAGCTGGCGTGCCCCTGTTGATGAGTTCTTTTATACAATCATCTACGTCATAATCGTATACATGCTGGCATTAGCATCATTTAAACTGGTCGATCTTATTCCAAATTATATTATGCGTTGGTTGGGACAGTCTGTTGAAACGTTTGCTGAAACAGCTGGCGACTCTGCCGACACATTGAAATCGAAAGCAACAGTCGGTGTTGCCGGTGGTTCAAGAGAAGTTCTTGGTGGTGCTGGCAATCTTGCACAAGGTATAAGCGATGGCACCGCTGCTAATAGAGGTGTTGGACGACAAGCTGCGGCAATGGAAAATACTACCAATAGATAAAGGCTATACAGATTTAAATGAATAGAACAAATGCGCAATCAGGCCATGTGTCAGGGCAATTATTTAGGTATACTTTGTTACCTGGCTTGCTGCCGCGTACGTTAAATTTATTTACATCTGGTTTCAGTACACTTGCATTTTACATCGCGAATATTTTTGGTGCAGTCAAAATATTTCCAACTAATCATCCTTATCTACGTAAAGAAAATTATCAAAACTTTGGATTGATAAGTGTTTTGGCAGAAGGTAGTCGTTCTATCACCTGGGACAGAAAGCATATAGATCAAATTGCGGCTTTTCTTATCATTATGACAGCATTCATTGTGTTTTTAATGCAGTTCCTAATTCTGGGATCATCTGTTCTTATGGGATCTGCTTTTGCCGGAGCCAATGATTTAATTCTGGATTTGGAATCAGCAAATAGTTTTGAATTTTTCTTTGTCCCTTCGAACGTTGAGCAAGATTACGCTTTAAGAGCGCTAGATCTTATCTTTGGACTGCAAAATTTAGCGGGTACATCCGGATATTTTGAGAGCTGTATTGGTACAGCTGTTATCTGTGAGGATTTTAACGGAAATAACCTCGCTAATACATATAATTTTCCAACACCAATGCATGCGGGCTTTCACAGTCTTATACATTTTTACAATTATGCCATTATCGGTCTTGGCTTTGTCATTCTTTTTTATTATCTAGTGACCATGGCCGCAGAAACAACGATTAACGGCACTTTTTGGGGACAAAGAGGGAATAAAACGTGGATACCAGTACGCGTTATTTTCTTTTTGGCGCTCATTATGCCGTTTTATCAAGGGTTCAACTTGGCACAAGTTGTTACTCTAAATGCGGCTTATTTCGGCACAGGTATGGCAAGTAATGCCTGGAGAGAAGTAACGGACGTTGTTGGTGATGAGTTAGCAGGGCAACAACAAGATTTAATAGCACCGCCAAGCCGAAATAATTTTCCAAGTAGTGTCGGTATGGTCAGATATATGAGCATGGTTCAAACATGTAACTATGCAGAAGAGCTTATAAACGGACGCATCATAGATGCATTTATCGTTAAAAATCGATCAGATGGTGCCCTAGATAATTGTCGTATGTTGGATGTCACATCATACGGCGATGCTTTAACATTTTCTAATAATGAAAATGTTCGAATTAGATTTGGACAAAGAGTGCCTTACACACCTGTCACGGCACCCTCGCCCGCAGAAATTGGAGATTTTGTTCCATGCACTGAGACTAATCCGGGACCTTACGCGAATATGCCAGAAAAATATGGTTCTGAACCTGGTTATGTGGTCCCGTATTGTGGTGAAATTGTTATAAGTAATTCAGGAATAGGAACCATAGGCTTTGATATTGCAGAAGGCAACTATGATACTCTTATTAATGATCTGTGGTTAGATACAGATATTGAAAATGTAGGCCGAGAGTTTACCGAGTCAGCTATAAATGATGTAACTACTTATAGCCCTGATTTTAATATTATACGAGATATTATTCGGGCAAGCGATGCACAAATTGAAACAAATATCATAGCTGCTGTTGATGATGCCTTGATGGCAACACCATCTGAATTTGATTTAAATGCGTCTTTGGGTGATTGTGGTTGGATGTGTGCGGCGTTATATTACAATCGTATTGCTGAAGCAAATGGTGTTATACAAAGCTCTATTTATAATACACCCGATATTCGTCTTTGGCCTGCAACATCCGAAGAAGTTTTAGACTCAAGAGCATTAACCGATAGATCCAGTGATATTTGCGATAAATTTAACCCAAGCTTGCCTGGCGAACAAACTGTCGATTTTGCACAAATAAGTAATAAGCAAGTTGCTGATATTATCAGTACTACATACGAATACTTTTGTACTAACGAGCTTTTGAATACAGGTTTAATAGATGGCGCGGATGATGATGCTTTCAGACCTAGTATGTCACAATTTGGTGGAAATACGGCGGTAGATACAATTACGATGATTTTTGGGCTGAACGGCTTGTTTGACATGCGTGAGAACACGAACCTTCACCCTCTTGCACAACTGAGTATTCTTGGTAAAGGTATGGTTGAATCAACGATCATGGCCTTTGGCGGCGCAGCTTTAGGAACATCTATTGGTATGTTGCCTTTAGAAAATATATTAGGCGAAAATGCAGGAAGTATTGCCGGAAGTTTGAGCGGCGTTGCAACTTCTTTGGGAATGATCGGTCTTACCATCGGGTTTGCGCTGTATTATGTGCTTCCATATTTACCCTTTATCTATTTTATGTTTGCAGCAGCCAATTGGTTCAAAGCGATTTTTGAAGCAATGGTTGGCCTCCCTCTATGGGCGCTTGCGCATTTAAGATTAGATGGAGAAGGTATTATAGGGGAGGCTGCGGCAGATGGATATTGGCTTATACTTGAAATATTTTTAAGGCCATTCCTGATCCTTGTTGGATTATTGGCCAGTATTTCTATCTTTATGGCAATGGTAAAAGTGTTAAATGACATGTTTGACATTGTTGTTGCCAATGTTGGCGGCTTTAATGCCAATGACGCAGTAACAGAGGCCTTTGGTGGTACGCCGACAATGGACGACCCCTTCAGTCTTGAATTTTATAGAAACCCGATTGACCAGTTTTTCTATACAGTTATCTATGCAGTCATTGTTTATATGATGGCGCTATCCTCTTTCAAAATGATTGACTATATACCGAATGCAATTTTGCGTTGGGCGGGTCTATCCATTAAAACATTCGGAGATTTCCAGCAAGATCACGCATCAGAACTTATGGGCCTAGTTGGTAAGGGTATTACAGCAAGTGCCATTCTAGGTGGTGGAGCATTGGGTAAATTAGATAAGAGTGGATCAATAGGAGGGGCAGCTGGCGTAGCTGGTAAAGGACCTGATGAAACCTAGATGTCGCGCCATATATACAGAATAAAAAAAGAGCGCTTTTAGCGCTCTCTTAATTTGACCAAAAGGGCTTCTATATTTCCACCCCCTCTTTGTATAATAGAACTGAATTCGGATCGTTGTGTCAGTGACATGCTGACCCCTTCAACCAGAACATCGATAATGCGGTACTGACCGTCTTTATAACGGACGCGCCAATCGAGTCTAACATCTGGTGATCCGTTCGTTGAGATAATACGCGAATTTACAATTGCGTCTCTTTTTCCTTCTGCACGAGCACGCTCAACAACAATTTCTTGTCCTTGATATTCTTCAAAACGTTTGGCGTATGTATTAATCACCATTCCTTCGAACAATTTCAGATATTCTTTTTTCTGTTCATCATTTGCCTGACGCCATTGAATACCAAGCGCAAAACGCCCAATAGTTCTTAAATCAAAGCTGTCTCTGAGAAGATTGGCAAATTCATTTTTACGCTGTGTCTGATTTAAAGACTCGTCACGTAAAAATGCCAATCCGCGTGCGGAGACATTTTGAATAAAATTTTGTGCGCCCTGAACAACCTCAGCGCTTGTATTAACATGTATGATGTTCGATGCCTGATATGGCGAAGACAAATCTTTCACATTTGCCTGTGCCTGTGTCATGGAAGACAACGCAACAAAGGCGCATGTTGTTAAAAGACCAGCTTTTATTAAATTATATTTTTTCATAGGTAACCTTATCTATTCTTATAATGTGATATGGTCTTTTCTTGCAAAAAGCAAGCCTTCTTACAAAATACCAGCATAATCAAATGCTTGAGTATCTGACTTATTCGTCGTCAAAGTCTGGAATATTGACAGATCCCATGCCGGCATTATTGTCATTGATCACCGCTTTACGATATTGCGTGTAAGAAGAACGCATCACAGCATAATAATCAATCGCGCTTTCTTCCAGCTCATTCAGAACATCAAGATATTCTGCGCGTTGTGACAGAAGAGAAACACCCCAACGTGTATATATTAACTCCTCTTGATCAATATTTGTAAGATAGATGTTTAACGGATCAAGGGCCGAGTCGACTATGCGACCAGTACCATCACGCAAATTGGACGGTCCAAGCAATGGTATCACAAAATACGGGCCTTCACTGAAACCCCATACGGCGAGTGTTTGGCCAAAATCTTCAGGTTCATGCTCATATCCAAAATACCCTGCCACATCGAAGATACCTGCAATACCGAGCGTTGTATTCACAACAGCGCGTCCCAAATCGGTAAGTGCCCCTTCAAAATCGCCCTGTAATAACTGGTTTCCCGCATTAACAGGGGTGGCAAGGTTTTGCAGAACATTTTTAACACCAACGCGTCCCGGTTCCGGAATAACAATTTCGTACCCCTTTGCAATCGGCTCGGCAACGTTTTCATCCAAGACCTGATTAAATGCAAAAACCGCGCGGTTTGATGTTTCAAACGGGTCATAAACCTGTCCGTATTTTGTATCATCACTTGATGCACAAGCTGATAGTAATAAACAGCCTGCAACGGCCAGAAGGGAAGGTTTTGCGGAAGGTAAAAAGTTAGTCAGGCCCATAGATATTCCATTTTTAATAGCGTGGTGATGTGTAAATAATAATCTTTTATAATAAGATCATATATTTATTACCAGAAAGATAATTTTTGCATAGTAGGCGTCACATTTTTCTTATAGAGGTATGGTAAAAATGTCACCCATCTTCCAATGTTAAGAGGGCGCTAAGTCCCAATAAAAACGTAATAATGGCGGGTGCCCATGCCGCAAGGGACGGCGAGATTTGTCCTGAACTGCCCAGTGCCTGTAAATAACTGGACAGGAAGAAGATAGAAATGCCGAGTGCAATTCCTGCCAAAATAAGAATAAAGGTATAGGTGCTGCGGGGTGGCTGAAATGACACAGCCGCGGCGATCAATATCATGGCCATAAACAAAATGGGAAAAGAGAGCAGGTAATGGTAATGAATACGTAGTTGCGTGCTGTCAAAACCGGTTGCTTCCAGGGTTTTAATATAGGACGGCATATTCCAGAAAGAAATGGTTTCTGGATTGGCAAAACTGTCTTCGATATCCTTACGGGTGAGGGAGGTCGCCAGCTTATAAGTTTCACGTCGTTCATTGGCGATTCCCTTTTGTGTGATGTGAACATCTTCAAACAACCAGTAACCGTCTTGTAACCCTGCACGGGCGGCATCCAAGCGGCTGGTGTGGGAATCTGTTTCATTGAAAGCCAGACCCATCACATTTTGTAATTGCCATGTTTCGGGATCAATTTTTTCGGCGTGTAAAATGACTTCTCCTGCCTTGGTTTCTTTTTCACGTATCCAGAAGCCGTTTTTAAAGACGGAGATAAGATGACGCTGACTACCTAGATAGCGCGTTTCATACTGTTCAAAACGGTCAAGCAGCATTGCGCTGAGCGGATTGATAAGGGTGACATGTAATGTACCGCATAAAAAACCAACAAACAGGATGGGGAGCAAAAATTGCCAAACGGATAATCCGGCGGCGCGTATGACCGCCAGTTCATATTGTTTGGTCAGTGCCCAAAATGTGTACATACCGCTGAAGAGTATGGCAAAGGGTAAAATGACCTGTCCGACCTCCGGCAATTTGAACAATCCCATTTGCAACACCACGGAAATCGGCACATCGCCGCTTTTTCCGGCACGTCTTAATAACTCGATCACGTCTAGCATATAGATAATAGCCAGAAGTGCGCCCAGAAATGCCAGTAATGTATAGAGATAGCGTAATGACAAATACTTCGATAGGGTAAAAGACAGCGGATTGATGACATGTTTCATAAGGCTGGCTCCTTCATACGGGGCGTACGTGTACGTGTAAAAAGCATATGACGACGCAGGTTTTCACCAAAAGAACTCATCATAAATAAGCCGATCGCAATGGGGACAAAGGCAAAAATATACATACATCCCAGTCCCAGAATTTCGTTTTTGCGCGCCAGATTAAATCCTGCCAGATAAAGCGACTGGATTAAAAGTAGCGCAATACTGGCGAGGCTGACTTTTTTGATCAGCCCCTGTCTGCCCTGCGGCCCGAGAAGGAGAATGGGAAAAATGACACATAGAAATGTAATAGTAAGAACGGGGCTGACCAAACGGCGTTGTAATTCAACCCGAAAGGTGGAGAGGTTTTCAATATCTTCCGGATCATTCAGGTCGGGTTTCAATAGTTCCCCTGTTGTGCGCTCATTCGCATCGCGCCAACGGTCTTTAACTTGTGCGGAACTGGGCAGATCAACTTTATATCGCTCAAAATCCAAACGATTTAAAATATTAGTTTGCGGGTTATAATCTTGACGTGAGCCTTCAAAAACCGTGATTTGTATTTTGCCGTCCTGTGTTGTTGTAATCTGTCCGCTTTTTGCCGTGATTGTAACGGGGTTCGGGTTTTGCTCTCTGGTATCATGAATTATCAGCCCACGCAGCTCGCCGTTCGCGCCGCGATCACGGATAAAAAAAGTAATGTCATTTCCGAAACGGTTGAACACACCATCCTCAAATAACACATTGGAGAATTCCGTTTTCAGGCTTTGCTGCATGAATTCTACTTTGCGCATGCTTTGCGGAGTCAGCCATAATGTCATCACCCATAAAAACATCATCAAGCACCCCGCAATAATCAGGGCCGGTTTTGCCAGGCGCAGAGGGGAAAACCCGCTGGCGCGCATCACGGTCAGTTCCTGATCGCTCATCATGCGGTAATAAATAAACAATGTTCCAATGGCGAGGGATAGCGGCAGGATAATTTCCAAAAATCGTGGCAGGATAAGCAGTGTTAAAAGCCAAAACGTGGTGCCCGCCGCGCCGGCACGAATGACCAGTTCCAGAAATTTCAGCGACTGGGTCATAAAAATAATTGCCGCAAGCACCAAAGCGATAAGAATCAGCGCTGTGACAAGGTTGCGTGCAATATAGCCGTTGATCGTTCCGAACATCTTTCACATATAAACTGTATAGAGCAGCAGATCAATGATGCTGATCATGAAGAAATAATTTCGGGTCTGATCTTTACAGGACGTTCAATGTGGGTATAT
Source organism: uncultured Alphaproteobacteria bacterium (assembly GCA_963710165.1). Lineage (GTDB taxonomy): Bacteria > Pseudomonadota > Alphaproteobacteria > Micavibrionales > Micavibrionaceae > JACKIP01. Next base: position 62,999 of record CAVPYZ010000003.1, read on the forward strand.
ATTCCTCATCATGTTTACACACGCAAAATTATGGAACGCGATGGATCAACTCGCGAAAACGAATGGTTACTCGGCATCTGGGCTTGCTAAAAAAGCGGGGCTGGATCCGACCAGTTTTAATAAAAGCAAGCGTAAGGGCCCAGATGGTAAGCCGCGCTGGCCTTCAACAGAAAGTCTGTCAAAGGTTTTGGCCGCCACGGACTCAACGATGAGCGATTTTATTGCGCTAATGGGTGATAAAGCCGCGACCAGCGCAGATACTAAAACCGTCCCGCGCGCATTGGAAGCACCAGCGCCAGTTGCGCCAACAAATATTGTGCAAAATAACAGGGACCTTCCGTTATTACAGGATGATGTCGCCTCCGATCCGCAAGTCTTTAACGAAAACGGTTATCCGAATACCAGCAGCCATTCGGTCTTTTCAATGCCGGAAGGTCAGCCAACCCTTTCAAGCGAAGCCTGGGCGATGGAAATTACCAGTTCTTCTTTCGCGCCCTATTATCAAGAAGGCGATATTTTATTAATCGACCCGAATGGCCCTGCCCGCGCGGGTGACCCGTTCCTGATCCGTCGTAAGAGTGAAGATAAATTGGCGATTTATCGCGGACAAAGCGCCAATCCCGTTATTGGTGAACCACTTGGTCGCATCATGGGTGTTTTTTACAGCTTAACAAGACTGGATGATGAAGAGGAAGCGGCATGAGTTCAATTGCAAAAGATACAGCAAAAATCTTACTGGATACAAAATCGGTTCTGTTTAATTCGAAAGAACCGTTTGTTTTTACATCCGGGCGCGTATCCCCCGTTTATGTCGATATTCGCAGATTAATTGCTTTCCCGAAGGAGCGCGCCGTTTTGATGAATCACGGTGTGTCGCTATTAGAAAAAAATGTCGGGGCAGATAATATCGATTATTTAGCAGGCGGTGAGACAGCAGGCATTCCCTATGCCGCGTTTCTGGCAGAGCGTATGAATAAAGCCATGCTTTACGTTCGAAAAAAACCAAAGGGTTTCGGACGCATGGCACAAATTGAAGGCCATATTGAGGGCGAGAACAAAAAAGTCATTCTGGTCGAAGATTTACAAACAGATGGCGGCAGTAAAAAAATATTTATCAATGCCTTGCGTGAGGCAGGATGTGTTGTCGAGCATGGATTTGTTGTATTTCATTACGGCATCCTATCCGCTAGTGAAGAAAATAATAAATCCATGGGCGTGACTCTGCATCAGCTTGCGACATGGTGGGACGTTTTGGCGGTGGCTAAGGAGCTGGAATATTTCGATTCTGAAACATTGGAAGAGGTTGAATCCTTTCTGCATAATCCCGATGAGTGGGCAGAAAAAAATGCACATCGCGCAAAAGCATAAAATTTAAAATAATTCATTCTTTTGTAAGGTTTATAAACGATTATAATGAAAAGACCGATCACGGCCTCAACTATTCATGATTCTTGTTTAATGCCTGAAAAATTTAAAAAAAACAGATACGTCTTACAGAGCGCAGTAAAATCGCTACGTCGTGCAATATGTTTTGTCATTCTGATATGCCTGACAGTAGGTGCACTTGGCCATGAAGTTGTCGCGCAGGAACGCGTTCTGGTTTTAGAAAATGATATGTCATCGATTCCCATGGCATCATATATGGGGCAAATTGATGATACGAAATCACGTTTGACATCTCAGGCCGCTATGCAGGCATATGACCGCGGCGAAGCGCAGTATCAAAATATCGATCAAACCAGATTATCTTTCGGTGTGGACGGTGCGCCAACATGGTTTGTTTTGAATATTCGCAATGAGTCCGATGAAGAAGAATTTATCTTTTCTCTTATTAAAGATTTATTTCACTCTCAAGGAACAATTGAAAATGCCATTCTTTTTGGTACGAATAATAGGGATGAAAAGTCTTCCGTTAAAATAAATACGTCATATTTAAAAGTCAACATTCCCAAAAACCGTGACATTACATTATTATTCTATGTTAATCCTGCTGACTATATTCCCTTGGTTTTAACGCCGTACGTGTCATCAGAGCGGGATTATTTCTTTACGCAGGATGCTTCAAAAGACGGCTCAAGAGCTGTTCTGTTCTTGTTTTTAGGTATGGGGTTTGCGGCATTTTTGGCTTATGTTTTGAAAAGCGCAAAATTTATTCCCTATTTTGTGGCATACGCAGCCTTTGGCGTTTTCCTCGTTTCGGCAAAAATTCCTTTAATGGAAGGTGGGTTTATAGCGGTTTTACAGCCCTTCTTATTATTTATAATGATGAGTTTTATGGCGCTTGGCGTCTTTTTACAAAATTCCATCACTTTTAAAGATAAAAGCGAGATATTATCCGTTGGGCTGCCTTATGCGCTGATGGTAATTTGCGGCATTATCGTGGTGTTTCTACCGGAGGGTTTCGGTTTGATGAATGTCATTTTAATGATTGTTCCAGCCGTTTTATTTTGTGTCAGTTTTGCCATTCTTTCTCTTGCCTATTATCAGGACGGCTATAAGTCATCGATATGGACTTGTCTATCGTGGTTATTTATCGGCTTAAGCTTGATATTTTTTCTATTAAACGGATTAGAGCTTTTAACCAGTTTTGAATATATGCCACTCACGCTGCCATATGTTGTTTTAAAAGGCGCGATTGTATTTCTGTTTGTCTCGGTGGTGATGACCCCGACTGATACTAGCCAACAAAGTTCTTTTGATTTCTCAGTTCTGCCGACATCTATCAAAAATCTGAAAGAAGCCGAAGAAGAAGGCGAATATAATCGTTTATTAACAGTGGTCGAGCGCGAAAGACAAATGATGGCAGAGCTGCGTCAGATTGACGTACGCCGTCGTAAAGATATGCAACGCGCCAAAGAAAGCGCAGATGAAGCAAACAGGGCAAAATCGGCTTTTTTAGCGGTTATTAGTCATGAAATACGTACACCCATGACAGGTATTATGGGATTAGTACGTCTTTTGATGGATACGCCGTTGAGTGATGAGCAAAAGAAATATTCGAAGTCCATCATGGAATCCGGTGAGTCAATGACGTTGTTATTGAACGATATTCTGGATTTTGAAAAAATTGAAACGGGTAAAATGGCGCTCGAAGAAAATTTCTTTAATGTCAAAGACCTTGTTCAAAGTACAGCTACATTAATGGCCGGGCACGCTCAAACCAAAAAGATTTATCTAAAATTGGAAATCAGCCCCGATGTGCCGTTAGAAATACGCGGAGATGCGCCCAGATTACGCCAGGTATTATTGAATTTGCTGGGGAATGCCATTAAATTTACTGAGCAGGGAGGGGTCACCATACATATCCGTCCAAGTAAAAGAATGAAACCGACGGATGAAAATAGCGATCTTTATCCGTTTTCAATTGCGATTGAAGATACAGGTATCGGTATTCCGCAACAAGCGTTGGAAGACCTGTTCAATCCATTTTCACAGGCCAGTACGTCAATTGCAGGAAAATATGGTGGTTCCGGTTTGGGTCTCGCAATATGCCAGCGTTTGATTGAGTTAATGGGCGGGAAAATTAAAGTTGAAAGCGCAGAAAATAAAGGAAGTCGCTTCTCTATCCATTTATTGGTGGCCGCGAAACAGCGCGAGAATAATCAGAAGGTACAAGAATTTATCAACTACACAAATGTAAATCCTTTGGAAATTGAAGAAGACCAATTACCGATGGAGCAAACAATCTCTGAGATTGAAGAGCATAATATGGCAGACGATTATGAAGATGTTCATAATCCGGACGCTATCAAGATAATGGTGGTCGAGGATAATCTTGTATCGCAACAAGTGATCGAAACATTTCTAAAAAAACTGGGGCATGAGGTGATGGCATGCAGTAATGCCGAAGACGCGCTGATCCTTGCAAAAGATGAAAAATTTGATCTGGTCTTCATGGACTGGGAATTACCGGGAATGAGCGGGCCAGAGGCGATCCGCGCCATGAAATCTGATCCGTCTCTCTACATAAAATACACTGTTTTATTAACCGGACATCGTGTGACGATAGAAGAAACCGGACTGAAAAAAGAGGAACTATCAGGCATTTTGAATAAACCTGTCATGCCCGAACATTTGGAAGACATGATTGCAAGTCTGGATATAACATCATCGCAAGATATGAATGATGAGAGCGCCGATAAAGAAGAAAACTCCGCTGGGACTGTTGTGGCAAGAAATACGGAAGAGGAGAGCTTTAAAGCCGATGAGGATAAACCGACATCATGGTCTTACAAAGCAAGCTTGGAAGATGAACGTCCGGCAATCCTTCAACAACTAGATGCAATGAATAATGATGCAAATGATGTAGAAGAAGAGACTGTTTCCATCACATCTCCTTCGTCAGATATTATAGATAAAAACTTTATCGAACCTCCGCCGCATTCTCTATGGGAGAATAACTTTTTTGATCAGGAAATGATCAGCTCCTTACTCGAGACTTTAGGAGAAGAAAAAGTCAAAGAGCTTTTAGAGAGTGTGTTTGAAAAAACAGATGAAATTTTGATAGATTTGCAGGCGGCTTTACAGGAAAATAATATTCAGGAAGTCAATATGCGCGCGCATGAACTAAAAGGCATGGCGGGTAACTTTGCTTTATCACAGATACATGATTTATCAGCGCGGTTAGAAGAAAATATCAAAGCAAAAGCAGACGTCGGTGCCGACGACCTGCTAATTGAGATACAAAAAGCGCATATCGAAGCAAAAGAGGCGCTTAAAAGATCGAATGCTTAGTTGATTCGATTAACCAACAATTTCTTTATCATCAAAGAAGAAGGAAATCTCGCGTTTCGCACTTTCTGGTGAGTTTGACCCGTGCACGGAATTGGCTTCAATACTTTCCGCAAAATCTTTGCGGATTGTGCCGTCATCTGCATCTGCAGGATTTGTGGCGCCCATGATATCACGGTTTTTCTTGATGGCGTTTTCGCCTTCCAAAACCTGAAGAACAACGGGGCCGGATGTCATAAATGAGACAAGGCTACCAAAGAAAGGGCGTTCTGAATGCTCTGCATAAAAACCCTTGGCTTGATCATCGCTCATACGAATACGCTTTTGCGCAACAATACGCAGGTCGTTTTCTTCAAAACGTTTGTTAATCGCGCCCGTCAGGTTGCGTTTCGTGGCATCTGGTTTGATAATTGAAAAAGTACGTTCCATATTGTCTCCGTTTTATAAAATTGAATTTTCTAGTTTTTATTCTAGGGGTCTTATAAACAGAACAGAGCCTCATTGTCCAGAAGCTTTTACGCAAAAAACAATCCATATCCCATAAATACCAGCCCGATAATTGTTAAAGGCCACGCGGCAGGAGGGGGAAGCGCGCGTTGCATAAAGAAGAAATAGACCACGATGTGTATAGGAATGGACGCCACAAAAAATGATTGAAACCCCCAAAGCCATGGCCCCATATCCGTTGGAAAGAGGAAGAAAAATAACAGCCCACACAACGCCTGTGACCCTGCTATCCATAAGTACCAGGTTTTGGCGCGTCCCTGAAATTCACCGATCATGGCGCGCATACAAATCCATGTAACAGGGGCAATGGAAACCCAGATGATAATCATCATGCTGATATAATGTGCCGACCCATCGGTTAAGAAATGGGTTCCATGTTTTAGGCAGATTCCCAAAACGGAGGCAATATAAATCATGCTGAGGATCGGAAACAGGCGGGAGCAAAAAATGTTCCAGATACGCTGCATCACTTCGGCGTCTTTGGGGTTGCGCTCGAACTTTGAATAATCCCGCCAGTTTTCATCAATGGGCGTGCCCATCTCATCCGGAAAGTTCTTGAGTTCGTTATTATCTTCTACTTGCGTTGGCGTTTCTTTTTCTTGCATGGGTACATCTGGTTAAGGGCGATTGCAACAGCGGGCGATGCAATAAAGTCATCATGCTGTCCGTTTTTAAGTAAATACATGACCATTCCCTGTTGAATAACAGAAAGGGGCGTGTCCTTTGGTATACAAAAATCAAGCCCCGGCGCGGTCTTTAAAGACTTTATCAAATTATGATAGTCAATGATACCAGCAATATAGGCCTGACACGCTGTATGTCCACCGGGAATCATTTCTTTTCCTGTCTTATCGGCAGAGCAAATGTGAAGCATGTATTTTCCGGAAAATTCAGCGGCGTTTGAGGTAGCGGAAAATCCTATGATATAAAACGTCATTGCAAGGAGTAAGATGCGACGAGGCAATCTAGTGCAGTATTCTTTCTGGATTGCTTTGCATGATACATCATGTGCGCAATGACGATATATTTGCATTTTACACTCTCTACTTTTTCAGCTGTTTTAGAATAGCGAACGGATTATCCTCATCTGATTTTTTCGCCTTTGCGCTGATCACATTTGGTTTGTTTGATTGCGGCTTTTTATTTTTATTGTAGGGTTTCTTTCCTGCAGGCTTATCTTTTTTAATGTACGGTTTAGTCGATGCTTTGCCACGTTTTAACGCGAATGTCGCAAGCTCGGGTTTTTTCTGTTCAGTTTTCTTCTGCTCGGGCACTGCTTTTTCTTCAGAAGTTTCAGGGGACGAAACGTCTTTGCGAGGGGCTTCTTCAGATATCGCTGAAGGCTCAACAGTTTCGGCAGGTTTGTCCTGTACGTTTTCGGTTGCTTTCGTAGGTGTCGATGTTTCAGTTTTTTCTTCTTTTACCGAAGTTTCGGAGCTGGCCTCCACTTTTTCGGATTCGTGTGCCGGATCGTGGATTTTCTTATGACCAAGATCACTCAGAATGTCGTAAAGTTCGGCAATGGGACAGCCGAGCCATTCTGCCATTTTATGTTGTGCCTGAAATTTCCCCTCTTTGGCTGTATCATAAATTTCGCAGACAATACGGTCCAGCATATCGGCACGAATAGCACGTACACCATAGACCGGATAGCCGATAGATTGATAATAGGCGCGGTTGATCGCTTTGGGATCAACAACCTCGGAAACACTGCCGTCTCTGGGGATCGGTGCAGGCAGGGTCTGATCATTCCAAAGGCTCCACAAAATCGCTTTCATTCGAATGGCGGCGGGTTTACCCATAGCAGGCATGAAGACAAGAACGGGGCCAAGACGTACGCCTTTTTGACGTACCGTACGTCTGGTATCTGTATCCAGACCCGCAATCATATCCTCCAGTTTTTCACGTGGCATAATGCCGAGTTTTTCATGAAGTTGGTGTGCCAATCCGCGTACAGGGGCGGCAACCCCTTCCTCATGTTCTGTCAGCTTGACAAGAGGTTCAAGCACGGTTGCGATCTGTTGCTTTAAAGCGTCTTTTAGCTTCAGTTGTAATGCTTTTTTATCCGTGTCTTGTAACAAGTCACTTTCAGATAATGTGACATCGGGGCTGTAAAGGCTATCACCCTTTTTAATCGCGGCAACCCTCTGCCCGGGCAGAGGGTTGCTGGCAAGGGGTTGGTAGCAAATGTCACCATTTTCCTGCAAACGGAACTGGGTGGCTTCGGCGTTTAAAATATCGGTCATGCGTCGTTCAATTTCCTGTTTTAATGCAGAGCGCGCCGCGCTCATAACTGCTTTATACTCATTTCCGCCGCTATTGTCATCAGGAATAAACTGAAACCCGCTGAGATAGCCGATTTTTTCCCCTTCAACGACGACTTCTCCATTACGCTTAATCCCCGCTAGGAGTTCCCCCTTTTCTTCCATCGCTTTCACCAAAACGGATGTACGTCTGTCCACAAAACGGTGGGTTAAAGCCTCATGCAATGCGTCTGAAAGTTTATCTTCGATGGTGCGGGTGTCTCTTTGCCAGTTTTCGGCGTCTTTCAACCAACCCGCGCGGTGGGTGATAAAGGTCCATGTGCGTATATGTGCAATGCGGGTCATAAGTGTATCAACATCGCCCTCGGTATCATCTAGGCGGTTGATCTGTTTCTGTACCCAATCGGTGGGAAGGTAGCCGTCCAGTAACTTGAAAAATATCTCCGCAATCAGGGCCTGATGCGTGTCGGATAATGTTTTGCGAAAATCGGGAATCTGGCACGCATCCCATAAGAGGCGCACCAGATCGGGTGAGGTGGCAATATCCATCACGCTTTTTTGTTCCGCCAAAGCAATCAGCGTACGGTGATCATCGGAAAGACGCCCCTTGGTCAGGTAAGGAGAATTTGATTTATATTCCAGACTCTTAATGAGAGCCTGCGGTGATCTAAAATTCAAATCGTGATTACGCCAGATGATTTTTTCAAGGGGAGGGAAGGTATTCAGCTTGATCGCTTCGGTGACTTCATTTTCCAGATCACGTACGTGTCCGGTAATACCAAAAGTACCGTCACGCTTGGCGCGCCCTGCGCGTCCCGCGATTTGAGCCATCTCTGCTGTATTAAGTGTACGTGGCCTGTGCCCGTCAAATTTGCGTGTGGCGGCAAGGGCAATATGATTAATATCCATATTCAAACCCATACCAATGGCGTCTGTTGCCACCATAAAATCCACTTCGCCCGACTGGTATAGTTCAACCTGTGCATTGCGTGCGCGCGGGCTGAGCGCGCCAAGAACAATGGCTGTGCCGCCGCGGTGACGACGGATCATCTCTGCATAGCGGTAAACATCATCAACCGAAAACGCCACGACCGCCGTACGTTTCGGCAGGCGGGACAGCTTTTTAAAGCCAGTATAGGTGAGTTCGGACAGGCGTTCGCGCGTGGTGAATTCGGTTTCCGGTATCAATTCACGGATAATCGGACGGATTGTTTCTGCCCCCAGAAACATTGTCTCAAATTTTCCGCGCGCCCGTAACAGGCGGTCTGTGAAAACATGGCCGCGTTCGGGATCAGCGCAAAGCTGGATTTCATCAATCGCCAGAAATTCAAAATCACGCTCCACCGGCATGGCTTCAACGGTGCAGAGGAAATAACGCGCATTCTGCGGAATAATCTTTTCCTCGCCTGTGACCAGCGCCACGGCGGAAACGCCCTTTTCCTGCACCAGTTTATCATAGTTCTCACGGGCAAGCAGACGCAGGGGAAACCCGATCACACCACTTTTATAGCTGGTCATGCGCTCTAACGCATATGTTGTCTTACCGGTATTGGTCGGACCAAGACAGGCACGTATTATAGAGCGATCATCGCTGGGGAGGTAAAAATTTCTTTTCATATGTCATTCGCTCTGGTCAAGCTAACTCAGCTTTGTTAAAAGAGTATAGATTTATATACCACGCCCACAAGATCGAGGACCAAAAAGATGCGCGTTTCCCAAATTTCTTTCCCATTTATGATGCTGACAATGCTGTCTGTTCTGTTTATAGCAGGATGTGACACACGCGAAGAGAAGGTTGAGTATGTCCCCCCTGTGCAGGGTGATCTTCTGACCAATGGTCGTATTGCAAAGATTTCACCCGAGGGTGCAGCTGAGGTCAAAAGAATGATCGAAGACATTTATTTTGTTAATCAATATGCAGATATGCTGGGAATGTTTTCGGACGAAGAAAAGGATAATATATCCGAACATGTGGAGTTTAGAGGTGCTTTTGAAGTGACCCCCAGAACTGATCACTATGAAGTTTCTTTCCCTGATCGCACAACAATATATCCGCCAGAGGGGGAAGAAGAGTTTGAAAGCATCGAGATTTTTCACAAAATCGGTCTGCGCGTTCGTCCCACAGGTGATCCGTCCGCCTTCGACATTGAATTTTCTGCTGAAAACAAGCCGATTTATGCGGTGATGAATACCAAAGACGGGCGTGAAGTCGAATTTATGACCTTTACGTTCGAATCCGGTAATGAGTTTAAGGGACTTTGGCATAATGACTTACAGTCTTTTGCACAATTGACGGGCAGTATGCTGAATGCCGCGCTTCAGGTTTATATACCGGAGGAATATCGTCGTGAATTTGACGGCATTGACAAATTCTCTGTCAATTTCTCTGATGTGATTGCCAATGCGAAGTTAGTGCCTGATGATAATAATTTGTGGTCCGGCCCCTATAATAGCAGCATGGGTAAAATTTCCATTGAGTTGCCGCAAGATGTTGGCGGTGTAACCATCCTTAACTTTAATACGAAACAAGATATTCAAAAGCTGAATCCTGCGGCCTATAGCGAATTTTTTCAGGCATATGATAATTTATCGGAAAGCCTTTACGATGTAAGTGAAAATACGGTTGAAGATGAAGCTGAGATTGATATGCTTCCACTGCTCAAATCCTATAAAACATTATTTACAGAGGGGTTTGATACGTATGATTTTAAAATGATGTTATCTGATATTTCTGTCAGGTTGAATAAAACACCCGAGACAGCGCATACGTTAAAAGAGTTCGGTATTGAAGAAATTTCTGTAGAGTCCTTTATGTCGACGATTGAAGATGACAAGGCGAAGTTTGATGTCTCCTACGCTGTCAAAGGGATTGATATTGGTTTGAAACAGTTTGAAGAAGAGTTTGGCGGCGCAACCCCGCAAGAGCTGGTTCCGGAAAATGTCAGCTTTGGCATCGGTTTTGAAAACTTGCCGCTAGCTTCTTTGGCTGATAAATCTATCGCTTTGGCGGAGCAAGCCGGAAATAACAATAAACAGTTAGAAAGTCTGTTTGCGCAAAACTCTTCCGAATTCATTAATATGCTGGCGGAGGCAGAGACAAAAATTAAAATCAATGATTCCTATATCGGCAATGATGTATGGTTGCTGCTTATCAATGGTTTGGGTCATGTGAACCCGCAATCCCCTGTTATGATGCAGGGCGAAACAGAAGTGCGATTTTACGGGATGGATTACCTGATGCAAATCATGGATCAACGCATGAAAAGCGAAGAGACAGCGCCGCCTGTCCGTATCATGTTGCAACAATACGCAACGGGTCTTGGCATGATGCAGATGTTCGGACAGCAGAAAAAAGATGATAATGGGCGCGATTATCGTGGTTACACCTTGACGCTATCACCTGATGGTAAAGTTCAAATGAACGGCACTGATATGTCTCAAATGATGGGGATGATGAGATAATTTTATTTTAATGGATTTAGCGGCTTAACAGCCGCTGAAAATCCTCTATACTTTATTATATGAGTGATACCCCACCCAATATGGCGCCTGCGCGCATTACCGAAAAATTAAAAGACTTTTTCCGTCTGGAAGCGGCGGGTGGTATCGTTTTGGTGATCGCCGCGTCACTTGCCCTTATCATTGCCAATACAGACCTATATGATCTGTACCATTACATTCTAAATGAAACGCAATTCCGTATCGGGTTTTCCGATGATTACGGATCGGACCTTCTGCTCAAAAAATCAATCCTTCTCTGGATCAATGACGGCCTAATGGCTATTTTCTTTTTCCTTGTTGGATTAGAGATCAAGCGCGAATTACTGGAAGGGGAGCTTTCCAGCCGTACGCGTGCCTTACTGCCAGCGCTTGCCGCGATTGGTGGTATGGTTGTTCCTGCGGCGTTATTCTATTACTTAAATCAGGATAATCCGGAAGCTGTCAGAGGGTGGGCGATTCCTGCTGCAACTGATATTGCCTTTGCTCTTGGCGTTCTCTCCTTGGTTGGGTCACGTGCACCGATCAGCTTAAAAATATTGCTAACCGCTGTTGCCATTATTGATGATCTGGGCGCAATTTTGATTATTGCCATATTCTATTCCGACCATGTCTATATGAACCCGCTCTTCTTCGCCGCGGCGGCGCTGATGGTAATGTTTATCCTCAACAGACGTGGCACACTTGGAACAATGCCCTATATTATTATTGGTATTATATTATGGATTGCCGTTTTGAAGTCGGGCATTCATGCAACACTGGCGGGTGTTATTACAGCGTTTTTTATTCCTCTACGCGGCGCGGATACAATTCATTGCCCCTTGAAGAAGCTGGAACATGCGCTTCATCCGTGGGTGGCGTTCGGCGTATTACCTATTTTTGCCTTTGCCAATGCGGGTGTTCCTTTTGCGGGAATGGGATTTAAGGATTTGCTTGATCCTGTCACACTCGGGATTATTGTCGGATTATTTATCGGGAAACAGGTTGGTATTTTCACTGTTCTGTTCATTACGATTAAAATGGGGTTATCCCCCAAACCCAATAATGCAAATTGGTGGCAACTTTATGCTGTCTCTCTCCTATGCGGGATTGGGTTCACCATGTCGCTCTTTGTCGGGGGGCTTGCCTATGACGGGGTGGAGATGCAGGCATCGGTGCGCATGGGTGTTCTGGTCGGTTCTATTTTATCGGCAACCTGTGCCTTTCTGATTTTGAAATACGGACCGACCAATATGCGAACCGATCTGGTACAACAGCAAATTAATCAAAATAAAGCGATCAAAAAAGAAAAAAGAGCCGAGAAAAAAACACAGAAACAGCAGAAGAAAACCAAAAGGAAACAATCATGAGAAAAGCAATGGACTACCTGATTTTCGCAAATGCGGCTCTGACCGTTGTGATGACACTGGCTGTTATCTACACCATCTGGTCCCCCTATGATATGGGGCACGACATGACGTGGAAAATTATCGGCAGTTATTTTGTGATTATCATCAATCTGGTCGTCTTGTTTAAAATCCGCGATATTTATGCGATTAAAGAAATGACATCATCTGAAAAGGAAAATGTATGAGTGATCTAACACCTATTACCGTTGCAAAGGGCGACGGCATTGGCCCCGAAATTATGGACGCCACACTGAAAATTCTGGAAGCGGCCGGCGCGCGGCTGGAGATTGAAGAAGTTGAAATTGGCGAAGCGGTTTACGGACGCGGTATAAAAAACGGTATTGAAAAAGCAGCGTGGGATTCCATCAGGCGTACAAAAGTCTTTCTGAAAGCACCCATTTTCACACCATCGGGCAAGGGGTACAAAAGCCTGAACGTGACGGTGCGAAAGACGTTGGGTCTGTACGCAAATGTACGTCCCTGTACGTCTTATCATCCATTTATTGAAACCGATCATGCAAAAATGGATATTGTGATCATCCGCGAAAATGAAGAAGATTTATATGCGGGTATTGAATATCGCCAGACGCAGACTGTTTGTGAGTCCATGAAGCTGATCTCTCGTCCGGGGTCGGAAAAAATCATTCGCTATGCCTTTGAATATGCCAAGGCGAATAACCGCAAAAAAGTCACTTGTATGATTAAAGACAACATCATGAAAATGGCGGACGGCCTGTTCTATCAAGTATTCCAGGAAGTGGGCGCGGAATACCCCGAGATTGAACAGGAACGTTATATCATTGATATCGGCACCGCCCGCATTGCGGCAAAACCGGAAGAGTTTGACGTCGTCGTAACGGAAAATTTATATGGCGACATTATATCCGATGTGGCGGCAGAGATTACAGGGTCTGTCGGTTTGGGAATTTCCGCCAATATTGGTAAGGGGTGCGCTATGTTTGAGGCTATGCACGGCACCGCGCCCGATATCGCAGGTGAGGGTATTGCCAATCCGTCGGGGCTCTTACTCGGCTCGATCATGATGCTGGTTCATATCGGTCAAAATGATGTGGCAGAGCGTGTGCATAATGCATGGTTAAAAACAATAGAAGATGGCATTCATACAGGCGATATCTATCGTGAGAGTGTTAGTAAGGCACGTGTCGGCACAGATGAATTTACACAAGCCGTTATTGAGCGCATGGGACAAAAACCTGCGACACTCCCCGCAAAAGAATACGGCGAAGCAAAGCCGGGCGGGTTAGAATTACCCGAACCATCCGAATTCAAGGCACAGAAAAAAGTGTTGGTCGGGTGTGATGTATATCTGGACTGGACAGGAAATGCCAAAAAGCTGGGTGATATGACGAATAAAATCGGCAATAACCTGTTCACATTGGAAATGATTTCCAACCGCGGCATGAAAGTCTGGCCAGACGGGGCAGAGGAAACATTCTGCGGTGATCATTGGCGTCTGCGTTATATGGCAAAGAGTGACATGATCCATCCACATATGCTTGATCTGGTTGACCAGCTAATTGCCCAAGAGTTGGATGTGATCAAAATTGAAAACCTCTACACCTTCGACGGTGAAAACGGCTTCACCCAAGCGCAAGGTCAGTAAGACGCATATATAGAAAAGTTAAAATATCCGGTTTAAATCGGATATTGCGGACTTTTTTCTGTATCTGAGTTCAGCTGTTATAGGATCAAAGTCCACAACATCGGAACCCGTATCTTTTGCCTGTACGTCTGTCTTAACAGTTGTCGCAGATGCAAAAACGCTTGGCATGATCGAAGATGACGTTGCAACAACGCGCTCTTTCACGTTGTGATAAGCACTTTGAAGCTGTGTTGCACCTGTTTCACGAACGGCTCGATCAAATGCAGCATTTGCTTTAATAAAAGGGGCCTCGCCAATGGCGAAACGCGTCGTCGGGTTTCCCATGTCATCGACACTGTGGCCTTGATGGCGTGCAGAGGAAAATGATCAAAACCCTCTCCAAAGGCTACCGCCAACGTGTGGGACTGGCCGATGCCCTGGTCCACCAGCCAGATCTTCTGATCCTGGACGAGCCCACCAACGGCCTCGATCCCATACAGATCCGGCAGATACGCGAGCTCATCAAGCACCTCTCGCTCAACCACACGTCTGATTTCCACCACATCCTTTCGGAAGTGGAAATGATCGCAAACCGGGTGGTCATCATCGACAAAGGAAAAATCAAGGCGGCGGACACGCCACAGAATTTGATCGCGGAGATGCGGACCGCAGGCAGGATCCAGTGCGAGCTTCAAGTGTCCAAAGACATTGCCACCCCTATTCTTTCAGAGCTACCTAACGTAAAAAAGGTGAGCTGCGAGGAGTTGGAGGAAGGCTGGGGGCGCTTCACAGTCTGGTCCGATTCCGGCACGGATACCCGGCAGTCCATCTGACCGCTTCCTCTTTAAACAACTGGCCACTTAGGTCGCTTTTCCGACACGAGGCGACGTTGGAGGATGTCTTTGTCGAAATGACGCGGAAGGACTAGCTGGTTTTCCCGCAGGTATGTGTTAGAGCCCGCATATCGACTGAACATGTATCTTCCTTGGCCTTTCACGAGGAATGGTTCCATCGGAGATGAAAAAACTGCTGCTATGCCCTGATCCCGATATTCACACAAGGCGGAGGGGGCTTCGGGGCACGAGCGTTTCCAGATCACCCGCGGTTCTGAATGTTTCCGGCTGGGATCCCAAGGAGATCCAACGCGGAGGTGACAAGTATTCGCAAGACAACGTCTAGCTCTTCGCAAAAACGGAGCGAAGGCACTAATCGCCCGCTCCGCGAAAGGGCCTCTGCTCGATGACAAGTTCGGAGACTTCATGAAATCCGCGGATCGCGAAGGCATGCTGCTCGGCGCGTATCATTTCGTAACAATGAACCAGGATCCGGCCGCACAGGCAGACAGTTTCGTAAGCCGGGTAAAGGCGGTGGCGCGAGCCAAGGGGATTTCACAAAACCGCATCCTGCTTGTGGGCGACTTCGATACGAATTCCACCCCGGACCGGCTGGTAAAATTCATGACCCGCGTCCACGACAGAACCGGTGTGTATCCGGTCACTTATCTTGAAAACAGTGACGGCCTGCGGGCCCGGCTTCGCAATGCCTCGCAGGATCAGAAAAGAATCATACGTCGCTCGCCTTATTGGCTGGCGCTTTACGGGCCGGGCGGAACAGAGCGGACCATGTCGCGCGCGGG
This sequence comes from uncultured Alphaproteobacteria bacterium, assembly GCA_963710165.1. Taxonomy (GTDB): domain Bacteria; phylum Pseudomonadota; class Alphaproteobacteria; order Micavibrionales; family Micavibrionaceae; genus JACKIP01. The sequence goes on from CAVPYZ010000003.1 coordinate 78,626, forward strand.
TGCGCTTACTCCAGACAGCCGACGGATCTCTACGGTGTCTGGAGCGACTGGACGATGTGGCAATACGGCGGCGTCGTTTGGAAAACGGCGCCTCGCGCTCCAAGCACTACAGCACCGGATCATGGCGCAGTCCGAAGTTCTTCGGAGGTATGTCCCATCCGATGGAGCGCAATGTATTTAAAGGAAACGAGGGTGATCTGAGGGCGTTTTGGAACCGGCACAGCCTGCGTCTCTGAGGCATTGCTTAGAGTTGATCCGCGATGATCTCCGCAAGAGGTGCTGTCGCGGACTCCGTGTCCTTCATCGTCATGCGCTTGGAGCGGGCAAAATCCGGCCGGAAAATCCGGAGACCAGCCTTTCGACCTCGGTTTTGTCTGAGAATGCGATGTTTAGCTCGGTGTTGATACGCATGCTGAGGATATCGAGGTTTGCAGAGCCGACTGTCGCCCAATCGTCGCAGACCATGACCTTGAGATGTGCCATTTTCGGGTAGCGGTAAAACTTCGCGCCCTCCTCCATAAGGACACGTGCTGTCGCAATATTTCCGGCATCCATGATCGCGGAGTCACCCTCGGCAGCCAGGATGACACGCACATCGACCCCCCGCCTAAGAGCGGAGCGCAAGGCGGCAACGATCTCGTCGCTCGCGAAATAGGGGTTTTCGACGCAGACCCGCTTCTGAGCACCGCGAATGGCCAGAAGCGATGCGTCACGAATTTCATGACAGGCGTGGCCTGATTCCGTGCGCAGGATCCGTAGCGGGATGTCGCCGTCCATGCGTGGAGGTGCCTTGTAGGTGCGTGCGGGAGTCAGCATCGCAAAATCACCAAAAGGTCCGGATCTCCTCCAGGATCTGCTGAAAGCTCTTCCAGTTTCCCGACAATTGGCCCTTCCACGCGCACCATCAGATCATGCCACTCTGAATAGTATTCCCGCCCTACGTTGATTCCGCCAAGAATGGCGGTGCGGCTGTCAAAGACCAAAAGCTTGGTGTGGTCTGCCACCAGCCAGGGATTCAGACTGAGCCGGACTTCAACATCGGAGCCATCTCGCAAATAATCACGCATATCCGCCGGAGGGACAAAGCCATCCGCCGGGGGCGTAAGCGGGCTGGCAGATGTGCTGTGGCAGCTCCGAAATCATCATAGAGTATCCTAACCGCCATCATTCGAGCGAGCCTTGAGCTTATCGGCATACCGGACGGCGATCTCATCGTTATCGATGATGTAGAATTGCGCGTGAATCGACTGCTGTGCGCCTGCGATCTGCCTGTCGAGTTTCGGAAAAATTCGGTCCGTCGACAAGCCACTTCAGGCGGCCGAAGCTCGCTTTTGGAAAACCCTGTTCATCCAGAAGTTTCTCGAATTCCCGGGTGCCGGGCGCAAACGCCGTCTCCTGATCGGGGATCAGATCCAAGGGAATGTTCCCGGCAACGATTTCTCGGGGACGATGATAAAAGACCGCAATTCCCTGTCTGGCGCTCGTCAAGCGCTTACGGATGGCAGCCAGCGCCGTTGCTCGGAATCCGACCCGCGCAAGCTGGACCGTCGCCTCCCCAGCATCCAGAGTCTGTTCGCTAGGATCCGAATTCTGAATGTTGGGCCCGACCAAACTCCCGCAGGATGCCATCGAAAAGATGACCCCGGGCACCAGGATTCGTGTCGGGAAAATTGGTGATCGGCGCTGCATCTCGCAAACGACCACAGGTTAAGATTCCGATCAAGCTCTTGATTTGTTCAAGCAAACTTTGCAAGGCGGTCATTTTGTGCAAGTCTTGCAGCAACGCCAAAGCCTCCATCATGAAAAAACCGGATAGCAAATCCCTTCTGTTTATCGCCATAGGATTCATCGTCCCGATGCTTGCGGCCCGCGCTGCCCGCACGGCTGTCGGCGGTGGCTACAAGCTGATCACTCAAAATGATCCTCCTAAGAATCCTGCCAACCCTGAAGTCGCATGGAAAGACGCTCTGATCTGGGCTGCGATTTCCGGACTTGTCGGCGGCATGTCCCGCCTTTCCCGCCCGTCGCTGGCTGGCTGACACCATCATCCCGACGGAAGGCGATGACATGGATGAAGAGCTGGACGATCTCGCCTAAGATCCGGCCATGATCACGATCGGTCTCCTGAAGGAAACGTTCTCCGAATTTATGGAGGACAAGGCCATGCGCCTCAGCGCGGCACTGGCTTACTACTCTGTTTTTTCGCTGGGGCCGCTTCTTGTTATTTCCATCAGCATAGCCGGGGCGGTTTTCGGAAAAGAAGCCGCTCAAGGTGCGATCAAACAGCAGCTCACCGGGTCGATAGGAAGTGAATCCGCGTTGGCCGTCCAGGAAATGATAGAAAGTGTGAACCGCAGCGGAAGCAACGTTCTCATGACGATTGTGGGCGTTGTCATCCTATTGGTCACCGCATCAGGGGTTTTTGCGCAGCTCAAGGATGCGATGAACACGGTCTGGGATCTGGAGCCCAAACCCGGGGGTGGAGTTAAGAACTTTCTCAAAACCCGGCTCCTTGCCCTCTCCATGGTTCTAGTTATCGGATTTCTCCTTCTGATTTCCCTCGTTCTTTCGGCAGCAACGGCTGCCATGAACGATGCGATTGGAAAGGCGATTCCGATGAATGAGATCCTCGCTCAAGGTGCCAGCCTCATCATCTCTATCGGAGTAGTAACTGTTCTCTTCGCAATGATCTTCAAGGTTTTGCCAGACGCGGATGTCCAGTGGCGCGATGTCTGGAGCGGAGCTTTCATGACCGCATGCCTATTTTCCCTCGGAAAAATGCTCCTCGCCCTCTATCTCGGCCGCGAAGAAACCGCATCCGCCTACGGCGCTGCCGGTGCCCTCATCCTTTTGCTGAGCTGGGTTTACTATTCCACCAACATTCTTCTGTTTGGCGCCGAGTTCACCCAGGTGTATGCTCGCCGCCGGGGAAGGAGGATCCAGCCGACAGAAAACGCGGTGAGAGCGGATTGAACGGACTTGCTATTTTTCGGCCCTCCGTTTTTTAAATCGCCCGCCGAGATTCTTCACATCCTCAAGGATCAGATA